>CAMIVY010000012.1 GCA_946402275.1 uncultured Prevotella sp.
ATCCGCCAAACCAGCGGCACCACCGCCAAAGACTGGATAGACCGTGCCCTCATCACACGCATCAAAATAGAACTGCGCCACACGGACAAGCCGGCAGCGCAGATTTCGGAGGAGATGCACTTTACCAATCCCTCGTTCTTTTCCAAATACTTCCGTCGCCTCACCGGCATGACACCTAAGGAGTATAAAAGGTGAAAATCGGAGAGACGAGTGAAGTACCTGATACAGAATTACGGCTGATTACTTTCCCACAAACTTACTGGGGGTGAGCCCTGTAATACGCTTGAAGAGGCGGGTGAAATGATGGGGGAAGTCGAAACCCAACAGGCGGGAAGTCTCGCTGATGTTATGACCTTGCATCAGCAGACTTTTCGCCTGATTGATGATGTAATTGTGGATGTAGCCGATGGCCGTGCCGCCAGTGGCCTTGCGGACAATATCACCAAAATAACGAGGCGAGTAGGCCAGCTCTGAGGCACACCACGCAACGGTGGGCAAGCCTTGCGTCAGCTGACGGTTCTCACGAAAATAGGTTTGAAGCAGATTATGAAAGCGCTTCAGCAGGTCCGTCTCTCCCCTATCCTCTTCGGACAGCTGGCGCTGGTAGATGCGGTTGCAGTATTCCAATATCAGGCGCAGATATCCCAGCAGTACACTTCGGAGTGCAGGGGAATCCTCATGTGTCTGAAGCTCTTGTCGCATCTGGGTAAGCAACTGCGTGATGCAAAGCCATTCATCAGGCTCCATGCGCAGCGAACCATCAAAGAAATACGAAAAGAACTGATAGCGGTCTATCTGGCGTTCCAGTTCAGTGCCGTGCAACAGTTCTGGCGACCACAGCAATACCCAACCACACAACGAGATACGCTCGCCATTGTCCTCCAAACCGCCTATCTGTCCTGGCTCGACTGCAATGATGGAACCATCGCTCACCTGCAGTTTCCGCATGCCGTAGGAGAGATTAAAAGGAAACTGTCGCTGAATAAACAACCCATACACGCCATAGTTGTTCAGACTATGACGGAAAGGCGCCAGCTCGTCATAATGAATGATGCTGATTAATGGGTGCAACACTGGTGCATCCACAAAACGAGCATAGTCGTTAGGACAATCAACCTTCAAAATATTCCTCATATCGGGAACAAAGATACATAAAATAATCTAATAATGGTAGAAAATTGGTACTTTTTTAGCACTTTCTGCGAAATTGGTATATAATCAGCCAATTTGTGTAACACATATATAATATAATGTGCGTACCTTTGCATCCAGAAACTTAAAACAAAAAAATAATGATAACGATGAAAAGAATATTGTTTTTCGTTTGCGCCATGCTTACATTACTAAGCACAGAAACAACAGCAAAGACACTTGTAGTGTACTATAGTTACACAGGCAACTGCCGCGAGATAGTAAACACACTGACCAGTCAGATTGAGGCCGACGTGCTGGAGATTCAGCCTGCTGAGAAGGGACTGAAGTACGAGGCGAACAAATATGCCTTGGGTACACAGTTGCTGAATGCCATCAAGGCTAATCCCAACAATGCCAGCAGTTACCCAGCCATCGACCCTGTAACGACATCGCTCAGCGACTACCAGAACATCATCATTGTCACCCCGTTGTGGTGGAGTCAGATGGCTGCCATCATGCAGTCTTACCTGTTTCAGAGTGCCTCTCAGATGGCAGGGAAGCACGTCGGCATGATTGTGTCGAGTGCCAGCAGCGGTATCAACGATGTGGTAAATGATGCCGAGAGGTTATTGCCTCATGTCACGTGGATGGGTGAAGCTTTGTGGATTAACGCCAGCAACCACGGGAATCGTGCCTCGCTGATTGAAGACTGGCTCAAGACGCTTAATTTCGATAAAGCACAAACTACTATGGATAAGATGTATATCACTATCGGTGGACAGACGCAGAGCGTGACACTGGTGAACAATACTGCAACACAAGAGTTGGTTGCTGCACTTCAGAACGCGCCCATCACGGTAACGCTCAACGACAACAATTTCGAGATTTGGGGCTCATTGGGTCAATCACTGACAACGAAAAACGAGCAGATGACAGCCCAGCCCGGAGATGTCGTGCTTTATAACGGCAGCAACATCTGCATCTTCTACGATTCAAACTCTTGGAGCTATACACGTTTAGGACATATCGACGGACTGTCAGAGAGTGAACTACGCACTTTTCTCAAAGCTGGCCAAAACAACATCAGTGTTACGCTATCGCTTGCAGAGACTACAGGCATCAATACTGTTAAGAGTGACAAGTTAAAAGATAAAAGTTGCTATACTCTGCAAGGCACATTGGCTCAAGCCGGACATAAAGGAATCATAATTCAAAACGGTAAAAAGATAATTAGAAAACAATGAAAAAAGTTATAGTTATTTCCACAAGTCTGCGTCACGGCTCAAACAGCGACATGTTAGCAGACAAGTTCGTTGAAGGAGCAAAGGCTGCCGGAAACGAAGTAGAGAAGATTTCTCTTGTAGGTAAGAATATACAGTTTTGCAAAGGCTGCTTTGGTTGCCAAAAGCTGGGTCGCTGTGTCATCAACGACGATGTGAACGACATCATGGCAAAGGTACTGGAGGCCGATGTAGTATGTTGGGCTACACCTATTTACTATTATGAGATGAGCGGACAGATGAAGACCCTCATAGACCGCATGAACGGTATGTACGAACAGGATTATCAGTTCCGCGATGTCTATATGCTGTCAACGGCAGCAGAAGACGAAGACGACACTTCGACGAGAGCAGAAGCAGGCCTGAAAGGATGGGTGGATTGCTATCCTAAGTCACGCATGGCTGGCACACTATTCTGCGGAGGCGTGAACGAAGCTCGCGAGATAGTGGGTAATCCCAAACTCCAAAAGGCATTTGAATTAGGAGAAAATGTATAATATAGAAAGTAGAGAAGAATGAAAAGGTCTTTATATATGAGAAGATTATTTTTTGCTCTATTAATCATGATGATGACTATGGTAACAGTAAATGCACAAAGGCAACGGGTAGGCGACGGCACGTCTGGAATGACGCTGACGGAGCGTCAAAAGGGATTGGCAGCATGTGCCTGCCTAATGGCACAGGGAGATATGAACCGTTTGGAGCCTGCCGTGCGTATGGCACTCGACAATGGTGTAACCATCAACGAGCTGAAAGAGGCTTTCTCGCAACTCTATGCCTACACAGGTTTCCCACGAAGCCTGAATGCACTCGGAGTATTGAGTAAGGTCTTGGAAAGCAAGCAGGCGAATTGGCAGGAAGGCAAGCCTTGGACACGTCCTGCTGAGTGGGACGATGCCAAGAAGGCCTACGAACTGGGTACCAAGAACCAGACGCAGCTCTCAGGAAAGCCCTTCAACTACGAGTTCTGCCCGCAGGATGACTACTATCTGAAGTCACATCTCTTCGGTGACATCTTCGCTGGCGACCAACTTTCTGCTGCCGACCGCGAGATAGTCACCGTAGCTGCCCTGAGCGGTTTGGAAGGCGTTGTTCCACAACTCGCTGCCCACAAGCAGGGTGCCGTAAATATGGGTAACTCGAAGCAGCTGGTGGATGAACTCTCGGCATGGCTCTGTAACGAGGGCTACACCCTGGACACCAAATGGCCCAAGGGCGAACCAAATCCTTACGGCAAGTACTTCATTGGTCAGAGCTATCTGGCTGATGTCGGCGGTGGTGTGATAAATGTCACCTTCGAGCCTGGTTGCCGTAACAACTGGCACATCCACCACAAGCAGGTGCAGGTATTGATTTGCGTTGCAGGTCGCGGTTGGTATCAGGAATGGGGCAAGGCTCCTATCGAGATGACTCCCGGCACCGTCATCGCCATCCCGGCTGAGGTGAAGCACTGGCATGGAGCCCAGAAGGACTCTTGGTTCCAGCACCTGACGTATCATAAGGACGTACAGGAAGACGCCTCAAACGAGTGGTGTGAGGCTGTTAGTAACGAACAGTACGATGCTCTCTCAAAATAGCACCTAAGAATATAAACATATAAAGGCATAAGATATGAAGAAGACATTAACAATTGTTGCATTGATGCTGGTGGCATCGGCAGCTGCCTTCGCACAGTCAAAGGTGTATCTGACAAGAGAAATCAGTCCTGAGTCGTTGGTGAGAATCTATAAAGCCTTGGGTGTTCCCGCTAAGGGACGCGTGGCCGTTAAGATGAGTACTGGCGAAGGCAGCAATCCCAACTACCTGAAACCAGAACTGGTGAAAAACCTGATATGGGAGGTGGACGGCACCATCGTAGAATGTAACACCGCCTACAGCAGTGGTGCAGGAAACGAGCAGGATGACCGCAACTCTTCAGCCAACCATTGGAAGGTAATCGAGCGTCACGGCTTCACAAAGTATTTCCCTGTAGATATCATGGACGAATACGACGAGATACGCATTCCCGTGAAAGACCAGTCGCACATCAAGTATGACATCGTAGGCGGACACATGGCCAACTACGATTTCATGATTGCCCTCAACCACTTCAAGGGTCATCCTATGGGTGGCTACGGTGGTGCGTTGAAGAATCTCTCCATCGGCTGTGCCAGTCAGAACGGCAAGGCTTACATCCACTCGGCCGGCAAGATGGAGAAACTGGATATGGGCAAGTTGTGGACACCAGAGTTCATCGGTGATCAGGACGGATTCCTCGAAAGTATGGCAGCTGCCGCGCAAGCTGTGGTGAACTACTTCAACAAGAAGCAGGGCATCATCTACATCAGTGTCATGAACAACATGTCAATAGACTGCGACTGCGTGGATCATCCCGAGCCCGTAAAACTGGAGGACTATGGCATCCTCGCCTCTACTGACCCTGTAGCGCTCGACCAGGCCTGCATCGACATCATCAACCAACAGAAGGTGACAGCCAAGAACGACCCTACCGATTTGCTGAAGCGCATAGACAAGCAGCATGGCACACACACTATCGACCATGCAGCCCAGATTGGCCTTGGATCCAAGAAGTATGAGTTGGTAAATCTGAAGTAGCACCGCTCACGGCTGAGAGGTTTGAACTATCAATTAACAAGCAACATGAAACGAACATTTTTAGCTGCAATGGTGCTGGTCGGAATGCTGGCAGGTTGCACAAACAGTAACAAACAAACTACTGATAACGATATGGACGAGAAGTTGGAATTGACTCAGGAGTGGGACAAGGTGTTCCCGCTGAGCGAAAAGGTGAACCACAAGAAGGTGACATTTAAGACACAGTATGGACTGACGCTGGCGGCAGACCTCTATACGCCTGCGGCAAGTGAAAAGGGAAAAGTGAAAAGTGAAAAGTTGGCTGCTATTGCTGTATCCGGTCCTTTCGGAGCCGTGAAGGAGCAGTGCAGTGGACTCTATGCCATGAAGATGGCGGAGCGTGGTTTCGTGGCGCTGGCCTTCGACCCTTCCTATACGGGTGAGAGCAGTGGTGAACCGCGTCGCACGGCATCGCCCGACATCAATACCGAGGACTTCATGGCCGCCGTCGATTTTCTGTCGAAGCAGGACAATGTAGATGCCGAACGTATTGGCATCATCGGCATCTGCGGTTGGGGAGGCATTGCACTGAATGCTGCCGCTGCCGACACGCGCATCAAGGCGACGGTAGCCTCGACGATGTACGACATGACGCGTGTCAGCGGTAACGACTACAACGATGCGTTCGACAACGAGCAGTGGCGCCACAGAAACCGCGAGAGCCTTTCTAAGCAGCGCCTCGCCGACCCCAACGCGATGGCTGGAGGTGTGCTGGACACCGTTCCCCCACAGGCTCCCAACTTCGTGCACGACTACTTCGACTATTATAAGACGCCGCGCGGCTATCACAAGCGTTCCGGCAACTCGAACGACGGTTGGCGCGTCATTGGAACTCAAGCATACGCCAACAGCCGTTTCCTCTACTACATCAACGAAATCCGCTCGGCCGTTCTCGTGATGCACGGTGCCGATGCCCACTCGCGTTACTTTGGCGAGGCAGCCTATCACTATATGGTGGAAGGCCGTGCCGAGGGTTACAAGTTTGTGGGCGAGCCCAACCCCAACCCCGAGAACAAGCAGCTACTCATCATCCCCGACGCCTCTCACTGCGACCTGTATGATGGTGGTTACGAGGAAAAAGCCGACCAGGGTCAGCCCAAGAACATGATTCCTTGGGACACGCTGGCAGCGTTTTTCGCCAAGAACCTAAAGTAAAAAGCTTGAAGTAAACAGCTTGCGGCGACAAAAAGCCGTTTTCAGAGTCGCACCACCTCATCGCACATGTCGCTGACGGTGGTGCGATGCGTTATGAAAAGCATTGTTTTTGTGGGGTATGCCGTAAAGAGTCGGTGATACATTTCGCGCTCGGTGGGTTCGTCGAGCGAGCTGCTGATCTCGTCGAGCAGCAGGATGTCGCCGCCGTGCAGCAGTCCTCGTGCTATGGCTATGCGCTGCGCCTGCCCCTCGCTGAGTCCGCTGCCGCGCTCACCCAGTTCGGTGCCTAATCCGTAGGGCAGTTCAAAGACGAAGTCGGCACAAGCCGTGTGCAGCGCCTCGCGCATCTCGTCGTCGGTGGCGTCGGGCTTGGCCAGTTGCAGGTTGTAGCGGATGGTGCCGCTCATCAGCGTGTTGCCCTGTGGCACGAAACACAGCTCGCCGCCCACTTCCACGTGGCCTTCCGCTGGTTCGATGAATCCGAGAATCATTCGGAACAGCGTGGTCTTTCCGATGCCCGTCTCGCCCATGATGGCGGTTTTCGAGCCGGGGCGGAATTCATGTGTGAAGTGCGACAGAATCTCGCGGTCGCCCTGAGCGTAGCGGAAACTGACGTTGTCGAAGCGGATAGTTTTGCCCATCTTAGCGGCGCCCTCACGACCATTGTCCATCTTAGCGGTAGCAAATTTTTCACTTTTCACTGTTCCCTTTTCACTATCCACTTTTCCTTTTTCACTTTCCAATTCCTCAAGTCTGTCAATGCTCGCCGTGGCATGTATCACTCCGGGCACCATGTTCAGCAGTTGCAGTATGGGGTGCTGAATCATGCCGACCAGTTGCAGGAACGATGTCATGACGCCGAAGGTGATGGTGCCATTGCGCAGTCCGATGCCGCCCCACACGAAGGCCAGCAGATAGCCCAGCCCGAAGGCGCATCCCATGATGAGCCGTGTAATGACGGTGAACCGCATGCGCCGCATCATGTTGCCGCGCAGCCGTTGCTGCATCGAGTCGAGGCGGTCGGTCACCCACTGCTCCGAACCCAGCGATCGCAGCACGGCGTTATGCTCCATGCCCTCCTGCACCTGCATCTGTATGCGGCTCTCGTCCTGTCGGATGTCCAGTGTCATCTGGCGCAGCCTGCGGGCAATCAGTTTTCCGAAGGCGATGGCCATCGGTGTCAGCAGCAGCAATGCCCATGCCAGCCGTGCGTCGAACCACTGCATCAGCAGGAAGGCCCCGCAGAGCTGTATGGCGGTAATCACCATCTGGGGCAGCGTTTCGGTGCATACCGTGCTCACCTGATCGATGTCCTTGGCCAGTCGCGACGTGACATCGCCCGAGTGCAGCGCGTCGCCGTCGTAGAGCTGTCGGCGGAACAGGCTGCTGAAGATGCGCAGCCGCAGGGTGTTGGTCTGGCGGACACTGGCCGAGGTGGTCAGCCAGTAGCCTACCTGTCGCAGTACCACGCCGCCCACGACGGTCATCACCAGCCAGCAGACCATCTTCAGCACATCGTCGGTCGAGCCCGTGCTGATGGTCTCGTCGATGAACCGGCGGCTGAGCCATACCATCAGCAGGCCGAGCACAACCTGCCCGATGCCTGTCACGATGCGCACCGCCGTATTCCAGCGGATGCCAATGGAGTTACGCCACAGCCACAAAACGTAGTTCATTGATAATGGATAATTATTATTCCAGTACGCCGGCATTCTGCCATTCGGTGACCATCTGTTCCACGTCGGCCTTGGCCACGTCCGGCGTCACGTCATATTCCTCGCAGAGCTTTTCGGCCAGTGCCTCGATGGTGAAGTCGCCCATGTCCTGCGCCTGTTTCCACAGCCATGCAGCCGTCTCGTTCAGTGCCAGCAGTTTTCCGAAGTTGATGGCACTGAGGCCCTCGCCAACTATCACACGTTCGCCGCACACTTCGCGCAGCACAAATCCTTCCTTGATTCTCATAATCGTCTGTAAATTGCTAGTAAATACCTTCTGACGGGGCGCAGCCAGTACCACACCTTTGCCGCCCGCCGCCGCCCTTTATTATATATATAATGTGTACGTTCCTTCGCATCCACCACATGCGTCACACGGGCCTTCACGTCATCTATCAGACAATGCTCCGTGCCCACCACGTTGCCGTCGCCCATCAGCGTCACGCGGTCGCCGTCGATGCGTATGATGCGGTGCACCACATACCGGCAGTCGTCCACCCATGCCAGCACCACGTCGCCTACGTCAATGACTCCCGGCGCATGCAGGATGACGCTCTCCCTGCCCCCGATGATAAACGGCAGCATGCTGTTGCCGTTGACGGGCAGCGTCACGTCCACCCCATCCCTCACCAGCCGGATGGCTTCCTCGATAATCTCGTTGTCACTTCCCATGCGGTAGCAAATTTTTCACTTTATATAATGCGGTAGCAAATTTTTCACTTTTCACTTTTCATTTTTACCTTTCCCCAGCACACTCTCGCGGCAGCTTCGTCTGGCAAACATTCCAGGTGCCACATGGCGACGGTCGATGCCAGCGCATTCTCCGTGCTGTGCAGCCCGTCGGCTATGCGCCTGTCCCACCGCTTGCCGCTGATGCTCTCCATCAGTGCCACGTATGCATGGATGCCGCCCAGCCGCTCAATCTTGTTGTAGGGAGCCTGACTCAGCAGTACGATAGCGCCCAGCGGATAGTGCACGTTGCGATAGCACGGCGTCTTGCCGCTCCACGGCGAGCCATAGACCGTAGCAGCGCCGTCCTCGCCGATGCGTACCACGGGGTTGTCGTCGTTCACCAGTTGCGCCCCCTCCACATGCTGCAGCCACAGCCGAGCGTGCGTGCTCTTCCCCGTGCCGCTCGGGCCTAGGAACATATATCCCCTGCCTTCATGGCTCACCACTGCCGCATGGAACAGTGCCGTTCCGCGGTCGGCCGTGGCCAGTGCATACATTATCATCAGCGCATTGTCTATCGCCATCTTCACATGCCGGCCCGTCGTGATGAGCCGCCCTTTCGTATAGTCAGCCCAGCAGACCAGCCATCCCGCCGTCGTGCCGTCCCAGATAAATTCGAACACCGTCTCGCCCGCAGCTGTCCGTCCGCAGACAATCGTCTGCCCCTCGTCGTCCTGCCGCATTTCCTCGGTATATGCCGGCGCATCGCCGCTCGCTACGGCCAGGTCGAACACCGTCTCGCCGTCCGTACAAGCAAACGGCTCGTAGTTTCCCATCAGCGCGAAGTCATCCGCCTGGCCACTCACGCCGAACCGGTGTCTGGCCACCATGTAAAATCTCCTGTTATTCATTGGATTGCAAAGTTACGAACATTTTCGCTAATCACCAACAATTACTAGTAAAATTAAGCGGAGCGACCGAAAAGGTCACTCCGCTTTCTCATTTCTTTGACCGAGGTCAAAGCGACTTCGTCGATTACTCATTTCTCATTTACATTTCTCATTTCTCACTTCTCATTTGGCCGAAGGCCTTATCCTTCGTCGCCGCCACTGGTGCCGCCACTGCCGTTATCACCACCGCCAGGGTTTTCGTTTTCGTTTTCGTTGGAACCTGTTCCGGTTCCACCATCACCGCCAGAATTTGAGCCTGTGCTGATGCCTTTGCGTGCCAATATCTGACGATAGTGCTCGATTTCAGCGTTGAGCAGGTTGAAGGCTGTAGTGAAATCAAAGCCAGCAGGCACTTCGCAGATAGCCATTGCATTGACGAGCTTCACCACATTGCGATAGGCTGCCTCGCACAGCAGTCGCTTCTCACGAACGATACCCTTCTGCAGTCCTGCCTGTGCCTCAGTGCGCTCATTCATCTTTGCGAGGAAAGCCTCATTCTTCTGCTTTAGGTCCGTAAACCAGTCGTCCAGTCCTGTAGTGGTGAGGGCGGCCATAGCATCCGTATTAGACTCAACTTCCTGTATAAACTGCGCCGTCATAGTTGTCTGCTTCATATACTCGTCTGAATTATCGAGCGAGTATTTGTCGCGGATAAATGTCAGCAACTTGGCAGCCTGTGCCTTTGCAGCATTTGGCGATGCCAGCATTGCCTTCAGGGCATTGAGAAATGCGGACTGCGCATTATCACGCAATTTGTCCAGATTGTCTATATCCTCTGTCTGCTCCCATTTACGTGCCTGTGCATAGGCAAAGTCGTAGGCCTGACGTGCAGAGGTGTAGTCAGTCCACACGTTTCCCATAGCAGCAGTAAGGGTGCCGTTGCTTTCAAACTTTGTCTGCATCTGTCCGAAGAAACCGAGCGCAGTGGTGATGTCCATCTTGTGGATGTCAAAAATCGTCAATTGTTTAGCATTAATATTCATAATTTTCAGTTTTATATTGATTAAATTGTTTTCTTATATCGCTCGCAAGCCACTTGCGAGCTAGCCAAGAGGATTTTTCACCCTCGCAAGCCACTTGCGAGCCAGTCAAGAGAATTTTTCACTCTCGCAAGCCGCTTGCGAGCCGGTCAAGAGGATTTTTCACCCTCGCAAGCCGCTTGCGAGCCAACCAAGAGAGTTTTTCACTCTCGTAAGCCGCTTGCGAGCCGGTCAAGAGGGTTTTTTGCTCTCGCAAGCCGCTTGCGAGGCTCACCGGCGGAGGCCGTTCGCTGTTTTTGGCGTTTGACATGTTCTTCATCGTTTCTCCTTTCTGTCATGTTTAAAATCTCTGAACGCAAAGTTATAAAAAAATCGACAAACATGTCCAAACACCTTCCGATTTTATAATTTTTTTACACAAAACCTTTAATCCTCGCGCAAAAAAACAGGAACCGCAGTGTTTGCGGTTCCTATCTGTAAATTATTGTTCTGACTGAAGGAACATTACCTTTAATCAATATCACCACCCCACAGAGGGGCATCTGTCGGTTCTTCACCGCTACCAGCCAATAGGTGAACCTGATGTTGCAGGATGACTACTTGCATCGCAGGCTTTTCGTATATTTTCTTTTTCATTGCTTGAATCCTCTCTTTACTTAATTACAATCTTTTTACCATTATTAATATACAGTCCCTTCTTGGTGGGCTTGCCGCTGAGCTTTCTGCCCTGCAGGTCGTACCAACCGTCAGCGTCAGCATAATTGTCAATTGTCAATTGTCCATTGTCAATTGTTCCGATGCCGGTTGTCTGGCCGTTGGCTCCTACCAGACGCACGATGATGCGCTGTGGCAGTTCCTCGTCCGTAGCCGCTGCACCACGCGTCAGGGCGCGAGCTTGATTCGGTCCGCCTACATACGACAGGTAGCAGCGCATAGGCTTGGCAGAAGCGCCTGTAGTGAGGCGAACGAACTGACCAGCCTCTACGTCCTGATCGTCAACAGACTTGCCACTGACGGCAGCGAAACCGTAATCATGGGTCACAACCTCATTCCAAACCTTATTAGTATATGTACCGTGGAACTCCCATCCTTCAGCATCAGAAGCGAGACAGTTGCCGCCGCCCGTGGTGTTCAGTGTGGCACCACCGGTGAAGGTGAGCGACGTTCCAGTTGGCACAAACAGATACGGCGTATTGGCAGTCAGCGAGCCCGTCACTTCGTTCATCGTTGCCTCCCACTTGTTGTTCTTTTTCTCCACACCGCCGAAGGTATAGAACTTACCACCGCCGATTTCGCTGACAGCTTTGTTGAACGGCAACATCACAGTGGATGGCTTGCCCTCGGTAAATGTGCGGTTGTAGGTCACGCTAGTTACATTGACATCCACAGGGATGCTCACCGTTGTCTCCGATAAGCCGCTGAATGTGGCGGAGACGTTATCGTCTTCCTTCGTCAGTGTCACGCCAGTGACGGGTCGTAGGGTCTTGCCGCCGAGGGCGGCGAGGGTGGCGGTCTCAGTGGTGGAGTCGTAGAGGCTGGTGCCGTCGGTGTAGGTATGGCCGGCGGCGACGGCGAGGGTGCCGGCATAGGACTCGCCGCTATACGTATCGAAACCGGAGGCGGTGAGGGTGCTGCCGCTGAGGGTCAGAATGCCGGGGATGGTGGTTGATTCGTCAACCACAGCATCCAATACGGTTATTCCTGCCGATGCGCCGGTGGCTGCGACTTGTCCGCCGTTGATGTGGGCGTTGCCGCCCTCGATGTAGATGCCGTCGCCGTTTTTGCCGTTGGCGGTGAGGGTGCCGCGGTCGATGACGAGGGCGTCGCCGACGGTGGTTCTATACACGCAGATTGCCAGCAAGTAGTCGAGAGTGCCGCCGACGGTGGCGGTGACGTTGCCGCCGTGGATGCCGAGGGTGCCGTCTTCGATATATATCACACCGTCGGCGTTGCCCTGGGTCTGGGCGTTGAGGGCGCCGGTGCCTTCGGCCTGGCCGTAGATGTGGAGGCTCTGGCCGTCGGGGGCATTGATGCAGTAGTCTTCGTGGTCATCGCCAGTGGTGGTGACGTTCATGGTCTTGCCGTCGGCGAGGATGAGATGGACGTCGCCGCCGAGTGTCACGGTGCCCATATAGGCCACGTCGCTGTTCACCACATAGGTGCCTGCCGGCAGCGTCGTCATGACATTGTTCAGCGGGATAGCCTCCACGCCCTCATGCAGTGTGCCAGTGGCATCTACATACGACGTGGTGACGGTGGGCAGTGCCGTAATCTTGCCCGCATAGGTACTCCAGTTTTCAGCAGCCTGATAGGATGCTACTTTGTCGCTGAACACGTAGATTTTTGCCAATTCGTCGCAACCATAAAAGGCATCTTTGCCTAAAGAGCATGACGGGGCATAAACAGTGACAGTAGCCAGATTAGAGCAATTTCTGAAGGCAATACCGCTGATGCTCGTCACGCCGGCAGGGATCTCAATCGATGTCAGACCAGAGCAGCCGTAGAAGGCAC
The DNA here is from genome assembly GCA_946402275.1 of uncultured Prevotella sp. Lineage (GTDB taxonomy): Bacteria > Bacteroidota > Bacteroidia > Bacteroidales > Bacteroidaceae > Prevotella. The sequence goes on from CAMIVY010000012.1 coordinate 13,032, forward strand.
TCCCACCGATGCTCGTCACGCTGGCAGGGATCTCAATCGATGTCATAACAGAGCAGCCGTAGAAGGCAGAAACACCGATGCTCGTCACGCTGGCAGGGATCTCAATCGATGTCAGACCTGTACCACCGAAGGCCCATGCGCCGATGCTCGTCACGCCGGCGGGGATGGTGGAGTTTTTACATCCAATAATCAACGTGTTGGTCGATTTTTCTATAATCGCATTACAACCATTGCGAGAGTCATAGACCGTATTCCCTGCTTCCACAGTTATTGATGCTAAGTTGTTACAATTTAGGAAGACATAACTACCGATGCTCGTCACGCTGGCAGGGATGGTGATGGACGTCAGATTAGAGCACAACTGGAAGGCATTATTGCCGATGCTCGTCAACTGCGAACCTTCTGCAAAAGTGACAGACCCCAGTCCATTGCAGGTCGAGAAGGCATTATTGCCGATGCTCGTCACACTGGCGGGAATTTCAACCGATGCCAGCCCACGGCACGTGCTGAAGGCACTAATACCGATGGTCGCCAACTGTGAATCTTCAGCAAAAGTGACTGTAGCCAGATTAGAGCAATTCCAGAAGGCATTATCGCCGATGCTCGTCACGCCGGCAGGGATATTAATCGATGTCAGACCAGTGCATTTTGCGAAGGTATAATTGCCAATGCTCGTCACTCCATTCCCGATGACGACCTCTTGGATTTGCCCCGCATAGCTATTCCATGGCTGTTTGGAAGAATTGCTATAATCCGCCATAGCCCCCGTTCCGCTGATGGTGAGGGTGTAATTGGTGGATTCGCCGGTCAACGCCCATACCACGTCTGTCTCATGATCTGTTGTGCCGCAATAACCACCCGTTATTCCCGTAATTCTTTCCGCATAGGTACTCCAAGCAGCCTTATAGTCGTCCACCAAGTCGCTGAACACGTAGATGTTTGCCAAATTGTTGCAATTCGCAAAGGCATTCTCGCCTAAACTGCATTCCGGGGCATAAACAGTGACAGTAGCCAGATTACGACAATTCAGGAAGGCACGTGTGCCGATGCTCGTCACGCTGGCAGGGATTTCAATCGATGTCAGACCTGTAGTAAGGAAGGCCCATGCGCCGATGCTCGTCACGCCGGCGGGGATGGTGGAGTTTTTACATCCAATAATCAACGTGTTGGTCGATTTTTCTATAATCGCATTACAACCATTGCGAGAGTCAAATACCGTATTCCCATCTTCCACAGTTATTGATGCTAAGTTGTCACAATTTTGGAAGACATTTCTACCGATGCTCGTCACGCTGGCGGGAATGGTGATGGACGTCAGATTATAGCAATCCTGGAAGGCATTATTGCCGATGCTCTCTAACCGCGAACCTTCAGCAAAAGTGACAGATGTCAGATACTCGCATTCAAAGAAGGCAGCCTCGCCGATGCTCGTCACACTGGCGGGAATCTCAATCGATGTCAGACCTGTATCATCGAAGGCATCATTGCCGATGCTCTCTAACCGCGAACCTTCAGCAAAAGTGACAGATGTCAGATACTCGCATTCAAAGAAGGCACTCACACCGATGCTCGTCACGCTGGCGGAGATATTAATCGATGTCATAGCTGTTTTACTGAAGGCAAAATTGCCGATGCTCGTCACACCATTCCCGATGACGACCTCATTGATTTGGTCCGCATAGCTACTCCACGGCGTGGGGTTCACCTCTAAGTCATAATCATACATCGCCCCCGAACCGCTGATGGTGAGGGTGTTATCGGTCAACTCCCATGTCAAGTTATCTCCACACTGCCACGGCTGCCCCGGATCCTGCGCCCACGCCGTCGCAGTCGTGAGCATCATCACAAGCAGCAGCATGGCTGCCCGTCGCGTTGCGCCCAGCCCCGAGGCCAACGGCGCGAAAAAGAAATTCTTTTCCATTTTGTTTTTTGTAATCCTTTTCATCTCAATCTTTCTCATGTCTCGTTATTGTTTATTTTTGATTAATCTCATTCTGTCCAATGACATCTCATCATCGTTTATGGTCTTGGGAGTGACGTGTCAACATTAGACCTTAGGCCTTTCTTTCAGTCGCTTCGCTTTGTGAAAGCGTCCCTGTGGGCCGAGCGGACCTTAGACCTATATATACATACGCATTGTCAGGGGGAAGGGGAGAAACTATTTGTCATCATAATGCCCGTAGGCTGCCAGAACGTCAACATAAACTTCCGTCTCGAAGATGCGATAAATGAGCCTGTGCTTCTTGGTAATCTCACGGCTCCAACGACCTTCGGGCTTACCCTTCAGTGGCTCAGGATGACCAAGCCCCGTCTTGGGATGTTCATATAATTCTCCAATAAAGCGAAGCGCTTTTTTATACGCCTTTGGTTCACTACGGAGCAATCTCTTCAGGTCCTCCTGAGCCTCTTCCTTAATGATAACTTTGTATTGGCTCATAAACTGCGAATGAATTTATCGAGTTCCTCAACGTTTGCAAAACTTTTACCAGGTTGCTGTTCTGCCCGTTCTATTTTTGCAAAGAACTCCTCTTTGGTCATCAGCGTGGAATCTGATTTCTCTTTTACCAACTTCTTGGCATAGCGAGTCAGACGCCTCATCAGAGGCTCGCTATCGGCTATAGCACCAATACTCTGCCATAATTCCGTATTCATCGCATTCAGCTGTACTTCGGTCATAATATTTCCTCCTAATATTTATTTAGGGTGCAAAAATACGAAACATTTCCCTAACAGCCAAAGGAAAACAAAAAAAATGTTTCTTATTCCCGAGCGAGAGAAACTTCGGCAAGGCCAAAGTTACAAAAAAAAACAAGTCTGCCCAAACTTTTCGCTTAAAAAGAATGTTCAAAAAAATAGAATATATTTGGAACTTTCATAACAAATCAGATCAAAGTCCCGTGATCTATGAGTCCCGTGATCTATCGGCCCGTCCACGTCCTTGCGCAGACGGCGCCCCGACGGTTGCCCGCCGTTCCTTTGGTTTTTCATCATCATAGTGTTTCTTCTTAGTGTTTTTCGCAAAAAAAAGAACCGCAAACACTGCGGTTCCTCTTGAGTACTTGTCTCAAATCGGCTTACCTGATTACACAATAAATCATAACCTCAATAGGTCTTTTACGGAATAAATCTTGCTGAGCGACTCGAAGGAGAAATACTGGTCGTCCATAATCATATAGTCTTCACGCTGCTTCTTTGACAGTTGCTTGATGTCAGGAAACATAGAAATGGGGACGATAATCTCACGGCCGTCTGTCAGGTAAGCTGCCATAGCACCACGCTTAACATTAAAGTCAAGCTTCTTGATGCCCAAATTTGTATCCTTGTACTTGCACATATTTTTGTCCTCCTATTTATTTAATTCTCTTTATCTTTATCTTCTTGCCAGCGAACACATCGTCAATGAGTTTGTTCAACTCCTCCCAATGCTCGTCAATAGCCTTTATAACTTCTGCCTCTTCGTCAGCGCTGAGTTCCGACCATGCAACTTCTATTTTCTTCTTTCCATTCTCTTCTATCCATATCTTTGCCACCGTGTCGCCCCTGTGAGAATTCTTACTACCACGACGCACTACATGTATGTGGCGGCGATTCTCTGTAGCATCTGCGGGAAATACAGAAAGAATGAAGTATAGCAGAAGCATCAGTTTTCCCATAATCCTATTCCTTTTCGTTATTTTCGTAGCAAGTCTGCGGTTAAGCGAGGGCAATAAAACAAGTTTGAATTGCCGAGCGAAAGCAGGCTCGCATCGTCTGACGATGCAAAGTTACGAAAAAAAACAAGTCTGCCCAAACTTTTCGCTTAAAAAGAATGTTCAAAAAAATGAAATATATTTGGAACTTTCATAACAAATGATTACCTTTGTGCCCGAAAGTTGAATAACAAAAAACCAAAACTATGCAGAGTACAACTATCAAACGCAAGGTGATAGGTATCGACATCAGCAGCGAGCATACGACGCTGGCCATTGTTGACATCCGCGGAAACATCATTGCACAGAGCAATTTTTCTACTTTACTTTATCCTGACGTCAACGAGTTTGTAGCCCGCCTCACGGAAGAGGTGGTGAACTTGTCGGAGGCTAACGGGGGATATGAGACCATCCGCAGCATCGGCATCAGCTGTCCGAGTGCAAGCATTGTATCCGGATGTATCGAGAATCCGCCCAACCTGCCCTGGAAAGGTGTGATTCCGCTGCAAGCCATGTTGCGCGACAGAATGGGCATTGCCGTTGCGATAAGCAATGACGCGCATGTGGCTGCCCTGGGCGAGAAGATATACGGTTCGGCTCATGGCATGAAGAACTTCATCGTCATCTGCATGGGTGTGGGACTGGGCAGCTGCTTCTATTCCAATGGCGTGTCGCACGAAGGTGTTAGCGGATATGCCGGCGAGATTGGCCACACCTGCGTGGTGGATCATGGCAGGAAGTGCGGTTGCGGACTGGAAGGTTGCCTGGAGGCTTATGTGGGTGCCAACGGCATCATACAGACGGCTCGTGAGGTGATGGCGGAGAGCGACAAGCCTTCACTGATGCGCGACATAGAGAAACTGACGCCCCGTAAAATCAAGGAGTGTTGCGACAAGAACGACGTGCTGGCCATCGAGGTGTTCCGCCGTACGGGCTATATTTTCGGCATCGGACTGGCCACCTACGCCTCGATAGTGAATCCGGAGGCTATCATACTGACGGGTGGCATTGCTCATGCGGGCAAATGGCTGACTGATCCCACGCAGGAGTCGTTTGAGAAACATGTGTTCCACAACATGCGGGGAAAGATAAAGCTGGTGGTTACGGAACTGAATGACCACGAGCGTGACGTGCTGGGCGCTAGTGCGCTGGCATGGGAAGTGCCGGAATACTCGCTGTTCAAATAAACCTTCGAACGTGCAAGGGCCACAATATCTGGTTGTACAACAGATAGGGGTCAAGCATCATATACCGTCTGCGAGGCGTAACGCGTGAATCGCGCCGCCCGTGGACGGTAAAATGATATTCGGACTGATTGCCCCGGTAATCGCTGAGGATATAGGTCAGTCGGTAAGGACGCTCCTCGTCGAAAGTGACGATGCCTCGGTCGAATCCCGTATGCAGGATGGGCAGACGCATGCCCGGTTCGCGATACGACTTCATATACCACACGCGATGGCGCCGCCAGTGCAGATAGTCGCCCCACAGGTTCACCTCGGGCTGGCAACTGACGGGAATGCTGTCAACATCAGAACGGAACACCTCGCGACCGTCAACAAGCAAACGCGTATGGCGCACACCATAATGATTATAGGTATTCTCGCTATAGTCGTTGGCCCAGAGGGCAAAGCCTACCCTGCCCCATGCGGTAAACTCACGAGAGAGGGTCCATACGGTATGCTGCTTCTTGACCTCCGGTTGTCCGAAGCCAAAGACCTGATTGGTGAATCCACCATTGAAAACGCCTTCACCGTCTTGAGGAACCGCCATGAAGGAATGGGCGTGCGGAGCAACGGAGTCGGCAACGAAACGCCCCAGCTTCTCCAGCGGGTCGTGCATCACCCAAGTACGCGTGTCGTGCAGTTCCAGATGAAGATGAGGACCAGTGGAATTGCCCGTATTGCCACTGATGGCTATCAGGTCGCCTGCCTTCACGGGAAACTGGTCGGGCGAGAATCGCACCACTAGGGTGTCGTGCCGTCCGGTTCGCGGAACTTGCTGCTCATACACATCGGCAAAGCGCTTCAGGTGACAATACACACTGGTAAGCCCGTCGGGATGGGCCACATAGATGGCATTCCCGAAGCCATGTTTGTTAACGGTGACATGGCTGACATAACCATCGGCAACGGAGTAGATTTTCTTACCCTCCTGGTTGCCCGTCTTGACATCGATGCCGCCGTGGAAATGCCACGGACGCGGCTCACCGAAATTGCCGGCGAGCACGATGTCGTAGTCAACGGGACTTTGATAGTTGAGAGTTGAAAGTTGAGAGTTGACAGTTTCATCATCTCCACAAGACAACAGTACGAACATTGCGCAAAAGAACGCAAGTACTTTCACCATATCAGTCATCTCACATCTGTCAACTGTCAACTGTCAACTATCAACTGTCAACTATCAATTATCAACTAGCATGCCTTAAAGCTCATATCAAGTCCCTTCACCGAGTGAGTCAAAGCACCCACGGAGATGAAGTCAACACCCTGCTCGGCATAATCGCGGATGGTATCGAACGTAATGCCGCCGCTGGACTCTGTCTCATAGCGCCCGGCAATGATTTCGACAGCCTTCTTTGTATCGGGCACAGAGAAATTGTCGAGCATGATACGGTCAACACCTCCGTGATTGAGCACCTGCTGAAGCTCGTCGAAGGAGCGCACCTCAATCTCTATCTTCAGGTCGAGGCCTTTCTCCTTCAGGTATTGATGGCAACGGTCAATGGCGTTGACAATACCTCCGGCGAAGTCAACGTGGTTGTCCTTGAGCAGTATCATATCGAAGAGTCCGATACGATGGTTGCAGCCCCCGCCAATCTTGACAGCCTGCTTCTCGAGCATACGCATGCCGGGAGTGGTCTTGCGGGTGTCGAGCACACGGGTCTTGGTGCCCTTCAGACGCTGCACGTAACGATCGGTCATGGTGGCAATGCCGCTCATGCGCTGCATGATGTTCAGCATAAGACGCTCGGTCTGTAGCAGGGAGCGCACCTTGCCCGTGACAATCATGGCAATGTCGCCTTTCTTCACACGGGTGCCGTCCGGCATCAGCACCTCGACCTTCAAATCGGGATCGAAACGGCGGAATACCTCCTTGGCAACCTCAACGCCTGCCAATATACCATCTTCCTTGATGAGCAGATGGCTCTTGCCCATAGCATCTTCTGGAATACAACACAAGGTGGTGTGGTCGCCATCACCGATATCCTCCGCAAATGAGAGGTCTATCAGTCGGTCAACCAGTTCCTTGACATCCATTTCGTAATTGGGCCTGTAGAAATCGATACTTAACATAAGCTTTCTGTTTTTTAGTTTTTACGTCCGTCCTTGAAAAGATATACACCGACACCTACACGCAATCCATAGCACATATAGTCGGAACTCTTGGTAGAAATGTCAAAATACAACTCCGGTTCGATGGTAACAGTACGGCTCACGAAGAAAGCATAACCACCATGAATTCCCGGCAGAACATCGTTATAGCTGGAGGAATGCTTGTACTTCAGACCACCACCGGCAAAGAATCCGTACTTATCAAAATAATAACGAACAGAAGCACCTAGCGCAAATTGGTCGGCATCACGCTCCCAATGGTCGAAGCCAATCTCACCAATGGCCATGAGGTTCTTCTTGAATAGGTAACCGCCCTTGACATTCATTCCGAAATGGAACTGCTTGGCCTGACTGCTAAGGTCAAGACCGGAGAGCGAGGCACCAAGATATGCCTTACCTTCCTCAAACTGTGCATTTGCGGCAACTGACATCATCAATGCCATTACGAACAATGCAATTTTCTTCATAGTTACTAATTATTTAATGTGTTATTAATGATTGTTTCTTTCTTTTCTAAGCCATACGATGAACCATACACAGGCTATAATAAGACAGACAACGCCGCAGAAATAGCCCGCTTCCCCGATGCCCAGCATCTGCTTGGACACGAAGATATAGGTAGAACATACAAATGTCATGAAGAGTGCGGGAATGAGGGTCACCACATAGGGCTTCTTCTCACGCACCAGATAGACTGTTATGGTCCACAGAGTGAATACTGACAGGGCCTGATTAGACCAGCCAAAGTATTGCCAGATGGTATTGAAACCGTCGGGATTCTCTATCTGCCATACCAGCATGGCGATAGAGCATGCAAACAGGGGCACACAGATCATCAGACGCTTGGGGATGGGGCGCTGGTCCAGCTTCAACCACTCGGCCACGATCAGGCGGGCAGAGCGCAACGCTGTGTCGCCAGAGGTGATTGGCGCGGCTACCACACCCAGCATGGCAAGGATGGCACCTGCCACGCCCAACCAGTCGTTGCACACTAAATTGACCACTGCGGGGGCTGAGGTCTGGAAGCCTGCTGTGGCCTGCTCAATCAGTTCGTAGCCTGGGGCTGGATTGCCATAGAAGAACCATGAAGAGACAGTGGCCCAGATGAGGGCTACGATACCCTCGGTAATCATAGCGCCATAGAAGATGGGGCGACCCATATGCTCGCTCTTGACACAACGGGCCATGAGAGGACTCTGAGTGGCATGGAAACCGGAGATGGCACCACAGGCCACCGTGATAAACAGGGCTGGGAAGATATTGTCCTTCCATGTGTCGGGATGGGTGGCGGCACCAAGGTTGTAGAAGGTGTTCCATAGCTCGGGCACTGTGGGCCAGTGCAGGAAAAGCCAAACCATGAGCGCACCTGCCATGAACAGCAGCGAGAAAGCAAACAGGGGATAGACCTTGCCTATAATCTTGTCGATAGGCAACATGGTGGCGATGATATAATAGAAAAAGATGATTGCCACCCACATCATCGTATCGCCACCCATAGTGTGCAGTATCACCGCAGGACTGTAAACAAACACAGTTCCTACCATAATCAACAGCAACACGGTAAATACAAGCATGACGGATTTGGTGGTCTTACCCAGATACTTGCCTATCAGTTCCGGCAGGCCTGCACCATCATTGCGCATAGAGAGCATTCCACTAAGATAATCGTGGGTGGCACCTGCAAATATACATCCAAAAACAATCCACAGATAGGCTACAGGACCGAACTTGGCACCCATGATGGCACCGAAGATAGGACCTGTTCCTGCTATATTCAGGAATTGAATCATGAAAACCTTCCAGTTGGGAAGAACGATAAAATCCAAACCGTCTGCTTTCGCCACAGCGGGAGTTACACGGTTGTCTGGGGCAATAATGCGCTCTATAAAGCGTCCGTAGAGTAAATAGCCCAGAACTAAAGCCACAAGGCTAATGGTAAACGAAATCATTTTATATTGTTTTTTAAAATCTTCGTGCAAAGGTACACATTTTTTTCGTACCTTTGCACCCAATAATGAAAAAATATACTCTATCCATATTATTTTTGTGCATCACCGCTCTAGGAATTGCACAGCCCAAATGGGAGGTACGAGCCGTCTGGCTGACCACTATAGGAGGCATTGACTGGCCTTCCACGTATGCTCACGACGGGATGGGCATTGAAAAACAGAAACAACAACTGACCGACATGCTGGACCGCCTGAAGGCCGTTGGCATCAATACAGTACTATTGCAGACCCGCGTAAGAGCCACTACCATTTATCCCTCCGATATAGAGCCCTGGGACGGATGTCTTTCCGGCAAGCCAGGCAAAAGTCCCGGATACGATGCCCTGCAGTTTGCCATTGACGAGTGCCATCGCAGGGGAATGGAGTTGCATGCATGGGTGGTGACCATACCCGTCGGGAAATGGAACACCTACGGATGTCAACAGCTGCGCAAGCGCTATGGCAAGCTGATTCGCAAGATTGGTGACGAGGGCTATATGAATCCAGAGTCGCCGACAACGGCCAGCTACATTGCCGACATCTGTGAGGAGATAACCCGGAAATACGATGTTGACGGTATTCACTTGGACTATATCCGCTATCCGGAAACATGGCGGGGAGCTATGCATAAAGAGTACATCACCGACATTGTCAAAGCCATCAACCGCAGGGTAAAGCTTCACAAGCCGTGGGTGAAACTCAGTTGTTCTCCTATCGGAAAATATGATGATTTGAGCCGTTTCCGCTCGAACGGCTGGAACGCCCGTTCCAGAGTGGCACAGGACGCTCAGGGATGGTTGCGTGACGGACTGATGGACCAGCTCTATCCAATGATGTATTTCTCAGGCAACAATTTCTATCCCTTTGCCATCGACTGGAAGGAGCAATCCTTCGGACGGCACGTCATCTCGGGACTGGGGGTCTATATGCTGCACCCAAAAGAGCGCAACTGGCCTATCAACGAAGTAAAGAGACAGATGAGCGTGGTGCGTGAAATCGGCTTAGGTCATTGTTACTTCCGTGCCAAATTCCTTTTGGACAACGTGAAAGGCATCTACGATTTTGCCCGTTGGCACGACCGCTACCCAGCTCTCGTGCCCCCCATGACTTGGGCGCAGAGCACAGTTCCAACAAGTCCGAAGACATTGAATGTGGAACGGAGTCATGAAAGCGACAAATTAAGCTGGCAAGAGGCAGAAGACCGAAGCGACGGTCCCTACCTGCTCTACAACATTTACGCTTCTACCACCTACCCTGTTGACGTGACGAAAGCTGAGAACCTCATAGCCACCCGTTATCTTAGAAGCTACATCACCATCCCCAAAGCCAAAGGACAATGGTATTACGCCGTTACGGCTCAAGACCGTTATGGTAACGAGGGACCTGCCGCGCAGGAAGCATCGGCCTATCGCCAGAACTTCAACGTATCGAGTCTGTTACCCAACGATGGACGAAAACTTAGAGTCAATGCCCCCAGCGATGCCAAGGCACTGATGATTACCACCCTGCAGGGCAATATGGTAAAAACATGCATGAACGAACCCGTTATAGATATCTCGACATTGCCTGAAGGTATCTACCAAATTAAGTCAGTTCATAAGAAACACATAAGCCACCGCCTCGGATTCTTTGTCGTTAGACGATAACCTGTTCCCTGTAGCAAAAAGTCTATATTTCCACTACTTGTCCGTCGTAAGCTAACTGGATATTGGCAGGCAGCGAGGCATTCACCTCTGCATGGCGTCCAATATCATGGCTACTATGTATGAGCCAGGTCTGACGAGCCCCGATGCGTTGGGCGAACCGAACTGCCTCGCTGAGCGTTTGATGAGAATGATGGGGCTTCTCACGCAAAGCATTCACCACCAGCGTGTCGCATCCGAGAATATACGGAATCTCTTCTTCTGCAATGGTCTTCATATCCGTGATATAAGCCAAAGAACCTATCCTATAGCCTAAGATGGGCAAATCGTGGTGCATCACCTGGAAGGGAACAATCTCCATATCGCCTATCGTAAACGGGAAGTGAGGAAGAATCTCATGCAGCTGGATAGCCGGAACACCAGGATAACGATGCTCTGCAAAACAATATGGCAGCATCTGGAGCATGCCCTCACGAGCAATCGGGTCGGCATAGACATTGATTTCACCAAATTGACAATAGGGACGGATATCGTCCATTCCTCCCATGTGGTCATAATGGGCATGAGTTATCAAAATACCATCAATACGACGGAAAGGATGAGGCATGATTTGTTGCCGGAAATCGGGTCCGCAGTCTATGAGTAAACGAGTTTGCTCCGTTTCCAACAGTACGGAACAACGCAAGCGCTTATCGTGAGGGTCGCTACTGGTACATGTTCTACACTGGCAACCGATAGTAGGCACGCCACACGATGTCCCAGTACCTAAGAATGTCAGTTTCATCATATCACATTAACTTCGGGGTGGATATCTATGCCAAACTTGAACTTGACATCCTGCTGAATGGTCTGGCAGAGTGTCACAATCTCGGCACCGGTAGCACCACCCTTGTTGACAAGAACCAATGCCTGTTTGTCGTGAACCCCAGCACGTCCTAGCGACTTTCCTTTCCATCCACACTGATCTATCATCCATCCTGCAGGAATCTTCTCATGTTCTGAATCAATATAATAATGTGGCATCTCTGGATATTGGGAGGCTAACTGCTCATACTGCTGACGAGAGACTACAGGATTCATGAAGAAACTGCCCGCATTACCCAACACCTTTGGATCGGGCAATTTAGCATTACGGATATCAATAATAGTCTGGCGCAACTGTTCGGCAGTAGGCTCTGAGATGCCTTGACGCTCCAGTTCCGCACGGATATTACCATAATCCAGATGAGGTTGGAAATCGGTGGAGAATACATATTCTACACTCACAATGAGGAATTGATTCTTCCAGTCTTGCTTAAAACGGCTCTGGCGATAGCCATACTCACATTCTGCATTTTCTATGATACAGACATTCCCCGTCGCAATTTCGACAGCACGGATACTACGAATCAGGTCCTTCGCCTCTACACCATAAGCGCCGATATTCTGAACAGCACTGGCACCCACATCGCCAGGAATGAGTGAGAGGTTCTCGGCACCATAAAGTCCCATGCGGATACTCTCAGCCACCACATCGTCAAACACCTCGCCACTTCCACACGTCAGGGTGTTGCCTTCACGACAAATACCCTTACAGGCCGAATGGACCACTATTCCCTCAAAATCACGGGTTAGCAGCAAATTACTGCCTCCACCTATTATAATATAAGGGAGTGAAGCATTGCGGAGAATGGAGGCCACCTCGACAGCTTCTTGTTCATCGGCATATTCGAGGAAGCGCTGACAATACGCCTCAATACCGAACGTATTATGATTCAACAGATTATAGTTCTTACAATCTTTCATGTGAAGTATGTGGGATTATTATGTTGCCAACTTAGTGAGCAGCCACTTGCCTTCTTTACGCTTAAAAGTCATCTCCAACTCTTGTCCATTGGCAATTCCTCGCAATACGAACAACTTGGCGTCAGATTCCTTTTTCGGTGCGCCATAGATGATGTTATATATCATTCTGGAGGGCAGTTCTGGAGCAAAAGCCTCCCACGTGTCGGGAGTAATAATGCCTTCCATCACACTAAAATCATCGTCAGGGTCTGGTCCCACAAAATGTACCGTTGAAGCCAGGCTCTCCTGTTGGAACTGCGGGTCCGTAACGAATTGATGGTAGAAATGGAGGAATGACGCATTAGTCGATTTATCTATAGGAATGGTATTAATAGCCATCAGCATCCACGCTCCATGGGGACGGTCGAAGACATATTGGATAATGGAATGGGTATTGAAATAGATTTTCTCCACTACGGCATGACTGATGCCCGTATCCTTCACACTCTCCATGTGTTTCTCGTTGTCGAAGAGAAGCGTGTAATACCCTTGGCGCATGAAAAAATATTCCATCTTCCATTGAGCCTTGGAAATCATTTTTTTCTTTTCCCCATTGATGCTGGGCAAAGGAAAGTGTACACGTTCCATCTGTAAACGGCTGTTGGCTGCAAAGTTGAAGATAAAGTCATCAAACAGCTCGTCAGCAGCCTTAGGCATTGGTGTCTCACTAATTTCTTTCGTCAGCGAGTCCGTAGCTACCGTATCACGGAATTCCAAAGAGTCGGCAACATTCACATCTTCGTTCTTCGTCTTGTTGCCACTACATGAGTAAAAAAGCGTGATCAAGGCGCAAATTACTATCAGATATCGTCCCATTATTCGCATGAATTCAATGCATCTCTCAAAATTTTGTGCAAAGATAGTGAATATTTCTCATTTCTCATTTCTCATTTCTCATTTTTTTTGTACCTTTGCATCAAAATTTACGCATAACAACAGATTATGATACTTGACAAGATAGACGAACTTCTGAAAGAAGTACAGAACTTGAGTGCTCAAAATGCCGAAGAAGTAGAGCAACTCCGCCTGAAATACCTGAGTAAAAAAGGTGAGATTACGGCTTTGATGAACGATTTCCGTAACGTGGCTGCCGACCAGAAGAAAACTGTCGGCATGAAAATCAACGAACTGAAGACATTGGTCACCGAGCGCATCAACCAATTGCGTGAGGAGTGTGCCACTCAGGAAACAGGTGATGAAGCGATAGATCTTACGCGTACTCCCTACCCTGTCCAGTTAGGAACTCGTCATCCGCTGACCATTGTCACCAACGAGATTATCGATATTTTCTCACGTATGGGATTCGTGTTGGCTGATGGTCCTGAGGTAGAGGATGATATGCACGTATTCACCAAGATGAACTTTGCTGCTGACCATCCTGCTCGCGACATGCAAGACACATTCTTTATCAGTCAGCATCCCAATGATGTGACCAAGAACATCCTGTTGCGTTCGCACACCTCGAGTGTCCAGGCTCGTGTGATGGAAAACATGCACACCGAGGATGGAAAGCTGACAGCTCCCATCCGTGTCATCTGTCCCGGACGCGTATATCGCAACGAGGCCATCACGGCACGTGCCCACTGTTTCTTCCATCAGGTAGAAGGACTGTATATCGACAAGAACGTAAGCTTTACCGACCTGAAACAGGTATTGCTGTCGTTTGCCCGTGAGATGTTCGGACCTGACACGCAGATCCGTCTGCGTCCCAGCTATTTCCCCTTCACGGAGCCTAGTGCTGAGATGGACATCTCCTGCTTCATCTGTGGTGGCGAGGGATGCGGATTCTGCAAGCACACAGGATGGGTAGAGATTTTGGGATGCGGTATGGTTGATCCTAATGTCCTGGAACAATGCGGCATTGACTCCAGCATCTATAGTGGCTATGCCTTCGGTATGGGTGTAGAGCGTATTACCAACCTGAAATACAGGGTTAGCGACCTTCGTATGTTCTCTGAGAACGACGTTCGTTTCTTGAAAGAATTTGAGTCAGCCAACTAAAAGACGATATTGCCTATGAAACTGGCAGTGATGACACGCCCTACATTCTTCGTAGAGGAAGACAAGATTCTCTCTTCGCTTTTTGAGGAGGGACTTGACAATCTGCACCTTTACAAGCCGGGCTCATCGCCTATGTATTCTGAACGTCTGCTCACGCTGTTGTCAGAAGATTACTATAAGCGAATTACCGTTCATGACAACTTCTACTTGAAAGAAGAGTATAAGTTGAAAGGCATCCATATTGAAGACGAGACATCTCCTGCACCCCAGGGCTACAAGGGACATATCAGTCGTACGTGCACCCATCTGGACCAGTTGAAGGAGGCGAAGCGTCATGCCGACTATGTATTCCTGAAATATATTGGCGACAGCCAGTCGGAGCCCGACTGCAAGGCATCGTTCACACCCCAGCAATTGGAGGAGGCTGCCCGTCGCGGACTCATAGACCGTCATGTCTATGCGCTGGGGGGTATGAATCTCGACAATGTCAAACTGGCTAAGGACCTTGGCTTTGGAGGTATTGTCATCTGTGGTGATATCTGGAATCGCTTTAATATTCATCAAGAGTTGGACTATCAGGAAGTGATCAACCACTTCAGTAAACTACGTAAAGCAATCGGTTAAGAACTATATAACAATGAACCCTAACAAGAATTACATGGTGTTTTCGGGTACTGCCACAAAGTACCTCGCAGAAAAAATCTGCCAAAGTTTAGGTTGTCCGCTAGGTGAGCTTCAGATTACGAAGTTCTCTGACGGCGAGTTTGCTGTATCATTCGAGGAGAGCATCCGTGGTCGCGACGTTTTCCTGGTACAGAGCACCTTTCCCAATTCTGACAATCTGATGGAGCTGTTGCTGATGATGGATGCAGCCAAGCGCGCTTCTGCACGCACCATCAATGCCGTCATCCCCTATTTCGGATGGGCCCGTCAGGATCGTAAGGACAAGCCCCGTGTCTCTATTGGTGCCAAGTTGGTTGCCGACCTGCTGAGCGTGGCAGGTGTCGATCGAGTCATCACGATGGATCTTCATGCCGACCAGATTCAGGGATTCTTCAATGTTCCTGTTGATCATCTCTATGCTTCGAATGTCATCCTGCCCTACCTGAAGAGCTTGCAACTTGAAGACCTTGTTATCGCATCACCTGATGTTGGTGGTTCTAAGCGTGCCAACACCTATGCCAAATTCCTAGGTTGTCCATTGGTGCTGTGTAACAAGACACGTGCCCGTGCCAATGTTGTATCTACTATGCAGATTATCGGCGATGTGGAAGGCAAGAATGTTGTCATCATCGACGATATGGTAGATACCGCAGGCACCATTACCAAAGCAGCCGACATCATGAAATCAGCAGGAGCCAAGACGGTCCGTGCTTGTGCTTCCCACTGTGTGATGAGTGGTCCTGCTAGCGAGCGTGTTCAGAATTCAGCCTTGGAGGAGATTGTTTTCACCGACTCTATCCCCTACTCTCAGCGCTGTGCCAAGGTAAAGCAGATTAGCGTTGCCGATCTTTTTGCAGAAACAATCCGTAGAGTCATCAACAATGAAAGTATCTCTGACCAATACATTATTTAGTGTGTTGTTTATTGGCGCGCTGACTGCATGCCAGTCTTCATCCTACCAAGTAAACGGAACAATAGAGGGAGCCGCTGAAGGCGACACCCTCTTTTTGACCTCTGACCTCCAGACAGGCATCCCCAGCGATACGCTTATCGTTGAGGATGGCAAGTTCTCCATTAGCGGCGAAGTCGATTCCGTTCACTTTTGCATGATATATAGTGCCAAGCGCAACGAGTTGAATGCCCCCTTCTTCATTGAGCCAGGCACGATAAAGGTTCAGATTTCAGAAACTCCAGGTGCCAGTCGTGTGGGTGGCACGAAGTGTAACGACGAATGGCAGGTGCTGAACGACTCCGTCATTTCCATCGGCAAGGAGATTAACCGCATTGCTGAACACATCTACGGCAACACCGTTACGCCAGAGGAACAGCAGAAAGGCATGGAGGCTATAGACAAACTGAACCAGCGCTTCTCCAATATTGTCATTAAGACTTGTGAAAAGAATATCCGCAACGAGTTCGGATATTTCCTCCTGACTTACTATCCTGACGAGTTGATTGACATACAGTCACGTAGTCGACTCATCAAGTTGTTACCTGAGGAAATGCGTAAGCGTGAACAGATTCGTGTGATGGAACAAAGACTGGAGGCATCAGCCAAGACCGCTGAAGGTGCAACTATTCCCGATTTCTCACGACCTGCTCCTGATGGCACATTATTGAGTATTATGAGTGAGGTTAGCCAGCATCGCATCACCATTATCGACTTCTGGGCTTCATGGTGTGGACCCTGTCGCCAAGAGATACCCTTTATGATTGAACTATACAACAAGAACAAAGATAAAGGATTGGGTATTGTTGGTGTTTCGCTCGATAATGACAAGAATGAGTGGTTGACCGCTATCAAGCAATTGAATATGGCTTGGCCTCAGATGAGCGACCAGAATGATTGGGGCAATTCTGTCGCAAAGCTGTTTAATATTACCAGCATACCTCATACCATTGTGGTTGACCAACAAGGCAAGATTCTGCGTCACGGACTGCGTGGTGAGGCTTTGGCTAACTTCGTTGCTGAGCAGTTGCAGTAAACCAAAAGCGCTTAGTTGCAGTAATCACAAAGGCTTTATCGCCTTACACTTATGAATAAAAAGGAACGCTACGCATATATCTTGGAGTTCTTCCGTCGCGAAATGCCTGAGGTACAGACGGAACTGGAGTTTGGCAGTGTTTTCCAGTTGCTGGTGGCAGTCATTCTGAGTGCCCAGTGTACGGACAAGCGCATCAATCAGGTGACTCCCGAACTCTTTCGCCACTATCCTGATGCAGCCTCTATGGCACAGGCCGATGTGGAAGACATTTTGGAATATATCCGTAGCGTTTCCTATCCCAATTCCAAAGCAGAACATCTGGTGAAGATGGCTCGTATGCTAGTAGAGAAGCATCGGGGTGAAGTTCCTGCTGACATGAACCTGTTACTCGACCTTCCTGGTGTAGGTCGCAAGACCGCCAATGTCATTCAGAGTGTAGCTTTTGGAAAGTCGGCAATGGCTGTCGATACCCACGTCTTTCGTGTCAGCCATCGGCTCGGACTGGTTAGCAAATCAGCCGACACCCCCTTTAAGGTCGAACAGGAACTGGTAAAAAATATACCCGCGGAAGATATTCCACGGGCACATCATTGGTTATTGCTTCACGGGCGTTATGTCTGTACCTCCCGTCGTCCACACTGTGAACGCTGTGCACTTAGCGCCGTTTGTCCTTCGGCTGTTGTGCTCCCTTCATCCAGTGGCGATGGAACTTATACTCAGCCTTGATAATCTCATAAACCTTTGAAGCCGATACTTCCTGCATCATCTTCTTGTGATAGCATTTCTCTATCTGCTTCAATTCTATATTCACCTTGTCATACTCTTCAATCATGGCCACACATCCAGCTTCATCAGCAGGCTTGTTCTTAGCCATCTCGTGCACCTTGCGATAAATAGCGCGTTGCTTCTTGTGCATCTCGCGGAGCAAGGGGAAAACTTTGTCTGCTTCCTGTTGCGTCAGTTCGGCTTTCTTCTGGATATATCCCTCCATAGCCTCATTGAACTTCTCCGGCGAGAATTTCTTCTTATCCTGTGCCCCAGCCGCCATAACTGCAAGCAACAGAATCAGTGTCAGCAAGTATTTCTTCATCTCTTCACCCCCTTTTTAGTTATCTTCCAGACAGGCATAGATATCTATGTTGTCTATCATAGCATAGTCAGCCACTTCTTCGTAGTAGTTGCTTTCTGCCACCATATCGTCAGACGGTTCCTGATGATGCCAGTAGTATGAAACACCCATTAATAAGGCAGCCACCGTGCAGGCAGCAGCATAGAACAAAGGACGCACCGTTGCAAAACGCGATTTCTTCTGCTCTTCAGGCAGTTGTTGCATCACTTGCTCAGCAAAATGTTCAAAATAACCCTCGGGCACGCGGAAAGCATTTCGCTGCCCAACGGTCTCTCTGAGGTATTTTTCTTCTTCTATCATCTTTGTTTTGTTTCTTTACGTTTCTTTGACGATTCTGTTTCATGAAAGTTTAATCATGTTGATGGAAAAAATCCGATATCTTCTTTACAGCAATATGATACGATGCCTTCAGCGATCCTTCTGATGTTTGGAGAATCTCGCTAATCTCGCTATATCTCATCTCATCGAAATAGCGCATGTTAAACACCGTCCTTTGCACATCGGGCAGTTGCGCTATAGCCTCCTGCAACAATGCCTCTGCCTGGTTTCCGCTGAAATACTCATCAGCCATCAGTGTGTTGCCCAGTCCTTCACTATCGTCTGTGCTCACTGCCGGAATCTTCTTCTTTCTCATGAAGTCAATACTCTCATTCAGAGCAATACGGTACAACCAAGTAGAAATTTTGGAGTCCTGATGGAAACTGTCCAACTTCGTCCATGCTTTCAGAAACACGTTCTGCAGCACATCATTGGCATCGTCATGAGTCAACACGATACGACGCACCTGCCAATACAGCTGCTCGCTATATTGCTTCACCAGTTGTTCGAAGGCTTTCCGTCTAGTCTTCGGATCCATCAACAGGCTCGTCATCGTCTGCTCATCCTGTACCATCACTTCATATAGGAAATCAAGTTACTCCACATCACCTTGTCATATCCATAAACATCAGGCCACGAGCGCATGATGCCGTTTTCATCCGTCCAGAGGGTGTAATATATAATATAAAGAGGTGTAGCATGTTTCACGGGCACATAGCCTGCCAACTTATGATGCCCCTCTTTCAAGTTGTCTTCCGCATGTTCCTGAAGATAGCTGATACCCTGTTCGGTAACTGGATTCAACCCCATCGAGATACGGATGCGGTCCAATAACCATTCGTCAGCATCGTCACCCAGCACATATTGGCACAGGTTAAAGGGTTTTGCCACACGCACACAACCGTGCGACATGCTGCGTTGTGAACGTTCAAAGGCTCCCGGGTTCGACGTGTCATGCAGAAAAACCTGGAAACTGTTCTTAAAACGGAAGATGATTCTTCCCAGCGAGTTGCCGGCACCCCCCTCTTGAGCCACCTTGTATTTTCCCGACAGAAGCATCTCCTTGCTCACCGTTGGCACAGGCAGCTCTTTGTTCGTTTTCCTGTCAAGAATATGATATCGGTTCCTGGCAAAATATGTCGTATCACCGGCGCGCTTTGCCACATCCGTCTCTATGATGCTCATGGGGATGACCCATTGTGGGTTCACCTCCATCCATTCTATTTTGCTTGTCAACTGTGGTGTCTTTGTCTTTGCGTTCCCACACACCACCTTCATATCCAACAGCGAATCCAAACTATACGCATACAAGTGGAATGCCGGAATGTTCACCACGATGCGCTTGCCTTCTTCGGGAATCGGGTTACGCAGTCGCCAGCGTCCACGCTCCATGTTACACAAAATGCGCTTCCTTTCCTCCCCCGTTGCCTTGCTCAGCATTTCCTTCATCTGCAGGTAGTATTTCCCCTTGGGTTGTACCTCGTTCAAGCAAACATCCACGCTGTCGTTTCTAATGATACGCAACAGGCTGGTGTAATAACTAGCCGTCACCTGCTCCATAGGAATGTCATACAACTGCCTGTATTTCAGCACATTTCCTGTAGCAGTATCTTCCTTCTCTATGTCCTGCTGGTTCAGCATCTTATAAGGATTGGTAAATCCGAAACGCTGTCCTGCCGCATAGCTGGTGAAGGCCTTCGTCAGATTATATTCCAATCGGGCAGCCACCACATTCAAACTGTTCTTTTCGTCAAAATCCAGGGTGCGCAAGCGTTTCATGTCCCGTTCTATCTCATCGACATAGAACGAGCGCTCTGTCATCCCCAGCTCACCTACCGTATGGAGCCACTTCACCAGCGTGTCAGCCTTGCTGTCCACACCGGTCCTGTCTATCCACAGTAAGGCGTTCTGCGCCTTATAATACTTTCGAATGGTATTGGAAACCGTTGTTTTTGCAGAATCGGCAATTGCCCGTTGGCGTAGCTGTTGGTGGATTACGTCCAAATCAAAAACAAAATCGGGCGTCTTCATATCAGAAAACGCCTCCATTGTAATGTCTTGATGAGTTGATTTCGTACCCTGACATCCTGTAAGCAGCAAGCCTGCCAAGAGGACGATTAGTGCAACGATACCTTTCTCACTACCTTTCCTATTTTCAGTATGTAGCACCCTTTTGGAACATTTATTTCAATGCGCTGAACGGGCGACTCTATCTTCACCGCCATCACCTTTTTACCTGTCAGCGATATCACTTCCAGCGTCTCTCCTTGGGCTCCGCTGACTGTCACACTCTGACCACTGATACTGATGGAGATTTCCTCGTCAATAGCCTGCTGCTCTATGGCAAAATCAGCCATCTCCGAAGCCCTGAGCATCGAAGCTGGAATCATCAGCATTGCCATTGAAAAAGCATAGACAATTAATCGTTTCATCATACGCATACACATATATCCGAATGCAAAATTACGGAAAAAGTTAATAACTTCCAAATTTTTTAGGTGAAAAATGCACCTTTACACGTCAAAAACGCCCGATTCGTATGTCAGGACGCTATTTGGAAACACTTCCTGTGCCTCGTTCAGCAGCACATTCTCGTCCTCATAGCGTTGTGAATAATGCCCTAACAGGAGTTGTTTCACCCCAGCCTCACGAGCCACCGTTGCCGCATCACGAGCCGTTGAGTGATAGTATTTCTCTGCCAGCAGTCTGTTGTCCTCGCCGTAGGTACTCTCATGATAGAGCGTGGTCACCCCCTTCAGCCGCTCATGCAGTGTGGGGATATACATCGTATCGCTACAATAGGCATAGGCTCGTGGCTCCTCAGCAGGCATCGTCAGCTTGCTGTTAGGCACCACCTCACCCTCTTCCGTTGTCCAGTCGGCACCCGCCTTGATATTGTTATACTGGCTCACCGGAACCTTGTAGAAGTCTGTCATATCGCGCCGGATATGTGCCATCGTGGGTTTTTCACGGAACAAGTAACCACAACACTTCACCCGATGTTCTAGCGGAATGGTCTCTACCGTCAGCGAGCGGTCTTCGTAAATCACCTGCTGAAGCGTGGTGTCAACAGCTCGGAAATCCACCTCATAGTCGAAGTCGTGACAGAACACAGTCATCTGCTGCCGCATGATGTCAGCCAGTTCTCCAGGGGCATAAATCGTCAGCCGCGCCGTTCTTCCCAGCAGTCCGAAGGTACTCAGCATGCCCATCAGTCCGAAGCAGTGGTCACCATGCAGATGCGAAATAAACACCGCACTAATCTTCGTAAACCTCAGCCGCGAACGTCTCAGCTGTATCTGGGTACCCTCGCCACAGTCCATCAGGAACAACTTGCCCCTTACCTCGACCACCTGTGCCGAGGGAAAGTGCTTCAGCGTGGGGAGCGCGCTGCCACATCCCAGTACATGAACTCTGAACGGCTCCACTCCTACTCCTTTTTTATTATATCTGGAAATCGTCAATAGACGAGTCCTCCAGTTTAACATCCTTTCCGTATTCCTCCTTAGGTTTCGGTCTGCTATACTCCAGCGTCTCGTCGCCATCCTTCAGCATCAGCGAGTCAGGCCCCAGCTTAACGATGTCATACAACAGGGTTTCATCCTCGCCGCTCCCCGTCTCACGCGTCATAATCAGCTCCAGCCGACCACGAACAAGTCGCCACGTCTTATAAACAATGTCGGAATGCGATATGCTCTCGGCAATACCACCCTCCTTGATACGTATTCCCACCTCGTCACTGCCGTCCAGCGGATTGGGCATCACCCAGTTGCCCAGCAGCGTTGCCTGGTTGATTACCAGCACCGCCGCCGTTTTGTCCTGCGTAGGTACTACCGCCATGCGGTCACCCACCTGCAGTCCACCCTTCACCATATCCTTGTCCTGTGCATCCGACAAGTCTATCGACAGCGTGTCGCCCGTGTCAGTCAACAACTGCAATGTATTCATTGCCGTCCCTTCACCACATACACCATAAACCGTCGGGTCTGCATTGGCTATATCTGCCGAGTCTCCATCGTCAAAAGGAGCCTGGTTGGTCTTCACTCCGCAACTGGCCATCATCCAGATAGCCGTCAGCACTATCACTATAACACTACTTTTCTTCATTCTTTGACTCATTCCATAATTTGTCCATTTCCTCCAGCGTCATTTCCGTCATCGGCTTGCCCATCTCACGGCTTCGCTGTTCTATGTAGTTAAACCGACGTATAAACTTCTGGTTTGTCATCTCCAGCGCATTGTCCGGATTCAGCTTATACAGCCTTGCCGCATTGATTACCGAGAAGATGAAATCGCCCAACTCCTGCTCCGAAGCCTGTCGGTCATCTTTCTTCAGCTCAGCCTCCAGTTCATCCAGTTCCTCGCGCACCTTGTCCCATACGTCCTCGCGCTGTTCCCAGTCGAAGCCCACATGACGAGCCTTGTCCTGAATGCGATAAGCCTTAATCATCGAAGGCAATGCAGCCGGCACGCCACTTAGCACCGTTTTGTTGCCATCCTTCTCACGCTGTTTTATCTGTTCCCAGTTGTCCAGCACCTGTTCAACGCTCTCTGCCTTTTGCTCGCCATACACATGAGGATGACGGAATATCAGTTTGTCACTCAGAAAGTTACAAACATCTGCTATATCAAATTGCTCCTTCTCTTCGCCTATCTTAGCATAGAAAGCCACATGCAGCAACACGTCGCCCAACTCCTTCATCACCTCGTGATCGTCACCTTTTATCAGGGCGTCACACAACTCGTAAGTCTCCTCTATCGTGTTGGGTCTCAGGCTCTCGTTCGTCTGTTTTCTGTCCCACGGACATTTCTCCCGCAGCTCATCCAGAATATCCAGCACGCGTCCGAACGCCGCCATCTTATCTTCTCTTGTATGTTTCATGCTGCAAAGGTACATATTTTTTAATGACACGGCAAAGAATTTCTCAAAAGAATTCAAGAAAAGTTTGGCAGTTTCGGAAATAATACCTACCTTTGCATTCGATTTTCAAGAGGAAGGTTAATTTCATTTACCTTTCTCCCGCTCGACCAAACGAGCAAGCTCGTATGGTTCTTGCTTAATTGGAAGGTTGGCAGAGTGATCGATCGCGCTGGACTCGAAATCCGGTATACCCCTTTCGGGTATCGGGGGTTTGAATCCCTCACCTTCCGCAAAGAAAGGGAGTATGTGCTCCGCTGTTTAAAAAATGGGAACCTCACGGATTCCCTTTTTCCATAAGCGTCAATGTTTAATATGAAGAAAATTATCCAACTACTGACCACCTGCAGGGAGCAACTCCGGCGCCCGCGTTCTCTGTTCGCTTTCTCGTGCATTGTCAGCCTAGCCACCCTGTTGCTTTATAACCTGCCCTTCTTTCACTATGTGGCTACGCATACCAACGAAGACACCCTGAGACACATCTTCCTGTTGACATCCCTTGTCGTCCTCATGCTGGTGGTCAATTTCCTGATGACCTACCTCACCCTCTTCCTTTTGCGTGTCGTAGGACGCATCCTGTTAGCCGTCCTTGCCGTCATCAACGCCACCGCCGTCTATTTCATCTATACCTATAGCGTGATCATCGACGCCACCACCATCGAGAATGTCTTCAACACCCGCTATTCCGAGGCCTCCGGCTTCTTCAGCGGACCTTTGTGGATTACCATTCTCGCCATCGGCGTACTACCCGCCCTCTATTGCCTTTTCCGTCCTGTCATCTATAGCACGGTACGCAGATTCACAGTCTTTAGCGTCACCTCACTCATCCTCATCGTCCTCGTCTCCCTGGCGAATATCAACCAGACCCTTTTCATCAGTCAGCACGACACCGAGCTGGGCGCTCTGCTCCAGCCCTGGTCCTACCTGGTGAACACCTGTCGCATCGCCAGCCTCAATCATGACGAGCAAGCTGAGGAAATCAAGCTCCCCGACGGGCGCATCACCGACAACAGGAAAGCCGTTGTCGTCCTCGTCATCGGCGAGTCAGCCCGCAAAGCCAATTTCCAGCTCTACGGCTATCAGCGCAACACCAATCCCCTGTTGTCCCGACAAAAAGACCTGAAGGTGTTCCACGCCAACGCTTGTGCCACCTATACCACAGCAGGCACCAAAGCCATCCTCGAACCCAAGGCCACCGACGAGCTCTATGAGTTGCTCCCCAACTACGCCTTCCGCACAGGCGTTGATGTGTCGTGGCGCACCTCCAACTGGGGCGAGCCACCCATCCATATCTCCGAATATGTCACCGATGACGAGCTATCCACCCGCTATCCCGATGCCGACAGCCGTTACGACGGCATCCTCTTTGCCGGACTCCGCCAGCGCATCCTGTCCAGCACCAGTCGTAAGGTGCTCATCATCCTCCATACCAGCACCAGTCACGGACCCAACTATTCCGTCAAATACCCTGAGCAGTTCCAAGTCTTCAAGCCCGTAGCCAAGAGTGTCGAGGAAGGTCAGAAGAACCTCCCCATGCTCGTCAATGCCTACGACAACACCATCCTCTACACCGATTACCTGCTGAGCAACCTCATCGACACCCTCCGCTCCATGAGCGATTGGCGCAGCGCCCTCCTCTTCGTTTCCGATCATGGCGAATCCCTGGGCGAAAACAACATCTTCATGCACGGACTCCCCATGAAGCTTGCCCCGAAGGTGCAGTACGAGATACCCTTCCTGGTATGGACCTCCCCAGGCTTCCGCAACTACAAGCGCACGTCACGCCAGTCTGAGCCTTCCGACGACACGCTGCCCGCCGTCCTCGACCAGCATTACGTCTTCCATTCCGTGCTCAACCTGCTGTCCGTCGAGTCTCCCGCCTACGACAAGACACACGACATCTTTAAATAATATAAGGCATGAACAAAGAGCAGCTAATACAGAAATACCAGCGATTCAACCAATAGCAACGGTCGGAGCCGCATTATGTCAACCGCCACGCTGACACCGTACAGCGATGCCACAACTGCGGAACCGAGTTTTCCGACAACTACTGTCCGCGCTGTGGACAGCGTGCTGAGGTGGGACGTGTGGGATGGAGCTCCATCAAAGAAAATATAGCACTCCTTTGGGGCATGGACTCCCGTTCCTTTGTCTATACGCTCTTTCAGCTGCTGACGCGTCCCGGCTATCTCGTGCGCGACTACATCAGCGGTCGCCGCCAGGTGTCGTTCCCACCCGTGAAGATGCTGGTCATCGTGAGCCTTTTCACCTTCATCGTTGAGTCGGCGTTTCATCTGGATAACGAAATCCTGACCCTAAAAACAAATATCCCAGAGATAGACAAAATTATAAAGTGGTTTAACGACAACAAGAGCTGGGGCACCCTGTTTTTCCAAGCCTTCTATATCCTGCCCACATGGGTGGTGTTCCGCTTCGCCCCGCGATATCCCCGTCACACGCTGCCCGAAGGCTTCTTCGTGCAAGTCTTTCTGAGCACCCTGAGCCTCCTGCTGACGTTTATCGACTACTTGGGCTTATCTGTATTCGAAAATATCATTTCAACCTTCTTCTTCCTCATAGCCTACCGTCAACTCTTCGGCTACAGCTGGTGGGGGACGCTGTGGCGCTGTTTCGCCACCGCCCTCTCTGCCCTCCTGATGATGACAATTCTCTTAATCGTAGCCTTCTATATCCTTGAGCATGATAATTTTATTTATGAATTAGCGACATATCTGGAGTTTCTCGGAGCATTCATCGCATCACTGGCCCTCATCCTCACTGTCTCCTATCGCATCTCGCTGTCTAAAAGCAAAAAGACAGCCGATTAGCTCGACGAATGATAAATAATGATACTAGTCGTATTATTGATTCATTACTTTAATTTGGGTACAAATATACAACTTTTTTAATAAACGTAGTTGAAAACGAACAAAAATGTTTATCTTTGCAATGGCTATTCAAAAAAGATGATATAAGGAAAGATGAAAAAGATAGCACTTTTTATGGGAGTGGCTCTGATGGCAGTGGGATGTCAGGAGTCGCTGGAAGAGCGTTGTGAAAGGGAGGCAAGGGAATATACGGAGAAGCACTGCCCTACTCCTGTGGCTAAGGATGTGGTGATGGACAGCATGACGTTTGACAAGGCGACGCATACCATTACGTATGCCTATACGCTGACGGGACAGCTGGACGACTCGGCAGTGGTGGAGGGTGCCCATTCGCGCGACTTGCTACTGCAGGAGATTAAGAATAGTGCACACCTGCGACTGTATAAGGAGGCGGGCTACAGTTTCCGCTATGTGTATCATTCGGGCAAGAAAAAAGGAACGCAGCTGTTAGATGCCACGTTCCGTCAATCTGATTATCGTTAACCAATAACCGAATTACATGCCCTCGGGCTTCATGTTCGTATAGACTGTCTGTACGTCGTCGAAGTCCTCGAGTTTCTCAATCATCTTATCGATGGTCTCGCGCTCCTCGGGAGTAACGTCCTTGAGGTCGTTGGGGATGCGGGTGAACTCGGCACCGGTCACCTCGAAGCCATTCTCCTCCAGGTGCTTCTGGATAGCTCCGAAGCTGGAGGGGTCGCCATAGATAGTGATGCTGTTCTCTTCCTCGTCCTCGTCGAACTCGTCCTCTACACCATAGTCAATCAGGTCGAGAATCATCTCGTCCATATCGAGGCCGTCCTTCTTCTTGAAGGTGAACACACACTTGTGGTCGAACAGGAACGACAGCGAGCCCTGTGTACCCAGGTTACCATTGAACTTGTTGAACACGGAACGGACGTCGCCTACGGTACGTGTGGTGTTGTCAGTCAGCGTCTCCACGAAAATGGCTATTCCGTGAGGTCCATATCCCTCGTAGGTGACCTCCTTATAGTCTGCGTGGTCCTTACCCATCGCGTTCTTGATAGCACGCTCAATGTTGTCCTTCGGCATGTTCTCGCGCTTGGCGTTAGCAATGCACGCACGCAGTGCGGGGTTCATGTCCGGATCAGGACCGCCAGCCTTGACGGCAATAGCTATCTGCTTGCCGATCTTGGTGAATGTCTTGGCCATGTGGCCCCATCTCTTCAGCTTTGTAGCTTTACGATATTCAAATGCTCTTCCCATTGTTTTACAATAAACATTAAACAATAACCAATAACCGTTATTCCTCCGATTTCTTGGCTTTTTTTATTATATTAATTAAAGTTGCAGATAATTTACTATTGTCATTATATATAGACTCATATTCAGCATCACTCAGGACACCAGATTCATGTAACAATTCCAACCAATATTCCGTTTCGCTAGACTCCTTCAAAGCTATGCTCATCTTGCTGATAAAGTCAGCTTTGCTTTGTGCATAAATACTTTCTCTTATATTAGCACCAATACTGGTCCCGCTACGTAAAAGCTGTTTTGACAGAACACGTTCCATTTTTTCCTCCCTTAAGAATCGCTCCAACTTCACGATACGTAAAGCAAAGCTTTTAGAGAGTGTTGCAATAGGATTCTGTTTATCCATCTACGCGCAGCCTAACGTTTATTGTTTATTGGTTATTGGTTATTGTCATCAGCGAAGCTGAGCGCCAAGTTTGGCGGTCAACTGAGCGATGAGTTTCTGCATGATAGCATCAATCTGTTTGTCGCCCATCGTCTTCTCAGCATCCTGGAGGATGAAATTGACGGCATACGACTTCTTGCCGGCAGGGAGCTTGTCGCCTTCATAGACGTCGAAGAGTTCGACTTTCTTCAGGAACTTACGCTCGGTCTGACGGGCGATGTCCTCTATCTGCTGGAACTCTACGCTCTTGTCGATGAGCAGGGCGAGGTCGCGGCTGACGGCTGGATACTTGGGTATCTCCGTGAACTCCACTTTCTGCTTGCGGATGACCTTCATCAGAGCTGTCCAGTTGAGCTCGGCATAATAGACGGGGGTGTCGATGTCGAACTGACGCTGCAGCTTCTTGGTGATGACACCCAGCTCGACGAGTTTCTTTCCTCCACGATTCTCGATGGTGAGACCTGCGGAGAAGACGGCATTGTCGGACTTCTTGCGGACAATCATGCCGGGTTGTACACCAATGCGGGCGAAGATGTTGTCAACGAAGGCATCCAGCTCGGCAAATGAGGTATTCTCGTCGGGATGAGCCCACGAGCCCTCCACGCGCTTACCGGTGAGCCAGAGACCCATATGGTGCTGCTCCTTATAGGCCTGCATGGGGTCGTCCTGATTCTCTTTCTCAGGGTCGAAGCTATAGACGTTGCCAAACTCGAAGAAGCGGCAGTTACCATTCTTACGCTTGGCATTGTGCTCGATGCTCTCCAAGCCACCATACAACAGGGTGCCACGCATCACGTTAAGGTCGCTGCTGAGCGGATTCATGACGTGTACGAGCATCTGGTTCTGAGTCTCGTCGTAGTATGCCGATTTCGTCAGCGAGTTGTTCAGTATCTCATTGAATCCTGCACCCACCAGCTGCTCGCTGACCAGGTTGGCCAACTTGTGCTTCTGGTCTTCGTCACCCTTGATGACCAACGACGATTTCAACTGGGTGGGAATCTCCACATTATTATATCCATAGATGCGAAGGATGTCTTCTACAACGTCGCAGGGGCGCTGCACATCCACACGATAGGCAGGGATTTCGAGTTTCAAGCCCTCGGCACTCTCGCTGAGCACCTTCATCTCCAGAGAGTCGCAGATGTTCTTGATGGTCTCCACGGGGATGTCTTTTCCCACGAGGGAGTGGACATAGCTGTACTGGAGGTCAACGACGGCATTCTGCATCTTCTCGGGATAGACGTCCTTGATGTCCATAGACACCTTACCGCCTGCCAACTCCTTACAGAGCTGGGCGGCATATTTCAGGGCCTCGATGGTGCCGTTGGGGTCAATGCCACGCTCGAAGCGGAACGAGGCATCGGTAGAGAGTCCGTGACGGCGGGCTGACTTACGAATCCATGTGGGATGGAAGTAAGCCGACTCCAGCACGACATTCTTGGTGGTCTCGTAGGTACCACTACCCTTTCCGCCAAACACACCGGCGATACACATGGGGGCTTCGGCATTGCAGATAGCCAGGTCACGGTCGGAGAGCTTATGCTCTACTCCATCGAGGGTCTGGAAGGATGTGCCCTCGGGCATCGTCTTCACCACAATCTTATGACCTTTCACCATATCGGCATCGAAGCAATGGAGGGGCTGACCCAGCGCCATCATCACATAGTTGGTGATATCGACGATGTTGTTGATAGGACGCAGACCGATAGTGGTCAGCTTGTTCTTCAACCAGTCGGGCGACTCCTTCACCTCGCAATCGGTGATGCTCACACAAGCATAGCGCTTGCAGGCCTCGGTGTTCTGAATCTCCACGTCGATGGGGAGGTCGTGATTGTCGATAACAAAATTATCGGCCACTGGTTTGTGGGTTGCCGTCTCGTAGCCGTTCTGCTTCAACCATGCATACAGGTCGCGGGCGACACCCCAATGTGAGAGGGCATCGGCACGGTTGGCCGTAATGTCAATCTCGATGAGCCAGTCGCTCTCTAGATGGTAATACTCAGCGGCGGGGGTGCCAACAACCGCGTCCTCCGGCAGCACGATGATGCCGGAGTGGTCGTTGCCGATACCTATCTCGTCCTCGGCACAGATCATGCCCAGTGACTCGACACCGCGCAGCTTAGACTTCTTGATGACAAACTCCTTGTCGCCATCATAGAGCACACAACCAAGATCAGCCACGATAACCTTCTGACCTGCAGCTACATTGGGAGCACCACAGACTATCTGCTGAGGCTCGCCCTTGCCCAAATCAACGGTGGTGACATGCAGGTGGTCGGAATCGGGGTGCATCTCGCACGTCAGCACCTTACCTACGTAAAGGCCTTTCAGGCCACCTTTTATACTCTGAACTTCTTCGAGTGCATCGACTTCAAGACCTGTGGATGTCAAGGCATCGCACACCTCTTGTGGGGTGAGGTCGAAATCAACGTACTCTTTTAACCATTTATACGAAATATTCATTGCAATGATATGTTATATTCTGAAATTGCGTGCAAAATTACACAAAAAAAATGGACTGACCAAAAGGTCAGCCCGTTTTCTTTAATCTTCCTCCGGAGAGATGAGCTTGTAGCCCTTGCCGTGGATGTTGATAATCTCTATCTGCGGGTCGTCTTTCAGGTGCTTACGCAACTTGGTGATATAAACGTCCATAGAGCGTGCATTGAAGTAATTATCGTCAATCCAGATGGTCTTCAGGGCGAAGTCGCGCTGAAGAATCTCGTTGGCATGAGAGCAGAGCAGCGCCAGCAACTCGTTCTCCTTGGTGGTCAGCTTGGTTTGCTTCTCACCGATGACGAGCAATTGCTTCTGGGTGTCGAAGAGGAACTTACCGATATGGTAAACAGAGCTCTCCTTGTTCCGCTTGCCACGAACACGGCGAAGAATAGCTTCGATACGGAGCACGAGCTCTTCCATCGAGAAGGGCTTGGTGATATAGTCGTCAGCACCAATCTTGAAGCCTTCGAGGATATCTTCCTTCAAAGTCTTGGCAGTGAGGAAGATAATGGGGATTTCGGCATTAGCCTGACGGATTTCCTGAGCCAGGGTGTAACCGTCCTTCTTGGGCATCATCACATCGAGTACGCAGATGTCGAACTTGGTCTTCAGGAAAGCCTTATAGCCTGCTTCGCCATCTGGGCAGAGTTCTGCAGAATAACCTTTTGCAGCAAGGTATTCGCGCAACAACATTCCGAGGTTCTCATCGTCCTCACAAAGAAGAATTTTCAGTTTTTCGTCCATAACCTTAAAATTTATTATTTGACAATTTATTGATTAGTCTTCCTTCATAATAGGCAGGGAGATAATGAACTTGGTACCCTTGCCCACTTCGCTCTCGACCTTGATGTTACCTTGATGGAGGTCGATGACTTTCTTGACATAGGCCAGTCCGAGTCCGAAGCCTTTGACATCGTGTTTGTTACCGGTATGCACACGGTAGAACTTGTCGAAGATTTTCTTCAGGTTTTCCTTCTTGATGCCCTGTCCGGTGTCGCGGATGGAGAGGTAGAGTTTCTCCGCATCGTTCCAGGTGCGAATGTAGATGTCGAGGGGCTCTTCCTGCTTGCGATACTTCACGGCATTGTCCATGAGATTGGTGATAGCATTTTGGAAGTGTACCTCATCGACATAGATTGCTGAGTCGATAGCTTCTATCTCCGTATATATCTTACCACCAGTATGCTCCACACGCAGCACGAAGGTCTGGGCAATCTGCTCCACCATCTCGTTGAGGTCAAGCTCCTTCTTCTTAAAGATGATGCTCTTCTTGTCGAACATGGACATCTGGAGCACTTTCTCCACGAGGAAGCGCAGACGTTTCGACTCGTCGGTGATGACGCCACTGAGGTGCTTGGTCATCTGCTCCGTCTTGGAAATGGAATCGTCGTTCATCATCTGGGCTGCCAGCGAGATAGAGGCAATAGGCGTCTTAAGCTCGTGGGTCATATTGTTGATGAAGTCGTTCTTGATTTCCGTGAGGCGCTTCTGACGGAAAATAACCGCAATGGTAAAGATAAAGGTGATAAGCAGCACGATGGTGAAGATGATGCTGGGAATCATGAAGCGCACACTGGAGAAGATGTAGGAGTTCATCTCAGGGAAGTGGATGCGCACCACGCCCATCTTTGACTGTGGGTCGTTACGGAAAAGCAACTGCTGATAGGTGTATTCCTTACCTTCGTCGCTATAGTCGGGACAACGGAACACCTCACGGCCATCGGTGGTGGAAACGGTGAGATGATAGGGAATATTGACTCCGTTGTTAATCAGTTCGGTACGGATATCCTGATCGAGCATGCGGAAATTGACACGTTCCTTCAGGGGCTTGTCGCTGGCGGTATAGAGGATGTTATATACGACCTCGTCGAGCAGCGCTTTCTGATAGACATAGCGATTGCGGACTATCTCCTGCATGGTCTTGGCAGCATCGGCCAACGAGTTCTTGTCCTTACGAAGAATCATGGCCTTGGGGACGGAGGCTGGCTTCATCTCGAAGGTCTTCAGCTGGAACGACGAATAGACGGTTCCATCGTCTGCAGCTACGGCAAACTGATGGGAATGCTTAATGGTGCCATCAAGGCCATCAACCATCACAGAGTCTTGCGTGAAGGCTCTGCGCTCAGTCTCGTTGACATCTTTTTCCAGATATCTGAGTGTCTCATTCATCTCCATATTACGGGAGACTTGGTAGAGAGAGCGGTTCACACTCTCATCGAACTGTTCTTTCTTCATCTTTACCATCTCCTCAACGTAGGAGAACTGAAGGAAGAGCAGCGCCAGGAATGAGAATCCCATGATGATGGCTATTGCCCAAATAGTTGACTTCTTCATATCGAGTGCAAAGTTAAAACTTTTCTCGATACAAAGAAGCCAATTAGTTAATTATTTCCGTTAAATTTAACGACTTTAACTATTTTGCTGTGTTTTAATTAAAAATGTACATTTACATCAATACCCATCTGAAAAGGATTACCACGCTGAGCGAAATAAAGTGTCTCTCCCCCGAAGGAACTGTCGATAGCGAATATATTGTAATTTGTATTGGTTAGGTTGCGTGTCCAAACGGAAATGGTGACTGGTGACAGGTCAGCATCAATATGAGCACCCATCACTGCATAGAACTTCTGGCGATAGCTGTTGGCAGAGTTCCAATAGGTCTTGCCCTGGGCGGACACATTGGCACCTACGGTGATGCTACGCAGGGCGCTGTTGCGGATGTCGAACCGATAGTCGGCATTAGCTGAAACGGTGTGCTGGGGTACGAAAGGAACATACTTGCCGGAATAGTCTATCGGCTCGGCTTTTCCGTCCACAGAGACACTATCCATATACTCCTTGAACTTAGCACGGGTGTAGCCATAGCTGACAGCCCACTGCATGTGGTTATCGAAAGCACTGCCACGAAGCGTTGCCTCAAGACCACAACTATAGCTCTTGCCTGCATTCACCATAGAACGTCCAAAGCCATACTGGGTGGCAAAGACGGAGAGTTGCTGATTGCGAATCTGCATGTAATAGGCAGAGAGGTCGAAATGGAGCAAGTTGTCGAAG
The DNA here is from genome assembly GCA_946402275.1 of uncultured Prevotella sp. GTDB lineage: Bacteria > Bacteroidota > Bacteroidia > Bacteroidales > Bacteroidaceae > Prevotella. The sequence continues at coordinate 46,629 of CAMIVY010000012.1, forward strand.
AGATTAAGATGAGTACCTACCTCGAAGTTCCACGTCTCTTCTGGATCATACTTGATGGTGTTGCGGATGTTCTCATAGACTTCATCGGTATGGGGAATCTCCACATCGCCACGCGCTGACTGTGCTTGGCTCTGCAGTTCAGCTTGAAGAATGTCGCTGAACATCTGGATATTGAAACCACCGGCGCGATAGCCTTTTGACACGAGGGCATAGACATTGCTGCCTGCATTGTCAAGGCGATAGGTCAGACCAATTTTGGGCAGGAACTGATTGAAGGTAGCTTTCTCCTCATGTTCCATCATAGAGCGCACATGAGCTTCAACATGCGTACCCATCACATTCTCGTCAAGATGAGTCACCGCACTGGTGGCATAGTCGAGTTTGGTCCTATGGAAATCATAGCGGAAACCTAATGTGGCTGTGAGGCGATCGGTCAGATTGAGGTGGGACTCCTGGAAGATTCCGAAGTTGGTCTGTGGGGTGCGGAAAAGACCTGGGATGGTCTCAGTATTCATGGTGATATGGCAACCACCAGCACGCTCTATAAACGCAGCTGCAGCTTCATAGCCCATTCGCTTAGCCATCGAGTTGAGCATGCCGTAATAGGCATAATCCTCAATGGTCTTGGAGAGGAACCTGTTCATCTCCGGGTCGAAATAGACGGGAGCATCGGTCTTAAGCCACTGCTGGGAGAAGAAGGCACCAACGGTTCCTTGCCAGATGCCATAGCGATGTGTTTTCAACACCAACTCTTGGGTGATGCTGTTCTGCAACTGTTTCTCTTGCAGGTGCATGAAGTCGAGAGGACGATAGTCGATGTCCATCAACATTTCGTCCTTGAGGTATTGCCAGCTTGCTGTATAGGCAAGGTCACCAAAATTCAGGGCATAGTTCACATTGAGTCCCGTGGTGAGCATATTACGCTTATAGTTTCCCTGATGATTGGTAGATGGGGCACTGGCATATTCGAGATTTTCATCGAGCTGGCCATAAGGGAATCCGTTCTGACGCACAAACTGATAATCTGTGGTGAAATCGAGCGTCAGACGACTGGTGGGCTTGGAAACCAGGCGCAGGCGTCCCCCTGCCTCATCCATCTTGTCTGCCCGTTCGTCCGTAAAGGAATTGCGGAAGAAGCCATTCGTTCCATTATAGAATGCCGCTACGGAAAAGGCCAAACGGTCGTTGAACTTATGATAATGGGCTGCTTCGGCATTGCGATAGAAATGAGTGCCGATGCCCAGCTTGATATCAGTACCCTGATAGTTCATGGGGTTCTTGGTATAGATACGCACCAATCCGCCCTCGGTATTGACGCCATAGAGCGTGCCCTGTGGTCCACGCAGCACGTCGATACGGTCGATGCCATAGAAATGGCTGTTGAAGGTTGACTTGCTCATCAGGGGGATATTATCGACATAAACTCCCATAGAAGGACTATTGATACGGGAACCGATACCACGAACATACATGGAGGAGGTGTAACGTGATCCGTAAGCCGGCATGACAAACGAGGGAACAAAGCAGGAGGCGTCACGAAGGTCGCGCACCCCTAACAGGTTCATCTCGTTGGATGTCAGAACGGTTGAGCTCATAGGTTGATGACGTAGTTTATCGAATTCCTTCGATTGAGAAATGACAACGACCTCATCAAGGTCATAGACACGCGATGAGTCGGACAGCTCACTGATGTTCTCTGCCTCCGCAGTCATCAGCGAACCAAGGGTCCATACGAACAAAAATGCTTTTTTCATCTATAATTAATTATTTATCCTAAAAATTTGCGAGTGCAAAGGTAAACACTTTCCTTCACACTCACAATCCCTATTTATGATGATTTTTTATCGTCTGACTATAGAAATACGTTGCCGGACAGCCTCAAACATCAAAATAGCAGCAGAAACAGACACGTTGAGCGAGTCGCCACACCCCAACATAGGGATGCGGATATGGGCATCTGCTGCCTCACGCCACTTATCGGTAAGTCCGGTTGCCTCGGTACCCATCACGATGGCTGTGGAGCTACACATGTCTGCTTCGTAATAATAACAGGAGTCTTGCAACTGGGCCGTCAGAATCTGGATGCCATTCTTTTTGAGCCACTGAATACACTCCTCGGAGGTGCAGGCGACACAGGGCACACTGAAGAAGGCTCCTATGGAGGCACGAATGAGATTGGGGTTATAAAGGTCCGTTAACGGATCGCATACGATGACAGCATCGACATTGGCAGCATCGGCAGAGCGTAAGACGGCTCCAACATTACCGGGTTTTTCGACACTCTCCAACACCACGACGAGCGGACGCTGGGAAAGCTGGAGGTCGGAGAGTGTAAAATGGCGAACCACCACCTCTGCAATGACACCCTCTGTGCCACCACGATACGCTACCTTATTATATATATCAGCGCTGATCTGAAAAATACGGGCACCATCAACCTGTGGTTGCTCCATGCCAAAAATCTCAGGACACCAAAACAGCGTATCGACTACATAGCCGTTGTTGATACAACGCTCTATCTCGCGTCGTCCCTCAACGACGAAGAGTCCGCTACTGCGACGTGCCTGCGACTTCTGCTGAAGTTCAAGAAGGCGCTTAATCTTCGGATTTTGGGCACTGGTGATTAATTCATAATTCATAACTCTTCACACTCTTTGAGCCATAAAGCACTGCTGGCATCACTGGGCATACGCCAGTCGCCACGCGGAGACAGGGAGATGCTTCCTACCTTAGGTCCGTCAGGCAGACAAGAGCGTTTGAACTGTTGCGAGAAGAAACGACGACAGAAGGTAGTGAGCCAATGCTTGATGGTTTCTTTGTCATAAGCATCGCCAAAGGCTTTCCGGGCCATCAGGAAAATCTTGCTAGGACGGAATCCATAGCGCATGAAATAGAAAAGGAAGAAGTCGTGTAACTCGTAAGGACCTACTAGGTCTTCCGTCTTCTGCTGGATATTACCTTCCGCATCAGCAGGTGTCAACTCTGGAGAAATCGGGGTGTTGACAATGTCTATCAACGTGTCGCGCTGAGGACTGAAAGCAGGCAGCATAGCGACATAACGAACGACATACTGGATGAGAGTCTTGGGGATACCGGCATTGACGCCATACATTGACATGTGATCACCATTATAGGTAGCCCATCCCAGTGCGAGTTCTGACAAATCGCCTGTTCCTACCACCAAGGCATTGAGCTTGTTGGCAAGGTCCATGAGAATCTGGGTACGCTCACGAGCTTGAGAATTCTCATAGGTAGCATCGTGAACAGCAGCATTGTGGCCTATATCCTTGAAATGCTGGGTGACAGCATCGGAAATAGAAATCTCCATCTGGGATATATTCAGCGTTTGCATCAGCGAAGCAGCATTGTCATGGGTGCGGTCTGTTGTGCCAAAGCCTGGCATTGTGACACCAACAATGCCTTTACGATCTAATCCTAGCTTATCAAAGGTTCGCACGCATACCAACAAGGCTAAGGTGGAGTCGAGTCCTCCACTGATGCCTATCACCACATGCTGACAATGGGTATGAACAAGACGCTTGGAAAGTCCGGCGGTCTGGATATTCAAAATCTCCTCACAGGTCTCTGCCATCTCTGACTCTGAAGGGATGAAGGGGTGAGGGTCGATGGGTCGGATGAGTTCGAAAGGATGGTCACCAACGGTTGTCTTCGTCACGATAATCTGAGCCTGGGCATGACGCTGGGCATTGATGAACGTGGAGTTGGAATGTCGCTCCGTACGGAGTCGTTCCACATCAATCTGTGCATAAAGTATCTGGGGCTGGAAGGAAAAGCGCTCTCCTTCAGCAAGAACACGTCCGTTTTCGAAAATCATGGCATTTCCTCCATAAACCACATCCTGGGTAGATTCGCCAAAACCACATGAGGAATAGACATAGCCACTGATGGTTCGGGCACTCTGCTGGGCAAGCAGGGAGCGCAGATAGCTGTGCTTGCCGATGAGTTCATCACTGGCAGAGCAATTGAAGATGATTTCTGCGCCCGCCATCGTTAGGTTATTGCTAGGAGGAATAGGTGCCCAAACATCCTCGCAGACCTCTACGCCAAAGCGGACACCATCGACTGTCTGGAAGAGTTTTGGTTCCGCAGAAAGCGTAACAGAATTGCCTGCCAGATAGATTTCCGAAGGGTTCAAATCCTGGGCAGAGGCGAACCAGCGTTTCTCATAAAACTCACTATAATTAGGTAAATAAGTCTTGGGAATAATGCCCAATACGCTTCCACTCTGAATGACTACGGCACAATTAAGGAGCAGGCCACCGCTCTGAACAGGCATGCCTACAATGCAGATAATATCTAACTTACGGGTAAAATCAAGCAATTCGATGACACCTTCCTCTGCCTTGGTCAACAAGAGTTGCTCTTTGAAGAGATCCTGGCAGCTATAGCCTGTCAGACATAACTCAGGAAAACATATCACCTCGGCGCCCTCACCATCCGCGAGCGCAATAAGGCGTTCTATTTCCTTTACATTGTACTCTACATCTGCCACCTTCACAGCTGGCACGGCAGAAGCCACTTTTACGAAACCGTATTTCATATGTTGAGATTTTTATAGTTTTCGATTTTAAGGAATCAATAGGGACGAGTCGCCATAACTCAGGAAACGGAAATCGTGAGCCAGCGCATAATCGTAAATCTTATGCCAGTCGCCCTTCACAAATGCGCTAACCAAAAGCAGCAGCGTAGATTGGGGCTGATGGAAATTAGTAATCAGCATCTTGACTATCTTATAGTCGTAGCCAGGAGCAATGATAATCTGTGTCGAGGAGTGGAGCACGGTCAGCTCATGACGAATCATCCAGTTTTTTAACGCCGTCAGTGCTTCCATCGCGCTAGGCAATTTCTCTTTGGACACACTTTCCTCACCATAGGGCTCCCACTGGTTAACATGAAGATCTTCTTCTTTGATATTAGGGTTCTGCATAACTTTCAGACCCATATAATAAAGACTTTCCAGGGTGCGCACACTGGTGGTTCCAACGGCAATCGCTTGACCTTCATGAGCAATAAGGCGCTCAATGGTATGACGACGCACAGCCACAAACTCAGTATGCATTTCGTGTTGCCCGATAGTATCACTCTTGACAGGTTTAAACGTTCCTGCACCTACATGGAGGGTTAACTCCTCGCGTTCAATACCATGAGCATCAAGATCGTCGAGTACACGGGTGGTAAAATGAAGACCAGCAGTAGGAGCAGCCACACTGCCTTTAATCTTGGAATAAACGGTTTGATAGGTAGTCTTGTCACTCTCCTGTGTCTCACGATTCAGATAGGGAGGAATAGGCAGCTCACCCATAGCGTCAATGATTTCAGCAAAAGAGCGTTCCCCACTCCATTCAAAGTCTATCCATTGGCTGGTACCATGTTCGCCTCGACGAGTAGCCTTCACCGTAACGACCTCCTCTTGAATCGTAATAGTGCGAGAAAGGGAACATTCACGCCACTTCTTCAAATTTCCTACCAGACAAAGCCACGAACAACGAGAGGTAGTCTGGAACATCTGCTCATAGTCAGCGGGTTCCGCAGGCTCTAACAAGAAAACCTCTATCATAGCGCCCGTTTCCTTGCGGAAATGAAGGCGTGCCTGGATGACCTTTGTATTATTGAAGACCATCAAGGCTCCTGATGGCAAGAGGCTTGGCAATTGGTAGAAAATGGATTCGGACACCGTGCCGTGCTTATAGACAAGGAGTTTCGAATGGTCGCGTTCTGCCAAGGGGAACTTAGCAATACGCTCATCGGGCAAATCGTAATTATATTCGTTAATCTGTATTTCTTTTGTATTCATCATAGCAGGGTGATAAAACTGGCTCGACAAAGCGCATAACCTAACGTGAGCAAGAATACCACGACAGGTACATAACAAAGGTGCTCTTTGTATTCTGCAGGAATAGTGATACGGCAATAGAGGCGATAGACGCTATAGCCTACGATTGTTCCCCACAAAAGTCCGACTGTGATATCGCCGGGATAATGAACGCCCAAATACAGTCGCGTCCAACAGTTCACCAGAGAATAGCTGATAAGAGCTATAGTAAGCACACGACGACGCATCAGCAGAGAGAAGAACAAGGCTATTGAGAAGGTGTTGCAGGCATGTGCAGAGAAAAATCCATAGTTTCCTCCTCGATAATTGTCCACAGTATCAACCAACATTCCTATCTCCGGATCGTGAGTGGGACGCCAACGCGCTACCAGAGGTTTTACAATCGTATCATCAACAGTACCTGCAAACAATACACACAAGCCTGCAGCTGCCACGATAAACAAAATATCTTTGGGCTTATTGGTCTTGATTACTACATATAGCAAGGACAGATAAAGGGGTATCCACGTCAGGCCATTAGTGAGTGTCATCACTACATAGTCTAGAAATACGGAGTCGCTGCCATTAACCATAAGTAGCAGTTGTTTGTCAAATTGAATCAGTTCTTCCATATGAATAATTTTGTATAACAATTTCAGATAATTTCAATCTCTCGGGTCTCCAGCCAGCCTTCCTTACCATCGGCTACCCGTATTTTCTTCCAACCTTGCATCGAAGCATCTGTGATATTCACCTTGGTGCCCTCATGAAGGATAAAAAGGTCAGTACCATTTTTAGAAGGAGTGCTCTTGACATTTACTGCTGCGCGAATGACAATGGCTCCAGAACGATGGATAAAGGCTTGTTTCTGCTGCCAGGCAAAAAGATTGCTTGCAAGGAAAATGACAAGGAAGAAAAATCCTCCGAAGAAACCTAACTTACGGAGCCATATAGGATTCGCAAACAGATAAGCCAATGCCAATATAATAGCTGCCACAAGAGATATGAGCGCCGTCCGTGCCCATGCGTCAACACTCATCAGATGGACCAATGAGCGATACCACGTCACAAAGAACATCTCTGATTCCGGAACAATCTTATCAATGGTCTTGGAACGAGCCATCTGCAAGTTGAAACGGATGTCCTTATCGCCAGGAGACAACATGAGAGCACGTTCGTAATTAAGCACTGCCTGGGTGAAATTATCCATACGATAATAACAGTTTCCAAGATTATAATACAATTCCGAAGAGACTCCTTTCTTCAATAATTGCTCATACTGCTGAGCTGCTTTCTGGTAATGCTCATGTGCATAGGCGCTATCCGCGTCAACCTTTGAAACGTCAGCATTAGCAGCAAGAGGAAGAAGACTGGAGGTCAGAGAGAAGGCTATCAGCAGTAGAATGCGCGGTGACATACCCATATCACTTTTGTTATCTTTTTTCGTTCCTTTCTTCACAGCATCAGCAATGTTCGTAATAGCTGTCATAGCAGCTTCATATACTTTGTTCATATTTCCTGTGGGGTCACCAGGTGCATAACGGGCAAACTCGCACTCGTCCAAAGCGCCAAGGAACTGCTGGACGGTTTCTGGCGATACCTGATGAGCAGACAACTGCTGACTGATATTTTCCCGGGATAATTGCTCTACAGGCATGCTCAGCTTATCACCGACATACCCCCACAAAGCCCTTAACACCTCGTCATAGAAGTCGCCTTGTTTACCTTCCTTCATCAAGCGGGCAGCCTTCTTCAGGCGCTTAGCAGCCACTTTATTGGCTTTTCCTGCGCGTTGCTTGACAATATTGGCATTTTCAATAGCCCGACGACGGAAGATAATAAAGAGAGAAATAAAGGCAAGCAACAGAATGGCTAACATTACCCAATAAGCGGTAGATCCAAAGAAGAAATCACCAATGGCCCGCTGATGTGTATCACCGGTTTTAATAAAGTGGATGTCGCTATTCAGCAATTTAATATCTTCTTGTCCATTAAAAGTTGTCACCGTTCCAGTGCCGTCACCTTTGGCCACGCTGAGGTGGAAGGATTCTGTCTTTAGGGTCTTATAGCTGCCCGAAGAGGAATCAAAATAGACAAACTCTACTGCTGGTATTTCAAATTCGCCCTGATGACGGGGAACTGCCAGGAAGTCGTACACAATAGAGCCCGCCAAGCCGTTGGTGTTCAAACTGGTATGATCGGTAACCTTAGCATCATAGCTGTCAAAGTCTTTGGGGAATTTGACAATGGGTTGTTTCAACAGTTTCATGTTACCTGCACCATTTACTGTGACACGCAATTTCACAGGATTGTTGGCCTTGACCTGAGTCTTATCCAATGTGGCAGAGATATCGAAATGACCTACACCACCCGAGAAGTTAGCTGGACGCTGGGGTAAGGGATCGACCTGGATGGTAATACCAGGAGCCTTAATTTGTTTCTTAACCTCTATATATCCAGAACCACCATTGAAGAAGGCCTCAAAGGGATCAACATTACGGTTCTGCTGAACTACGATTCCTTCGTATGTGATACTGGGAATTTCAAGCTTACCTGTTGCCTGAGGGAACATAACATACTGTTGCCAGGTTACCGTACGATAAGGACGTCCGTTAAACGTCTCAACCTTAAAGGTCTTCTCGTTAGGAAGAGGTACTTCACGGGTATAGAAGCTCTTAAGGTCTGCCATCTTACCATTCAACTGGGTAAGTCCAACCAACGTATAAACCTTATAAGTCAGCAGGATAGGTTCTTGTTCACGAACATGTTGCTTAGAAGCACTTACCTTGATAAACAGATCGGAACCAGAGATAGCACTACCGGCAGGTCGGATTTCCTCCCCTGCCCTGCCTTGCTGACGACCACTTTGTCCACCACTTTGTGCCTGTCCACTTACTTTGATATGCAGCTCGTTGGAATGAATGGTCTTGCTACCAACCTGAGCTTGTGCAGGAGGAATGGTAAACGAGCCATTCTTGGTAGCTGATAGAATATAGGTATAAGTGACAGATGATGAACTGGACATGTGTCCGTTTACCAACTGATAACTAGACTGCGTTGAAGTGCTTGGTCCCATTAAAACCTCAAACTCTTCAGGGATATTACCTGCACGGAACCCTTTCACATCATCGGTGTTGACAGTATAAGACAAGCGGAACTGCTCGCCTACAGCCACCTGTGAGGGAGCACGACCCGTAATCTGTTGCGCCATGGTTACCACCACCACGGACAAACATATTACCAAAATGAGATATCTTTTCATCATATTATCCATTCTTTGTGTTACCAGTTTTTCTGCAACGAGCGACGGTTGGGTTGTTGCATGGCTTTCTTCATACGCTCCTGCGTCTGCTTTTCCTCCTGAATAGCAGCATTAAGCATCTGCTCGGCATTCTCCTTGCTCATCTGCTGTTTGTCTTGCTGCTGTTGCTGGTCTTGTTGCTTTTGATCCTGCTTCTGCTGGTCTTTCTTTTCCTGATCTTGTTTTTGCTGGTCCTTCTTATCCTTCTGGTCTTTCTTATCGTTATTCTGCTGGTTTTGCTGGTCTTGCTGCTGTTGTTTCTGCTGACGCTTGCAAAGTTCCAGATTATAACGAGTCTCATCATCGGAAGGATTGTTACGCAAGGATTCCTTATAAGCCTCTATGGCTTGTGCATATTGTTTCTGTCCTTGACAAATAACACCAATATTATGATATGCCTGAGATTTTCTGATAGGGTTGGTTTCCAGTTTGGCTGCCTGTTCAAATTGGCTGACAGCAGCAGAATCCTTCCGCTGTCCGAGCAAGGCATTACCAAGATTATACAAAGCTTGTGAGTTACGGGGATTCTTCTCTACTGCCTTGCGATAAGACACTTCTGCCTCAGCATAATTCCCCAAGCGGAACTGCTTATTTCCCTGACGGACCAACTGACGGTCACTCTGTGCCTTAGCCGGACTGACAGACAACGAGAAAAGGATGGTCAACAATATCATTATGGCTTGTGTATTTCGCTTGAAGAGAGAGATACGCCTTAACATCGGATTCTTGATATCGAGGATGCATATCTCCGCTATCAACAGCAAAAGAACGATAATGCCGACAGCTTGAAACTGTTCATCATAGTCACTATAGACAGTACTTTCTATTTCTTTCTTTGCCAACTTACTGAGTTCGTGGTCTAACTGTTCCTGGGCATTACTGTTATTCTCTACATGGATATAGGCACCCCCTCCAGCCTGGGCAATTTCACGACACATCTGTTCGTTCAAACCTGTCATAACGGTTTGGCCCGTATTATCCTTCATATAGTCACCATTGCCAGTAGGAATGGGAGCTCCTTTGACAGAACCTACACCTAATATATAAACGCGCATGCCTTTATCCTTAGCTTCCTTGGCAGCTTCCAAAGCTCCACCCTCATGATCTTCACCGTCTGTAATCACGATGATAGCCTTTCCAACGCCTTCCTGTTGCGTAAAGCTATGAGTAGCCATTGAGATAGCTTTTGCAATGTCAGTTCCCTGAATAGCTATCATGGAAGGTGAGATACTTGATAAGAACATCTTTGCGCTGACATAATCGCTAGTGATAGGCAACTGGATGAAAGCATCGCCTGCAAAGACGATGAGACCAATCTTATCATTGGTAAAATTATCAACAAGATTCTCCACCATCATCTTAGAACGATCCAAGCGACTGGGTGCCACATCTTCAGCCAGCATTGAATTGCTGACGTCTAGGGCAATGATTGTTTCTATACCCGTGCGCTTCTCACGATTAATCTTTGTGCCAAACTGTGGGCGTGCTATCATGACGATAAGCAAAGCAAGAGCAGTAAGGAGCAGAGAATATTTTACCAATGGTCGAAAACGTGATACATCAGGCATCAGCTGGCGAACCAAGTCACGGTCGCCAAACTTACGCAGGCGTTTCTTTTGCTGGCGCACCAACAAAAAGCGCAGGACACCCAACACAGGTATCAACGCCAACGCATATAAATATATAGGATCTTCAAATCGAAACATGACACTTCTCTTTATGGTAGTTTTCTAAAAACTGTAATTCGCAACAACATCTCTAATAATAACAGCAAGGCAGCAAGGATAGCATAGGGCTGGTAGGCCTCATAGCGCTTGCTGAACTTCTTGACATTGAGTTTTGACTTCTCCAACTTGTCTATCTCCTTGTAAATCTGCTTCAACTCCTGATTGTTGGTAGCTCGATAGAAATCGCCATCGGTAGCAGAGGCTATCTCGCTTAGTGTCTTGGTATCAATTTCGACAGGCATGTTCACATACTGAATACCACCTGCAACAGGCATAGGATAAGGAGCCACTTTATTGGTGCCCACACCAATGGTATAGACACGAATACCAAAACTCTTTGCAATCTCTGCAGCTGTCATTGGTGACAGGTCGCCGCGGTTATTGGAACCATCGGTAAGCAGAATGACAACTTTGCTTTTGGCTTTAGAATCTTTTAGGCGAGAAACGGCATTGGCCAGTCCCATGCCTATAGCTGTTCCATCCTCTATCAGACCACGCTGGGCAATATCTGTACGTACATTCTGAAGAAGATTAAGCAGAGAAGCATGATCCGTTGTCATAGGGCATTGGGTGAATGCCTCACCTGCAAAGATGCTCAATCCAATGTTATCATTCGGGCGACCTATGATAAAATCAGCAGCAACTTGTTTGGCGGCTTCCATACGATTAGGTTTCAAATCCTCAGCCAGCATAGAAGTAGAAACATCCATAGCCAACATGATGTCAATACCCTCCATAGTCTTATTTTTCCAGGAGTTTTGTGTTTGCGGACGAGCCAGGATAATAACTAAAAGCACATAGACCGCCAAGCGTAAAAATAATTGCAAAGGCATCAGGCGAACTTTCCATGAGCGAGGTGCAAAGCGATACGCATAAGTATCGCTCATGCGCATCGTTGGCTCACTTTTCTTCCTGTACATTAAATACCATACCAAATAAGGTATGATAAGCAACAGGAGAAACAGATATTCTTTATTGGCAAATTCCATTGTTTACATTCAATTCAATAGTTGATATATGCTATAGACAACATAGCTGAACAGTAAGACAGAGATGATGATCACGCCTCCAATAACTGTCTTCAGGACGCGACGAATCTTCTGAGAACGCTGATCTTCCTCGGACAACTGTGGCTTAACAGTTTCCTCGACGGGCTGATTCTCCAGCTTTGTCTGGTTAATGAAATCTATCGCATTCACCAAATTGGCATCATTCTCGTTAATCATCGTAGAGTATTTTGCAAACTTGACAAGGTCAGCAGTCATAAAGAGCTGGCGTAGTTCTCCAAGGCTCTGCTGATCATCAGCTGTTGTCAGACGTTCGATGATTTCTGAACTAGTCATCTCCATAGCAGAGAATCCATAGCGTTCTTCAATATACTTACGCAACGTGTCTGTCAGTTTTGTATAATACTCTTTCTGATTTTCCGAGTTAACCATCTTGTCAGCCTTTATCTGCTCAATCTCCTTCATGGCCTTCTGATGAGGCAACAGGCGCTTCACAATCTTGATGCGAACCATGATGGGCTTATTGTCACGCAACCGCAGATAGAGATAAAAAGCAACAGCCAACAATAACAACACAAATACGCTCAGCCAGAACGACAAGGACCAATCACTCCATTGGAATGGATTATCCTGAACATCCTTCGGGCCAAAGAATTTCTCGAGCTTTGTCGTGTCAACTTCAACCTCAACAACCTTAAGGGCCAAACTCTTGCTTTCTATTGTCTTCCCGTTAACCTTCACCTTAAAGGGAGGAAGATAATAGAGGTTGCCGTCAAAAGAGGTCAATGTCAATTGTAAGGTGTTATCAGACGGATGCTGAGCAGCAATTACTTCGACACCTGCCACAATCTGCTGACGAGGCTGATAGGTCGGAAATTCCACCTTATCATCCTTACCCGCCTGCACAGTCACCGTGACCTGCGCCTGCTCGCCTATCATCATTTCTATTGGCTCTATCTTAACTTCAACACCAGACTGAGCGAAAGTCAGTAAAGTACTGGTTATCAAGCCAATCAACAACACTAACCTTTTCATTAACTTCTTTGTTTAAACAACATCAGCAAAGCCTTCACATAGTCTTCGTTGGTAGCAATGCTAACCAAATCGACATTACTCTTGTTCATCGTTTCACGCAACTGTTGCTGACGATTATTCCAATAGTTCTCATGCGCCTTACGAAGGCTGCGACTACCAGTATCAATATACTGTTCGTGCCCCGTCTCAGCATCTACAACACGCATCAGTCCCACATTTGGTAACTGACGGGCCAAGACATCGTACACCTGCAAAGCCACCACATCGTGCTTACGGTTACATATTTGCAAAGGTTGCAGGAAGTCTTGACGAACGTAGAAATCACTCAGCACAAAAGCCGTACAGCGACGCTTAGCAACACTCGTCAGAAACTCAAGAGCCTGTTTCACATCAGTACGACGCGACTCTGGTTGGAAATCGAGCATTTCACGGATAATATAGAGAATATGCTTGCGACCTTTCTTTGGCGGAATATATTTCTCGATACGATCAGAGAAAAACACCACACCAATTTTATCATTGTTTTGAATAGCAGAGAATGCTATTGTTGCAGCAATCTCCGTCACCATGTCGCGTTTCATCTGCCGTTGAGTACCAAAATCCAACGAACCACTAACATCAATGAGCAGCATAACAGTAAGTTCACGCTCCTCTTCGAACACCTTGACATAAGGGCGATGGAAACGGGCAGTCACATTCCAATCGATGTCACGAACATCGTCACCATACTGGTATTCGCGCACCTCGCTGAAAGCCATACCCCTACCCTTGAAGGCAGAATGGTATTGCCCTGCGAAGACATTAGAACTCAGACCACGCGCCTTGATTTCTATCTTCCGAACTTTCTTTATTATCTCAGAAGTCTCCATCTTACTTCTTACCTCTTACCTCTCACCTCTTTTTAAGGTACTTCAACCTTATTGATAATCTTCGAAACAATTTCCTCACTGGTGACATTCGACGCCTCAGCCTCATAGGTTAGTCCGATACGGTGGCGAAGTACATCATGAGCAATAGCACGCACATCTTCTGGTACTACATAGCCACGACGTTTGATGAAAGCATAGGCACGAGCCGCCTTAGCAAGATTGATAGAAGCACGAGGAGAGCCGCCAAACGCGATCATATCTTTCATGTCTTTCAACCCATAACGGTCTGGGAAACGGGTGGCAAACACAATATCTGCGATATACTGCTCGATTTTCTCATCGATATAAACCTCACGCACCACAGAACGAGCGTTGACAATTTCCTCAGCAGTTGTAACAGGAGTTACCGTAGGCAATGCACCGACAATATTTTCGCGAATAATCTTCTTTTCTTCGTCAATTGTCGGGTAGCCAATTACAACCTTCAGCATAAAACGGTCCATCTGAGCTTCTGGCAACGGGTAAGTTCCCTCCTGCTCAATAGGATTCTGAGTAGCCATCACCAGGAAGGGATTGGGCAAGTTGAAAGTATCACTACCAATTGTAACCTGTTTCTCCTGCATGGCCTCCAGTAAGGCACTCTGAACCTTAGCAGGAGCACGGTTTATTTCATCTGCAAGCACGAAGTTTGCAAACACAGGTCCGCGCTTCACTTGGAACTTTTCGTCTTTTTGCGAATAAATCATTGTTCCTGTCACGTCAGCAGGCAACAAGTCTGGCGTAAACTGAATACGACTATATGACGCATCAATCAGTTGAGCAAGGGTCTTGATAGCCAATGTCTTTGCCAGTCCTGGAACACCTTCCAAAAGGATATTACCATCACTCAGCAGACCAATAAGCAATGAGTCCACTAGATGTTTCTGACCAACGATTACTCGGTCCATACCCGTCACAAGATTAGTGACGAATCCACTTTGTTGTTCTATCCGCATATTCAGTTCGCGGATATCAATAGCTTCTGCCATAATATTTGAATTTTACAATTTACTTATTTTGAAGTGCAAAAGTACTCATTTCAAGCGTCATTACATACAACTCCATACCTAAATAATATTAAAAAAGTTTCCTAAAACTTACATTTTAAGAAACTTTCAAATATTCATCACCTTTTACGCCTTTTCTTTATTTTAAGCTTGGGAATTTTTATCACCTGCCCTACTTTGATTTTAGGATCCTTGGGCAGGTTGTTATATACTTCCACATAGCATTGCATATCAGGTCCTAAATGTGCACGGCAAATACTATAAAAGGTCTGGCCTGGAAGAACAGTAACTTCCTCGGCAGTACCTACAATTTTGTAAGCACCCAGTCTTATTCGTTCGTCTTTTGCCTCATACGGATCTACTTCTTCTGCATCTTCCTTCACTTTTTTATCAGCCGTTTCATCTTTAACAGGAGATGACTCTGCTTTTAAATCAGGTGCTTCTGCTTTTTCAGGCGATTTTGCAGCTACGGAATCTTTCACAACAACAGTACTATCAGCAGTTTTTGAAGGGGGGACCACCTTTTCTGTCTTTTTTTCCTCCTTATTAATTATTTTTTGAGTAGATAGTTTATACATAGCATAATAATAGCCACCAAGTGCAGAGAGTCCCATTAATACCAATACGAGAACTCCAGACATCAGCCATTTTTTCCACGACGACCCTTCAGGATCCTCTTCTACAACAGGTTCCTCAGACGTTGCCTCTTCTGTTTCAGGTTCCTCGACTACTGGTTCCTCAACAACAGATTCCTCGACTACAGGCTTCTCGACTACTGGTTCCTCGACTACTGGTTCCTCAACAACAGATTCCTCGACTACAGGTTCTACATCAGCAAGCATGACGATGGGTTGCTCCTCGGATAAAGGCTCTTCACCAGAGAACACCTCCTCTGCAGATTCTTCATCTGAAGCAATGGCCTTCTCTTCAGATTTTGCATTGTCCTCATCACTATCCTCTGCCATGTCCTCAAATTCTACTCCATCGTTCAGGACAACCGTTTCAAATTGAGAGAAGGGCTTATTGACAAGTTCCTTCATTACCGCATCTGGGGTGAAGGTCACCTTTGCATGACTATCTATCACAACACGCTCACCCGTTCGGACACTAACACTTTCGCGAGCCTCAACATTGATAATCTTGAAAGTACCCAAGCCTTTGATTTTCACCAGTTCGTCTTCTTCAAGACGCTGTTGGATAATAGCAAACATTTCCGAAGCAAACCGATTGGCATCCTTCTGACTCAGTCCGCTCTTCTCAACCAGAATTTTGGCTATTTCCTGTATTGTCAACTTTCCCATGACTATTGTCCTCCTTTCAATTTATCCCTCCATGTCTGGTTGGGCTTAAAATTCAACACCAACTTGGGAGGTACTAGCATACGCTGACCCGTAGAAGGATTTATCATGATACGCTCCATTTTCTTTTTCGTCTCAAAGACTCCAAAGTTAGGAATAAGCACAGCATCGCCTTCTTGAAAAGCGTCAC
This sequence comes from uncultured Prevotella sp., assembly GCA_946402275.1. Classification (GTDB taxonomy): domain Bacteria; phylum Bacteroidota; class Bacteroidia; order Bacteroidales; family Bacteroidaceae; genus Prevotella. Next base: position 62,935 of record CAMIVY010000012.1, read on the forward strand.
CCATAGCATCAATCAGGTTATTTACCAGCCGTTGGGTATCTTTGGGAGCATATTTTGTACGCTCCGCCAATTCTGCTATAAACTCTTTGTTATTCATATCTCGTTGTGGCGTATAAATCAAATTCTTCTGCATCCGTGATACGAGCATTGTAGAATGCTCCAATCTTCAGATGCTCACTCTTTGAGATTAAAACTTCCGGATCGACCTCTGGAGAACAGAATTCCGTACGACCAATCCAGTAGTCACCTTCTTCTCTGTCTATTATAACACGGAGGACTTGACCAACTTTAGCTTGTTCTATTTCTGCACTGATATTTTGTTGTATTCTCATCAGTTTGTCCAAGCGTTGCTGTTTCACCTCAGCAGGCACATCGTCTTGATAGTGTATTGCTGAATAGGTACCATCTTCCTCCGAATAGGCGAATGCCCCCATGCGTTCAAAACGCGCCCATTTCACGAACTCTATCAATTCTTGGAAATCCTCATCTGTCTCACCAGGGAAGCCTACCATTAGTGTGGTTCTTATATGAATTCCTGGAACTTCATGACGCATCCGGCGTATCAAGTCATAAGTTTCCTCTTTCGTAACATGACGCTGCATCCGCGAAAGCATATTGTTGGAAATATGCTGCAAGGCGATGTCCAGATAGTTGCAAACATTGTTGTGCTCGCGCATTACCCGTAACAAGTCCCATGGGAAATGAGCCGGATAAGCATAGTGGAGACGAATCCACTCCACACCTTCAACATCAGCTATTTGCTCTATCAGCTCTGCTATATGCTGCTTACCATCAATATCAACTCCATAATAGGTCAGTTCCTGCGCGATTACCTGGAACTCCTTGGTTCCCTGACTGACAAGATAGCGTACCTCATCCAATATTTCCTGTATCGGGCGACTCCTATGCTTACCTGTAATGATAGGAATAGCACAATAGGCACAATGGCGGTCACAGCCTTCTGCGATTTTCAAATAGGCATAATGGCGAGGAGTCGTGATGTGGCGATGGACATCTTGGAAGTTGAGTTTTTCTGGTGTATCCGATTTCTTAGACAGATCATTCAGCAACTCTTTATAATTAAACTTCCCGTACCATCCGTCCACCTCAGGAATTTCTGCTTCCAAATCAGCCAAGTAGCGTTCTGAGAGGCATCCCATGACATAGAGCTGTTGCAGTCTGCCTTCCTCTTTGGCTTGCACAAATTCCAAGATAGTATCTATACTTTCTTGCTTTGCATCTTCTATGAAGCCACAAGTGTTAACCACCGCAATATCACCGTGGGGATTCTCCGAGTCGTGCGTCACACGATAGCCGTGAGCCTCAAAGAGTCCCATCAGTGTTTCAGAATCAACAAGATTCTTTGAACACCCTAAGGTGATGATATCTATGGTCGGTTTCTTATTCATTCTTAAACAACGAGTCAACAAACTGCTGGCGATTGAAAAGCTGCAAATCTTTCATACCTTCTCCAAGTCCAATGTATTTCACGGGGACTTTAAGCTGGTCTGAGATACCAATGACGACGCCACCCTTGGCCGTTCCGTCAAGTTTTGTAATGGCAAGACTGGTAATCTGAGTGACTGCAGCAAACTGCTTTGCCTGCTCAAACGCATTCTGGCCTGTAGATCCATCCAGCACCAGCATCACCTCATCAGGAGCCTCGGGAAGCACCTTCTTCATGACATCCTTGATTTTCTTCAGCTCATTCATCAAGCCTACTTTATTGTGCAAACGGCCTGCAGTATCTATCAAAACAACATCCGCACCATTAGCTTTTGCACTCTGCAACGTGTCGAAGGCAACAGAAGCGGGGTCTGATCCCATCTGTTGCTTGACAACAGGTACACCAACCCGTTCACCCCAGATGCACAACTGTTCGACTGCGGCAGCACGGAAAGTATCAGCAGCTCCAAGATAGACTTTTTTTCCTGCTTGCTTAAATTGCCAAGCCAGTTTTCCTATGGTGGTTGTCTTGCCTACTCCATTCACGCCAACAACCAGAATGACATATGGCTTATGGTCGCTGGGCAAGTCCCAATTATCATTGTCTTCAGAATTGTTTTCCGTCAGCAAAGACGCTATTTCGTCACGAAGAATAGCATTAAGTTCACTCGTGGAAACATATTTGTCACGAGCTACACGTTCCTCGATACGTTCTATGATTTTCAGCGTTGTCTCCACGCCCACGTCAGAGGTAATCAACACCTCTTCCAAATTGTCAAGGACGTCGTCATCCACCTTTGACTTGCCAGCCACAGCACGTGCCAGTTTGTCGAAAACACTGGTCTTTGTCTTCTCAAGACCTTTGTCCAGCGTCTCTTTCTTTTCCTTGTTGAAAAAACCAAAAATACCCATATAGCTATATATTACGAGTGCAAAATTAATAAAAAAAGCTGAAACTACATTCAGTTTCAGCTTTTAATATAGAGATTTTTTAAAATTAATTCTTAAAGAAGTCCTTAACAGCCTCGTTAGGAACCATCTGCTCGTCAAAGATGTAAGCACCAGTCTTAGGGCTCTTTACCATCTTGATAACCTTTGTGTAAGCGCGACCATCCTTTGAGCCTTCATGGAGGGTAGCGACGGTTTTCTTTGCCATGCTTTAAACAGATTATTTAATCTCCTTGTGCACAGTCATGCGCTTCAGGATGGGGTTATACTTCTTCAATTCCATTCTCTCAGGAGTGTTCTTACGGTTCTTGGTCGTGATATAACGACTTGTTCCGGGAAGTCCGCTCTCCTTCATCTCGGTGCACTCAAGAATAACCTGAACGCGATTGCCTTTAGCTTTCTTTCCTGCCATAATATTAATCTCCTATTACTTTAATGTCCTTCCATTCTACAAAACCTTTAGCAACAGCCTGCTTCAGGGCAGCGTCCAGACCTACCTTGTTAATCATACGCAGACCAGCAGCGCTGATCTTCAACTGAATCCAGCAAGCCTCCTCTACATAGTAGAACTTCTTGCTGAACAGGTTTACGTCAAAGCTGCGCTTTGTGCGATGCTTTGAGTGAGACACGTTATTACCAATTTGTGCCTTCTTTCCTGTAATTTGACAAATTTTCGACATTTCTATCTACTTTTACTTGTTCCTTAATTATAACTTACTCCAAACAGGGTGCAAAGGTAGTCATTTTAAATGAGAAATGAGAAATGAGAAATGAGAAATAATCCCTATTTAAGTTTTTTTAACTCTCTTTCTCTATTTACTCATTAGATTGTATTTCAGATTTTAAAAAATCCAAGAACAATTGAATGGCTTTATTGGTAGCAATAGCCAGATTAATATCCCGTCCATGGTCTTCCTGGACCATCATCGTAATCTGCTTTTCTTTTGTTCCGCAGGCCAGCCAAATGGTGCCTACAGGAATCTCCTTTGTACCCCCACCAGGGCCCGCATATCCTGTAGCCGATATGGCGTAATTTGTATTCAAAGCCTTGCAAGCACCGACAACCATCTGACGTGCTACATCCTCACAGACAGCCGTTTTCTCTTCCAGCAGACTGGCATCCACTCCCAACAACGACATTTTTATTTCGTCAACATAGGAAATGATACCCCCCTTAAAGTATTTTGAGGCTCCTGGTACAGAAATGATAGCTTCTGCTATACGTCCACCAGTACAGCTTTCAGCGGTACCTACTGTTTTATCCATTTCCCACAACAGCTGACTTATTTCCCTGCTAAAAATCTTACTTTCGAAATCCATATATTTAATCTTTAAATCTTCTGAGCGAAGCGAATTTAATCTTTAATTTTTAATCTTACTTAAACGTTACCTTGCTAAATGCTGGCGCATCAATGGGACAAGTCTCTCCATCCAAAAATTTGTAGTAGCCCACAATGCCAATCATAGCGGCATTATCAGTGGTATAACTAAACTTGGGGATATAGATGGTCCAACCATAACGTTTCGCATAGTCATGGAAGGCGTTCCGCAATCCATTATTTGCACTCACGCCACCGGCTACAGCCACATGCTTGATGCCGGTCTGCTTGACAGCCAGCTTCAACTTCTTCATCAAGATGTCAACAATAGTCCATTCCAACGAAGCGGCAATATCTTCTTTATGATGTTCGATAAAATCAGGATCTTCTTCTACCCATTTTCGCATATTGTAAAGGAAAGAGGTCTTTAAGCCTGAGAAGCTATAGTCTAATCCAGGAATATGAGGCTCCGAGAACTGATAGGCCTTCGGATTTCCCTGACGTGCTAACTTATCGATAATAGGTCCTCCTGGATAGCCTAGTCCCATCACCTTCGAGCATTTATCAATGGCTTCACCAGCAGCATCGTCAATGGTCTGCCCTAACACCTCCATGTCATTATAGGCTTTCACCAAGACTATTTGCGAATTACCTCCAGAAACCAACAGACAGATAAATGGTAGTGGCGGCTGATTGTTATCGTCCTCACTCTCTTTGATAAAATGCGCCATCACATGCCCTTGTAGATGGTTTACATCTATCAACGGGATACCCAAAGAGCGTGCAAAGCCTTTGGCAAAATTCACACCCACTAGCAAAGAACCCATCAGTCCGGGACCACGTGTGAAAGCCACAGCAGACAGCTGTTCCTTTGCAATACCAGCACGTTTAATGGCCTCATGAACCACAGGTACGACATTCTGCTGATGTGCTCTTGAAGCGAGTTCCGGTACCACACCACCATAGGATTCGTGTACTGCCTGCGACGCTGTCACGTTCGACAATAGCACACCATTTCTTAATACCGCTGCTGATGTATCGTCGCAACTCGACTCTATACCTAATATATATATATCGTTCATCGCTTTCTATCTTTTCCTGTATAACCAGTCAGACAAGTTTTCTTAGTAACTCAGTATCTCCACGCCGTGCTCAGTCATCAGCAAGGTGTGTTCCCATTGTGCTGAAGGCAGTTCGTCTTCCGAAATAACCTCCCATCCATAAGGATCGTCAGCATCAATAAACACTTTCCACGTTCCCATATTAATCATGGGCTCAATGGTAAACACCATACCTGGAACCAAAATCATGCCATCGCCACGTTGGGCAAAATGACAGACTTCCGGCTCTTCGTGAAACTGCACCCCTACCCCATGTCCACAGAGGTCGCGAACCACTCCATAATGATACTTCTTAGCATGTTTCTCAATAGCACGTCCTATCTCGTTCACCCCATGCCAAGGTTTGGCTGCCTCCATTCCGATTTCGAGGCATTCTTTCGTCACCTTGACCAGCTGTTCTTTCTCGGGAGTTGTTTTTCCTATGATAAACATTCGCGAGGCATCTGCATAATAGCCATCCAATATCGTGGTGAAATCGACATTTATGATATCACCTTCCTCCAGGACATCCTCGGCTTTGGGAATTCCATGACACACCACCTCATTAATACTGGTGCAAACGCTCATCGGGAATCCTTCATAGTTCAGACATGCAGGTGTTGCTCCATATTTCTCGCAGTAGTCCCGACAGATTTTATCAATCTCCAGCGTGGACATACCAGCATGAATAGCCTCACCTACTGCATCCAGAACGCCTGTGTTCACCGCGCTTGCCCTGCGAATGCCTTCAATCTGTTCGGGTGTTTTTATCAAATCGCGTGTTGGCACCAAGGCACCTTTATTCTCAAGATACATAATACGCTTGTCCAACTCAGTGGGCTGCTCCCCTGGTTTGCAATGCCATCTTCTCTTCATTGTCTTTTCTTGTTTTTCGGATGCAAAGGTACGAATAAGCGAGAAGAATGCAAAAAAAATTAATATTTATTTTCATTCTCGAGCGATAGTATCTTTGACGATAGTCAGAGTACTATTCATCTAACTTGGCACGATATTTGCATATACCACGATAAAGTATTAATATAAATAATATAATAAGGTATATGCAAAAAGGTAATATTGGGGTTACAACCGAGAACATCTTCCCCGTCATCAAAAAGTTTCTCTATTCAGATCATGAGATTTTCCTGCGTGAGATGGTATCAAATGCCGTTGATGCTACGCAGAAGTTGAAGACACTTGCTCAGCAGGGAGAGTTTAAGGGTGAACAAGGCGATTTGACCGTACACATCTCTGTTGATAAAGAAAAGGGCACCATCACCATCTCTGACCGAGGCATCGGAATGACAGAGGAAGAGATTGACAAGTACATCAATCAGATTGCTTTCTCTGGTGTCAACGACTTCTTGGAAAAGTACAAAGACAACGCCAACAGCATTATCGGACACTTCGGTCTTGGCTTCTATTCCAGTTTTATGGTTTCAAAGAAAGTTGAAATCGTCACCAAGAGCTATAAAGAAGGTGCTAAAGCTGTAAAATGGAGTTGTGACGGAAGTCCTGCATACGAAATTGATGACGCAGAGAAGGAGGACCGTGGTTCTGACATTATCCTTTATCTGGACGACGACTGCAAAGAATTCCTTGAAAAGGAAAAGATCCAGCAGCTGCTGACTAAGTACTGCAAATTTATGGCTGTTCCTGTGGCTTTCGGCAAGAAGCAAGAGTGGTCGAGCGAGAAGAAGGAGATGGTTGACACCGACAAGGATAACGTCATCAACGATGTGGAGCCGTTATGGACTAAAGCCCCGTCAACATTGAAGGACGAGGATTACAAGTCGTTCTACCGCACGCTCTATCCTATGCACGATGAACCGATGTTCTGGATTCATCTGAATGTGGACTATCCGTTCAATCTTACGGGTATTCTCTACTTCCCCCGTATCAAGTCGAATATCGACTTGCAGCGCAACAAAATCCAGCTGTACTGCAACCAGGTGTTCGTCACCGATCAGGTGGAGGGCATCGTACCTGAATTCCTGACGCTGCTGCATGGTGTCATCGACTCACCTGACATTCCACTGAACGTAAGCCGTAGCTATCTACAGAGCGACCGTGAGGTAAAGAAGATTTCCACCTATATTACCAAGAAAGTGGCCGACCGTCTGCAGGCCATCTTCAAGGAAGACCGTAAGCAGTATGAGGAGAAGTGGGACGACCTGAAGCTCTTTATCAACTATGGCATGCTCAGCGAGGAGTCGTTCTACGACAAGGCAAAGGAATTTGCCCTGATGAAAGACGTTGACGGCAAATATTTCACCTTCGACGAATACAAGACTCTCATCGAGGGTGCCCAGAAGGACAAAGACGGCAATCTCATCTACCTCTATGCAACAGACAAGGAGGAGCAGTTCAGCTACATACAAGGAGCCAAGGACAAGGGTTACTCTGTGCTGTTGCTTGACGGACAACTTGATGTGCCAGCCATTCAGATGTTAGAGCAAAAGTTCGAAAAGAGCCGCTTTACTCGTGTTGACAGCGATATCATTGACCGACTGATCGTGAAGGACGATGCACCCAAATCCAATCTGACAGAAGACGAGTCTGCCAATCTGTCACAGGTATTCAAATCACAGATGCCTAAGATGGAGAAGACAGAATTCATGGTGGAAGTCCAGAGCCTGGGCGAAAACCAGCGTCCTGTGGTTATTACACAGAACGAATGGATGCGCCGTATGAAGGAGATGAGCCGTTTCCAGCAAGGCATGAACTTCTACGCACAAATGCCTGATTCTCTGAATCTTGTACTTAACAGCGACCACCCATTGGTAAAGCGTGTCCTTGATGATTGCAAGCAAAATACCGACGAAGCCTTAAAGCCTATTGAAGCCGAGCTTAAGGGTCAGGAGGCACGCTTGGCAGCCATCCGTCAGCAACAGGAGAAGAAGAAAGCCGACGAACTGACTCAGGATGATAAGGACATGAAGGCAGAAACCGAGAAAGCCGTTGAGGAACAAAAGCAAAAGAAACAGGATGTGCTGAATGGCTTTGCTGAAAAGAACGATATTGTCCACCAGTTGATTGACTTGGCCCTTCTGCAGAACGGTATGCTCAAAGGTGAAGCACTCGACAAGTTCCTGAAGCGCTCCATTGACCTTATTAAATAGTTCGCCCTTATTTCTACATAAAATCACGTAAGTTGCATCCTTTAGCAATTTACGTGATTTTTTTTCTTCGGAGTGGGTTCGGAGTGGGTTCGAAGGTGAGACGTCGTAGAACGGTGCTTTCATGAACCTATGTTCATGGGACGTTCCAGACAACAAATACCGTAGTGATGTAGCAACCAAGCTGTTCCATCGAAGCAGGCAGGCTCCAGGCATACTCAAACAGTAAGCCTAGAAGCAGCCTAGAGTAAGCCTAGAAGCAGCCTAGAAGTAGCCTAGAAGCAGCCTAGAAGCAGCCTAGAAGTAGCCTAGAGTATGGGTAGAACATACAAAAAGAGTCCTCCTTTGGTCTTCCTTTAGTGCTCCTTTATAGAGATATCGTAGCGTAGGCGTAGCATAGGCCGAGCTTATGCCCTCTGAGATGGTTCGAACTTTCTGATTAAGCGAGAACAAAGTGAAGCTTGCTTCGACTTTGCCGAGCGTGAAGAAAGTCAACGTAGTTAAGTGGGTTCGAAGATGAGACGTCGTGAATGTTACTATTGAAAGTAGTTTTCAGATTTTTCCCTGAAAAGCTTTTCTTTTTCAAATATTTTAATTACCTTTGCGGATGCATTCTGCCTAAAACGGGAAAAGCATTATGGATAAAAAAGGGTTTATAGATTTTAATACTCGTCTGTCAGCTGAAAACTCCGGAAAGGCTGACAGCTATGCTCGGGCTATCCAGATTCTTGACAATGTTCTGAAGCATCAAGATGTAGTAAATCTTCATGGCCAATCACTCTATAGTGTTACAGATATTTCGGTTATTGAGAATGTTCTCAACCTTGTCAAAGAGGAAGTAAAGAAGATGAAAGAAAACAAGCAGAACATCTTTGACTATGGTAATCCGAACCAAAGAAGTTATCCTCTAAACAACTTTTGTTCAGCTGCATTAAAGAGCCTGATGGACTATGCTGTGTACGAACAGGAAGTAATTACGGCAGACCGCATTGTTGCACAGGAGCATAATCCACAAGCTATCTCAAAGAAACTGATTACCCACTTCGACATCACCAAAGAGGGAGAGGACAAGATTTCTCAAACAAAAAGAAGGAAGGGGCAGGATTATTTCCGTCGTATGATTCTTGTCAATTACGGAAGTCGCTGTGCCCTAACAGGTATTAACATACCACAATTATTAATAGCAAGCCATATCATACCATGGGAAGACAATACTCATAAGAAAGAGCGTCTTAACCCTTGTAATGGCATCTGCCTTTCAGCCCTATACGACAAAGCCTTTGATAAAGGACTTATCACCATCTCGCCAGACGATTACACAGTCCATCTCTCCTCTGCTCTTCGCGAGTTTGAACCCCAAGAATACTACGCCAAACATTTCGGCAGCATCAGCGGCAAGCAGATAACTATGCCTACAGAATACAAACCCAATTGCGACTTTTTAGCTTATCATCGTGATAGGATATTTGTAGGAAAATAATGAAATGATATGAAACCATATAATAAAGAAAGATTATCTAAGGAAGAGTTATTTGGAGGCCGACTCATAGCACCTATGAGGCAATGGCTTAAATTACATGGGATAGAGACAAAGCATTATGATTTTAATGCAGATATGGCGGTTATTACCCATTATCTGCAAAACAAAGATTACCCTGAAGGTAACTTGTATCGTGAGGAAGCTCTTCTTTTGCTGGAAAGATATTATAGAGCAACGCATACAGATTTGAATGACGATGATGCTATTGGCCAAGATCAGACAGAAACTCTGTTTGCTGAAATATTCAACACTCCAGTCTATAGGCAACACCAAGGTAATAACGCATTTACTTTTGCGGATTTGTTTGCTGGCATAGGAGGATTCCGTATCGCTCTCGAACAATTAGGTGGACGATGTGTCTATGCTTCAGAATTTGACACCAGTGCCCAAAAAACTTATGGAATGAATCACGGGGTTATCCCGTTTGGAGATATCACACAGCAAGTAAACAAAGATAGAATTCCTGAAGGTGTTGATGTCCTATGCGCAGGTTTCCCTTGCCAGCCATTTTCATTGGCAGGATTACGTAAAGGCTTTGCAGATGAAGCAAAAGGTACATTGTTTTACGACTTACGTGACATCATAGAGGCTAAGCATCCCAGTATAATTCTGCTAGAAAACGTTCAGGGGCTAATGTCAATTCATAACAGAGATGAAGAAGGTAACAGGTTGCCAGAAAAGACAATTGATACGATTCTTCACATTCTCAGAGATGAACTTCATTACTACGTTCCAGATCCAAAAGTATTAAATGCAAGAAATTTTGGGGTGCCGCAGAATCGAGACAGGGTTTTCATCGTGGGATTCCTGCATTATCCTGGGGAGTACAATTACCCAACAGGTGAAGGCATCCCAGACGTACATTTTGGAACTATTCGTGAAATAGGCATGGTAGATACACGATACTATATGTCTGAAAGATATTGGCAAACATTGGTTAGGCATAAAGCAGCCCAACGTAAAAAGGGGCGTGGATATGGTTATAGGATTATTGGAAATGACGATTTCGGGCATACTTTGATGGTAGGTGGAATGGGACTGGAAAGAAATCTTGTTGTTGACCCTGCAAATCCCAATGTAAACAATGTAGAGGATCCGCGTGGAGAACTTAATCATGAGCATATACGTGTATTGACAGGACGAGAGTGTGCTCGCATGCAAGGTTTCCCAGAATACTTTGAAATATTAACGGGAAAAACGCCTGTCTATAAACAGTTTGGCAACTCAGTTGCTGTGCCAGTAGTTAGAGAAGTGGCACGATCGTTATTATTGTATAGCAATATTGATTTTAACCTTCTTGAATAAGGATGATTGATGCTATATTATCGAAATATAGTTATAGAATTCATATATATAGTTAGAATTCTAGTAAATATTTCTAAAATAATTTGTCTTTTACGATTTGTTTTTATATCTTTGCCGCATAATTATAAATATTTCAAAAATGTAGTATATGGCTAAAACGGAAAAAAGACAAAGATTTGAAAAAGTGGCAGGAAGTCGTGTCCAAAGAGTGCTGGATACCTTGCAATTACTTAAGAATTGTTCGAACAGGAATAATTACGATTATTCCGATGCAGATGTTGAACAAATGTTCTCCGAAATATCAAAAGCCCTAAGGGACACGCGCTCTGCTTATGTGGGTGAGCTGAATAAGGTTTGCAAAAAAGGATTCACATTTAAATCATAGTCTATGGAAACCAATAATCTTAAATGGTATTTCCCAAAAGCCTTGAACGTATCTGGGCGTGGAGAAAATGACCCTCAAAAAGAACTGTTTCCTGGCGATGTCTATCAAACAATGATTAGGGAGTCCATCCAAAACTCTTTAGATCATCCAAAAACAGACAGCAACGTACCAGTTCGTGTTGAGTATAAACTGCGGAAGGTTGAATCATCAAAATACTCATATCTAAAAGATGATTTGCGCGAGCACATACAGTCTTGTTATAATATTTCTCATGCAGACAAGTTCAAACATATGTTGAAAGTTCTTAGTGCTAATCAATTCTATATGTTGGAAGTTGCAGACTATCGCACCATTGGCATGGATTATGATTATGACACTGATAACGGACGATTTAAAAAATTTGTTCGTTACACTGGAGACCCTAATGAAGTTGTTGGTGCAGGCGGATCTCATGGATATGGCAAGATAACGTATTTCTCTGTATCGGAAATCAACACTCTCATAGTGTCCTCAATGACGGCAGACGATACGTTCACATTTGAAGGAGTCTCGAGATTAGCAACTCATCCAACAGGCACACCACGTGAGTCGTATTATGACACGGGATTCTTGGATTCTGGTAATGGTACTCCAATACAGTGTGAGAAAAAAGATGTTTGTTCTGCTATTCCAGAAAGCTTTAGAAGAGAAGAAACTGGCACAACCGTCTATATTCCTTATATAAGTATAGATGAGTCAAAAGACGAAAAAGGAAAGGTATATAAAAAGTGTTGTGAAGCTGTGTTACGGAACTTTTTCGCTGCCATCGAAGATGGGAAATTAGAGGTTCTGATAGATTTCAGTGAAGGAGAACTTTTTGGTGAAGAATTCATTTTTGAATGCAATCAAAGCAATATAGAGGACATCTTCACAAATCAATTCTTCAATGCTCCACCCTATGACAATGTAAGAACGAGTTTCTTTGATAAGTTTAATCCCCACCCCTACTGGCTAGCATATCGAAACAATGATGTGACCATCACGGATGACGATTCATATGAAGAAGCTGTTGAACGATGCACAGGCAAAAAATATATCTGTTTTAAGAAATACTTGCCCATCATCGGTAAGACATCTCTATTTTTGAATGTTGATTTGCAGCGAGGAAATGACTTAGTTCTCTTTATGCGTTCTCCTCGAATGGTTGTTGGTGTCCAACATAACAGTTCCAGTCGTGGGTATTCCGCAGTGTTTTTATGTGACGATGAAGAAAAAGGCAATCAATTGCTAAGGACTATGGAAGATGCCGCACACCGGACATGGAGTAAGCGACAACTTAAATTGGACAAGCGTCCACAAGAAAAAATAGAGCAGGCAGGACAGATTGAAGAAGAAATGAGAGACTTCATTCGATGGTGCTTAGATGTTGTTTTCCCTGCTAATCAAACAGATTCTGACGATGTGGAGCTAGAAGATTTTACAATACCGTTGATTTCAGAAAGTGATACAACAAATCCTTTAATCGGTAGCCTTATCAATATTCAAGGTAAAGACGATGATGCCCAAGGTGCTCCAGCTGATATACATGTTGGAGAGCCTATCCCGCATAAGAAGTCCACTTATGTTGGAAAAGCCCAGGTGATAGAACCCAAAAAAGTCAAAAGTGCCGTGAACGAGACCGATTTCTCTGGTGGACGGAAAAGGGAGTTTCCAGTGATTCCACAACCCAATCCTCAGCCAAAACCGTCAGGCGATGATGATTATATCGAAGAGTTAGAGCCCGAAACAGAGGAAAGAATCGTTCGAATGAAGTTCCCTGTAAAATATCGCATTTTCTCTGAAGAGAATGCTGATGGGGAGATATCATATACTTTAATTGTCCACTCTCCTTATGATGAAGAAAAAGCATATTTAACATTGACCCCTATTGGTGAAACAGATGACAAGAGCTGTAATGTTCATATAAAAATGGCCTCTGTGGGACAAATTCATGAAAATGAAATTGCCCAAGTTCATTTGTCTGAAGGGAAAAATGTTATTACATTTAGCGTAGATAATGCAGGAGAATATGCTTTCTCACTATTAGCAGAACATGATGTAACCATTAAAGAACAGATGTTATGAGAACAGAAAATGTATCATTACCCTATCCAGTATTAGGAATAAGCGATGATATTACACCATCCTTAGAAGAAACTGGTTGTGCCAATCCTGACATCACTGTCGAAGAAGTTGGCGACTCGTTTTGCATATCCGTTCTTTTGAAATTGTACGATTCGGACATTCTTAATTATATTCATAATGAATATGCAGAATTTTCTGTAGAGGTATCATGTCACTCCACTATGTTGCGTATTTGCAAATCATCATCTTCCCCTGAATTCAGTTTTACTATTGAAAAGAAACTGTTAAATGGCAAACTAGATTTTGAGTGTTTCGTTATAGCTAAAAAAGATATTCTCGATTATAAGAATGAGGGACTAAATCCAGATTATGAAGGACATACTATCAATTTACATAAGGGAGATCTCCTAGTAGCATACAATAAGTGTTCATATCCACTGAATTTGGATCTGCGTAACATTAGAAACATGAAATCTTTTATGACTGTTCAACGAAACTCTCGTGATAACGAGCATTCTGTAACATACGATTTGGATTCTCCCAAAATATTGATATTGCTGCCAAGCGATATGATGGATGAATACAACAAAAAGTCGACGAACAGTGAGGAAGAGAAGAAACGTAAGACAATACTAAAGGCTTCATTGTATTTACAAGCATTAACCTATGCCTTATTAAAATATCACGACTATAAGGATGACAATGACAAACAGCATATGTGGGTAAATGCTTTAACGTACAGAATGAATGAACCCGATATAAAAGAGTTTTGTTCTGACATTATTAAGAATGTATCAAATGACCCAGATTCTCAAAACATGGACGATTTGTTTAAATTGGCTCAAATGATGCTTAATCAACCTTATATGGGCATGCTAAAGCAAATCAGTACAAGTGAAAACATTGTTGGACAGATTTTAACTGAAGAATGAATATGGAAGGACGACAAGCTATTTTTACAGAAGATTTTTGTAATTCTTTACGCCTTAATTTGAAAGCAGGAGACTCTATATCTCATTACACACTTGATGGAGAGAGTTTTGCTTATACAGATAGAGATGTGTGTTATTTGAACGATTTTAGTGTTGACAAAGCAAAACTGGAAAAGATGAACACAGAAACGCTGTCTTCACTTGACTCTGCCATTTTGCTTTATGAGGCCCTGCCTAATCTCAATCCATTGCTGGCATCATACGCACCCTTCTGGTTGTACATTGCACACGTTGAGTTAATCACCTATATGCGTAAAAGATGGCCCAACGTGATTGTCAACAGAGATGGCGAGCAGAACAGTACTGCATCTCAGATCAGCTATATAATGGACTACTGGTTCCCAAGTATGGGCAGCTCGTCTAAGACTTGGCTACCAAATTTATGGTGGGCCGTTTATCTATCTGTTGATGACAAACGTGAAGATAAATATGCATTAACAAAGATTTTATTCAAGCAAGAGGATTTACGTACTCGTACACTTGGAACGTATACATTGTTCCGGCACAAACCAGCAACTGTTGCAACTTTACGTTTTATTGAATCGCATATGGATTCCACATTCAGCCATTCTTTTCAGAACAGATGTAGATATATGACTAAATACTTAAACTATTTAGGTGGATGCAGGTTGCTGTCATATATGGATGAGGATTTCTTTACGGAAATGCTGAACAAGAAGAATGATGATATAGCAAAAGTAGTTTAATTGTCAAAACCTTCGCATTGATAAAGGCAATAATTGAATTATGTTGAATTAAAATTCGAGTAATATGGATAGAAATAATATGCATGAAATAAATCAGCTCTTCCTTTCTGTTTTTGATAATGCAAATATATTGAAGGGAGCAAAGTTGACATCAGATATTCCATATTCTGTTAGAAACACGATATGCGCCTCGCTACCTGAGAAGTTGTCGTTATTTTTGAAGGACTCAACTTGCAAATATAGTTTGAAGGGATCTGTTGGAGCTGGCCGGGCAACGAAAACACCATGGATTGCTGTTTTAGATGAAGCAATAACAAAAACGACTCGCGAGGGAGTTTACATTGTGTTCCTTTTTTCATCTGATTATAAACATGTGTATATCACGTTAAATCAAGGGACTACCGTTCCAGGTCAATTTGGATTGAGACTCGGCAAAAAGGAGGTTATTCGCAATTCAGAAAAGGTAAGGAAAATCATCAATAGCAATAATCAATTATTATCCTCTGATGGAAATGCCGATATTGCTGACGATAGATAT
Organism: uncultured Prevotella sp.; assembly: GCA_946402275.1. Classification (GTDB taxonomy): domain Bacteria; phylum Bacteroidota; class Bacteroidia; order Bacteroidales; family Bacteroidaceae; genus Prevotella. The sequence goes on from CAMIVY010000012.1 coordinate 78,437, forward strand.
AAAGCAGGTGCAATATATTATACATTGTGGAATGTTAATGATGACGAGGCTGGCCACAAATTATTGAATCTTTACCTGGATATCTACAAAAAATACAAAGAATTGATCTTGAATACAACAGATAATAACACTCCAATACAGACAGGTGTGATTGAAGAAGAAATGAAAAATAACATCCCAACCAATTTGTTCTCCATTAAGAGCGTAATTAGTCTCATTCGTGAGACAGGTCTTGTCTATTCTGACAACCTGATTAAGCGATTTGCCTTCTCGCTGATGTCGAAGAGGTTTCTGATATTGAGCGGACTGGCTGGTTCTGGTAAGACTCAGTTGGCTTTGGCATTTGCCAGTGCGCTGGTAAAAAACAGGGAGAAGCAGATGTGCGTGGTGAGCGTAGGAGCAGACTGGACAAACCGTGAACCACTGTTGGGATTCCCCAATGCGTTACAACCAGAGAAGTACGTGAAGCCAGAGAGCGGCGTCTTAGACTTGCTGATAGAGGCAAATCGCAAGGAGAATGCGGACAAGCCGTTCTTCTTGATACTTGATGAGATGAACATGAGCTATGTGGAGCGATACTTCGCAGACTTTCTGTCGGCAATGGAGAGCAGGGAGAAAATTAGTCTGTGGAATAGCAATACGGACTCCGACAAAGAGATTGACGGCGTGCCGCAGCGAATTGACCTGCCAAAGAATCTCTTTATTATTGGTACCATCAACGTTGACGAGACAACGTATATGTTCTCGCCCAAGGTGCTGGACCGTGCCAACGTGATTGAGTTTAAGATTTCGTCGAAGGAGATGGGCGAGTTCCTGCAAGAAATGCGTGAGATAGACCATGACAACATTATCGGCAAGGCAGCTGGAATGGGAGCAGACTTTGTGGCAAAGGCATGTAAGAAGGACTTGGCCCAGGACGGTGAAGCTGTTGAGATGCTGCAGAAGTTCTTTGACGAACTGAAGAACGTGAATGCTGAGTTCGGTTACCGTTCAGCAACGGAGATATTCCGCTTTATCTGTCAGGCAAAGGCTCACGATGATACAGACAAGAAGATGACCGACGAGGAAATCCTGGATGCTGCCATCGTACAGAAACTGCTGCCCAAGCTGCATGGTTCACGAAAGAAGCTAGAGCCTGTGCTAGCTCAACTTTGGAAGCTCTGTTTTACTGGTGCTGGTAAGGATTTGAATATAGCAAAGGAGAATGTGGAGAAGGCTCAATACAAAGAGAGTGCCGACAAGATAAGACGTATGTATGAGTCGGCAACAGCTAATGGATTTACAAGCTTTGCGGAGGCGTAGTTTTATTGTGAAATGTAATTAAGAAATAATGGAAAATAATATCTATGATAAGATACGTCACATAGACGAGAAGAGCAACGAATACTGGATGGCACGTGAGTTGGCTACTGCTATCGGCTATAAGGACTATAGGAATTTTAAAGGCCTGATAGAGAAGGCACAGAAATTGTGCGCCCAGAACAACGCCAAAGTTACAGACCATTTCGTTGAAGCTACCGAAATGGTTGAGCTTGGTTCTGGGGCCAACCGTTCCGTTCCATCATACAGACTGACACGTTATGCTTGTTTGTTAATAGCGATGTGTGCCAACGCTAAGAAGAGTCAGGCGTTGTCAGCCTTGCAGTATTTCTCTGGGAAGCAAGAATTATCGAAAGGCGTTGAATTATACGCAGATACGGACATTATATTCTTCTCAGACCCAGAGGGAAATCTTCGTGTGCAACTCTTCTTTGACGGTGAAACAGTGTGGACTACACAGAAGCGAATTGCTGAAATTTTTCAGGTGGAAGTATCAACTATCAACTATCACTTGAAGAATATATTTGACTCGGGAGAACTGAACAGGTATTCAGTTATTCGAAAAGATTGGATAACTGCCGATGATGGAAAACCATACGAAACAATGCTCTATAATCTTGATGTCATCATTGCCGTAGGTTATCGAGTGAACAGTTACAAGGCTACCCGTTTCAGACAGTGGGCCACCAACACGCTGAGCCAATATGTGAAGAACGGCTATGTGTTGGATAGCGAGCGCTTCATTCACGGTAACCAGTTGACTGACATTAAGTTTGAACAGCTTTTGGAACGTATACGCGAGATTCGTGCATCAGAGCGTATGGCCTACCAAAAGATAACAGATATTTATGCCACAGCCTGTGACTACCAAAGGGATGCTGTAGAAACTCGCGAATTTTATGCCAAAGTGCAGAATAAACTGCACTGGGCCATCGTGGGTCAGACGGCAGCTGAAATCATATATTATAACGTGGATGCTACTAAATTGCACATGGGGCTGACGACGTGGGCTCAGGCTCCTGACGGTAAAATCATGAAGTCGGATGTGGCGATTGCCAAGAATTATCTGTCAGAGGAACATATGCGAGAGTTGAACCGAATCGTGGAGGCTTACATCAACTTGGCAGAAACACGTGCAAAGAATCACCGTCCAACAACGATGCAGCAGTGGGCCGAGTTTCTTGATAATTTCCTGACACTTGCCTCATATCCGATATTGATGGATAAGGGAAAGGTCTCTGCTTTGCAGGCTAAGTTGAAGGCATACGAGGAATATGATAAGTATAGGGTTATACAAGATCGGATGTATTTGTCAGACTTTGATAAGGAGGTAAAACGTCTGAAGGGTGAGATGGGAATTGAGGAATAGTATGACAGAGTATCTCGAAATACCAGTTGCGGGGAGGCAGGACAGCGTGAAACTGGTGGTGTATCCGCAATCCTCAAATGCAAAAGTCTTTGAGGAAAGTGAGCCTTATGCCGGTGAATCAAGGTGGCAGCTGGTAGAAGGATGTACTTATGCATATGAGTTTGTGGATGAAAAGGAAAACTGCCGATACCAGTTTGAGAGGGAGAATGAAATTGTACGGTTCCACCCTAACAAGACAAGTCATGCAAGTGAGGGAACTTTGACTACGGGTATCTATGTGGGGCATCTGGCGTTGCAAGTGGTGGATGTGGATACACAGAAACTTGTCGGGAGTGTTGATTTGGAGATTCGGAGTACTAAGTCGGAATATAGGAGTGACTATCGCCTGATGTTGGACGAGATTGCGGAATACTACACAGACTTGGTTCTGCAGCAAGGCTCGCCTGTGACACAAAAACTGGAGATAGATCAGTCGTGCTCGTCAAAGACGCTCTATCAGCGATTCTCGTTTGTACGCTCATTGATTGATAGCGAGGCATTTTCAGAGGCTATTCACAAAATCATATCAAATCCTGTAAGGAAATGGACGGATGCTAATATTGAGCGTAACATTGTAGGCGTAAAACGCCTTAGCCGCAAAAACATCCGCCAGATAGTAGCAAGCACGGATAGGATTCAACTACCGATGGGGATGCGAACGGGTATGCCGGAAGGTCTGACCAGTGTACCAAGGAGAATAGAGGTGGAATACAAGCGGGACACGACGGACTGTCAGGAGAACCAGTTTGTAAAGTTCGTGCTGCGCACGTTTGTGAATTTCTGCTCAGAAATAAAAGGGTTTGTCAATGCTACAGAACAGCTGAAGATGGAAGCCAACCAGACACTTGAACGGTTGTACGGACATCTGGATAACCAGTTCTTCCGTCAGATTTCACAGCCCACACACATGAATATGAATAGTCCTGTGCTGCAGCGCAAAGAGGGCTATCGTGAAGTATTGCAGGCTTGGTTGCTATTTGACTTGGCTGCAAAGCTGAACTGGACGGGTGGTGATGATGTATATGATGCTGGCAAAAAGAATGTGGCGACGCTTTATGAATACTGGCTGTTCTTCAAATTATTGGAACTGGTGAGGGAATTCTTCAATATCGAGCCACAAGCCTTAAAGAACTTGGTGCAAACAGATAACGACGGCATCAATTTGAGTCTGAAACAGGGTCAGATGAAAATGGTGTATGGAAAACAAGAAACATTCTCTCGTATATTGAATGTTGCCTTCTATTACAACAGAACGTTTAACAAAGTGTCTGAAAACAATGACCCAATCCACAAAGCTGGCAGTTGGACGATGACCATGCGTCCAGACTATACGCTGTCGCTATGGCCTGGCGAAATTGATGAGAAGGAAGCTGAACGTCAAGAGCTCATGATACATATCCACTTTGATGCAAAGTATCGACTGAATAAGGTGTTGCTCGAAGATAGAGACATTGAAAAGAATATCGAGGATGATTTAGCAGAAGAAAAGCGAGAGCAAGAACTTAAAATATATAAGCGAGGTGACCTGCTAAAGATGCATGCCTATAAAGACGCCATCAGACGAACGAGTGGCGCTTATGTTCTATATCCTGGTGATGAGAATAGAGAGCTGCGAGGTTTCCACGAAATCATACCAGGTTTAGGTGCCTTCAGCATCCGTCCAGGCCATTGGCAACAGGACTCAATTTTTCTGAAACAATTCTTGGCAGAAGTGAAAGCCCACTTGATGGATCGCACTTCTGATCGCGAGAAACTATCGTTCTATCAGTATGATGTACACTTGAACCCCAACAAGTCTATGACGATGGAAAGTCTGCCAGAAGCAGAAGGTGAAAACCGCGATTTCCTGCCTGATGAGACTTGGGTAGTACTGGGATATGTCAAAGATGACAAACAGTTGGAATGGATTCGCAAAACAGGTCTTTACAACTTCCGTACTGGTACCCAGAAAGGTTCTGTACGTTTAAGCCGTAACCTTGTTTCAAGCCGTTATCTGCTTTTGCATGCTCATGGTGAAAGCATAGAATTTGTAAGGTTGGCTGACGAGGGACCGCGAGTTTTCAGACGTTCTGATTTGTTACGCATGGGCTATCCTCCATCTGAAGATGAAGAAAAAAAGAAGGATGATATATACATAGTCTATCGATTGGAGCCTAATCGTACAGAACCAGAATGGGCACAGTATAAATGGAAAATCAGTGATGTGACTAATAGTATAGGTAATCTTATGGCTGTACCTGAGCCTGTTAAACTCAGTGATTTGATAAAAAAATTATCAAATAACTGCAGGTTCCATAGGAACTGACAACTGCCACCTAAAGCAAAAATCTTTCGCTTTTTTTGTGGTTTTCCTATTAATGTGTATCTTTGAGATAAGTCTCGAAGGTACTACCGTTCGAAAAAACTCAAAATTGTTTTGGTTTTCTTCTCACTTATTCGTATCTTTGCCTCAGATATGAAACGGAAGATATATGTTGCCAGCAGCTGGCGGAATGAGTATTACCCTGAGGTGGTGGAGAAACTGAGGGAGGCAGGGCATGATGTCTATGACTTCCGCAATCCGCCATCGGGTGACCCTGGATTTAAATGGAGCAGCGTGAGCGAAGACTACATGGAGTGGTCGCCTGCGCAATACCGCGACATGCTGCAGCATTCAAAGGCGGAACGGCAGTTCCACAATGATATTGAGGCAATGGAGGCTTGCGACACATGTGTGTTGGTGTTGCCGTGTGGCAGGAGTGCACACACAGAGGCTGGATGGTTTGCAGGTAGCGGCAAATTGACGATTGTCTATATCCCTGAACGGCAGGAGCCAGAGTTGATGTACAAGTTGTTCAGCAAGGTGTGTTGCTCGATAGAAGAACTGGTGAGATGGCTGAAGCAAGAGGTTTGATGTAAGATGTATTGTTATGGATAAGCTCACGACGCAACAAAGACATGCGAATATGGCGGCAATCCGGTCGAAGGACACGAAGCCGGAGATGATTGTGAGGCGTGGGCTGTGGAGCAGAGGATTCAGATACCGGCTGAACCATAAGAGGTTGCCTGGGCATCCTGATTTGGTGCTGAGGAAATACAGGACGTGCATCTTCGTGAATGGGTGCTTCTGGCATGGACATAAGGTGATGTCTGATGTAAGATGTAAGAAGGATGATGTCATTGAGAGTTCGGAGTGCTGTAAGATACCGAAGACGAACCGTGAGTTCTGGGTGGCGAAGATTCGCAGGAACAAGGAACGGGACAAGGAGGAGCAACGCAGGTTGGCAGAGATGGGCTGGCACTGTATCACGGTATGGGAGTGCGAGTTGAAACCCAGTAAGCGCGCGGATACGTTGGATTCGATAGCGTTTACGCTGAACCATCTTTGGTTGCAGGATCATGGTGCAAAGTCTGTTCCTTATCCAGAAATAGAAGAAGAGGTTCAGATGCCAATGGCTGCAGAGGATTGACACCCGATAATCACGGGACGGTTCTTTGATCCGCTGAAGATGGCTGAAAGTATTACGGACTTACGAATCTACGGATTCACGGAAATAATGAACGGAATAAAAACGTTATAGGAAAGTAAGACGAGATATGAGCGAAAAGAACGATAAGGAGCTATACTTGAACTTTGACGAGTATATTCGTCAGGGAGAGCCGTCGCAGCGTGAGGCTGCATACGCCTGGAGTACGGCTATTGGACTTCAGGCGGTGGATGGGCTGAAAACGTCAGAGTATCTGAACGGTTTGGCTCGCAGAAACATCGAGGGTGAAATCACCATCGATGAGGTGGAACAGTTGCTCAATAGTTATTACGAGAATAAAACGACTCGTGAAGCTGACGATGATGACAAACAGGAGGCTGACAAAGCCTCGAAGAACATCAAGCGCATACTCTCGGTAAAGACATGCGACTTCTCGACAAATGGCTACATATCCTTGCATCGCAGAATCTTCGAAGGCGTAATGAAACACGCTGGTGAACTACGAAAATACGATATCACCAAACGTGAGTGGGTATTGGAGGGTGACACCGTGAGCTATCTGAACTGGGAAGATCTGCGCAGGGCTGTTGATTATGACATTCAGCAGGAACGTGATTTCAGTTATAAGGGCATCAGTAATAATGAGTTAGTGGCTCATGTTGCCAACTTCGTATCTGGACTTTGGCAGATTCATGCCTTCGGTGAAGGAAACACACGCACTACGGCCGTATTTACTATTCAGTATCTTCGTTCACTAGGCTTTAATGTGGAGAACGACTTGTTCGCTAAACATTCTTGGTACTTCCGTAATGCACTTGTGAGGGCAAACTACAAAAATGCCATAAAGGGTATCGACTATAGTCCTGTTTTTCTGGAACGTTTTTTCCGTAATCTACTGCTTGGAGAGCAGTGGGATCTGCGCAATCGTTATCTGCATATTAACCCACCTGCAGAATGGAAAGAACAGCCAAACCTTGCAGTTCCTTCAAAACAACCGACAAGTACCCCGACAAGTACCCCGACAAGTACCCCGACAAGTTTTATTCACACCAATAATAAAAATATTATTAGATTAGTGAAGGCTTTGGGTGAAGAGCAACTCTCCGTCAAAGTGATGATGGAGAGGATTGGCTTGAAAGATAGGGAAAACTTCCTTGACTACTCTCTTAATCCTTCTATGAACGAGGGCTATATCCGTATGCTATATCCTGATTCGCCCCGTCACCCTCGCCAGAAATACCTGCTGACGGTAAAAGGACTGGCTCTTTACAAGAGCATATGCCATGAGGACAGAAAGGAATAGATATCGAATTAAAACAGCGTTTAAATGGAATATAAACACAAATATACGAGATTAGCTTACGCGAAGAATCACGGGATGGCTCTTTGATCCAATCCACAAAGGGACGATATTTGACATCGGATATAAAATATCTTTCAATTTCTTTGTGCTATTCTTTTTAATTCGTATCTTTGTGGTCGGAATGAGTAGTGGCGGCTGTTGTCATGTCACTTGGCTGTAAATTACATTTATTGATGAACGACGAGAGCTCAAACACACCAAAGAACGAGACATTCAGGTGGTTGGAACCTGGAGCTTGGCGTAACGAGTATTACCCTGAGGTGGTGGAGAAACTGAGGGAGGCAGGACACGATGTCTATGACTTCCGTGATCCGCCGTCGGGGGACCCTGGATTTAAATGGAGCAGCAAAAGATAGAGTCGCTAAAGGACTACAAGAAGAGCGTTATCTACGAAGCAGTAACAGGCAAAACAGAAATTAAAGGATAAAGTAGTATGTATATACCGCCATTTAACATAACAGAGAAGATTCTTCACCAGATTTCAGAGATTTCCGAACAAGTGGGAAGCCTAAACTCACGCATAGGAAACGACGTGCCTTCTCCTATGCTGCGAAAGAAAAACCAAATAAGGACTATTCATTCGTCGCTGGCCATAGAGAATAATACACTTTCTCTGAAACAGGTCACGGACATCATCGACGGTAAACATGTGCTGGGTGCTCCCGATGAGATACAAGAGGTGAAGAATGCGATTGAGGCTTACCGCCTGATGCCTCAGTTGGATGCTTTCAAAGAGAAAGACCTGCTGAAGGCTCACGGGCTGATGATGAGCCAATTAGTGCGAAACGCTGGACACTATCGGCAAGAGGGTGTCGGGGTGTTCGATGGCAATGGCAACTGCCTGCACATGGCTCCGCCGCCTGACCGCGTACCAGAACTGATGGGCGACTTGTTCCATTGGGTGAAGACTTGTACGACACATCCGCTGGTCTATTCGTGCGTGTTCCACTATGAGTTTGAGTTTATTCATCCTTTCATAGATGGCAACGGACGCATGGGCCGCTATTGGCAGACGATGCTGCTGAGCCGTTGGAAGGGCATCTTCTCGTGGATTCCTGTTGAAACCATCGTGAAAGAGCATCAACAAGAGTATTATGGCGTTATAGCTAAATGTGATGCAGCTGGAGAAAGCACACTGTTTATAGAATTCATGCTTCAATGCTTGTTGGAGGCAATGGAGAACTACAGCGAGCCAGAAGAGGAAGAGAATACAGAACTGCACGATAAACTGCACGATAAACTGCACGATAAATTCCCTGAACTGTCTGCTAAGGCTATAGAAGTGCTTGAAGTCTTAAACGCACATCGTGGTTTAAATGCTGCCGAGATAGGTCAACAATTAAACCTGTCAGAGCGTCAGGTAAAAACGTATATTACCAAGCTGAAACAAGTAGGACTCCTTGTACGAGTTGGCAGCAACAAAACGGGATATTGGAAAGTAAACATTGAACTGTAAGATTATGCCATAGGGACGGTTGACTGACATCCGATGTGGGAAGTCAAGATGGTGTAAGAACTCCGAAAGTATTTTCAATTTCTCCGAAAGTAATTTTAAATATTCCGAGAGTAATGCAAAAAGTCTTTCTGTTGTTTTGCGTTATTCCTTTTAATTCGTATCTTTCAGATAAATCTCGAAGATACTTCCGTTCGAGATTTAGAGTCCCTTGATAAGGGACGGCTATAATGCAGGGATTAAAAAGAGGAAATTGTTTTGGTTTTCTTCTCATTTATTCGTATCTTTGCAAAGTGACATTATGAAGCGCTGCACTAAAGTGTATGATTTCCGGGCAGGGAAAAAGGGACATGAATATACTGCTTTCGGCAATACGTTTTTGGTTACTTATCCAGAACGTATCCAAGTTCGGTGTCATCCAACCTGACAGAGAAAGAGATTCAAGCGGAGGTGAATAAATATTTAGGAGAGGCACGGCGAGGAACGGTGTTGGTGTCACCTTTTATTTCACCGGCTGAGAAGGCAGTATATGATGCGTGTTATGAGGAAAAATTACCTATGATTCATATCGTTAATCGTGGACTGGATGGAAAGTTTATATATCCGTCAGGAAGGGATTTGACTGGATGCTCGGATGGCTTTATATTGGTGTTGGCTCCTTATGCTGACTATAGTACAGAAACAAGTGCCGCTCGCATCACGAGGGCGCAGTGCCTGAATATGAATGACTTCGCTGAGGATTTGGCTAACGTCGCACTAAAGTGTGACGAACGCGACGAAGAGAGAGGAAGCGCTACACTAAAGTGTGACGAACAGAGAGTTCTGGGTGGCGAAGATACGAAGGAACAAGGAACGGGATAAGGAGGAGCAGCTTCAACTTGCAGACTCCCCTAACCGACACTTGCACACTCCCGATCCGACACTTGCACACTCCCAGAAACAACACTTGCAGACTCCCGGGAACAAAACGTGCAGACTCCGGAGGCAGCAAAAACGAGACAAAAAGAAGCACACTACAAAAAAGAAGGACATTCGCTTGAAATGCCCTTCTTTTTTATGTTCAATAATATGTTTCAAACCAAGATATTAGAGATTCAAGCTCTTCTTGATAGCCTCAATCTTCTGTTCAGCAGCCTTCGTGCAGCGCTCATAGTCGGCAGCACCTGCGAAGCTGGCATCCTTGACCTCTGTGTAGAACTTAATCTTCGGCTCGGTACCAGAAGGACGGACAGAAACCTTGGTGCCATCCTCGCAGAACCACTGGAGAACATTCGAAGTATCCGGCATGTTCAGTTTCTCAACAGTACCATCAGCCTTCTTGGCCTCGAGCGTCTTATAGTCCTTCCACAGGCAGATCTTTGCACCACCCAATTCCTTTGGAGGATTGGCGCGGAAGTCAGTCATCATCTGCTTGATCTCGTCAGCACCAGACTTACCCGGACGAACCACGTTGATGGTTACCTCCTTCGAGAATCCGTACTCCTTGTAAATATTCATGAGCAGATCATAGAGGGTCATACCGTTGTCGCGAGCCCATGCTGCAATCTCACAGATAAGGCAGATAGATGCGGGGGAGTCCTTATCACGAACCTTATCGAATGGCAGGAAGCCGAACGATTCCTCACCGCCACCAATATACTTCTTCTTGCCTTCGTTGACGCGAATCTCGTTGGCAATCCACTTGAAGCCTGTATAGCAGTCCATGTACTCTACATTGTTCTTCTTGGCAATCTCAGCGATGACCTCTGTGGTCACGATGGTCTTTACGAGGAACTCGTTGCCCTTCAGCTGACCAAGTTTTTTCTTGTTGGCGATGATGTACCAAGAGAACATCATACAGGTCTGGTTACCATTCAGAATCTCCCACTCTCCCTTTGCGTTGCGGCAAACGATGGCCAGACGGTCAGCGTCAGGGTCTGAAGCGATTACGAGGTCGGCATTCAGACGGGTACCGAGCTTCATACCAAGGGTCATAGCCTCAGCATTCTCCGGGTTTGGAGATACTACTGTCGGGAAGTTTCCGTCAATCACCATCTGCTCAGGAACAACGTGGATATTCTGGAAACCCCAAGAGCGCAATGCCTCAGGAACAATCACGCGGCCAGTTCCGTGCATTGGTGAATATACAATGTTGAGGTCCTTCTGGCGCAGGATAACATCCTGATCAACCATTGCTTCCTTGACAGCCTGCAGGTAATCCCAGTCCATCTCACCACCGATAATGTCGATGAGCTCCTTGTTGCCCTCAAACTTAACGTCGTTGATAGAAACCTTGTTCACCTCGTCGATGATACCCTTGTCGTGTGGAGCGAGTACCTGGGCACCATCGTCCCAGTATGCTTTGTAACCATTGTACTCACGTGGGTTGTGAGAAGCTGTAACGTTAACACCTGCCTGGCATCCGAGCTGACGGATGGCGAATGAAATCTCGGGTGTAGGACGAAGGCTCTCGAAGAGATAAACTTTGATGCCGTTAGCTGAGAAGATGTCGGCAACCGTCTCAGCGAACATACGGCCGTTGTTACGGCAGTCATGTCCAACGACAACAGAGCACTTCTTACCAGGGAATGCCTTGTTGATGTAGTTGGCAAAGCCCTGAGTAGCCATACCTACGATGTACTTGTTCATGCGGTTGGTACCAGCACCCATGATACCACGCAATCCACCCGTACCAAATTCCAGGTTCTGATAGAATGCGTCGATGAGGGCTGACTTGTCATCAGCATCGAGCATGGCCTGTACTTCTTTACGTGTCTCCTCGTCAAAGGCCGGAGCAAGCCATTCCTTTGCACGTGCCTCGCACTGAGCAATGAGTTGAGCGTTATTTTCCATAATTGTTTAATTGATATGTTTTAGATTTTAATCATTACAATACGCAAAGATACTGATTTATTTTCAAAACCAGTATCTTTAGCCAATTTTTTAACATTTTTAATTACTTATGCATCAATCGGTCTATTTCCTCAAACTGTTTTCCCATGTTCAAATTCAGATAGATGCGATACAGAGCCGGAGCCCATCTTTGCTTATCTTCCGGAGCTAACCTTCTGTAATCTTCCATAAAAGGACGAGCCTCCCGATACAATTTCTGTAGGCGTTGATGATTTTTCCGAGGTTCCCGTTCCTTCTCAACGGCTAAGGCCTGATTCAAATAACATGTCGCAATATTGAAATACGGTTCGGGCGAAGCATCCTTCAACTCCATCAGCATACGACTGGTTTCTATACATTCCTCATACCGATCCAGGTTAAGGAGGGCAACCGACTTAGCCAACAGGAATAACGTGCCGTCTTGTTTGATGTCTAATCCCCTGTCTGCCAATTGCAACACCTTCTCGTATTGTCCTTTTTCAGAATAATAGTCTGCCAAACGGGGGAAAAAATAAGGATATTCAGGAAAACGCTCATAGCCTTCCGTCAATGTCCGAAGATAGTCGCTGTCATTCTTCTGCCATTGATATGCCTCACACATATATTGTAAGACAAAGTTTGCCTTTGACTCATCAGTCATCGCCAACTGACAATGTTTCAACGTGCGCTCAGCATCCTGCAGCTTGTAGCCACACAAGGTGGCCCAATAAGCGGCAACAGGCAGAAGAGAATCCCTCTGCTGATAGTGATATTCTTCATAAAAAGGCTGATGGGCTGCGTCCAGATAGTCGTCAAAATAGTCAAATCCTTTTTTGTAATCACCTTTGCGGACGCTCCATGTTCCACCATAGTAAATATTAATACGAAGCATGTTCAAGAAGGCAGCATTTTCCTTGCGATAGGAAAGACGCACACGACCTTTTTTATCAGGCCGCGCATCTAGGTTATCCAGCTCGATAGCAACCTCTTGCAAATGGCTAATCAGGTTGTAGAAAGCTGCCGTATCGTATTTTTGCTTCAGATACAATTTCTCGTTGGCAGCATTATACTGGCCTAGAACGGACTCATACCATGTGTCGTAAATCTTGATATTATCATGGTTGGCGGAGTCTTTCAACAAGTCCGTCATCAACTTCTCAGCCTTATCAAAGTCCTTTCCGCTCTTTATATAAGTCTTAGCCTTGTCTATGTCCATCCTCACCTTTTTGGGCGTTGACTGACCACAGACATGACCGGCTAGCAACGTTACTGCCGTTATACTGAAAAATAATCTTTTAAATACCCTTATACTCATTTGTTATTGAATTCCGTCTTCACGAAGTTTCTGTTGCCACTTCCATGCACTCTTCAACACCTCATCAGTCGGTGTCTCTGCCTTCCAGCCAAGCACTTTATTGGCTTTGTCAACATTACCCCAAACCTGCTCAATATCGCCTTCGCGACGTGGAGCATAAGTCCAGTTCACTTTCACACCTGTAGCTTTCTCGAAGCCTTCTACCACTTCCAGGGTGGAAAGGCCACGTCCTGTTCCAATGTTAAACACCTCTACGGCATCGGTCTCCGGATGATCCAGAATACGTTCCATTGCCTTCACATGAGCTTTGGCCAAATCAACCACATAGATATAGTCGCGGATACATGTCTTATCAGGTGTGTTATAGTCATTGCCGAATATCTTCAGTTGCTTACGAATACCCATCGCAGTCTGTGTGACAAAGGGTATCAGGTTCATGGGCACACCATTGGGCAATTCGCCAATGAGTGCTGAAGGATGTGCACCTATAGGATTGAAATAGCGCAGGATAATCGACTTGATAGGAGCCCCGCTATGTATATAGTCCTGGATAATCTCCTCGTTAATCTGCTTGGTATTACCATAAGGTGATAGCGCCTTCTGAATAGGAGCATTCTCGGTAACCGGCAGGTTCTCTTGTGAAGGTTGGCCATAGACTGTACATGAACTGGAGAAGATAATACCTTTTACCTGATAGACTGGCATCAACTCCAGCAGGTTAATCAATGACATCAAGTTATTTCGATAATACATCAGCGGTTTCTCCACACTTTCACCCACAGCCTTGCTGGCTGCAAAGTGAATAACGCCTTGGATTCCCGGATACTTCTTGAACACACGCTCCATGCCTGCATAATCACAGCAATCTACCTTCTCGAAATCAGGACGAATACCCGTGATTTTCTCGATGCCGTCAAGCACCTTCTCATTTGAATTGGAGAGATTATCAACAACAACGACCTTATAGCCTGCGTTTTGGAGTTCAACCGTGGTGTGGCTTCCAATAAATCCAGTACCACCAGTAACAAGAATTGTCTTTTCCATTTTTTATGTCTTTAAAATTTTCGGCAAAGTTACGAATTAATTCTCAATTAACCATACTGCATTCCGATTTTTTAAGTACTGTATAAACAAAAACTCACCGAACCATGTGATTCAGTGAGCATTCTTGTTGCGGTGCGTACGAGACTCGAACTCGTGACCTCCTGCGTGACAGGCAGGCATTC
>CAMIVY010000013.1 GCA_946402275.1 uncultured Prevotella sp.
TGGTGCCTGTAGCGTCAGGATAGACAAACGACTTCTCCTTGTCGGCCGTACTGTTATACATATAGCCGTGTCCGCTCTCTAAGGCTTTCAGGCTACCCTCCCAGCCGTTCTGACTGTAGAAGGCTATGCCGTGCTGCGACTTGACACAGTCACCCACCTGCGGGTTGGCGGCGGCCAGCGCCTCGCCGACGGTCATGGTCGTCAGCGGCGTATAGCCTATCCAGTTCCATCCCGATGTCAGCGTGACGGGTGTTTTCGACAGCTTCAGCTGCTCACCCGTTACGGGCACCTGTTCCGGCAACTGCTGACCCTCCACGACGGGGGTAATCTTCACCTTGTACATCGTGGCGGCCTGTATCCGGGCATCCTCCGGCTTCCAGCTGTTGCCGTTGCTGAAAATCATCGCCGATGTCTTGTCCTTGATGAATACATTCCACGGTGTCAGCAACGGGAATACGGCAGCCGGACGCTGGTCGGCAGGTTTCACGCCCAGCGATACCCAATTCCAGTTCGTGGTCAGCTTCAGGTTCTGCTCCACGTCGGTACCCTTTGTCCAGATGACGGGCTGGTCGAACGAACCCCTGACGGCATTGAGCTGGAAGGTGCTTTCAACGGCGGAACCGTTGAACGCGTTGATACGTACATCCGTATAGGCAATGCCTGCCGAGGCATCCCAGATGCGGAAGCTGATGGGTTTGTCCACATCGGTGTCGCCGTTGCCATAGACGGTCATCGTCACGTAGGCTGCGCCGCGCACCCGCTCGGGTGACGCCACGCCACGGCACTCATCGCCGATGAAGGCGGCCACCATACTCTCCGAGTTCTCCACCAGAATGCCACCAATGCGCACCTGTCCGATGTAGTTCATCTGGTGCTCATACAGCGTGGGGTCAACGGTCCAATGGGGCTTCTCGCCGCGCACTTTCATCACCACGCGCAGCGGCTCAAGTATGCCGTTGTTACCCTGCACGCCGATGGTCACCTCATAGTTGCCCACGGGCACCAGCGGGTTCACCTGGAAGCGCAGCGTCTTCGTCCTGAGCGGGCTCACCTCGTCGCTGCGCTCGCTATCTACGAGCGAGAGCCACTGAGGCATATTATATAAGGTGTAGTACTCCGTATTGCCACTCTTGTTCTCGATATCAACGTCGAAGGTATAGTCGTCGCCGTACTTCTTGATGACGTTCACCGAGTCCTTCGTCCACTTCAGCGTGTTCTGCTGCACGTATGCCGTCCAGCGTATGGGCTGCGACGTGTTGCCGTGCAGGTCATGGATGCGGTCCACGGTGATGTTCAGCGTCGTACCCTCGATGTCGCGGGGCGTGATGCCGACATCCGTCAGGTTGATGACCACCTTGCGCTCCGAGGCCACCGGCGACGCAATGAGGCGCGTCTCGTCGGGTGCGTTCTTCAGTGGCGGCGTGTGGATATGCAGATTGTCCTTGTCGAAGATGATTTCCTTGGCCGCCCCTGCCGACAGGTTCGGAGCCATGTTTTCCATCGTCGGCACCTTCGTCACGACGCCATCCTCCTCGCCCGTCTTCTCGAACGGATAGTAGGCCACGAGTCCGCGTGAATAAACATCGGCGGTGTCGATGGTGTTGTAGATGTTTCTGAGCAGTCGGCTCTCGCTGAGTGCCGCATGCCAGATGCGCACCTCGTCGGCGAAGGCCTGTATCTCGTTGCCCTTTCCCACGATGAGCCTTGAGCCCTCGATAGGCGGCACGTCGCGCTCGGCAATGACAGCCGTGCGCTGTCCGTCCAGGTAGAACGAGGCGGCCTGTCCGCGCACCACGTTCAGTGCCACATGGTGCCATCTGCGCAGGTCGGGGAAGTCCTCATGGCTGGCCACTACCATCGACTTCTTACCATAGTCAAGCACTATGCTCTGCACACTGTCGTAGCGCAGGCGTAGTTTCGACTCATCGGCAGATGCGTTGGTTTCAAACACCACCTCGTCCTTGGCACCGCTCTTGTTGTACCACATCTCGATGGCGTAGCTGTCGCCCTGCCCGGTGCCCACGCGTGTGATGTCGGCCTGTGCGCCCTCCGGCTTGTTGATGCGCAGCGAGTAGTTGCGGTTGTTGAGCGTCCACGAGTCATACACCGTGAAGTCGTGCGTGTGGCGGGTGTCGGCGGCAACAGAGCCGTGGCCCTCGTCCATGGGCCAGTAGTTGGCCAGTCCGTAGATGTAGTTATCCTTGGCCTGATACTTGGTGGCGGCGGCCTCGTGCACGTCGTGGCAGATGTTGTAGAGACTCAGCCCATGCATGTCGGCCCAGATATAGCCTAAGTAGAGATGGTTGTCGGAAGCGTAGTTCACTACCTGTTTGTTCTCTGCCGTCACAGGCTGGTCATGAAACAGCTCGACGGTGGTGGTGCCATACTGTGCCAGAATGTCGAACGTCATCTTGGCGGCATTGTAGCTCAGGGCAAAGAACACCCACTCGTCCTTCGGCACGGTGTCTGTGCTGACAAACTGTGCCTTGGCAATGGTCACCTTCACGTGGCCGGCATCGTCGATGCCCAGCGCGAAGTTGTCCGTGCCGGCGCCCTGGTGGAGGATGGTGCCCGGATCGTGCCAGTTGAGCCAGAAGTCCATGGCGAAGTCACCCTTCAGGAACACGGGGTTCACCGTCCTCGGCATATCGAGGAAGGGAATAATCTGGTAGGCTACGTCGTGGTTCACCTCGCTGTTGTTCAGCTTCGCCGTGACGATGATGTTGTCCGCGTTGACATAGCCCGGCACGATGTCCTCGTTGAACTCGATGGCAAGCTGGTCGCCGTAGCCCAGAATGCCGTTGGCGGGCGCCGGCGTATAGAGGCTGCGGGGGCTGCTCATGTCCTTGATGACAGTGATGACGTCGCTATATACTTGGACATTCTCCGTGCCGTAGGGCGTGGTGGTGAAGGCACGGAACTGGTAGTCGCCCTCAGGGAACGAGAGGTTGCTCTTCATCTTCGCCGCATAGCGCAGGTCGCCCTTCTCGGGCAGCAAGGCGTTGCTCACAGTGTCGCGGCCGATGGTGTCGGTGGGATTGACCCACCACGTAAACAGGTCGGTCCACTGCGTGTTGCCCTGGAAGCGGTACTGCACGCCCACATTCTTCAGATTCTTGAACTGGCGGTTGAAGCCGGAGAGCTTCATGTCCAGTATGCCGTCCTCGCGGTCGTTGTTGAGCACGGGCTCCTGGATGGCCAGGTCGATGGGCGACGACGACGGCTTGAAGTGGGCGTTAAGCGTCACCTCGTCGTGGATCTTGGTGGGCTGATATTGCGATTCAAACCATATCGTGATGCCTTCGTAGTCCAGCACGCTCTGGTCCGTCTGGCGGATGGTGAGTACCTTCGTAGCCGTCTCGCCATGCTCCAGATAGAGCGAGCGTCCGTTGATGGGCACGCCGTCCATGAGTATCTGCAGGCCGTTTTGGTTGGTCTCGTCCATGATTTCCAGGTCGTAACCGAAGTTCTTCCCCTGATGGGCGGTGGCAAGGTTGGTGCAGTAGAGTATCACGTTGGCTTCACCGCCGGCCGGTATGTCGGTCACGGTGACGCTCTTCGCCCCGTTCTCGCCCGGCAGCGAGATTTGCAGGTCGGGGTTCTCCATGCGCGTGGTGCCGTTGCTCAGGGTGTGCTGGCCCGGCTCGTAGTATTTGGTCTTCTCCTCCGGCTCGTAGGGGTTGTACGACTGCCCGCCGAAGAGGCTGAAGATGTCGCTCCATCCCGTCGGCGACTTATAGACATCTACCGAGAAGTCGGTGTCGCGGTTGCCGTCGCTGAACTCATACGCGAATTCGGCGAAGTCCGTCGTGTTCTCGTCGTAGTCGCTCTTTGCCTCCGAGTACTGCCAGCCGTTCTCCGTCTCTATCGAGAGTTGGGTCTTGAACTGTGCTCCGGCCACGGAGTTCTTGCTGGTGAAGCCGCCCTTGATGATGGCGCCTAAGTTGTGCGAGTAGGTATGTGTCACCGTGCTCGTTGTGTCGCAGCGGTTCGAATAGCTGTAGTTGGAGCCGCCGTCGAACGAGACGTTGCGCTGCCAGTAGGTGCCGCGGCCCTGCATGGCTACCACCTTGTCGCGCTCGTTGTTGGCCAGTACCTGTCGCCAGTGTGCTATCTGGTCGTTGCACCACTGCACCTTGTCATCGGCATAGAACCCGTCCTTCTGCTTCCACTCCTCGGGAATGACCATCAGGTAGGTGCCGTCCTGGCCGTAGTTCTCTTCGTCCTCCTTGAGCCAGGTGACATAGACCGGTTCGCTGGCGCGGTTTTCGAAGGCTTCTGCCTCGGCCTTGGTGGAGAAGTGCTGGGTCAGGTAGCTGTTGCGCGTCTCCTCCCACTTCGGCATCATGACCGTCTCTATCTCGTAGGCGGAGTACATGAACTTCGTAGTGACGCTGTCGCCTAAGCTCACCGCCACGTCGTCCTTCAGCTCGAAGGGCGCGGTGGCGTTCTCACGGAAGAAGCCCACCTTGCGGCACTGGCCCATGAGCAGGTTGGTGGAGTAGCCGATGAAGACGTCGCCCTTGGAACCCACGTATTGGCTTTCGCCGCTGGTACTTATCGCCTCGGTGGCGGTCACCGTCCAAGTCTTCTCTGTCGATGAGCCGGCGGTAAACGAGTAGTGCAGTCCGCCGCCGATGTCGATGGTGTTGTCCAGGTCGGTGGTCTGGTAGTACAGGCCGACGCCCGACATGAACTTGATGGCAACACCGAGGTTCTGCTCTATCACGAATTTCTCGTCGCCGTAGCCGGCATTGGCGACACTGTTGACCTTGGTCTTTGTCGAGCCGGTAGTCCATACGGTGCGCGACTTGGCACCGGGTGGGTCGCGCAGCACCATCAGCACCTGGTCGGGGCCGTTGGTCACGAAGTTGTTGCCCAAAGGCAGGCTGCCAGTCACGATGGCGTTGAAGTTGACGGGCGAGTAGGTGCGTCCTTGGCGCTCTAAGGTCATGCCCAAGTGGCGCGTATAGGGGCTCACCACGTTGGGTGCGCCGGTGTGCCACTTGAAGGTATAGCAGCCGTCGGCATCGAGTATCAGCTGGTTCATCTTCAGGTCGTACACCTGTCCCACCTGCTGGTTGTTGCTCTCGTCGGTCACCACGGCAATAATCTGCTGCTCGTTGCTCATCTCGTTGGCGACGGTGACCACCTGGCCCGCCAATTTGATGGTGTCGGTGACAACCTCTGCACCGTCGTAGTTGCGGTAGGTCTCGTAGCCGAAGACCTTCATCTGGTATTCGTCGCCCATCTGGTAGATGGGATAGCCGTACTTATAGCTTACAGCACCGTTGTCGTCGGTCCACAGGTCACTGACGGTGAACTTGCCCAGCGCGTCCTCGCCCTTGTATTCCTTCATGCCGAACACACCGGCGGGACTGCCCGGCTGGCTGATGTCCATCTGGGGCTCAGCATAGTGGGTCTTCACCATCTTGGTGTTGTACGTGTAGCTCTGCCATACCGAGTCGCCCTGCTCGTTGACCTGCAACAGCGAGTCGTTCATCTCCTTCAGTACGTTGCTCAGGTCAATCTGTGGCAGCGTGACAAACTCGATGTTGTCCTTGTTTTTAATGATCTCAATGCTCTTCGTGATGTATTTCAGCGGCGGCAGCAGGGCCGAGAACTCGCCCGTCTTTGGGTCGGTGTCTATATAGATGTACTTGGCGTCGCTGCCCTTGCCTGCCCATGCGGTGCTCTGGATGGCGGTGGTGTCGCTCTGGAAGGGGCGCTCCTCGGTGCCGGTCTGGTCGTTATAGTAGTTGAAGAGCAGGCTCTCGTTGTTCATCATCAGCGTGATGCGTGCCGTGCCGATGTTGTTTTTCGACGCGCCGAAGCCTACGGCCAGCGTGTCGTTGCGCTCACCGCCGCCCACACGGCCCACGAAGTTGACCAGCGTGGAGTCCTGGAAGTCGTAGGTTACAGGGGCGCTGAAGTCGTATTTACCGGTAATCGGGAAGCGTCCGCCAGCCACCATCGTGTGCCCGCCGAGCTTGGCCTCAACATAGTGTTTGCCGATGGGCACGCTGATCAGGTAGCGGCCATTGGCATCGGTCTGCTCCACCTCGCCGTCGTTGGTCTGCAGCTGTCCGTCCACGTAGAACTGTATGCCCTCCACGGGGATGTTGGTGCCGGCGTAGGTGATACGTCCCTGCATAGGGAAGCTCGACACGTCCTCGAAGTCGGCAGCATGTACGAGTGCATCATTGCCCACATAGACCAGCGTCTTGGCGGGTTTGAACTCGTGAACACCGTAGAGTGGAATGACTGAATAGGTGGTGCCTGCGCCGGTGTAGGGGATGCCCTGAATGATGTAGTTGCCTTCGGCGTCGGTCTTCGCCTTCAGTTTTAGCGCGCCGGGTGTAAGCGTCGATGACTGGGCATTGCTGCCTATCAGGCCGTGGTGCTTGTGATAGTTGCTGCCGTCGCGCGAGTAGTCGAAGAACTGGGTGCGCAGGCCCTCGTCGAAGGTCCAGTAGGTCTCTAACTGCTGTTCGTCGCCCACGAGCAGATGGTCGTAGTTTTCCACGATGTCAGCCTCGCTGAGGCACTTCGCCCACAGACGCAGCTCGTCGGCGGCACCCTTGAAGCGGCCCAGCTCAAACTGGCTGGCATTGGTCAGCGGCCATTGGCTGCCGGCAATGGTCAGCGTGGCTTTCTGGACGGTCGGATCGCTGCTGCCGCCATCTTTGGTCAGCACGTAGCAGGTCAGCGTCGTACCGTTGCGGGTCAGCACCACGTGGTTGTAGCTCTCCTGCTGGAGGGTGATGCCGTTGAAGGTGTAGGTGGTGGAGCCGTTGCTGAAGGTCAGCTGGCCGGCTTCCGTCATGCCCAGGCCGGTATTGCCTCCGAAGTGGGCTATCAGGCTCTTGCTGAACGTTTCAGGATAGAGCCACAGCTGGATGGAGAAATCGCCGGCAAACAGGCTGGCGGCATAGTCGGCTGAGGGGTATGCCCACGTCACGCCGCCGGTAGCATCGGCGAAATAGATGGAGTGGTACTGCTCAGCCTCGCTGCCCTGGCTGTTGGTCATCGTCATCACCACATCGACACCCTGCACGGCAGTGCCCGAAGAACCGTAGGCTATGCGACCCGTCACTGTTCCGGTGCTCTTGGCGAAGCCGATGTTGGTCATGTCGCTATTGACGATGGTGCCGTCGTCGCATTTGTCCTCAACGGTGACGCGGTAGTCGTAGTAGATGCCCGGCTGTGACGTCGCGTCGGTATAGAACAGATACTCTTCGCTGCTCGACAGGCGTGTCAGCGTCTCCCATGTCTCGCTTGCCTGCTCGGCGCGCCGACGCTCAATGATGTAGGTCTTGGCTTGTGTGTTGCCCTGCAGGTTGACGTGCCACGACAGTTTCACCGAGCCTTCATAGACGCCCTTCGAGGCATCGAGCGCGTAGAACTTGGTAGCCTGGCCAACTGCCTTCTTACTGACGGTGTTGGTGTTGAGCACGGCGTCGCCAATGACACCCTCTATGCGATAATTTCGGGGACTGCAGGCGCTCAGAGGCTCCTCGGTATAGGGCACGCCCGTCGCGGCGTCCACCTTGTTCTGCCGATTGGCGTGCTGGTCGGTGGTGCGGTGCTCCCAGCGGAAGGAACTCTGGTTGTCGGCTGGCGTGAGGGTGTAGATGGGGTCTTTCTCGTCGTCAACGTAGATGCGGAACTTATGGCCGAAGCTCTTGGGATAGGCGTCGGAGTTCCAGGTGAAGATGATGCGGTCCGACAACTGTTCCGCCTTGAGGTTCTTGACGGGCATCGTGCGGGTGGTGTTCACGGTGACGCTGGCCTTCGCCTCGTCGATACGTGACGTAACGTCCCAGAAGTTCGATACATAATAAACGTCATAGACCGGCTTCGACTCATTGCTGAAGCCGGTATCGGCGTATGCACGCACGTTTTGAGCGAGCTCGGCTATCTTTTTCCCGTCGCGATAGACCACCCACTTGTAGTCAGAATAGTTGCCGGGGATGGTGCCTACGCTCCACGAGAGGTTCACCTTCTTGTCGCGCTGGTTGAACACGCCCTTCAGGTTGGTAGCCTTGACAATGGGCGGGTTGATGGTCACCGTCTTGCTGATGACATTACTGTTGTCGGCAAAGGTGTTGCCCGAGTATGTACCATTAAGACGAGAGTCCACCTTATAGCGGCCTACATTCGTGGCTGTGGGCACAGAACCCGACCAACTGCCGTCATTCACTCTGTACACCGGGTTGCCGACGTTATCGCTGGTTGGATTATAGGTTATCAGCCTCTGACTCGTGCCGTCATAGGTAAGGTCCGAGGCGTAGGTGGGTTCTTTTTTCCACTTCGCCGTCTGTGTGGTGAAGTGCTGATGGATGAAAATATAGGTGGATACTCCAGCTCCTTTGTTCGTGTCAACGTAGCCACTGTACGAGCTGTTGCGCCAAGAGACGGCGTCAGAAGACTTGTCACCGTCATCAGTATTGCCGTTGGTGTTCGTTGTTGTAGTCAGGCGGGTCATCACGCGCTTGCTGCCGCCGTAATCACTAAGGTTCTTGCGGTCGCAGGTGTAATAAATATATATATCATTCCCGTTAGAACCTCTGTTGAGGTCGCCGTCGAACTTGCTGTCGTTGGTCGGCGCCTTGTAATAGGTGCGCCCGTCAGAGGTAAAGGAAGCCACTTTTTTATTCGACGCGCAGATGTCGGTAATGTAGCCCGAATAGGGGTTGGCAGTGCTACTGGTCTTGTAGGCAATGTGGACATACCAGCCACCGTTACCTTGGTTGAGGTCTTGTTCGAGGACGGTCCACCCCTTGTTGGTGTACTCGTTCCTCATATTTTTCGCGTCAAGTCCGCTGATACCACAACCGAGGACTATCACGTCGGTAATGTACCCATCCGCCCACGCCGGAGTCACCCCCGCCACGAGCATCACGAGCATGAGCAATAGCACTTGCAGCCCGATGCCTCCGTGCCTGTTCTTAGTCTTTTTTCTCATATTTATTGTCGTTTAGTTTATTATAGTTATTATTATCATTAGCAGCAGTGGTGATCACAAATATGTATGGACAAAAAGCAATCTTCGGTACAAAGGTACAAAAAATATTGTAATTATGCTCCGATACGGAAGATAATCTTCTTAAAAAGACGCATTTTGAGGTCTTTTGAGGTACTTATGCCTCATCAGTCTGTCATAATGCCCCCTTATGGGTAAGGATGCAAAGTCAGTCAGCAGCTTGTGATATAAATAAAATGTTCAGCGTGCAGAACATATTTTTATTGAAAGTGTTCATAATACTGAACAATTTTATGTGCTTTGTGCATGTATTGATGCTAAATGTTTAGCATATAGAACAAAATAATTAAAAATCTGTTTTGTGTATTGAACATTTTTATTTATATTTGCACCCAGAATTAAAATAGAGCAAGATAATGGAAGTACTTATTAAAAGGCATCTTAATAGGATGCAGACCGTAAAACTCGATTTCGTCAGAAGTTTGATGGATGATATTGACTGGAATGAACGTCTGTTGATGATTAAAGGCCAGAAAGGAGTTGGGAAGACGACGCTCATGACTCAGCGCATCATGCAAGTGTTTGGACCCACTAACACTTCGGATGTGCTATACGTCAGCTTGGATAACATTTATTTCGGCACGCATCAACTTCTGGACTTTATTGAGCAATTTCACGCGCAGGGCGGCAGGTGGCTGTTTCTGGATGAGGTGCATAAATACAAAGGATGGAGCGTGGAAATCAAGAATGCATACGATGAGTTCGAGGATATGCACTTTGTGTTGAGTGGCTCGTCTTTGGTAAACCTAAATGAAGGGGAAGCTGATTTGTCGCGTCGCTGTATTACATATACCATGCAAGGGCTTTCGTTCAGAGAGTATCTGAGGATGTTCCATCAGAAAGAGTTCCGGAAGATGTCGCTTCAGGAAATCTTAGCTGAAGGTAACAGCTTGTGTGCAGAGGTGAATGCACAATTGCGTCCGCTACCACTCTTTTCGGAGTATCTACGTTATGGGTACTACCCTTTCCTGAAAGAGGGGCAAAACAATTACTATATTCGCATAGAGAATATCGTCAATGCTATCATTGAGGAAGAACTGCCCCAATTGAGAAAACTGGATGTGGGAAATATCCGAAAGGCGAAAGCTCTGTTAGGTATCCTTTCGTCAGGTGTTCCTTATACTGTCGATACAACGAAGTTGTCATCAATGGCTGAGATTTCGCGCAATACGTTGTTGCAGTATCTGCAGAATCTCAGTGAAGCACGTCTCATTCAATTACTTTATTCTGATGTCACTAACGTAAAACGATTGCAGAAGCCAGACAAAATCTATATTGAAAACACCAATTTGCTGCATGCCCTTGCCAACACTCAAGTTAATGAAGGCACGGAGAGAGAAGTGTTTTTCATCAATCAGCTGTCAGCATGTCATGTGGTAGAGTATAGCAAGACATCTGCCGATTTCACGATAGATCACCAATACACCATAGAGGTAGGAGGACGTTCAAAGGACGGCAAGCAGATTGCGGGTATTAACAACAGTTTTATCGCCTCTACTGACGAGGAGTATGTGCTTGGAAACAAAATCCCTTTATGGCTGTTCGGTTTCTTATATTAAACTTTCAAAACATGTACGATAATAGTTGAGCAAACATTTCGCTCGATTTGCACTACCTTTGACTTCGTCGAAGGTACTTTCGCTCGCTTATTCGTACTTTGAGTTGATTTCTCAACTCGAAGGTAGGCTGCATCTCGGAAATATCCAAATAAATTTGGTATTTCGCTCGATTTGCACTACCTTTGCAGACGCTTAACGTTAAGAATATGAAGATAGAACAACAGATAATGGCAGCTGCACAAGCTGCTGTAAAGGCATTGTATGGACAGGACGTGCCCGAGAAGATGGTGCAACTGCAGAAGACACGCAGTGAGTTTGAAGGTAGCCTGACCCTCGTAGTATTCCCCTTTGTAAAGATGGCTCGCAAGAGTCCTGAGCAGACTGGTCAGGAGATTGGCCAGTATCTGATGGACAACTGTGAGGCTGTCAGCAAATTCAACGTGGTGAAGGGTTTCCTGAACCTGAGCATCGCTGACGCAGCATGGCTCAACCTGCTGGCAGACATCGACAAAGACGAGCACTATGGCGAGAAGCAGGCTACTGACCAGAGCCCGCTCGTGATGATAGAATACTCTTCACCCAACACCAACAAACCCCTGCACCTGGGACATGTTCGCAACAACCTGCTGGGATGGTCACTGGCTCAGATTATGCAAGCCAACGGCAACAAGGTGGTAAAGACAAACATCGTGAACGACCGTGGTATCCACATCTGCAAGTCGATGCTGGCTTGGCTGAAATGGGGCAACGGGGAGACACCTGAAACCAGCGGAAAAAAGGGTGACCACTTGATTGGCGACTACTACGTTGCCTTCGACAAGCACTATCGCGAGGAGATTAAGGAACTCGTGGCTCAGGGTATGGACGAGGAACAGGCCAAGCAGGAGGCTCCGCTCATCAAGGAAGCCCACGAAATGCTGGTGAAATGGGAACAGAACGACCCTGAAGTCCGCGCTCTTTGGGAGAAAATGAACTCTTGGGTATATGCCGGTTTCGACGAGACTTACCAGAAGATGGGTGTTTCGTTCGACAAGATATACTATGAGAGCCAGACCTACCTGAAGGGTAAGGCTAAAGTGGAAGAAGGACTGGCTAAAGGCTTGTTCGAACGTCACGAAGACAACTCGGTATGGGCAGACCTCACCAACGAGGGACTGGACCAGAAACTCTTGCTGCGCAGCGATGGTACCAGCGTATATATGACGCAGGACATCGGTACCGCTGAGATGCGCTTCCAGGACTACCCCATCGACAAGATGATCTATGTCGTTGGTAACGAACAGAACTACCACTTCCAGGTGCTCAGCATCTTGCTGGACCGTCTGGGCTTCAAGTGGGGTAAGGAATTGACACACTTCTCTTACGGCATGGTGGAACTGCCTAATGGTAAGATGAAGAGCCGTGAGGGCACCGTTGTCGATGCAGACGATTTGATGCAACTGATGGTGGACGATGCCTATAAGACATCGATGGAACTGGGCAAGTTCGCTGATATGTCCGAGGAGGAGCGTCGCGAGATAGCCCGCATCGTTGGTATGGGAGCACTCAAATACTTCATCCTGAAGGTTGATGCCCGCAAGAACATGCTGTTCAACCCCGAGGAAAGTATTGACTTCAACGGCAACACAGGTCCATTCATCCAATATACCTATGCCCGTATCCGCAGCATCCTGCGGAAAGCGACAAATATAACTAGTCTTTCTAGTGCAACTAGTCTTTCTAGCAAGGAGGTAGAACTCATTCAGAAGATGAGCGAGTATGGCGCTGCCGTAGAGCAGGCAGGCAAGGACTATTCACCTTCCGGCATTGCCAACTACTGCTATGAGCTTACCAAGGTGTTCAACCAGTTCTACCACGACTACTCCATTCTGAACGAGCCCGATGAACAGAAAAAAGCTGTGCGCTTGATGCTCGCCAAGAACGTGGCCAAGATTATCAAGAACAGCATGGCACTGCTGGGTATCGAGGTGCCCGAGCGCATGTAAATAACCCTGCCTTATTCCGAAATAACCCTGCCTTAATTTTCAATACTCCAAGAGTATTTTGAAATACTCTTGGAGAAATTTGAATTACTCCAAGAGAAATTTGAAATTAAAAATTTATTTTTTTACTTATTCACTTTCGCTTGATTACCCCAAAAAGTAAATGCCCCGACTCTTGCGAGCCGGGGCATTTTCTTTTTATATAATCAAATTACTATTTTCGGATAGTATTATTTAACTATATACTTCTTACCATTCTTGATGTACAGACCCTTCGTCGGATTCATCACGCGTACACCGTTCAGGTCGTAAACAACGCCGTCCTTCGTGAAGTCATCTGCCTTCACACTTACGATGCCTGTAGCAGTGTTGTAAGCCTCCTCAGCAGCCTTCAGAGCTTCCGTAGCAGCGACCACCTCCTCAGCGGTAGCGTCAGCCTTGGCAGAAACTGCCTTGGCAGCCTCGATAGCGTCGTTCAGAGCCTTACCAGGATCAACGTCGGTAGGATTCGTTCCCAGCAGCTCAGTAGCAGCAGCAATCTCCTTATCCAGAGCATTCTTAACTACAGCCATAGCATAAGCTTCGCGAGCAGCCTTCAGAGCCTTAGTCTCGATATCAATCTCAGCCTGAACTTTACCAACAGGATCAGCAAATAATTCCTCTGCCTTCTCCAGCTCGTCCTTCAGGGCCTTCAGAGCCTCAGGAGCTTCGTCAGCCGTAGCCAATTCAATAACCCTTGTAGCCTTGTTGATTTCCAACAGCAGACCGTTCGTGTTCAATGTAGGAGCTACGTATGGAATAAGCCAGCGGGCATCACCTGTCTTCTCACGGGCAACCATTGAGCTGGCCTCTACGTGGAAGTCGGCGTTGGCAGCGTCAGCAAACTTAACAGCCTCGATGATGCTGTTCTTCACAGGCTCATCGGCATCACCAGTGCTCTCTTCTGCAGCAGTGCTAACACCATCGAAGGTAAAGGCATTGTTTTCAACAATCCAAGTGGGGTTCTTACCATTCTGACCGCCGTTCATGCCCTTGATAACCTGACCGCTCTTGCCACAGTTGACAAAGATGTTATTCTTCACGTCATAGCTCAGCCACTTCTGGTTGCTTTGACGATGAGAGAAGAAGTTCTTCGTCTTGGCCAAGTTGTAGAACGTAGAGTTCTGCAGAGAGAATGTCTGCGTCAGGTCTGCACCTGCATCAATAACCTTCTGACCACTCTGTGAACTGTAGAGAGACTTAGAAGTCGCAGTGAGTGCATAGATAGTAGAATTGCTAATCTCGAACTTCTCGGCTGCGCTACCCTTCGTGAAGTCGAAGGTGGTGGCGTCACCAGCCTGCTCGATGACAGAGTTGTTTACAATGAACTCCTTAACGAGGAAGTTCTTGCCAGCACTATAGAACAGTGCCTTCTTCAGACCCTTCACATTAACAGCGTCGAACTTGACGTTATTCTCAACCCAAGCCTTAGGTTCATCCATGACAGCCAGCTCAACGAAGTTACCCTTCAGGGCTGTAGCGTCAATGTTCACATTCTTGATGATGATATCGTTAGCCACAGTGAAGTTGGTGTTCTCGCCCAGTGTCAGGCTATTACCTGCACCGTCCAGAACCAGCGAAATACCAGCAGGAAGTTCGATGGGGCTCTTGACAGCATAGTCTTTGTCCAACGTTACCGTTGCCAAGCCATCAACTGCGTTTTCAATAGCCTTTTTGACCAGTGCAGCAAACGGATCAGCCTCAACGAAATGGATGACAACAGGATCCAAGCCAGTAACTACAGAAGAGGCATTTGTAAAGTTAATGTCGCTCAGTGTTACCTTAGCAGGCAAAGTGAAGGTGTTGTCAGCCGTCAACTTAACGGTGAAGATAACTCCTTTGTTCCCTTTAATGGCATCAGCACCCCAGTAGGTTACTTTCTTGGTGGTGGGATTATAATTGAAAATGGCACCAGTCAGGCGATCATTATTCTTGGTTAACTCAGCAGTAACTCCTGCGGGCAGGTCGATAACAGCTTCGAAACCAGTGAAGGCAGCTTCGTTGGTCAGGTTAACGTTAAACTCAGCAGTAGTACCGGCAGCAAGTCCTATTTCTGCAGGCTCTGCAGACAAGAAGTTGGCTCCAAGAGCAGCAGAGGTGCAGGTAACTACAGCATTCTCCATCGTTGCAGCTTCCTTAGTGCCGTCAGCATGCTCAATCTCGAAGTCAGAGAGCTTGATGATTGATGTTGCAGCCAGCGTTGCACCAGCCTTCACCTTAAAGTAGGCAACAGCACCAGTTGTACCGGTTATCACATTCGAACTCAGCATACCTCTAAACTTAAAGTATCCGTTGCTGGGCTTGAAGTTGTTCAAAAAGCCGGCAGCACGGGTCTCATCAGCCTTTGTCAACTGATTTGCACCGTATGCATTCTCTACGACATTAAGTCCTGCGGGCAGGACAATAGTGCCGTCAATACCGCGGATGTCAGTAGCGTCGGTGTCGAAGTTGATGGCAATCTCCACCTCTTCATCGGCAGCAATGCTGAAATCGCTGATATAGACCTTGTTGTCAGCAGCTGCTGTGATGTTACCCATGACCAGCATGACCATCATGCTCAGCAGTGACTTGAATGATGTAATATGTTTCATCATAAGGTTTGTTACAAATTAAAAATGTTTAGTTGTTTCTTTATAAATAGAAATGGTGTGCACGGCTTCCGTGTTGCGGACATACCGCGCACACCTTTCTGATCAGTAGATTGTCAAAGTTTACTTCACAACCTTCTTGGTTTCACCATTCTTGCCACGGATGATGTTGATACCCTTCTTGATACCGTTCATCAGCTTACCGCTGAGATCATAGATGAAGTTACCGTCGTTCTTCTCAACAGCGATGGTGCTGATACCTGTGGTATTTCCGCCGAGATTGAACTTAACAGCCTCAGCTTTCTCGGTAGCCAGCACGATGTTGGTGAACTGAACGTTACCCTCACCAGCCACTTCAAGGGTCAGCATAGTGCCGTTGTTCTCAAGCAGGCCGTAACCCACGATGCGGTGAATGTTGCTCAGGTCGTTAGAACGTAACAACTGCAGGTTGGCATTCTCACTCACTACGCTCATGCCGTCACCCATCACAACGTCCATCTGGAATGCCAGATAGTCTGTCGTGCTGCTCAACTTGACAGCCAGCATGGTGTTGCCGTTACTCAGCTTAGTAGCCTCTACTGCCATGTTGCCAGCATCGAAGATGCCGTATGCACGGGCACGGGCACGAACTCCAGCTGCATCAGGATCAGAGCCATCAGGATTCAGACCCATTGACAAGTTGAAGATAGCCTGAATATCACCGACATTGATTTCACCGTCACCATTTGCATCGTAAACAGCGAAGTTAGGATCACCGGGTTCAGGAACATTACCGGCGAGCAGATCCTCAACGAACTGGTCGAAGTCGGCATCGTCCACCGTACCAGTACCTGTGATGTCACCAGGAATAACCTCAGGCTCTGGCTCCAGAATCTCCTCAGCGATGATGCGCTTAGCTTCATCAAGATCATTGGACATGTCCTGGATTTGTCCCAGATAATAGTTGAAGCTACCATCAGATACCCTGTTGGTAAGATTGTCACCATCGAGGATACCAGCGCCTTTCTCAGTGTGAGCAAATCTATTGATGTTGTTGATGGCGTTCTTGATAGTAGCGGCATCACCAGCGGTGTACTTGCTTGCATCGTAAGTTACTGCTGCAGCAGCATCAACGAGTGCCTCTACACGAGCCTTCACCTCACGCTGGGCAGCAGAGTTGCGAATGTCATTGATAGTGTTGTATACATAGGTTTGAAGTTCTAACAAGTTGTTGCTGTCATCACGCAGAGCCTGAGAAGTACCAGCGGCATAAGCTTCCTCAACCTCCTTCTTGGCATCATCCATCTTCGTATTGATCTTGTCCATCTTCATTGCGAAATTGTCAAGCGATACGTACTGGTAGTTGTCAGTGTTAGCGAGGTCATCCTTCAATGTATTAATGTCATTCTCCAGGGTCTCTAATGTATTAACCAATGAAGTGTTGGCTCGATCGTTAGCCTTCCATATGTTATCAGCATATTCTGCCTTTTCGAGCAGTGCATCCACCTTATTGTCAGCGGCAACGATTTCGGCGTCAAGCTCCTCCTTGTAGAAGCTAATCTGATCCTTCTTGGCCTCGACATTAGCCTTGATGGCTGCAATCTCGTCCTTCAGAGCAGCAAGGTCGTCGGCATACTTAGTCTGAGTATCCTCAGTGAATGCCTCGAGTGTAGCCTTAGCCTCCAGGTCGGCAACCTTCTGGTTGAGTGACTCAAGAGCAGCAGCGGCGTCAGCCTGACCAGCTGCAGAAGCACCCTGTACCTCAGCCAGCAAGTCTGCAATCTCACCCTCGAACGGAACAAGGTCTGTAGCCTTATTCTTTTCGCTATCGTAAGCAACTTTCAGACGACCCTTGATGTCAGCCTGAGCGTCCTTGAAGCCGGCAATCTTGGCCTTAGCCTCGTCGGTAGTAGCCTCCTTCTCGGCCTCATAGATGGCAGAGGTAATGGTGTTCAGTGCGTCGGTAAGATAGTCAAACTCGGAATCCTTGATATACCTTGCAGATGCAGCAGTTGCAATCTGACCAGCCATTGCTTCGAACCATGTATCACAACTGACTGAAATACCTTTTTCATTATCCCAGTAAGAGAACTTCGCTCCTGTCTTACCATCCAGATAAGCTTTACGTGTAGCAGCAGAAGACCACTCCTTATCATCCTCGAACCATTTCTCTTCATTACTGATTTGCTCAGCATATTGAGACAGTTCCTTCTTCAACTTACCTGTCACGGCGAGACCCTCGACAGCCTTTTCAGCCTCGGCCTGCTGAGCCTTCAGCTTAGCCAGCTCGGTCATAGCGTCAGCATAGCTGGTGTCATTAGCCTTAGCCTTGGCATAATCATTTGTCTCGAGCCAGGTCTTCAGATTGTCTCTCATCGTAGTGAAGTTGCCCTCATATCCAAGGGTACCAAACTCATGGTCTTCAACCTGCTGAGCGTAATCATTCTTCCAACCAGGAATATTCTCGTTGTAGCTTTCCTCAAAGTTGGCAGAACTCTTACCCAGTGCCTCAAGATACTCCTTACCGACCGGCAGGTCAGCATCAGCCTGTGCAAACATACCGTCGATTACCTGCTGAGCTTTGACAGTTAAGATGTTATTGATAGAAGCAGTGATACCGCTAATATTATCCTCTGCTATTACCAGTGCGTTGTCAAGAGCCTTCAAATCTGCCTCGTCACGAGCAGCTTTAATAGCATCCAGCATATCCTGTACATCCTCGAACAGTGCGTCAACAGCCTTCGGTTTCAATTGTGAAGCATCGGCTGTGTATCCAGCTATAGCGGTCTTGCCATCTGCGAGCTTGCTCTTCCACTGATTCAATTCGTTATTTAGAACCCAATCGTTGTCAATATCGTTCTTAACATTGTTCTTATAATTATCGAATGCATTGGTCAGATTGTCTTCTGTAGCCTTAATAGCTGCCAAATCAGCAGTATTGTCGTACAGTGTGACATCACTCTGAGCCTTGTCGAAATTGTCCTGAGCGGTTGTACCATTGCCATCAATGGTGGTTGGGAAGTTGCTAAGCTGCATTCTTACATTGTAAAGCCTCCACTCACTCTCAGCGTTGTCTGCCACCCACTGAGACAGTGCTTCACTCTTGAAGTTCTTGATGTCGCTGCACTTGGCATTGATAGCTGTGTAAGTGTTCTTGGCAGCCTGTATAGCCTTAAGAACCTCTTGGTATGCAGCCTTGTTGTCAGCATCAATCTGAGCGTCGTAAGTCTCATTCACCAGGTTCTTGATCTTCGTGATAGAGTCGTTGATTTCGGTCAGGTTCTTCACGATGTCAGCACCGTCAGTAGCAGCCTTACCCTGAGGATAGAACTTCACGAGGTTGTCCTTGTTCGTCTTAATCTTTGAGTAGAGATCCTTCATCTCCTGCTTCTTGGCAGCAATGACGCTGGTCTCTTCCTTAGCAGAGAGGAACATATCGACTTCGTTGTAGTTGTTGTTGGTCTTTGTGAACTGTTTGTTCTGTGCAATCTTCGCATCGCTGTTGGCCTTGACTGTCTCCTTATAGCCTTGAGCCTCGGTGAGCAGACTTTCATAAGTTGTCTTCCAAGTCTTGAAGTTTTCAGAGTCAACGTCCATGCTGGCTTTCTTCCAGCCCTTGGCCTTCTCATCCTCAACAGCCTTCTTGTTCTTGGCGAGTTTGCCATAGACGGTCTTCTTGTCAGCAGCATCAGCTTTGGTTCCGAAGGTCGTGACGTAAGTCTCATTCCATGCTGTCTTGGTATCTACTCCAGTGAGCCAGCTCTTATCCGTAGGAGCCTTATCCTCAGCCTGAGCTTCAGCCTCAGCCTTGTAAATGCCCTTGTCTGCAGTGGTAAGGTCAGTGTGTTGTTTGCTCAACTTCTGATAGCCCACCCAGTTCTTCACCATGGTGATAGCCACAGCCTTAGCATCGTCAATATCCTTCTGGATAACGTCCTTCTGAGCAGCAACGTCTGCCTCGGTCAGCTCTTCCTTGGCAATCTTCTCAGCCAAAGGAGCAAGAGTCTTGAAGCCTGTAATCTTTGCCTTGGCAGCAGAAAGGCCAGACTCACTCTCCCAGTTGGTATCGGTGTCAGCAGCGGCAGCGTAGTCCTTGACAGCCTTCACATCTTTAATGGCATTCTCATAATACTTGTCTTTACCAGTCAGATCACCGATGGCCTTGTCGGCTTCAGCCAGAGCTTTCTCGTTAGCAGCCACGCGGGCAGCCACGGTAGCAGCTTTATCCTCGATGACCTTCAACTTCTCGTCAATAGCGAGCAACTTCTTCAAGTAGTCATCGTTCAGCGTCTTGGTGTCATCAATGGCTGTGATGTCACCAGTCATCTCTTTGCCCGACAGGTCGATGTCATCCAGCTCCTTCTGCAGGTTTTCCTTATCGACTGTACCATAAGTTCCATTGTTAAGACCTGTCTGGATATCAGTCTTACGCTTACTCAGGCTAGTGCGCTCATCGGTAATGGTTGTCTTGAGGTCAGCCAAAGCCTGTGCGTCAAGATTAGCCTTGTAGGTAGTCTCTGCAGCGGTCAGAGTAGCATCAGCCACAGTACAATCAGACTTCACGGCCACAGCACCGCTCTTGCTCAGAGCGTTCATTGCCCAGTGGTGATCTTCGTCGCCAATAGCGGGTTTCTTGGCCAGGGCAGCGTCAAGCTTTTCCTGTTCTGCGTCGAGAGCTTCCTGCTGTTTGGCAATCCAAGCCTTGCTGTACTTATCAGTATCAGCACCATTGGCATAGAGCGTAGGAGCCTTGGCCTGGGCAGCCGTGGTCAGCGTATTAATCTGCTTCTGGGCGTCTGCGATGGCATCGTATATTTCCTTGTACTTTGCGACATCCGAAGCTGCCTGAGCATTGTACTGACCAATAGCATTCTGTATCTCGGTCTTAATGACGCTATACCAGCCCAGGTCACTCTTATGATTATTTTCCTTGAAAGCTTTAGCCTGCATGTTGTCGTACTGATACTTGATCTCAGCCTTCAGTTCGTCAATGCGCTTCTGGATGGCATCAATCATGTCCTTGTACTGACCGTTGTTGGGGTCATAGTCCTTATATGCCTTCTTGTCTTTATTAGCCTTAGCCTTGTCGAAGTTGTCCTGCAGACCAGTCTTGTCCTTGTTGCTGATGTCAGCCATCATCTCGTTGTAGGCAACCTCGTTGGCTGTAACGGCAGCACCGGCTTCATTCAAAGCCGTGATAGCATTGTCAACTGCAGTGCTCTTGGCAGCATACTTGTCTTTTACTGATGTAGTGGTCTCGCCGTCCAATGCAGTCTTGTTGTTCAGCCCATCAATGACTTTCTTCAGGGCTGCCAATGCCTTGTCGAGGGCGTCAGCCTTCTTGTCAGCGTCATTAATCTTCTGTTCAATAGCCTTTTGGTTGTTCTTCTTTGCTGTGTTAACAGCCGTGGTCTGAGCCTTCAGGTCGTCAAGAGCTACTTTATAGACTGCTGCCAGTCCTTCAAACTTAGTCTGGACGGCATTAATACTCTTGATGATGTTATCAACATTAGCTGCGTAGCCAGACTTTGCCTGATAGTCAACACAGGTACCTGCAGCATAAGCCTCTTCGTTTCCAGACCAAATCTTACCATATTCATTAGCAAGTTCGTTGAGTTCTGCACGAGCCTCTTCGAGCAGGGTAGCATAGGCAGCATCCTTCAACTTGCCAGTAGAAAGCGCTAAGTCAACATCGTTTTTGGCAGTCTGAGCCTCGCCAATCTTTGCCTTCACTGCTTCGTAGGCGGTTTGGTTTGCAGTCTGGGCAGACTGTGCATCGGCTACCTTCTTAAAGAAGCCTTTAGCAGGATCAGGACCGCCCAGCAGTGTCTCGATGTCAGCAGACTCATCGACCATGTTCTCAGTAGTCATGGCATCAATACGAGCCTTCAGACCAGCCAGCTCTTCGCTCAGATTGTTGAAATCGTCAGCAGACATCTTGCTCTTGGCATCAGTCAAAGCCTTATTGGCTGCGGTGTATGTCTCGTTCAGCGTATTTTGCTGATAGGAAAGTTCCTTGGTCTTTGCAGTTGCCAGAATTTCGTCAATAGCCTTGGCGATAGCAGAATTCGTGGCATAGTCAGCCTTCCACAATTCGTTGTTCTTACGGTTGTAGATTTCAGCGTACTTCTTATCATCGCTTGTCGACTTAATGGCATCGATAAGTGCCTTCTGTGTAGCAAAGGCAGAAGTCTCAGTAGCCTTGTTGTATTTAAAATTCTTGAATTCCTGGTTTGCCAGGTTGTACTTGTTGTTCAATGCATCGTAAGCAGCATCGAAATCGAAAGTCAGATCGATAGATACACCACCAATCTGGTAAGCTGCATCCAGAGATGCCACAGAGAAGAAAACATCCTGAGCCTCTGTGCCCTTCAGCTCAAAGGCTACAGTCTGAGCAGTGTTCTGAATCTCCAGTTCCTTGGCTGTTCCACCATTGACTGAGACCGAAACTTTACTGGTGGTAACCGATCCGATAACCAGATTATACTTACCGGGAGATAACTTGCCTACTTGACAGGTAATCGTTTCACCAGAAGAAACAAATACCGTACCTGCAGACTTGTCGGCTGTGCCAGCAGACCATGTCCAACCAGAAGACGAACCTTGGTACTGTGCAGCCTGAGCATTTGAAACAGCAGCATTTGCTGTTACAGGGAATGCCGTAAGGGCTGATAATGAGTAAACTACTTCTTTTCTCATAACTCTAATAATTAAATAATATTGTTTATAAAATCTTTATCTTGTACCTTATATTATATATGCGCAAGGACATTATAATGCCCAATACACGCAAAAGGCTATCGCTTGCAAAGATAGGTTAAATGAATGAGAGGAAAATGCAAAGAAATGCTGTTTTTCGTGAAAGTAGCTATTTTTTTCGCGAAATTATTGCTTTATCAGTTCAATGAGACTGCGCAGCACGGGCTTGGAAACGTGAAT
This sequence comes from uncultured Prevotella sp., assembly GCA_946402275.1. Classification (GTDB taxonomy): domain Bacteria; phylum Bacteroidota; class Bacteroidia; order Bacteroidales; family Bacteroidaceae; genus Prevotella. The sequence goes on from CAMIVY010000013.1 coordinate 22,133, forward strand.
CTCGATGGTTCCGTTTAGGCCGTCGGTGAGCGAAAGCGTCTCCTTGATAGTGCTGATGCGGAAGATGAGGTTGAGGTTGATGATGTACTTGCGGCCGAGACGGATGAACTTTGACTTGGCACGTGGGACATTCATCAGCCGTGACTCGATGTCGCCCAGTCCGTAGGGAACCATGAAATGGGTGGTACTGGAATAGAAGATGTGAGTATAGTGATCGTCGGCCTGCATGTAGATGACTTTATCCAGATCGATGATGTAGAGCTCGTCGTGAGCGCTGAGACATAATGTGGTTGTTGACGTCGGCATATTCCTTGTAATGATGCAAAGGTAGGTATATTTCTTGAACAAAACAAATAAAAAAGATAAAATGTTTTGGTCTGTTCATTATTTTTTTATAATTTCGCGGCTGGAATATGACAATAGTAAATCCCCCGACATATCGCAACGACACCGTGTTGCCCTTGCCCCTTGAAGTAAAGGCAGACGCGTGGGCTGTGGATGCTGCCTGTAGTGGCAACCCGGGACCGATGGAGTATCAGGCCATAGACCTGCAGACAGGGGCACGTGTGTTCCACTTCGGACCCATGAAGGGAACGAACAACATCGGGGAGTTCCTGGCCATCGTACATGCCTTGGCCTTGATGCAGCAGCAGGGACTATACGAAAAAACCATCTATTCAGATTCCTACAATGCCATCCTTTGGGTTACCAAACGCCAATGTAAGACGAAATTAGAGCGCACCCCAGAAACGGAGCCGCTCTATCAGATTATTGCCCGTGCGGAACGTTGGCTGCAAACCCATCAATGGCGTAACCCCATCATCAAATGGGAGACACAGAAGTGGGGCGAAGTGCCTGCTGACTTCGGTAGGAAGTAATTATATTCCCGCCATATTCTACCGTATTATATAGCTGCACATCAGCCGGAAGTTGAGGAGCTCGTGTACCATCACTAACGGTGATGGGAGACGTTTCCACCCGTATTTCGTCCCATAAGCCAGCCTTGATGAATGATTCATGCGTCTGACGACCACCTTCGACAATCAGTGACTGGATGACATGTTGATAGAGATCGTCCATTAGTTGAGAAAGTGGACGGTTATGGGTCAGTACAATACGCTTGGGATTGGGACCATGCCAATGACGGACAGTCAGCTGTGGATGCTCACGGACATCGGTGGTATGTCCTACCAGGATGGCATCCTCCTCAGCACGCAACTGGTGCGAGAGCATCTGAGTCTGTTCATTGGAAATCTGTAGGGGTTGAAAATGGTCGTCGATAAAGCCATTGGCTGTCTGAGCCCACTTCAAGATAATGTAAGGACGATGCTTGGAATGGTAAGTGAAAAAACGACGATTGAGCCACAGGCACTCCTGCTCCAACACACCGACAGTCACCTCTATGCCTGCCTCACGAATCATCTGAACACCCCTACCCTGCACCTTGGCAAACGGGTCTATACAGCCAACGACGACACGCTTCACGCCCTTACGGATGATCAGCTCTGCACAAGGGGGCGTCTTACCGTAGTGCGCACAGGGCTCGAGCGAGACATAAATCGTGGCATCTTTCAAAAGCGCCTCATCTTCGCGACATACACTGGCAAAAGCATTCACCTCGGCATGCCCCTCACCATAACGGACATGATAGCCTTCGCCAATAATTGATGGCTGATGGCGGATGTCGGAAGGTCGAGTTGCCACTATCACAGCCCCTACCATCGGATTGGGTCTGGCTCCCTGAATGCCGTTGGCTGCCAGCTGTAGGCAGCGGCGCATGTATTTCTCATCTTCGCTCATATCATTTTTCACTTTTCACTTTTCACTTTTCACTTTTCATTTTTCACTTTTCACTTTTCATTTTTCACTTTTCACTTTTCACTTTTCACTTTTTATTCGTACCTTTGCAGTATGACTTACAATGAACTGTGGCACCTGTTAGCACCGCTCTATGGCGATAGCGAGGCAAAAGCAATTGCACGAATGGTCTATGACGTGCGTTTCGGATTGTCGTTGTCGGACATTTGCATCGGCAAAGATACACAATTATCCGCAAACTGCCAAGCAGAACTGAAAGGAATTGCAGATAGGCTGCTGGAACAGGAACCTGTGCAGTATGTACTGGGGCAGACTGATTTCTGCGGGAGGACCTTCCGCGTGAACAAGCACGTACTGATTCCCCGACCAGAAACAGGGGAACTATGCCACTGGATAGTATCACAGGGAGACTGCTCCCTCATGAACGCCACTAATATCCTTGACATCGGAACGGGGTCAGGGTGTATTGCCATTACCTTAGCTGCTGAAATGCGAAAAGCGAAAGTCACAGCATGGGACATCTCGGAAAATGCACTGGAGGTGGCTCGGGAAAATGCCAGACGACTGAACGTCAACGTGACATTCGAACAAGTGGATGTGCTCCATATACCATCAAACAGTTATCAGCAGACATCAAAAGGCTTCGACGTCATTGTCAGCAATCCACCCTATATAATAAATAAGGAACGCGCGAGCATGGAAACCAATGTGCTGAACTATGAACCACACACGGCCTTGTTTGTTCCCGACGACGATCCCTTGTTGTTCTATCGCGCCATCGCAGCATACGGACAGAACGCATTAAGACAAGGTGGATGGCTATATTTTGAGATAAACCCACTCTACGCCCAGAATATGATTGAATTGTTGAGTTCTATGTCATATCATGACATTGAAACAAGATATGATGAATATGGCAAACAAAGAATGATAAGAGCCCAAAAGTGAAAAAATGAAGACGGAAAACGATGCTTACCTAACGCTGGCTGCACTTTGTGCACAAGCAGAACACTGCCAATATGAGATGTTGGAGAAGATGCGTAAATGGGAAATTCCTGAAGAGGGCCAGGCCCGAGTCATGGAACGACTGGTCAAGGAGCGCTACGTGGATGATGAGCGCTTCGCTCGTGCCTTTGTCAAAGATAAAATACGCTATAACAAATGGGGACGCAGGAAGGTGGAGCAGGCCCTTTGGCAGAAACGCATCCATGAAGATATCAGGAAGAGTGTTTTAGATGAAGTTGACGACGAAGAGTATCTCAATGTCCTACGCCCTTTGTTAAAGCAGAAGCGTAAATCGACAAAGGCTCAAAACGATTATGAGCTAAACCAGAAACTGATGCGTTTTGCCCTAGGTCGAGGCTTCACATTCGACATCATCCGACAATGCCTTGATGTTGAAGAAGAACCGGATGAAGAATGATTTTTCACTTTTCCCTTTTCCCTTTTCCCTTTTCACTTTTCACTTTTCACTTTTCACTTTTCCCTTCTATGACCTGGTGGACAAGACTGCTTGACTTTATTTCGCCCCGACTGTGTGTGGTCTGTGGAAAACGGTTGGCTCCTAGCGAACGGTCTGTTTGTTCCGCCTGCCTACTTCATTTTCCTCGAACCACCTTTCAGTTTACGCCTGAGGACAATCCGATGGCCCAGTTGTTCTGGCATCTGGCACCTATTGAGCGCGCTGCGGCTTATGTGTATTATGAGCCACACTCGGAAATGGCACAAATTATCTATCAACTAAAATACGGTCAACGTCCCGATATTGGAGAAGACATGGGACGACTTATGGCCGTGGAGATGGGATATGCCCGCTATTTCGAAGGGATTGACGCTTTGTTGCCCGTTCCTCTTTCCAGCAAGCGACTGCGACAGCGTGGCTACAATCAAAGTGAACACCTTGCATACGGAATACACGAGATAACAGGATTGCCCATCATCACAAAAGCCCTAAAGCGCAAACATTTCATACAAAGTCAGACGAAGCTAAGTCGCCATGAACGCCAGGAGAATGTTGCGGAGATGTTCCTGTTAAATGATGCCACCAAACTCAAGAACAAACACGTATTACTTATTGACGATATCTGCACCACCGGATCAACACTCTTGGCATGTGCAGATGCTATCAAGCATATTGAAGGCATACGAATCAGCATTCTTACCTACGGGTTCACGAAAAGCTAAGGACAAATAATAACTCAACTTTCGCAAGTTGAGTAAGGAGTTGAGGAGTAAGGAGGTAAGGAGTAAAGTAGAATAGTTCTGCTGTCAGCATCTTCTTCCTGCTCACATGAAAATGAAACGTAAAGTCTAATCTACTTTACCTCCACATCTCCTCTACTCCTTTACTCCTAGAAAGTGAGCGAATGCGAAACTTAAATAATAATAAAAACAATGCACAAGTAACAAATGTTTTACTAAAATGCTTTTTACTAAAAAATATTTTTGTATCTTTGCACCATGTTTCATGAATAACAACTTTCATTTGAGTTCCCTGACAAAGACAGCTCTGAGCAGGATATTCTTCAACTACCTGAACGTATTGCTCAGAAAAAAGGCTTACGACTCGTAATCTGCCTTGATGAGTTTCAGCAGATAGCTGAGTTTCAGGACTCCATCACCTTTCAAAAGAAGCTTCGTTCTGTTTGGCAGCACCAGCAGAATGTTAGCTACTGTCTGTTTGGCAGCAAACGTCACCTAATGACAGAATTGTTCAGTGACACCAGTAACCCATTCTATAAGTTTGGCGACATGATGTTTCTAAAGAAAATTCCAACTGAAGAATGGATTCCCTTCATTTGTCGCAAATATCAGGAGACGGGTAAGATTATTACAGAAAAACAAGCAGAAAGGATATGCAAGGTGACAGAGAACCTTTCCTCATATGTCCAACATCTTTCCTGGATAGTCTGGTACAAGGCCAATCCTGTAACAACCAATGAGATGATAGAACTTTCGATAGATGAACTATTGGAGCAGAACAAAGTATTTTTCCAACGAGAAATTGAAGGGCTGACAGAGCTTCAGCTTAATCTACTTAAAGCTGTCGCCAACGGTGTAGATACAGGTTTCAGTAAGAAGGAAATCATCAAGAAGTACAGATTGGAAAGCTCTGCCAACGTTCAGGGAGTTAAGAAAGCCATGATTAAGAAAGACCTGATAGATGTTGACGGCAGTGTCATCACCTTTAATGATCCTATTTTCAAACTTTGGATAAAGAGAAACATTCCTAACTTATGATTTCAGACATCTTCAGAGCTTATATAGATAACAACAACACTTGCAGACATACGACTTCAAAGGAGAGTACCCCGACCGCGAATCGAACGCGGAACTAAGTCTTAGGAGGACCTTGTTATATCCATTTAACTATCAGGGCAACGATATCTCTTGCTTTGCGTTTGCAAAGGTAGTGCAAATCGAGCGAAATACCAAATTTATTTCTTGCTTTTTGCAAGCGAACAAAGTTCGAGCGGAGTATTTCTGAGATGCAGCCTACCTTCGAGGTATCTAACAGCTCAAAGGTAGTGCAAATCGAGCGAAATACCAAATTTTTTTTGTATCTTTGCAAGCAGAATTAACATTGAATACATTTATTATGGAAAAATTAGTCATTAACTCGTACGACGAGTTTGCTGCCCACTTGGGTGAGGAATTAGGTGCCTCTGAATGGCTCCAAGTTGATCAAGACCGTATAAACCTCTTTGCCGATGCCACCCTGGACCATCAGTGGATTCACGTTGATGTGGCTCGCGCCAAGGAAGAAAGTCCTTACAAGTCAACGATTGCTCATGGTTATCTAACCCTGAGCTTGCTGCCTTACATGTGGGATCAGATCATCGAGGTAAACAACATCAAGATGTTGGTGAACTACGGCATGAACGACATGCGCTTCGGACAGCCTGTCATCACTGGCAGCCGCATCCGCTTGGTTACCAAGTTGCACAACATCCAAAATCTTCGTGGCATCTGTAAGGCTGAAATCAAATTTGTGATTGAGATTGAAGGCCAACGCAAGCCAGCACTAGAGGGTATCGCGTCATTCCTCTACTATTTTAACTAGAAAGTCTAGATAATCTAGATAATCTAGATACTCTAGAGATTCTAGAAACAAAGCAGCCCGTTCGTAATTGAACGGGCTGCTTTATTATAATAAGGTGTAATCCTTAGGCCTTTACCTCTGTTTCTTCCTCACGGATGGTACGACCCATCACGAGGAATGCTGTAGGAGCAGCGATGAAGAGTGACGACAGCGTACCGAAGACAACACCGAGAATCATAGCGAACGAGAAGCTGCGGATGGAGTCACCACCGAGGATGAAGATGCAGAGCAGCACAATCAAGGTCGTTACAGAGGTGTTAATGGTACGAGCCAACGTCTGATTCAACGAATCATTGAACAACTGTTGACGATCACGCTTGCCATAGAGTTGGAGATTCTCACGGATACGGTCGAAGACCACCACCTTATCATTGATAGAGTAGCCTATCACGGTCAGGATGGCACCGATGAACACCTGGTCGATCTCCAGCGACATGGGAACCCAGCCCCACAGTACTGAGTAGAAGCCGATGACCACGAGGGCATCGAGCGCCAGGGCGATGGTGGCACCGGTAGAGAAAGCCACATTGCGGAAGCGCAGCAGGATGTAGAGGAAGATGGCTACCAAGGCGATGAATACGCTGATGATAGCACCATAGGTGATGTCCTTAGCCACTGCAGGACCTACCTTAGCAGAGCTGATGATAGAACCACCCTGGCGAACATCAGGATTCTTAAAGTCATCAACATTGGTCTGGCTTACAAATCCACCCTTCTTCAACGCATTGTAAAGGATGGTCTCTGCCTGGTCGTCAACATCAGGATTGTTAGACTCAATATCCCAGTTAGTGCTGACACGAATTGTCTTACCATCGGTACCCAAGGCAATTACGGAGGTGTTTGCCTCCTTACCTGCATTCTCACCAACGGTATTGACAAATGCTCCAGCCAAGATTTGACGCACCTGCTCTACAGGAGTCTCCTTGTCAAGTGTTATCACATAGTTACGACCACCAGTGAAGTCGATGCTCTGGCTGAGTCCGCGAACAGCGAATGATACGCAGAACAGTACAGCAGCAATACCCCAGATGAGGAATGACTTCTTGAACATACCCATGAAGTTATACTTGGCATTCTGCATCAGGTTCTTTGAGTAACCTGTTACAAAGGTAAGACCAAGCCACTTGTCCTTATTCAGGCGGTTCTCATAAACCAGACGGGTCAAGAACACGGCGGTGAAGAAGGAGCAGAAGATACCAATAATCCAAGTGGTGGCAAAACCCTTGACAGGACCTGTACCGAAGAATAACAGGATGAAACCTGTAATCAGAGAGGTTACGTTAGAGTCGAAGATAGCACTGAAAGCGTTAGAGTAACCTTTCTGGACTGCCTCCTTCATACCCAAGCCATGCTTCAACTCTTCCTTGATACGCTCATAAATCAGCACGTTGGCATCCACAGCAGTACCCAACGTCAGTACGATACCAGCGATACCAGGCATCGTCAGGGCAGCCTGGAACGATGTCAGAATACCCAGTGTGAAGAACAGGTTGAACAGCAGGGCGATATCTGCCAAGATACCGGGGATGAAGCCATACAGCATGATCATGTAAACCATCAGCAGCACGAAGGCAACGATGAATGAAATGATACCCTGCTGGATAGACTGTGCACCCAGTGAGGGACCTACAACCTCTTCCTGTACGATACGGGTAGGAGCCGGCATCTTACCAGAGTTCAGTGTATTGGCCAAGTCTTTAGTTGTCTCAATGGTGAAATTACCCGTAATCTGAGAGTTACCACCATCAATCTGTGTCAAGATGCGGGGAGAGCTATATACAGCATCGTCCAATACGATAGCTACACCACGACCGATATTCTGCTTGGTAATCTGTGACCAACGGCGGGCACCGTCTGAATTCATCTGCATAGATACAGAGGGGTGACCCATCTGGTCGAACTCGTCCTTTGCATTGGTAATCACATCGCCCTCCAGCGGAGCACGTCCGTTAGGCTCGGTAATCTTCAAAGCATACAAAGCGAAGATGTCACCCTTGGTATTCTCTTGACCGAAGTCCTCTGGCTGTGCACCCCAACGCAACTTGCACTCTGCAGGCAGCACCTGACGGGCGATATCAGAATAGATGACCTTATTGACATCTGCTGTATCACGTGCATTGGCATAACCAACGATAGACAATCCCTGAGGAACTGGCTGGAACACAGCGAAAAGGGGATTTGCCTTCAAAGCCTCAGCCTTTGCTTTGGCATCGGTAACCTTCGTATCTTTCTTGTTGGCGGCCAACTTAGCAGCCAAATCGTTGGTTGCAGCTACTGCCGTAGTATCAGCCGTGGTTGCTTCTGTTGCTGTTGAATCAGCTACAGTCTCCTCGGCATTGCCACCAGTAATGGCATATTTCTGGTTCAACTGAGCAAGCATCGGATAGATTTCCTGTGCGTTATAGGTCTCCCAAAACTCCAAGTTGGCAGAACCTTGCAGCAACTTACGAACACGCTCCGGTTCCTTGATACCAGGCATCTCCACCATGATACGACCAGACTGACCTTCCAGTTTCTGGATGTTAGGCTGAACAACACCAAACTTATCGATACGGTTGCGCACTACGTTGAATGAGTTGTCAACGGCTGACTGAACCTCAGCACGAAGGGCAGACTCAACCTCCGAGTCTGTTGACTGAGTGCTTACCTTACCCTTCATCTGTTGGGTAGCGAACACGGCAGCCAAGGGACGACCGTTGGAGTTTTTCTTCCAAGCTTTGATAAACAGGGAGATAAAGTCATCCTGACTTGTCTCCTCTTCCTTCTTAGCCTCTTCCATTGACTTCTTGTAGGCAGCATCTGTCTTGTGGTCTGCCAGCACGTCAACAACATCAGGTACTGACACCTCAAGAATCACATTCATACCGCCCTTCAGGTCAAGACCCAGGCCGATCTCCATCTCGCGGCACTGCTTGAATGAATAGATTCCGCAGTACACTTTCTCGTTCATGATTGAGTCGAGATACTCCTGACCAGCCTCTTCGGTCATGGCTGCTGCCTTGTTTTCGTGGTAGCGAGTCACAAACGAGAAGGAAAGATAGAAGCAGCAAACGAGAATCAGAACGATTGCGACAAATTTTACAATTCCTTTGTTTTGCATTTTGTTTATTATGATGTTTAATTTTATGTTTTCGCTATTTTAGCCTGCAAATATACTTATTTTTCTGCATTTACCGAAATTTCTTGATGAAATTCGTCATTTTTTAGCATTTTCACCTTATTTTTAGCCAACAAATGAGCGGATAATGGTCACTTGCGTCCATTTCGTCATCAACTTGACAATTATACGGCTGTATGTCTTTTGAGCAAAAAACATGGTCAATACGGAAAGAAAAAGCTTTCTGATTATATGACAAACCGATACCTTTTCCTGTAGCCACGAAGCAGTCTGTTAACACCTCGCCCATCGTATGGCGAGAATAGGAGATTGGATTATCATTAAAATCACCACAAACAATCATGGGATACCCTTCATGTGCTTTCACGTAGTCTCTGACCGCCCTAATCTGACTAGCACGCTTAGCATTGGCCTCTGCCAACTTCACTAACAGTGCTGTTGACTCGCTCCGCAAGGAATCATGAGGCATCTCTCCTTTGATGATATGACGGTATTGTGCACGATCTTCCGTTGAAAGATGGCAACTCTCAAAGTGGTTATTGACAACTATCAGCGTGTCCTCTCCCACTTGAAGCCACCATGCAGCACTACCATTGGCCATTGAAGTATAGGCGATACGCTCACGTTTTATAATAGGGTAGCGGGTATGAATGCCTAACGCATTAAGCGTAAGGGCATTATTAGCAATTACCAACGTGTCATTATAGGGTAATATTTTGGCATATTCTTTCAACACATAGCGCCGCCAAGTATCTGCGTCTTCCTGTACACAAACGATGTCTGGCTGCTGTTCCTGCAGATAGTCGCGAATCTTCTCAAAGCCATTCTCATACTTGAAATTTCCTCCATATGAACATACATTATATGTCACCAGTTTTACGGCTCCTTCAGGTACTTCTTGGGAAGGATGAAGGGGCATATAAATAGAAATAGGTACGTACGCGAAAATAAAACCTAACAACGGCACCCATATCCTCGTCCATTTGAAGATTAGCCAAAAGAAGAGAAATAACATGTTCATGAGGACCAAAAAAGGGAAAGCCATTCCTATGGTTGACAGCATAGGATGGTCCGTGGGATTCAAATGGTCGCTGTACCCAACCAATAGCATCACAATGACAGTAGCTACATTAGCTCCTGTCAGCATCTGCACTGTAAACTTCTTCAACTGGCTAATCACGACTGACGGCTCTGGTCAAACAACTTTTTCTTCTCTTCCTTCGTCAGACTATCGTATCCACTCTTTCGAATCTTATCGAGAATAGCATCTATCTCCTCTTGGTTCTGACGCTTGCGGGCATTATACTCCTCATCTGTTTCGCGCTGCTGATGGGTGTGCTCTGCCTTCATCCTAGACTTTTGTTGGCGATTATTAAACTTATGCATCATATTATCGAAAAACTCCTGACCTTGACTACGTCCAAAACGCTGGCTGGAGTCAGGATGATTACGCCAATAGCGAATAAGCAGAAAACCGAAGAGCATGCCACCCAAGTGAGCCATGTGTGCCACTCCGTCACCAGGACCACTCATGGCAGAGAACAGCTCAATGGCAATATAGCCTATGATGAGCCACTTTGCCTTGATCGGGAAAGGGAATGGAATGATAAACAGTCGCTCGTTAGGGAATATCATGCCAAATGCCAACAGAATACCATATACCGCACCAGAGGCTCCTATCGTTGTCCACAAATTAATATAGGAGTCTGTCGTCATCTGCACACCACCAGCATTTACATACTGATAGGCCGCCATTCCTTGAATAGAATAGTCGGCATACTGCACGACTTCCTGAATGATACCTGCGCCGACGCCACACACAATGTAATAAAAAAGGAATTTTTGGGGACCCCATACCCGCTCGATCACACTACCAAACATCCATAGGGCAAACATATTAAATAATATATGTGTAAACCCACCATGCAGGAACATGTAAGTAAGAAACTGATAAATGCGGAAGTCACTGGCCAAGAAGAAATGAAGACCCATCATAGAAGTCAGGTCTATGCCACTACGTTCAAGAACATAGGTAGCTATAAACGCCAAGACATTGACGATGAGAAGATTCTTGGTCATTGCTGGTATATTGTTCATAACTGATGATTTCTGTTTGTTTTCCTTTATGTACAATTATTATTCTATTCGACCGCAAAATTACTAAAAATATCTGTTTTTTAGCACGATTTTGGGTCAATACACACTTTTTTTTGCTTAAAATGCAATTTTTTTTTGATTTTTGTTTGTCGTTTAGCAACTTTATCTTATATTTGCGTCAGAAATTTCACTTTTAACTATTAATAATTCATTTAAAAACAACAAAATTATGAACAAGACAGAATTAATTGACAAGATTGCAGCTGGTGCTGGTCTGACCAAAGTTGATGCAAAGAAGGCTCTCGATGCCACAGTAGAAGCTATCAAGGGTGCTCTGAAGAAGGGTGACAAGGTTCAACTCGTAGGTTTCGGTACCTTCGACGTTGTTAAGAAGCCCGCTCGTGAGGGTATCAACCCCGCTACCAAGCAGAAGATTAAGATTGCTGCTAAGAAGGTGGCTAAGTTCAAGGCTGGTGCAGAACTCGCTGACGCTGTCAACAAATAATATTGTCAATAAAAATTTAAAAGAAAGGCTTCATCGATTTGATGAAGCCTTCTTTATTAATGAATGTGCAGTGAAACTTTTCACTTTTCACTCTTCACTCTTCACTTTTCACTTTTCACTCTTCACTTTTCACTTTTCACTTTTCACTTTTCACTCTTCACTTTTCACTTTTCACTCTTCACTTTTCACTTTACTGGGGCTGTTTGCCAATGTAAGCTAAGATACCACCATCTACATAGAGTATGTGACCGTTGACAGCGTCAGAGGCATGAGAAGCCAGGAACACTGCGGGACCACCCAACTCAGAAGGATCAAGCCAACGGCCTGCGGGAGTCTTGGCACAGATGAAGCTGTCGAATGGATGACGACTTCCGTCAGGCTGACGCTCACGAAGAGGAGCGGTCTGAGGAGTAGCAATGTAGCCCGGACCAATACCATTACACTGAATGTTATACTCACCATACTCTGAGCAGATATTGCGAGTCAGCATCTTCAGACCACCCTTCGCAGCAGCGTAGGCACTTACAGTCTCACGACCCAACTCAGACATCATCGAGCAGATATTGATAATCTTACCCTCCTTACGCTCCATCATCTCAGGGATAACAGCACTGGCAACAATGAAAGGAGCCACCAGATCTACATCAATGACCTGCTGGAACTCTGCGCGCTTCATCTCATGCATAGGAATGCGCTTGATGATACCAGCGTTGTTCACCAGAATGTCAATCTGACCAACCTCAGCGTGAATCTTCTCTACGAGAGCCTTCACGTCATCTTCCTTCGTCACGTCACAAACGTAGCCGTGTACATTCGTAATACCAGCCTCCTTGTAGTTAGCCAGACCACGCTCCAGAGCTGCCTCGTTGATGTCGTTGAAGATAATGTTCTTAATACCAGCGGCTACAAATGCCTTTGCAATGTTGAAGCCGATTCCGTAAGATGCACCAGTAATCCAGGCGTTCTTACCTTCCAATGAAAATGGATTTGCCATAATAGTTTTGTTTTTATTTTAAATCAGTAATTTGAAAAAAATCTTGATCTCCGTAATCCAGATTCTCACCACCCATCCCCCAAATAAAGGTATAGTTGTGAGTAGCTGCAGCCGAGTGAATGCTCCATTCTGGCGAAAGCACTGCCTGTTCACCACGCATCCAGATGTGGCGTGTCTCCTGCGGTTCACCCATCAGATGGCACACTGCCTGATCTTCAGGCAATTCAAAATAGAAATAGGCTTCCATGCGACGTGAATGAACATGGGCTGGCATCGTGTTCCACACAGAACCTGGAGCCAACTCTGTCATACCCATCTGCAACTGACACGTCTGCAGCACTTGGTTCACCAGCATCTTGTTGATGTCGCGCTCATTAGACATCTCCAACGAGCCCATGTGGGCCACCACAGCATTCTGCTTGTTCACCTTCTTACAAGGATAGGACATATGAGCCGTTGCCGAATTGAAATAAAACTTGGCAGGCTTTTCTGCATCCTTCGAGCAGAAAACCACCTCGCGGTCACCACTTCCTATATATAAGGCCTCCTTATAGTCCAGGTCAAAAACCTCATCACCAACTTTGATGCAACCTGCACCGCCCACATTATACACACCCACCTCACGACGATGTGTAAAGCAGGGAGCCTTCAAGGGTTCAATAGCGTCTAACGTCAAAGACTCCTTCACAGGCATAGCACCTCCTACCACAATGCGGTCGTACATGGAATAAACCATGTTCACCTCATCCTCTGCAAAAAGCTTTTCAATGAGAAAATCACGGCGCAGACGCTGTGTGTCGTAGTGTTTCACATCCTCTGGATGAGCTGCGTAACGTATCTCATAATTTGTCTTCATGCCACGTCTTGATTCGTTTTAGTTTGTTTAGCATCTGCAAAGATACAAAGAAGAATGGAAATATCCAAAGAAAAAACTACTTTTCTTCACGTCTGTTTTTGGGGGCAATCATTTGCGTAATTACAGAAAATGTTATATCTTTGCGCTCAAATCTGACATCGGACATCCTACGACATAACAAAAATAGGATAAAGAAAAGACGAAGAACAGACGAAGAACAGACGAAGAAGAATCGGGGCAACGCACTGCCTTCATTAGACCAACAATAGCCCTACGTCCTTCCACTATACAACAATGAAGGACACGACAACAAAACAACATTAAATCAATAATATGGCACGAGGAACAGGTATATTTGAACACATAGAAGGTCGCCTGGAAGGCATAACCATCTACAAGAAAAACGGCAAGACCATCATACGGTGCGCACACAATAGTCGTAAGCCGCGAAGCATGTCGCGCAAGCAGTTTGCACAGCGACAACGTATGACGCATAACAACGCGCTATGGAAAGTGCTGTCGCAGACAGACAGGGTATTCTTTGAAGGAGGTTCGAGTCCTTGCCACCGTTTCCGCTCCATCAACACGGAGTCACCAATCGTCTATCTCACCAAACAGATGAGACTGAACTTCACAGTGCTCCTCCTGCCAAAGATGGTAATCAGCGACGGACCACTGCCACCCATCGGCTACCAGCTAGGGGAAGTGGACGGGCAACCTGCACTACTGACAGACCTGACCATCAAAGACGTAAAATACGATGAGATTCTGCTCTATATACTAGAACAGAGGATATACCCCCAACAGTCCGTCGAAGAATTGATCCAACTGGTCATTCACGTTGAGCGTATCACGCCCGACCAGTTTGTTAACGTCCCATCATCACTGCTGACACCATACAAAGACAAGAAAGGCTGTCTGGCACTTGTCGGCAACCGCTTCGCAGACCCCATGCTGGGATTCAGTCTGGTACGCATCAAGGATGGACATGCCTCACATCAACACGTGGTAACCAACTGCACCTATTACGAACGCTTCACTACAGAGGAAGCCTTACAAGTTGCTGCCAAGTCATACGGCGGACTGAAAGGATAGACGGGACGATAAACAACAGGGAGACGGATGCCTGCATCATCTATGGCGATGACTATATGACAAAACGACCCGACAACATGAATATTGTCGGGTCGCTTCGTTGTCCAAGGCGGATTCGAACCACCACAAACAGAACCAAAACCTGTTGTGCTACCATTACACCATTGGACAATCGTGCTCTTAGCGGGTGCAAAGGTAATAAAAATTTGGATTACAGCCAAATTTTTAAATGAGAAATGAGAAATGATGAATGAAAAATGTAAATTAAGAAATGAAGAAATGCTTTCCGCTGATGTGGAGCACTTCCTCATTTAATCATTTTATCATTTCAATTCCTCATTTCTCATTCCTCATTTCTCATTTAACAATGAGCAGATAATAATTCTTCTTACCGCGCTGTGCAAGCAGATACTTACCATCTATCAAATCATCACTAGTAATAGGGCGGTTCTGATCGGTGAGCTTTTCTTTATTCAGCGATACGCCACCACCCTGCACCATCTTACGCATCTCACCTTTTGAAGGGAACACTGGAGCTATAGTGGTGAACATTTCAATAGCAGGCTGACCTAACTGCTCCTTAGAAACCTCAAACTGAGGCACGCCGTCAAACACATCAAGGAAAGTCTGCTCGTCAAGTTTCTCCAGCCCCTCTTTGGTTGACTTACCAAACAGGAGGTTTGAGGCTTCAATAGCGGCATCAAGGGCTTCCTGAGAGTGTACCATCACTGTTACCTCCTCAGCCAGACGCTTCTGCAATACACGACGACCTGGATCCTGCTTGTGCTCTTCTACAAGGGCATCAATGACGTCCTTCTCCAAAGAAGTAAAAATCTTAATATACTTCTCGGCATCGTCGTCGCTGACGTTGAGCCAGAACTGATAGAACTTATACGGTGTAGTGCGCTTGGGGTCGAGCCAGATATTTCCCGACTCGGTCTTGCCAAACTTCTTTCCGTCACTCTTGGTAATCAGCGGACAGGTCAGGGCAAAAGCTTCGTTCTCATAGCCCAAAGTACGACGGATCAGTTCCGTTCCAGTAGTAATGTTACCCCACTGGTCGTTACCGCCTAACTGCAACTTACAGTTCTTATGCTGATAGAGGTAAAGGAAGTCGTAGCCCTGCAAGAGCTGGTAAGTGAACTCTGTAAAGCTGAGACCGTCGCGAGCCGTACCGTTCAGACGCTGCTGAACGCTATCCTTAGCCATCATATAGTTTACCGTGATGTGCTTACCGACCTCACGGGCAAAGTCCAGGAAGGTGAAGTCCTTCATCCAGTCGTAATTATTCACCATCTCAGCTGCATTAGCATCCTTAGACTCAAAGTCCAGGAACTTGGAAACTTGTGCTTTGATGCACTCTTGGTTATGACGAAGGGTTTCCTCATTCAGCAAATTGCGCTCCTGCGACTTGCCCGAGGGATCACCAATCATACCTGTAGCACCACCCACAAGGATAATGGGCTTATGACCACAGCGCTGCAAGTGACGCAGCATCATGATGCCACAAAGGTGACCAATATGGAGTGAATCGGCCGTGGGGTCTGTTCCCAGATAGGCCGTTACCATTTCTTTTTGGAGCAGTTCTTCCGTTCCTGGCATCATCTGTGCCAGCATACCGCGCCATTTCAGTTCTTCAACAAAGTTCTTCATTTATATATAATTCTCAATTATCAATAATCAATTATCACGGTACTGGGTCATAGCCAGAACCTCCCCAGGGATTACATCTTAAAATACGCCATATCGCCAAAGCCAACCCTTTAAAAGGTCCATACTTAACGAGAGCTTGTCGGGCATATTCGCTACAGGTGGGTGTAAAGCGACACGAAGGTCCCAACAATGGCGAGATACAAATCTGATAGAACCGAATGGGCACTAAAAGCAACCAAACGAGTGCTCGTGACAGATAGTGTAGTAACTGCTTCATAGCTTCTCATCTATTCGGCGCATCAACGATACCAACTTCTGCTCAATGGAAGAAGACGCCTCATGGCTGTCTGACAACCACACACAAGCCACCAACAACTGCTGATTGTTTGGCAGTGAGGCTGTAAGCAGTTCTTTATGCCGACGATAGGACTCACGAATCTGGCGCTTTACCCTATTGCGATCAACAGCATGTTTGAAATGCTTTTTAGGAACACTTATCAGCAACTGCACCGGTACATCACCCTCCTCACGCTCTCTAACCATATAGACCACACGCAGCGGAAAAGCTGCCAGAGAGTGGCTGCTTCCACCGCTAAAGAGCGTTTCTATCAGCTGTCTGCTGACCATGCGCTCCTGTTTTGAAAACAATGAACGCCCGGTGTTAAGCATATTATCTTATCCTTGTTTCTCCAGCAGGAAATGCTGTAAGGCACTGGTCATTGAAGGATACTTCTCCGAAGGAGCCTCCAAATCAAGGCGAAGACCTGCATCCTTTACAGCCTTGGCTGTTGAAGGACCAAAGGTAGCGATAGCTATCTCCCCCTGGTTGAAATTGGGGAAGTTCTTCGTAAGCGACTCAATACCTGCGGGACTGAAGAAAATCAGCATATCATAGTCGAAGTTCTTAATTTCCTCTGGAGTAAAGTCATTGCTCACAGTACGATACATCACGCACTCACGATGGTTCAACTTCTTAGCATCAAGCATCTGAGCAACACTGTCATTATGCACATCGCTCATTGGCACCAAGTATTTCTCCTGTTTATGCTTTGTCATAGTAGGAATCAGATCATCAATCTTACCTGTTGTCCCAAAGAATACTTTGCGCTTACGATACTGGACATATTTCTGTATATAAAGTGAGATGGTCTCTGTCACACAGAAATACTTCATATTCTCAGGAATAGTAATACGCATCTCCTTTGCCAGCGTGAAATAATTATCAATAGCATGACGCGATGTGAAAACTACGGCAGTGTAGTCAAGGATGTTAACTTTCTGCGCACGAAATTCTTTTGCTGTCATCCCTTCCACTTTGATAAAAGGACGGAATACAAGTTCTACCCCATAATTTGATGCAATATCATAATATGGTGACTTCTCACTTGAAGGCTTTGGCTGTGAAACCAAGATTTTCTTTATCATCGATGTCCTAAAAATTTATTTTCAACATATTCGCCGTAGCGTTCAAAACGCTCCATAGAAAAACAAATGGTACTATTTCGAGCGCACAAAAGTACAAAATAATTTGCAATTTAACGACATTTCGTTTAAAAAAGATGTTGTAACACTTATAAATCGTCAATATTTTAATGATTATCAACACTACAACGGCATAAACAGAGGCACTGAACATGGAAATATCGAAATATCCTTTCACCATCATGACAGGAAACATCAAGACTCCCTCTGCACTTACAATAAACAAGAAAGAGCGCAGCCATTGTTTATTTCTTTTACTATCGAAGAGCACTAAATTGGTTACTGAATAAAGAAGAACCTTCAGCACATAATAGGCTATGAAAATGCCCCAATATATCAGGATCAGATAATAGGGAGAACGAAGTATGAAGGACTCTCCTATAAAATATAAGGTATAGAAATAGAATAGCAGCGAACAAAGCAGACATGACAAGAGAACGAGAAAGAACTGAAAGCGTAGCTCAACGGCTGTTTCGGACATCTCGGAAGCTACATCATGTGAGAAATAAAAAAATGACTTTGCCTGACGCACCAAGAAATCCTTTACATTTGCAAAGGCCAACACCACCATAATCAGGCAGAGCAGTAACAGACCCGTCAGCAGGTTATCAGAATGAACAGTATAAGGAACGGGGTCTCCAGCCACACCACTTCTTCCTCCCCGAAGTTCTGGATGAAAGAGGGAATCTTTGGAGAAGAATCCTTCGCGGTAATATTGCGGAAGATTAACATCCAACATATTATGTCCTCTATCATGCCCTGGCAGATGGAGTGTGTCGGGACGGGTGCTCCACCGGATTTCCCCAGGTTTAAAATGAGCCTGGATGGCAGAGTCCTGCTGGGCAGGAGTAGCATTTCGCGGCAACCAACTCAGTACCTGGGCAGGAGTAAGGGGACGGTGGACAGCAACCACCGAGTCACCCCCCACCGCCGTATATTGCTGCTGTATGCTGTCTTGACGTACCAAAGTCTTTATAATGCAAATTCTCGCTTAATGTCCTCCACTCTATCCAGTTTCTCCCATGTAAAGAGTTCCACGTCAATGGTCTTAGTCTCATGATAACGGCTGGTGAAAGTTTTCTTCACCACCTCACACTGCCGACCCATGTGACCATAGGCAGCAGTCTCCAGATACATGGGCTGTCTAAGTTTCAAGGTACGTTCAATAGCTTTCGGGCGTAGGTCGAACAGGTTTTCTATGTGTTTGGCAATCTCGCCGTCCGTCATCTTTACATGACTACGACCGTATGTATTGACATAGATATTCATGGGCCTAGCCACACCAATTGCATAGCTAATCTGAACCAGCATCTCGTCAGCCACCCCTGCAGCCACCATGTTCTTGGCAATATAACGGGCAGCATAAGCAGCCGAGCGGTCCACCTTGGAAGAGTCTTTTCCAGAGAAAGCACCACCACCATGAGCGCCCTTTCCTCCATAGGTATCGACTATGATTTTGCGACCTGTCAAACCTGTATCACCATGAGGACCACCAATAACAAACTTACCTGTAGGATTGACATAGTATTTGATGTCGTTACCAAAAAGACTCAAAACTTTCTGGGAATGGATTTTCGACTTGACACGCGGTATCAGGATATTGATGACATCCTCACGGATCTTTGCCAACATGCGCTCATCGTCCGTATCGAACTCATCGTGCTGGGTAGAGACCACAATGGTATCAATACGTTCAGGAATGCCAGCATCACTGTATTGGATAGTCACCTGGCTCTTCGCATCGGGACGCAGATAGGTCATCTCCTTACCTTCCTTGCGAATCTCAGCCAGTGTACGCATCAGCAAATGAGCCAAATCAAGTGAAACAGGCATCAACGATTCCGTCTCATTGGTAGCATAACCGAACATCATGCCCTGGTCACCAGCACCTTGTTCGTCCTCGTTGCCATTGTCAACACCACGGTTGATGTCCTCACTCTGTTCGTGAATAGCTGTCAGAATACCACAGGAATTACCGTCAAACTGGTATTCGGCTTTCGTATAGCCAATTCTCTTGATGGTATTGCGTGCAATGGTCTGCAGGTCGATATACACTTCGCTGCGTACTTCACCCATGATGACCACCTGACCTGTTGTTACAAACGATTCACAAGCCACGCGAGCCTGCTCATCATAAGCCAAGAACTGGTCCAGGATGGCATCACTTATCTGATCGGCCACCTTATCAGGATGACCTTCTGAAACTGATTCTGAAGAAAACAAATATGACATAGTTACGAATTTTGCGTGCAAAGGTACAAAAAAAATTAGAAATTAGAAATTAGGAATTAGAAATTATGATTTGTTTATATGCTGATTATAACATTGAACAGCATCTGCACTTGGCAGTAATCACAATTTCTAATTCCTAATTTCTAATTGCCAATTCGTGGTTTACTTCTTCACCAGATCAGGAGTCATAATCACCTCAACGTGATTACCGCTCTTCAGCAACTGGTTGAGGAAGTCACGAACTGAGTCAACAGTCAGGGCCTCAACGGTCTTCTTATAATCGGTATAGAAGTCAAGACCATACTCCTTGAAGGTGGTGATGGTGTTAATCCAATAGTTATTCTTCTTGGCATCGATATCAGCCTGCTTCAGCATATAGTCTTTCACCTTCTGCAACTGGTCGGCATCCACCTTCTTGGTCATGCTCTGGATACCCTCGTGGAGCAGGCGTACAGCCAGTTCCGACTTGTCGGGATTCATCGGGCAGTAAGCCATCAGCATGGCCTTGGGCTGCTTGGAACCCGTGTTGAAGTAGCCAGCAGCACCGCAAGAGTAAGCAGCGCTCTCGTCCTCACGGATGGTCTTCAGGTAAATCATAGAGAGCACCTGACCTACAGCATCCAGCTTCACGTTGTTCTCCAGCGTGTAAGGCATCTCTGCATACCACATCTCACGGGCTGTTGCCTTGGGAGACTCGGTCTTCACCTTGAACTGGTTAACCACCTCACCCTTGGCGAAGGTGATTACCTCCTTGAAGTCCTCAGCCTTCTTCTTGGTGGCGGGCAGTGAAGCAATGTACTGCTCGATGAGCGGACGGATGGTCTGCTCGTCGAAGTTACCGGCAATCACGAAGGTGAACTGGGCAGCATTCTGGAAGCGCTCCTTGGCAATCTCGAGGATGCGGTCGTAGTTGATGTCCTTCAGATCTTCTACCTGAGGATTGTTGAAGCGAGGATTATGTCCGTATGTTGTGGTAGCTACTGAGTCAGAGAATACGGCATCGGGCGACAGTGACTTGTTCTTCAGCGCCATGTCGAGCTGGGTCATCAGGTTCTGGAACTGCTTCTCGTCCTTCTTCACGTTGGTGAAGTAGAGGTATGACATCTGGAACATCGTCTCCAGGTCCTTAGGAGTAGAGTGAGCGGTCAGATACTGGCGGGTGTTAGCCAGCGAGAGGTCGGCGTTCACGTTCTTACCAGCCAAGGCCTTCTGCAGTTCTGTGCTTGAGAAATTGCCCAGGCCGCTCATGCCGATGGCCGTGTCGAACACCTTGAGGTTGGTGTAGTCAGCTGCACCATAGAGAGACTTACCACCCATTGAGAAGGCCTGCATCTGCACCTCATCGTCCTTGAAGTCAGTCTTCTTCAGGATAACGGTGGCACCGTTAGACAGCTGCAGCTCCTTATAGCCGAAGGTCTTGTTCTCAGTCTCCTTCTTAATCTTACCCTTCTTAATCTTAGTAGCATCCAGCAGAGGCTCGTCCTTCACATTATCGACGTATGCCTCCAGCTTCTCTGCACGGGCGGCAGCGATGGCAGCGGCCATGTCCTTCTCGGTAGGATGAACCTTACCCTCCTTGTCCTGCGCCATAATCATGACAACAAGGTTGCTATCCGTTGGACTAATCAGTTCAGGCAACATCTGGTTGATGGCCTGTACGGGGATGTTGGGGGCAATCTGCTGCATGGTCTGATAGAGAATATCCAATGGTGGGATAGGCTCGTTGGTCAGATAGTGGTCGCGATAGGCATTGCCGAACTCGTCGTTCTTACGCTTGTCGCGGTTGGTGTAGCGCTTCTCCAGACTGCTCAGATAGTCTGCCTTGGCACGCTCGTACTCCGTAGCGGTGAATCCGAACTCACGGGCACGCTTGGCCTCGCGGTAGAGCACCTGCAGGGTCTCCATCTCCTTGCCTTCCTTGGGAATACCAATCAGCTCGAAGCAGTCCTTGGTACTTGAGAGCAGATACTCGCTGTCGTCAGCAAATCCCTGGAAGAAGGGGCAGGCAGCATCCTGCGTCATCTCTGACAGGCGCTGGTTAATCATCTGCGAGATAACGTTGACGGCATAGTCCTGAATGAGGTAAGCCATGCT
This sequence comes from uncultured Prevotella sp., assembly GCA_946402275.1. Taxonomy (GTDB): domain Bacteria; phylum Bacteroidota; class Bacteroidia; order Bacteroidales; family Bacteroidaceae; genus Prevotella. Next base: position 44,179 of record CAMIVY010000013.1, read on the forward strand.
GGCCTTCTCCTCGGGCTTGGTAGCCTCGTGCTTCATCATCACGAAGACGTTAGCCATCTGCATCTCCTTATCGGTCTCATAGACATAGATAGCCTCCTTGTTGTCGGGAACGGCCTCTGCCACCACCTTGGGAGCGTTGGGATCGACCTTGATACCGGCAAAGAGTTCCTTGATCTTAGCCTCCATGTGGTCAACATCCACGTCGCCCACTACGATGATAGCCTGATTGTCGGGACGATACCACTTCTGATAGTAAGCACGGAGGGTCTGGGGCTTGAAGCTGTCGATAACACTCATCAGACCGATGGGCAGACGCTCGCCATACTTAGAGCCGGGATATACCTTAGGCAGGGCACGCTGGAGCATACGCTGCGAAGGACCCTCGCCCAGTCGCCACTCGTTATGTACCACGTCGCGCTCCTTGTCAATCTCGGCAGGTTCCAGAGAAAGGCCGTTCGACCAGTCTTTCAGAATGAGCAGACAGGAGTCGAGGGCTGTGGCACGCTTGGTGGGCACGTTGCAGACGCGATAAACCGTCTGGTCGATAGAGGTATAGGCATTCAGGTCGCTACCGAACTCAACACCCAGTGAACGGGTGAACTCGATAATACCGTTGCCCTTGAAATGCTCAGAGCCGTTGAAGGCCATGTGCTCCAGGAAGTGGGCAAGGCCGCGCTGCGACTCGTCCTCATTAATAGAGCCTACACGCTGGGCAATATAGAAATTGGCAACGTGTTCGGGATACTCGTTGTGACGGATGTAATACGTCAATCCGTTGTCCAGTTTACCAATGCGTACAGCAGGGTCAACGGGGATGGGCGGCATCTGCATTGGCTGAGCCACCATAGCTGTCGTGCCGAGCAACATCAGCGCAGCTACAAAAAGTTTTCTCAGTTTCATCGTTTTTGAATATAGTTAGTTGAATAATTAATGATTGCACGTTTTGACGCACAAAGGTACGTAAAAACTACACTCAATGTATTAAAACGTTCTGATAATTAATATTTTTTATCATTCAATCGTATCAACGATACCCTAGAGGTGAAAACTCCATCCTGGTCCTGCGTGGTAGTCAATCAGATTATCTCCGCGGACTTTTCCATCAAAGTCCGTGGAGTTTTTCCCTAAAGTCCGTGGAGTTTCGCATTAAAGTCCGTGGACTTTTGCCTTAAACTCCGTGGACTTTTGCCTTAAACTCCGTGGACTTTTTGCATTGAAGTCCGTGGACATTACTTCTAAAACCTGCAATAAATAATCCGATGAATCAAGGACAACATAAAAAAAGTGCCCTAGCTAATGCCGGAGCACCTTATTTATATATAAGTAAGTATCCTCTTATTCGGTCTTACCGTTCAGCGAGTAAACGTAAGCGGCACCCTTGCCCTGGGTTTCGCGAGTGTCCTTGTACTTGGTCAGCGGACCATAGATGACAACCACGTCGCCCACCTTGATCTGCGGGTCAGCCTCAGTCCACTTGCGACCGCCCAAATAGTTCACCTGGTAAGCCTCGAAATCCTTGAGGTAGTCTCCTGCCTTCGTACCATCGCTGGAAATCCAGAAAGAACCATTGCCATAAGCGGGGTCAAAACCGGTCTTCACCAACTCCGACACAATGCCCTTCACATAGACTGCATCCGTACCGCCACCGTCAACGTAAGCAATAGCCTCCTCGGGAGTGAACGGATTGTCAACCGTGCCGGCTGCGGAACCGCCTTCTGAGGTCTTGCCATTCAGGGATACCAGCCAGTTCTTCTTGTTGGAGAACTCGGGGGTCGTACCTTTATAGTAAATAGCCTTGCCACATACTACAACATCGTCGCCAACCTGAATCTGGGTCTGGCCTTCCTCCCACGGCTTGTTGTCGAAGAAGTAGCTGCCATAGACGGTGAACACGTTATCCTCCTTACCATCGGCAGAGATGTTATAAGTGGCTGTACCGTACTGTGCACTATAGGTATACTTGATGCTTGAAATCTTACCCTTCACATAAATGTCGTCAGCAGACTCGACATCAGCACCGAGGGCTGTTACGTATTGCAACATACCCGGCACATTGAAGGGATCAGCCTTCGTACCCGTTCCCGACGGAGGATTAGACACACCCTTCTGGGTAAAGGACTGCTCACAAGAGTAGGTAGTGCCATCGGCTTCTGTTGACAGGATAACAGACACTTTGCGGGTTCCGCCTGTATTGGCATCAGCAGCAAGTGTTACATAGTCGGCACCGAAGTCATCGATATGCAACCAGCTCTTTGCATCTGCAGGAATGGCGACATGGAAGCCGTTGCCCTTGCTGTTAACAGTAATCTTGGCCAATCCGCCTTCCTTCGGGAATTCTGTTACGCCCTTGCCCTCAGGAACAGAAAGCATCTCAACCTCAGCAATGCCAATGAGCGACTTCTCGATAGAAACTACGGAAGAACCTTGACTGAATTCTGGTGTCTTATCGTTGTATAACACAATCGTACCTTCAACAACCAATTCATCACCCACAGCAAACTCTTCGCCAGTAGCGAAATTGGCACCGTCAATCCACTTTCCTCTATAGACCTCCAGCCAGTTGCCATCGCCATACGTACCGTCGTCAGACAGATAGTAGGTAGCATTACCATACTGTGGACTTATTTCATCAATCTTACATACGATACCCTTAACGCGAGCAGAAGATCCTGAAGGTTTATCCTTGAGTACCTGCAAAGCCTGTGCGACCGACAATACAACTTCAGACTTCTTAACCGTCTGTACGATGTTAATATCCTGAACACTGGTTCCACAAACAATTTTTACCACAGCTGATTTTGAATCGGATGTAGCGGGAGCAGAAACAACGACCTTAGTATCGCCAGCTCCACCACTCATAGGAGTAAAGGTCAACCAATCTGGTACGTTCTTTATCTGCCAATCACCTTTGGCACTAACAACGAACTCAGCAGGATAATTGCCATCAACAGGAACTGCTATATAAGAAGACGAAACACGCAGGTCGTCCAAATAGGCTGCCTCAAATTTATCACTACAGCCCACAAGCATGGCTACTACAGCCATGAAAGACGGAATAATATATTTCAGTTTCATAAACCTTTCTTTTTGAGAATTAATTGAAAACATATCTTACACCTACAGATGCATACCAGCACTGACCCAAAGAGTGGCTGCGAGTCCAAATATCCGTCTTGCCATTGACAGCAGCAGGTGTAGAGAAGACAGGATAGCCCTGTGAGTCAGCACCCTCATACTTCAGGATACGTCCTGAATTCAGGTCAGGATTCAAGTACTTAGCAACACCCCAGCTGGAGTTGAAGAAGTTGAGTACATTCTTCATATCGAAGCTCAGCTGCAAGGTATGCTTGGTCTTACCAACGTTCAGTTTGAAATCGTGCTTGTAACTGAAGTCGATGCGGTGAACCCAAGGAGAATAATGGCTAAATGCCTCAGCATACTCACCCTGATGGTCCTTCAGATAGTCGTTGTTATGAACAAAGTCCATAAAGCGCTGTCTGTCATCATCAGTTTTGAAACGGAACTCGTTGTTAGCTACTTGCAAATCGGTAGGAATGTAAATTAGGTCGTACGCATTACCGTCATCCGTAATATTATTAGTAAACATGTACGAATAGTTGTAATTGCCACGCCATGCCTCATAAACCAGAGAGTAGTGGTTGTTAGCCTTGTCGTGAATGGTTGCACTGGCAATGATACGGTCAGGCGTCACAAAAGAGGAATTATGCAAGCCCAGGAAATTAGGACCATCAACGGAAGGAATATTTTGAAATGCAGAAGAGGCACTAGACCCAGGCATACCGGTGAGTTCCTTCTGTACAGTGTGGGTATATGCTGCCATGAGGCTCATCCACTCGAATGGCTGAGCATTCACTGTTACGTTAGCAGTCCAACCATAACCCTTGCTGGTGTTATCCAAAACATAAGCACTTGGTAAAGCCTTGCCAGTTGTCTCGTTAATCAACTTGTAATCCTGATAAATAGCGCGAGCATCAGGACCGTTCAGGCGGGCATAGCCAGATACGTCACGCAAACTCCAGTCGGAGATACAAACACCATTGACAGTCTTGTTAAAAATACCCTCAACCGTGATAGAGAGTGGGAATGATGTTGGGAACTGATAGTCGATAGCCAAAGAGGTCTTCCAAACCTGCGGCATCTTAAAGTCAGGATTGATACCATTAACATCACCTTTTTGTGTACCTTCTTCAGGAGTAATGGTGTAGGGGCCCAGTGCCTGCTTGGGGTCTGTAACCACATTGCCGTTTGCGTCGTGTGTGGTCACCCAGTTCTGAAGCTGCTCTCTTTTCATAACACCTCCAGCAAATTGTGTCATATCAGCATTGCTTGATGACCAGGTACCATTGAACTGATACATATTGGCATTAGAAGGCATATTAGTAAAGAACACGAGAGGCAGACGACCCAAGAAGAGGCCCGTACCTCCACGAACCTTCAGACTCTTGTCGCCAAAAACATCCCAGGTGAAACCGACACGTGGAGAGACGGATACGGTAGAATTAGGCCACTTACCTGTATCTACGTGCCGACCTGCATAATCAAGAGCCAAGATAGCGTTGTTGGTCATCAAGTCGTCATTATTGAAGAACAGGCCATCGAAACGAAGACCATAGGTCAACTTGAACTTCTTGTTGATTCTCCAGTCGTCCTGAAGATAAATACCCAATTGGTTGAAGTTCACACGACATCCGGGATCAAATGCACCATCATAACCATAAGTCAAAGCAATATGCGAAGGTGCAGCTCCCGCAAAGAAATCGTTCATGCTATTGTAACGGTAATAGCCACTACCATACTTCATAAAGATATTCTCAGCCATTTGATATTCATAACTGAGACCACCCGTGATGGTATGATTGCCCAAATACCATGTAACGTCATCCTTTACATTGAACACTTTGTTGTTCACAGCATTGTTCCATGTAAACGGCTCATAACCTAATGAGATATAGGCGCCACCATCACCATCCAAGATATCAATGAAGGGGAAATCGCTTGAATTGGACTCGCGTTTCTCTTCAATCTTTGAATAGGTCAGCAAGAACTGATTTGACAGATTGTCGGTCAGACGGCTATTCAAGTCTAAAGCAAACGTCTTCACATAATAATTCTTCTTATACATCGAGTTGGCATAGCTCATAGCATATTGTCCTATACGCGGATAAGAAATAGAGGGAAGACCAGATACGGACTGTGAAGGACCAGTCCAATCACTTGATTTTGTATAATTATAGCGCAAAGACAAATGGTGCCTATCAGTAATATTCCAATCCAGGCGAGCCAACAACTTATAGGTGTCGTTATCACCTGACCAATCAGAATAAGAACCGGTATCATAATCATATTTATTCCGGACAAAATCTGACACCGTTTGCAAATCAGCAATAGAAACACGAGAAATATAATTGTTAGCATCGTATTGTCCGTCTTCTGAACCATGCCAACGATTGACAAGACCTGGATGCTTCACCATTTCACCACTCACGAAGAAAAACAGCTTGTTTTTAAGAATCGGTCCGCCAAGGGTAAAGCCGTAAGTTGTCGTCCTATCACTCTCTCGCATGCCTGCAATCTGCTCATGATCAACAGCATCACCCTGCATGTTCTCGTTCTTGTGATAGATGTAGGCAGAACCCTTGAAGGTATTGGTACCCGACTTGGTAATGGCATTCACACCACCACCGATGAAGTTGGTCTGACGAACATCGAATGGAGAGATAACCACCTGCATTTCCTCGATGGCATCAAGCGAGATAGGATTACCATTACCAGGAAGTCCAGAGCTCAAGCCGAAGTTGTCATTGAAATTGGCACCGTCAACCGTAAAGTTTGTCATCTTTGCATTTCCTCCAGCCAAGCTCATACCATTACCACCATAAGGGGACAAGCGCACAACATCGGTAATACTGCGGTTTACTGTAGGCAGATTAGTAATCATGGCATTGTTGATATTGGTAGAAGCGCCGGTCTTCTCTGCGGCGAACTTGGAAGCCTTACCGCTGACAACAACCTCTGTCAGCACATTGGCATCCTCTGACAACCAAGTATTGAGGTTATAGGTTTCTGCCAATTCCAGCGTAATACCCTTTATTACCTTTGGCTGATAACCAATATAAGAAATCGTCACCTCATACGGTCCACCGGTACGCATACCTTGAATGGTAAAGTTACCAGTCGCATTGGTCACAGCTGTGTAACGAGAACCAGAAGGCTCATGCACTGCAACAATCGTTGCACCGATTACCTCCTCACCTTTCACGTCCTCGAATGTTACTTTACCAGCCATACTCGAAGTAGTGATTTGGGCCATGACGGTTAGTGCTGACGTCAGCATCAAGACCATCAAAAATAGAATCTTTTTTCTCATAGAATCGATAATATGTTTATGATATTTTCTTTTTCGGTGCAAAATTACTTAAAAATTTCCATACCTATGTTATAATTTGCGAAAAACTTACACTTCCTTCTGCCTTGTACCCATACGAGCCTCAACAACGTTCACAACATAGTCACCGAGTTTCTCACACTCATTGATAATATCCATATAGATAGTTCCCACGGCATAGGTATATTGGTGGTTATTAATATCAGTGATGTTCTGCGACTTGAGCTGGTTGCGGTAGTTGTTGATTTCATGCTCAATATTGAACGTGCGATTGACATCGAACGACTCCTTTCGGCCACCCATCAGACGGTTCATCTGCGTCAACGACTGGTCTGTCAGTTCCATCATCTGGTGCAGATGGTCATACTGCTTATCAATAAAGTGGTCTTCCTTGCCATTGTATTTACGAGAAATAGTACGTGCCATGTTAAAGCAAGCATCACCAATGCTCTCCAGTTCAGAAATCTCACGAAGCATGGCACGGATTTTGGCCTTCGTATCATCAGAAAGGTGGGCATCGCTGACGGAATCGAGATACTTGGCAATTTCCAACTCCATATTGTCGCTAATGCCTTCATATTTCTCAATACGCGTATAAAGCTTATTGAAGTCACCTGCCTTGTTGTCCTTCTTATTTGAGGCACTGCTGGAGAGCGTCAGCAATTCACGAACCATACCGAACATACGTTGCATACGGTTGGAGAATGACTGGATTTCCTTTTGAGCCTCCAACACAGAGAGCTCTGGGGTCTTCATGAAGCCGGCAGTGATAAAGTGCAAACGGAAGTCTTCTTCCTCGTCCACCTTCTTGGGCTTGATGACCCAGCAGACGAACTTCTCAATCTGGGGGATAAACCATATCAGAATGAGCGTGTTGGCCACGTTGAACGTCGTATGGAATGCTGCCAGCACAAAGCTCAGTTTAGCGGCGTTAGCCAGGAAGGCGGTGGCACCTACGGCCTCTTTGGTCATGTTGACGTCATAGCCCACCCATCCGCAGACCATGTCGATGAACGGACGGAAGATAAACAGTATCCAGAAGACACCGAAGACGTTGAAGAACATATGGGCCAGAGCGGCACGACGTGCCTGGGTGTTGGCCGACATGGCTGCCAGATTGGAAGTGACGGTAGTGCCGATGTTTTCACCCATCACCAGCGCAATACCCTGATAGATGGGCAGTGCGCCGCTGGAGCAGAGTATCATGGTAATGGCCATGACCGCTGCCGACGACTGCACGCAGAAGGTCAGGATGCCTCCTAACAGCAGGAAGATGAGTGTGGTCAGGAACGAGTTGGGGTCAAACGAGGCGAAGAAGTCCAGCACAGCCTGGTTCTCTCCTAAGTGCATGTCCTGTCCCGTCTGGCGCAGTACGGCCAATGCGAAAATCAGGAAGGCAATGCCAAACAGGAAGTCGCCGATGTAGCGATAGCGCTTCTGGTAGATGAGGATGATACCGATGAAGAAGGCCGGATACGACAGACTGCTGACGTCGAACGACATACCTGCCGACATAATCCATGCCGTCAGCGTGGTACCGATGTTGGCACCCATGATGACCGAGATGGCCTGAGCCAGCGTCAATAGTCCCGCATTGACAAACGAGACCGTCATGACGGTCGTAGCAGTAGAGGACTGGACTGAAGCTGTTACCAGCGTACCTGTCAGCATACCTGTAAACCGGTTGGTAGTCATTGCTCCTAACACATGTCGCAACTGGGGACCCGCCATCTTTTGCAGCGCTTCGCTCATGGTCTTCATACCGAACATCAGCAGCGCCAGCGAGCCGAGAAGTTTGAATATTATCAGCATAAAAGATATCTTTTGATTCGAATTCGGCCACAAAGATAATAAAAAATATGTGAAAAGCAAAGCGAAATCGCATTTTTCTTTCGCTTTTCTCTTTGTGCTTTCGTCTTTTCTTCGTACTTTTGCAACACTATCAACAATCTAAAGACACTCATTACTATGGAACAGACAGTCAAGATACATTGTCGCAACAATGGCGAAATGTATGACGTACCTACCGGCTCGACACTCGAGGAAGTCTATGCGCAGATCGGACTCCAGATAGAGTACGGCCCCATTTCTGCACGTGTGAACAACAAAGTTGAGGGAATGCACTACCGCGTGTATAAGCAGAAGGAAGTGGAGTTCCTCAGTCTCTACGACCCTTCAGCCATGCGAGCCTATACGCGCACCCTGTTTTTCGTGCTGAACAAGGCTGCCCACGACCTGTGGCCCGACTGTACGGTGGTCATCGACATCCCCGTCAGCAACGGCTACTATGTAGACCTGCGCCTGGACCGTCCTGTGACACCCGACGACGTCAATGCCGTGCGCCAGCGGATGCAGGAGATTATCGCTGCCAATGTGCCCATTCACCGTCACGAGACCACCACGGAGGACGCTATCCGCATGTTCACCGAGTCGCGTTCCTTCTCAAAGGTGAAGCTGCTTCAGGGCTTGGGTTCGCTCTATACGACCTATTACGACATTGACGGCTATCTGGACTACTACTACGGCTCCTTGCTCACCTCAACGGGACAACTTTATCTGTTCGGTGTGGAATACTACTACGACGGACTGCTGTTGCGCATCCCCTCGCAGCAGGACCCCTCCAAGCTTGGAGCCTTCGTCCGACAGGACAAGATGTTCGAAATCTTCAAGGAGCACCACCGTTGGCAGGGCATCTTAGGTATGCGTACCGTGGGCGACCTCAACAGAGCCATCCGTGAGGGACATACCAACGAACTGATACAAATCAGCGAGGCCCTGCAGGAGAAGAAGATAGCCCAGATAGCCGACGAGATAGCCCATCGGCCCGGCATCAGGATGGTGCTCATTGCAGGTCCTTCGTCCAGTGGTAAGACGACTACCTGCAAGCGCATCAGCGTCCAGCTGGCCGTCAACGGGCTGAAGCCCATAGGCATCTCGTTGGACGACTATTTCCTGGACCGCGACCAGACACCCCTCGACGAGAATGGCGACTACGACTTTGAGCACCTCCACGCCCAGAATATTCCCCTGCTCAACCAGCAGCTGAACGCTCTGTTCCGTGGTGAGGAGGTGGAGCTGCCCCGTTATAACTTCCAGCAGGGCAAGAGCGAGTGGAGTGGCAGGCACCTGCAGTTGAAGGGCAACGAGATATTGGTGGTCGAGGGCATCCATGCCCTGAACCCCGAGCTGACCGCCGAGATTCCCGACAGCCAGAAGTTCCGCATCTACGCATCGGCACTGACCACCATCCTGCTGGACAACCACAACTACATACCCACCACCGACAACCGCCTGCTGCGTCGCATCATTCGCGACTACAAGTATCGTGGCGTGTCGGCACAGGAGACCATCCGCCGCTGGCCCAGCGTGCGCAAGGGCGAGAACCGCTGGATATTCCCCTTTCAGGAGAATGCCGACGCCATGTTCAACTCCGCCATGCTCTTCGAACTCGCCGTCATCAAGCAACAGGCCGAACCCCTGCTGGAACAGGTGCCCGAGAGCTGTGTCGAACATGCTGAAGCTTACCGGCTCAGGAAGTTCCTCAGATACATCAGCCCCATTCCTGAAGCACAGATTCCGCCTACGTCGCTGTTGCGCGAGTTCCTTGGGGGCTCGTCGTTCGACTACTGACTTGGTCCGTCCCTTCGGACTGCTGACGAGCCGTAGTCTCGTTTTTTATCGTATTGCGAAGTTACCCTCACATACTCCCGTCACCCCCTTCAAAGGCCGATATACAAGGCGTTTGAGGCACGTGACCCTTTTCGTTTCTCCCTCCCGTCTCCCTCCCATTCTGGGTCACTTTTTGGGTCACATTTTGCAAACGTATCCGCTCTGGCTCCTTTCATCTGCGGAAGGGACCCTCTGGGGGTAAAAAAGGGAGGGTGACGGGAGGGTAAATCGTTTACCCTCCCGTGGCTTAAGCCCTTTGTTTATCGGTGTTTGAAGGGGGGAACGGGAGTATGTGAGGGTAATTTGGTTTGTCATGGCTACCCCAAGATTACCACCTAAATTGACGCAGAACCAAATACTCTATAGAGTAACTTTTCCCCACAAGTTCTTTGTTGTTTCGGAAATAATCACTATCTTTGCAGGGTCAAAGTGACGATTAAATTAATAAATATAGTGTGTAACTTAAAACAATTATAGTAAGAACCAGACACTACAGATGAACATCGGTGAGTCGTAGCAGGCACCAGGTGCCGTCCTCCCAACAGGGATTTGATAAACAATTTAATTATTAACAATTAACAATGATGGAATTGTGCGTCGCATTCCCGTTTGTACTTTCGATGGATAAATGAGCTTTTAGCTCTTGCCCTCTATCCAAAAATATCGGCAAAATGTTTCTACGAGTGCAAGATGCATAGAAGTTCACGTTTAGGCGTGAACTATGCACTTGTTTGTAGAGAGGGCCATTTGCCGATAGCCTTTGGATAATTCAAGTCACGATGGTTGCACGCCTTTTCTTATTTTCATAAGGAAATGACAATACAAATGAAAATGACGATGTTGTGCCTGCTGACGCTGCTGGGTGTCAGTACCGCCAAATCGCAAACCCTGGTGCTTTGGCATGCCAACGGCACCACTACCGACGTGGAACTATATACCCAGCCGCAAGTGAAGTTCCAGGATGATAAGGTGCTCATCACCTCCACCGTGCTTGACATGGAGTATCCTAAGACCGATATACTTCGCTTTACCTACAAGGGCAGTGCATCGGGCATTAGCAATTCTAAAACCAAAGCCGATGTCTCGCAGGAGAACGGCCAACTGGTCTTCCACGGCATCAAGTCGTCTGACAAGATAGCCGTCTATAACACGAAGGGCATCCGTATTCCCATGCAACTACACTATAACGGCTCCTCCGCCACGCTTCCTCTCTCTGCCATCCCTTTGGGTGTCTATCTGCTCAATGTCAACGGTCGAACCTCTAAATTCACAAAGCGATGAAACGACTTTACCTTATTCTCATATTAGCTGCCGTCACCCTGAGCGGCTTGGCACAGAACATCGGTGAGTCATTCTATATCTACCGCAACGACGGCGAGTTCAATGCCTTCTTCCGCGATGAGGTCATCAGCATTGACTACTCCTACGAGGATGCCGATGGCAATACCTACGACGAGATAGTCACCCAGATAGTCAATACAGCAGACAGCGTGTATAAAATACCATTGGCTGCAATAGACAGCATTGGATTCGTGCAGCCTAATACTGTGTATCGGGATGATGCAAAACAAATAAATGGAGACCTATATAATTACTTGATAAATGTCGATGATAAGGTGTTGACATTTAGCGCATCTACTCCTTCAAATATATTACCTAAAATAGGAGATAAACTTGTAGAAATCGATGAAACGGATAAGCTCCCTTGGGGATTTTTAGGTCAAGTGGAGTCTATATCAAACAATGGATCTAACATTGAAGTAAGATGTAAAAAGATAGAACTAGAGGAAGTCGTAAAAACCTTTTATCGTACTGTCAGTATCATAAGCGATGACAACTCTAATGTCCCTTTGTTGACACGGAGAGCTATTAAAACTGATTACTTTCCCATAAAATTCAATATAGGGAAACTTCATTTTCCAATGACATTTTCAGGAATCGCTTCAGAGAAAAACATCCTTGGTTTTAAAGGTAATTTAAAAGGCAAATTAAATAACGACCTATACATTACCCCGAAAGTAATAGGCAAGGTGACTCGTGTTGTTGATGACATACTTGTATTATCTTACTACAATATTCAGATGGATACTGATGTCGATTTTGATGACGATTTAGAATATGCATGCGAATGGTCGGGATCGTTAAAGGAACCTTGGTTTGATAAAGATATCCCAACTCCAGCATGGGGCTATCCTATATATTTAGCAGTCGGGCCCATTGCAGATTTATCTGGAGAACTTGCAATGGGAGTTCATCTAACTGGAGTGCTACGCGTGAATACTGATATTACTTATTACCCAGCCACGGCATTGCTTACTCCGATTCCTCTGGCAACCAACTTTATAAACAAAGTTTCTATAAGACCAAGACTTGAGGATTTCTCTGCCACCCTTCCATACTTTACGGCTAAGGGGGCATTCAAGTTTGGAGTATTCTTTCGCGCTGGATTACCTTTCCCAAATCATAAGGTAGCATGGGTAGGTGGTGAGGTGGAAACAGGGGCAAAAATAGAAGCGAATGCCAAATTCGACTTCGAGAAACTCCGCTACGCCGACAAAAGCACGTACTTATATGAGGATGCCATAGAAACGATGACGTTGGATGCAATGCCGTATTGGGGGCTAAAGTTTGTTGCCAGTGCATTAGATGACAAACATAAGTTTGAGTTAGGACGTGACTTTAGCTTCTGGGGATTAAAATTTTTAGAAGGTTCAATCATTCCCAAGTTCTCTGGTACAACCTTCACGAGAGAAGGAGGTAACACTGCATATGCTTCAGTTGATATCACCAACGATTGTCTGTTTGCATGTAAAGTGGGTTTTTCTCTCTTTACTGAGGACGGTATTAAAGTAGAGACAAAGTATTTTGACAAAGAATACCATACCCGTAAGGACTTTTCTGCATATGGAATGACTTTTGAAAATTTAAGCCCAAGTAGTATTTATAAGGTGTATCCTTGTCTAAACTATGGTGGCTATGACATCCTGGGCATTCCATCGGCAGAGCTGTATCCCACACGTGTAGAGGTAAAGAGAATGCATATCACAAGCATCCAATATGGTAAGAAAGCCTACACTAACGACGGTGATGTGTATGACTTTTGCTACAACACAGAAATCACAACAGAATTATTAAATGCGGATGGTATTGATGACTGGGGATATGTATACGAAGATCCAAAGGGAAAAACAAAACACATATCTTTAAAGGGTAAAGAGTCACCCTATACTGATACAAATTATGCTTTTTACCGTAATAGACCGATTTCTACAGCGTGCTTATATGGATATGTAAAGTATCAAGGTGACGACAACTATTACTATGGCGAGAAGAAAGAGTATCCTTTGGTGTATAATAAGAAGCCCGAAGCTATAACTATGGATGTCGTAGAGGTAGGCGAGACCACTGCAAAGGTGAAATGTGCGTATTATGATGTGCTTCCATGGGGTGGAACGTGTGGAATTGAATATTGGGAAGATACCCATATCAATGCTTCGAAGAAAATATACTTTGATACAGCACAAGAGGAAATAGAAGTCACCATAGATGGACTTAAACCAAATACGACTTACAATTATCAGGCACTTATTAAGGTGGATGACAGATATGTAGGTGAAGTTACAGGCATAGAAAAGAATGAGATTTTGGCAGATGAAATTATGTCCTTTACGACTAAATCTGTATTAGTTTATACAACAGGAGAGGTGGAGGATAAGACTGCAAACACAGCTACTTTAACGGGCTCTGTGGAGAACTACAATCCATCAGACGAGAGTGTTTCATTTGCCTTCTTCTACTCTACAAGCAGTGACGTGATAAATGCCTCGGACGGGAAGTCAGTTGTCGCCACCTATGATAACAATGGAAATTTATCGGCTGAAATCACAGATTTGTCAGACTACACTACCTATTATTATACGCTGGCAGTTAAGCGAGGAGAGTCTAAATTTGAAACGAGTAAAATAAAGTCATTCACTACCCTCCCTGTTGTATCTACACTCAATAATGCCACTACAACCTATAGTTCAGCAACGCTGAGCGGAACATGTTCTAAGGGCATCACTGTCACAGGTTTCTCCGTTAAGAAAGATGGAGATACTGAATATACGCAATATGGTGCTGTGCCTGATGAAGACGGAAACTTCAGCGCGACGATAGATGGATTGAATGCTGATACCAAGTATTATTACTATGCATTCGCAAGAACAAATGAGCAAACCTATAAAGGAACTGAATATTCGTTTACGACAGAACAAGAACAGCCACAGGTTCACTTATGCCCTGATGAAAATCATCCACATCTTATAAATCTTGGGCTGCCAAGTGGTACGAAGTGGGCTTGCTGTAATATCGGAGCAGACTCACCAGAGATGTTTGGCAGTTATTTTGCTTGGGGTGAAACTATCCCAAAATCAAATTTCACTTGGAAGACATATCAATATGGTAGGTCTGCTGAAGATGTCGACTATATTGGCAGTGATATCGCAGCTACTAATTATGATGCGGCATATGTTACTTTGGGTAATGATTACCAAACACCTTCTATGGAACTATGTAAGGAACTAATAGAAAAGACGCAGTCCACATGGGTTACCATAAATGGAGTACAAGGAAGGATTTTTACGGGAGAGACAGGTGCTTCCATTTTTTTACCAGCCTGTGGATGTAGAATCCGTGAAGAAATCCGGTATATTGGTGAAAGTGGGCACTATTGGACATCAACCTATCATGACACAGAACCACGATTAGCTCGCAATATGACCATCGAAGCCAGTGGAGTTGGTTATCAAGGAGGCGGAGGCAGGTTTAATGGACATCCTATCCGTCCTGTTCAAAGTGGTATTACTGCAAAATAAATTAAAGAACAGACACCTGATTTGTTACATGCACAATTTTGTAAAATTTTTACTATCTTTGCACTCGCATTCAGATTTTACGTCTGGGTGCGAGTTTTTTTTGTATTAACCCGAGTGGGGTGCTTTTATAAGGAATAAGGACAAGAAAATTGACAGAGGGGACAGACGCGTGACATCTGCTTAATGAATAGAGAACGTTCGGTAGTGAATAAAAATGCAGCTTCTGCCAAAAAAGAGGGCGGTAACTGCATTTTTATTGCAATTTGTTTGGATATTAGATGAATATTTGCGAACTTTGCAGGCGTTTTTTAAAATAGAGTTACACATATATTAAATATATTTATGGCTGAACAATTAGACATTCAAGAACTCGAACAGGTAGTTGTCCGATTCTCTGGAGACTCCGGCGACGGCATGCAGCTGGCCGGAAACATCTTTTCTACGGTCTCGGCGACTGTAGGTAACGGTATCTCAACATTCCCCGACTATCCTGCCGACATCCGCGCTCCGCAAGGCTCGCTGACGGGTGTGAGCGGTTTCCAGGTGCACATCGGTGCCGGGCAGGTGTACACGCCTGGCGATAAGTGCGACGTGCTGGTGGCTATGAATGCTGCTGCGCTGAAGACGCAGTATCGCTATGCCAAGTCGGATGCTACGATCATCATCGACACCGACTCGTTCGGACCGAAGGATCTGGAGAAGGCTCAGTTCAAGACTGCCGACTATCTGGGCGAGATGGGCATTGACGGCGACCGCGTCATCCAGTGCCCGCTGACGCAGATGGTGAAGGACGCGCTGGCCGACTCGGGCATGGACAACAAGGCGGTGCTGAAGTGCCGCAACATGTTTGCGCTGGGTCTGGTGTGCTGGCTCTTCGACCGCGACCTGTCGCTGGTGGCCAACTACCTGAAGGAGAAGTTTGCCAAGAAGCCCCAGATAGCCGAGAACAACATCAAGGTGGTGCAGGCTGGCTATGACTATGGTCACAACACGCACTCGAGTGCTGTCAACGTGCGCCGCATCGAGACGCGTCACAAGGTGCCCGGCCGCTATATGGACATCACGGGCAACAAGGCTACGGCCTACGGATTCATTGCTGCTGCCGAGAAGGCGGGGCTGAAGCTCTATCTGGGCTCGTATCCCATCACTCCGGCTACGGACGTGCTGCACGAGCTGTCGAAGCACAAGTCGCTGGGTGTGACCACCGTGCAGTGCGAGGACGAGATCAGCGGTGCCGCCTCGGCCCTGGGAGCATCGTTTGCCGGTGCCCTGGGCGTGACCTCTACCAGCGGGCCTGGCATCTGCCTGAAGAGCGAGGCCATGAACCTGGCTGTCATCATGGAGCTGCCCTTGGTGGTGCTCGACGTGCAGCGCGGCGGTCCGGCTACGGGTCTGCCCACCAAGTCGGAACAGACCGACCTGCTGCAGGTGCTCTTCGGACGTAACGGCGAGAGCCCCATGCCCGTGCTGGCGGCTACGAGTCCTGCCGACTGCTTCGATGCTGCCTATCAGGCCTGCAAGATAGCGCTGGAGCACATGACTCCCGTCGTGCTGCTCACCGATGCCTATATCGCCAACGGCTCAGGAGCCTTCCGTCTGCCCGAGATGGACAAGCTCGACAGCATCAATCCCCCTTATGTTCCTGAGGAGCTGAAGGGCAAGTGGGCTCCCTATATGCGTGCTGAGAACGGCACCCGCTACTGGGCAGTGCCTGGCCGCGAGGGCTTCACGCATATCCTGGGCGGTCTGGAGAAGGACTCGGAGACGGGTGCCATCTCTACCAACCCTGAGAACCACGACCTGATGACGCGTCTGCGCCAGCAGAAGATTGCCAACATCGAGGTGCCCGACCTGGAGGTGGTCGGCGATGCAGACGATGCCGAGCTGCTCATCGTGGGTTTCGGCTCCACCTATGGTCATCTGCATGCTGCGATGGACGAGCTGCGCGAGGGCGGCAGGAAGGTGGCTCTGGCACAGTTCAAATACCTGAACCCGCTGCCCAAGAACACCAGCGAGGTGCTGAAGCGCTACAAGAAGGTGGTGGTGGCCGAGCAGAACATGGGCCAGCTGGCTGCCTACCTGCGCATGAAGGTCGACAACTTCGTGCCCTACAAGTTCAATCAGGTCAAGGGCCAGCCCTTCGTGGTAGAAGAGTTAGTCAACGCATTTGAGAACATTTTAAAGAAGTAAAAGCAATGAGTACATATACAGCAAATGATTTCAAGAAAGGCCAGCCTCGTTGGTGTCCAGGCTGTGGTGACCACTTCTTCCTGGCATCGTTCCACAAGGCTCTGGCAGAGATTGGCGTAGCCCCTTGGGATACGGCCGTCATCTCAGGTATCGGCTGTTCGAGCCGTCTGCCCCACTATATGGCCACCTATGGCATGAACACCATCCACGGCCGTGCGGCAGCAATCGCTACAGGCGCCAAAGTAGCCAACCCCAACCTGACCGTATGGCAGGTGAGCGGCGACGGTGACGGACTGGCCATCGGCGGCAACCACTTCATCCACGCCAACCGCCGTAACATCAACCTGAACATGATTCTGCTCAACAATCGTATCTATGGTCTGACTAAGGGTCAGTATTCGCCCACGTCGCCTCGCGGCTTCGTCTCGAAGTCGAGCCCCTACGGTACGGTGGAAGACCCGTTCCGTCCTGCCGAGCTGTGCTTCGGAGCCCGCGGCCACTTCTTCGCCCGCGCCGTTGCCACCGATGCCCAGGGCACCGTTGACATCCTGAAGGCTGCCTACCAGCACAAGGGTGCTGCCGTCTGCGAGATTCTGCAGAACTGCGTCATTTTCAACGACGGCACACACGAGGCCGTATATAACAAGGAGGGCCGCAAGAAGAATGCCATCTACGTCCGTCACGGCGAGAAGCTCGTGTTCGGCGAGAACAACGAGTTCGGACTCGTACAGCAGGGCTTCGGACTGAAAATCGTGGAGATTGGCAAGGACGGCTACACCATCGACGACGTACTGGTGCACGATGCCCACTGCGAGGACAACACCCTGCAGCTGAAGCTCGCCCTGATGGGCAACGGCGACGGATTCCCCGTAGCCCTCGGTGTCATCCGCGACGTCGATGCACCCACCTACGACGAGGCCGTCAGTGCCCAGATTGCCGAAGTCAGCGCGCAGAAGAAGTACCACAATTTCGCCGAGCTGCTGGAGACCAACGATACGTGGGAGGTGAAGTAAGCACTAACACAAGAAATATATATACAGTAGAAAGCCCCGCAAGTTTTGTTTTGCGGGGCTTTAATTATTAATTGTTTATTTCAGTTGATTTCATCGGCTGATTTCCATCAATTGATTTCATCGACTGATGTCGCGACTCGGCATCAATCTGCGCGCTGGTGTTCACGGTATACAGCTGGAACACTCTGACCAGTGCGTCGGCAGCGGTCTCCATGGCGGTATTGCCACTGTTGCGCCACAGTCGTACCAGTGCGTATAGCCTGCCTCGGTAAACACGGTGACGAAGGCGTCCAGCATGGCATAGTGCTGGGCATTCTTCAGTAAATTTTTGTTTGGACGAAGAAATTTCATCATATGCTTTATTTTGTTTTATGTTATTAAATGCTTCCACCGGTTGGTAGGATCGTTACTTTCCCGTTTGGAGTCTTTCCACCGGTTGGTAGAAGTGCTACTTTCTTGTTTGGAACGTTTCCACCAGTTGGTAGAAGTGCTACTTTCTTGTTTGGAACGTTTCCACCAGTTGGTAGAAGTGCTACTTTCTTGTTTGGAACGTTTCCACCGGTTGGTAGAAGTGCTACTTTCTTGTTTGGAACGTTTCCACCGGTTGGTAGAAGGTAACTGTTTTTGTAAATATTTCGACTTTTTGGCATGCAGACATTTGGTTTTTTGTCCATTTAATCGTACCTTTGCAAAGCCAATTCAAAAAAAACATCATTTATGTACCAGCAACAAGGACTTTTGGAGTACCCCAAAAACGTTATAACGACTATGAAGAAAATGTATTTATGGATGCTGGCTGCCATCCTGACCTGCGGCCTCACACTCACGTCGTGTGTGAAAGAAGACAATGCTGCTGTACCTGTCGTCCCCGGTGGCGAACTGGTACAGCCTGAGAACGATTTTGAGACTATGGTGCCGGCTCTTCCGGGCAATCCCGAGGTGATAGCCGCTCTGCAGAAAATTCCCGGCGTCAAGGACGTCAAGTGCTTCCATAATGTTAACATGGGCGAGTGCTACTTCTTCAACTTCGAGCAGGACATCGACCACATGAATCCCGCGCTGGGCAAATTCAAACAGCAGGTGGTGCTGAAGTACAAGGGAAAAGATGCTCACACCGTGCTGCATACAGAGGGCTACGCACTGAGAGGCGATCCGGAAGAAAACAAGAACCGTCTGGACAGTATCCTCCCGCCGGATATTGTAAAAACATACAAGACTAATTGCGTTGCCGTAGAGCACCGCTACCACGGATGGTCACTGCCACAGGGATACTCCAACGAATTCACATTCCTCAACACCTGGCAGCAGTCTTCCGACCTGCACTGCATCGTTACGGCACTGAAGGCTTCGGGCATGTTCAGCGGCAAGTGGGTATCGACTGGCGTGAGCAAGAACGGCGAGACCACGGCCTTCTATGCCTACCACTACCCCAACGAGATGGATGCCTACGTGCCCTACTGCGGCCCATACCTCACATCGCTCAATGACAAGCGCGTCGGCACCCAAGTGCTCACGGCACCAGACCTCAAGGATGAACTTGAGAAGACAAAGGCTGCCATCCGCTATGCTTTCAGCAACAAGACACTACTGAACCAGCTGACAGCATGGTATGCGACAGAAAAGGCCAAAACGGTAAAGGGCATGACGCAAGCCCAGATAGAAGCCATGTTTGCCGGAGAAATCCTCGGAAACCTGTTCGACAAGGAGGCTTATGTACATGTCAACCTGTGGAGGAGCTGGATACCCACCGAGACAAGTTCGGCAGAAGAATTCTACAAGTTCTTCATGGCTGACAAAAGCACCAAGTACAAGAACGAGACCAAGCAGGAAATTGCCGCCCGCCAAGCACTCGCCAAGCACGAGCTGAACGTGCAGACCGGCTTCGACTTCCTCGGTCGCCGTGCCGCCGCACCGGCAAAACGCCTCGACCCCTATGTGGCGCAGACCTGTGTCGATCTGGGCAATTTCAGTTGGGACTATGCTTGGTTTGAGGATCTGCTGACACCACAACAATTGAAGGAGCTCAATGCCTATGAACTTAATCCAAAGACGTTTGGCGTCACCTACGACAATGGCAAGTTCATCAACGAGTTCCTGGAGGCCATGAAGACCACGCCGTGCAAGATGCTCTTCGTCTATGGCGGTTCCGATCCCTGGACGGGTGGAGCCATTGCCGACGACATCGTCAATGCCAATCCTAACATCAGCAAGATGATTGTGCAGTATGGCATACACAACGACATTACTTCTTATTGGACTGAGGCAAACAAGAAACAATTGAGTGATTTCCTCGACCCCTTCCTGAAATAATTGCAATGTCCACTTGGCAATCATCCCCGACGCACGGCGCGCCGGGGATGTTTTTCGAGTATTTATGCACGCTCGCTGAAAAATTGGCGGGGGCGGGGGCGTGCCGTCCATAATCTTTTTCGTACCTTTGCAGCCACGAAAATATAACATATCACAACAGACAACCATGTTCAATAACTACAACGGATTTCATCTCGTACAGTCGTATCACGACTTGCGACACATGCGCAAATACCACCCCTCGAACGCCGTCACACGGTGCATCAAGGTAGTGATTGTCGCATTAGTAACCCTCCTGCTCTGGAACATGCCGACCGAATGGTTCGGCATAGAGAACCTGACCGTCGTCCAGCAGCGCGTGATAGCCATCTTCGCCTTCGCCACCCTGATGTGGATCCTGGAGATTGTCTCCTCGTGGGCTACGTCGATAGCCATCATCGTGCTCATGCTGCTGTTCTGCACAGATAGCGGCATATCGCCGATGGTCAACGAGGAAGAGGTAGGAAAACTGCTATCGTACAAGGGTGTGATGGCTTGTTTCGCCGACCCGGTCATCATGCTGTTCATAGGCGGTTTCGTACTGGCCATCGCTGCCACGAAGACGGGATTGGACGCACAGCTGGCGAAAGTGCTATTGCGCCCGTTCGGCACAAAGAGCGAAATGGTACTGCTGGGATTCCTGCTGGTCACCGGACTGTTCTCCATGTTCGTGTCGAACACAGCCACGGCAGCCATGATGCTGACGTTCCTCACCCCCGTGTTCCGCCAACTGCCTCCCGAGGGCAAGGGCCGTGTCGCACTGGCCATGTCCATCCCCGTGGCTGCCAACCTGGGCGGCATGGGAACACCCATCGGCACACCGCCTAACAACATCGCACTGAAATACCTGAACGACCCCGAGGGACTGAACCTCGGACTGGGCTTCGGACAGTGGATGATGTTCATGATCCCACTGGTCATCGTGCTGCTGCTCATCAGCTGGCGACTGCTGCTGAAAATGTTCCCGTTCACCCAGAAGACCATCGAACTGAATATTGACGGGGGCATGCAGAAAGGGTTCCATTCGTGGGTGGTCATCGCCACGTTTATCCTGACCGTAGCACTCTGGCTGACCGACCGCTTCACGGGCATCAACGCCAATACGGTGGCAATGATTCCGTTCTGTATCTTCGCACTGACGGGTGTCATCAACAAGCGCGACCTGGAGCAAATC
Organism: uncultured Prevotella sp.; assembly: GCA_946402275.1. Lineage (GTDB taxonomy): Bacteria > Bacteroidota > Bacteroidia > Bacteroidales > Bacteroidaceae > Prevotella. The sequence continues at coordinate 65,836 of CAMIVY010000013.1, forward strand.
AACTGGAGCGTCATCTGGATGGTGGCTGGCGGCTTCGCACTGGGCTATGGCCTGAACGCCTCCGGACTGGCTGCCAACGCCGTGGAGAGCATACCCTTCGGCGAATTCTCGCCCCTACTTATCCTGCTCATGGGTGGAGCTATCTGCTATACGCTCTCAAACTTCATATCCAACTCAGCCACGGCAGCCCTGCTCATGCCTATTCTGGCAGTAGTATGCGGAGCCATGGGCGACAAGCTGGCACCCATCGGCGGCACAGGCACTATCCTCATTGGCGTGGCCATCGCAGCCTCCAGCGCCATGATCCTGCCCATCTCCACCCCGCCTAATGCGCTGGCCTTTGCCACTGGCTACGTGCAGCAGAAGGAAATGTCGAAGATTGGCGTCATCATGGGTGTCATCTCAATGGTGCTGGGATTCGGACTGGTCTATCTGATGGGTATCATGCACATCCTGTAACAACACTGTCTGCGAACTTTCGGGCACAAACAAAACTTTAGGGCTGTCGGAACGCTTTCCGACAGCCCTAAAAGCAACAAAACAAACTACTAATGATATTACTACTAAAACAAATCTTACTACTCAAAAAAAAACCAAAACTTTCTTTCTACTTTAAAACTAATAATTGCGTTTCAAAACTCCCGTTTTTTCACGTTGCAAAGTTACGGCATTTTTCGGAAACGTATTATCTGTTTTGTTTCACAGATTTTATTTTTTGTATCATCATTCGGAAAACATTCTTTTTTCTGTAGTTTGCCATATCATTTTTCCGACCTAAACATCAGAATTCGAGCTCCTTACCACGATAGAACTGGAGGAGTGCCGTCTGGTATAGATACTCATAACGGGCTCTCACATAATCGCTTTCGGCATTCAGATAACGGTTCTTGGCCTGGTCGAACTCGGTGATGTTGGCCTTGCCTATCTCGTACTTGGCCTGCATCAGCACAAAGGCGTCCTTGCTGCTCTGGGCGGCGGCATAGCTGCTCTCGTGCTTGGAGTGGGCAGCCACCGCATTATAATAGGCCTGCTGAATCTCCTTATAGAGCGTCTTCTTCGTGTTGTCAAGCACGAGCTGCTGATTTTCGCGGGCTATGCGGGCATTGCGGATATTATTGCGGGTGGCCAGTCGGTTGAAGAGCGTGTAGTTCAGCGATACACCCAGATACTGTGCGAAGTTGTTCTTCAGCTGGGTGAAGAAAGGATCGGCTTTGTTGCCGTTCGTCTTGAAATAGTTGCTCTGCAGTCCGGCATTGAAGTTCAGCGTGGGGTAAAGCGCCGCCTGCGCAATCTTTATGCTGCGCTCCGTACCCTGGAGACGGAACTGCTCGGCGAGGATTTCAGGCTTGAAGGCAATGGCTTCCTGATAAATCACCTCGGGAGAAGGGAGATTCGTCACGGATTCCAGCGTGGCCAGCTCGCTCAGCGTGGGGCGGACGATGGAAAAGCCCTCGGGGGTAGGCAATTCCAGAAGCTGGCTCAGCGCGAGCAGCGAGAGCTGGTAGGAATTGTCGGCCTGCGTAGCTGTCAGGCGCGACTTCTCCAAGGTTGCCTGTTGCTGCGAGAGTTCCACCTGACTGGCTTTGCCGTTCTGGAACAGTCCCTGCAGGCGAACCACCTGCACGGAGTCGATGCTGATCTGGCGATGCGCCACGTCTGCCATCTCCGAGTCGTAGAGAATCTGCACGTATGCCTTGGCCACCTGCATACGGATATCGTTGCGGGCCTTCTCCAAATCCTGCACGGCAGCATCCAGGTTCAGCTGGTTCAGCTTGATGGTGTTCGGAATATTAAAGCCCGTGAAGAGCGGAACACTGGTACCCAAGCCGAACGAGGTGTTGTTGGTGTTGCGGTTGGAGTAGGTTCCGTCGATGGTCTGCGCACGACCGAAGTTGAGCGTCTCACTGGCCGACAGGCTGAGGTTAGGCAGACGACTGTTCCGGGCTGTTGACAGTTGGATGTCGCGCTGGCGCTCGGCATTGGTTTTCTGGCGGATGCCGATGTTGTGGGCAATGGCATGCTCCATACACTGGCGGAGCGTCCAAGGCTGCTGGGCCTGCGCCGGACTAAATAAGAAAGAAAAAATAATAAATAATAAAGCCCATTGACCACGACTTATTGAATGCTTATCCATCTTCATCTCAATTTTTATTTCCTATTTCTCAATTTATATCTCTCAATTTTTATTTTTTACTTCTTATTTCTTATTCATGGGTTATTCTTCTTTATTATCTGCTACTATCTGCGGACCGCGCACCTTATCCTTGGCAGTGAGTCCCTTCTTGATTTCAATATTCACGCCGTCACTCAAACCGGTAACCACCTGGTGACGCTCATACGCTTTCACACCCTTCTCTTCCTTGACGAGATAGACGAAGGTAGAATCGCCGGAAAACTCAATGGCACTCTCCGGAATGGTGAGGGCTTTCTCCACCTGGGCCAGCACAATCTCGGCATTGGCGGAATAGCCAGAGCGGAGCTTGCCGGACTTGCCGCTGACTGAATCGGCAGGCACAGTGACGGCAGCCTTGATCTCAAACTGGTTGGCACCGTTGCTCTCGGTAGCCTTCGGAGAGATATACTCCAAGGCAGCATCGAACTTCAGGTCCTGCAATGCACCAATGGTGATCTTCATCGGAATGCCCAGCACCAACTGGCCCACCTCGGTCTCGTCAATGTTACCACGGAAGATAAGGTCTTTCATGTTAGCCACCGAGGCAATCGTCGTACCGTCGTTGAACGTGTTAGAGAGGATGACCGAATTACCCACCTTGACAGGGATGTCGAGGATGACACCACTGATGGTAGAGCGTACCAGCGTGGATGAAGCCGAGGCGTTCGACTTCGACACACCGTCACGCACCACCTGCAAGGCATCCTGGGCAGCAACAACCTCCTCCTTGGCCTGGTTCAGCGTCTTCTTCACCTTGTCGTACTCATCGGCAGACACCAGTTTCTGGTTATAGAGGTTCTTCTCGCGGTCATAGTCAACCTGTGCCTGTTGCAGATTGATGTCAGCCAAACGCACACGGGCCTCCGCACTGGAAAGCTGTCCCATGTCGGGAATCACCTTCACCTTGGCGATGACCTCACCCTGCTGCACGTACTGACCAGCCTCCTTGTAAATCTCGGTGATGATACCCGATATCTGAGGCTTCACGTTCACCTCGTTACGAGGTTCAATCTTACCCGTGATAACGGTGGTCTTCTTCACCTCGTTCATGGTGGGCGTAAACTCACTGTACACAATTTCCTTGGGCTGTGACTTCTGCCAGAGGAACACGAAGGTTCCGATGAAAATCAATGCAATAATGGTTGCAATAATCAGTTTTCTGTACTTTTTCATACTTTTATCGTTTTTGTTGTTTCTTGTTTTCTATTTATCGTGGGTGGAACTGGGCATAACTAGTCCAACAAGCTTTTTCCTCCTATTCGTCGCGCATCGCATCAACAGGTTTGATGGACATGGCACGGGCGGCAGGGGCCAGACCGGCTAGCACACCCATTGCTGAAACGACGAAGGCGGCGAAGAGGGCCGTCCAAAAGCCAATCTGGAAGTGGGCTGCCAGGATGCCATCCTCGGTATTGGCCAACTCCAGCATCTGCAGGATGAGGACAGCCATCAGGATGCCCGTCATACCAGCCACCAGCGTCAGTACAATACTTTCCGAGATAATCTGTGAGAGTATCATCTTGGGAGTGGCTCCGATGGCTCGGCGGATACCAATCTCCGTTGTTCGCTCGCGCACCGTAACCATCATGATGTTGGACACACCGATGGCACCGGCCAGGAGGGTTCCAAGTCCCACGAGCCAGGTAAGGAAATTGACGCCCTTGAAGAGATTGTCCAACATCTGGAAGAGCACTTCTGTATTAAAGACCATAGCACCCTGTTCATCAGTAGGGTCGATGTAATGGGCACGTGCGATGGTCTCGCGGATTCGTGGTGTAATCTTGCTCATCACCACACCCGGACGTCCCGTAACAGCAATCAAATCAACCTGATTACCGCGGTTGAAAGTCTGCTGAACGAGGGTCAGCGGCAGCGTGATCTTCTCTTCGTTGCGCCCGTTGAAATTCATGCCTCCGCTGGCATTATAATCGACACCCACCACCTCGTAATAGGTAGAGTCGATACGGATGCGCTTGCCACAGGGGTCGCTGCCATCCTTGAACAGGTCCTTATAGATCTTCTTACCCAACACACAAACCTTCCGGTGCTCACTCAGGTCCATATCGTTGATATAGCGACCATAATACATCTTAGGCGCAACGATATTCGCATATTCCGGTGTCACACCCTGAATACGGGGCTGTGTGGATTGGTCACCGTAGTAGGCCGTATTGGTACGTCCCCAGCCTCCGAACAGCACAGGAGCTATGGCATCCAGTTCCGGCACTCGCTGACGCAGGCGCTCTATGTCCTTATAATCCATTTCCCACCAGCGTCCCTTACGGAATCCCTTGTAGGGTTTAGTGGTCTGCTGTGCCCATATCATGGCGGTGTTCTGGGCAAAGCCTTCGAAGTTGCGCTCCAGCATCTCCTTCAGTCCTTGTCCGCCACCCATCAGGGCCACTAGCATGAACACGCCCCAGAAAACGCCAAAGCCTGTCAGGAAGCTTCTGCTCTTGTTTCTGGTCAGGGTGTCCAGTATTTCTCTGTATGAATCAATATCTATTCTCATGATAATTCATAATTCTTAATTAGTCGGCGCGAAGGGCCTCAATCGGGCGGATTCTACTTGCTTTGAAAGCAGGGATGAGTCCTGCTATGGTACCCGCTATCACCATCACCATCGTTGCTTCGATGCAGACGTCAAGTCCTACCGTCGGATTGACGAACATCGTAGCCTGGAAGAGTCCTGTGTCAATGGTCTCATGACCTATCGTAGCATCCATATACTCATTGGCCGCCACACCCAATACCATCCCGATGTAGCCAAAGAACGTGGTGATGATGACACTCTCCACGATGATGAGTTTCAGGATGCCCCAAGGCTTGGCACCAATCGCCTTACGGATGCCGAACTCATGGGTGCGTTCCTTGACGGTGATGAGCATGATGTTCGAGACACCCACGATACCACTCAACAAGGTGAACAAGCCCACAATCCACAGGGCTGTGCGGATGATGCCGATACCCGTCTGCATCTGCAGGTTGTTGGTGTAACGGTTCCAAAGCCACACGCTCCGCTCGTCCTCGGGGTGTGCCTGATGGTTGGCATTGATTTTGCGCCGATAGCCTTTCTCAAAGTCCTCGTTAGCCTTCTCGGTAGTCAGTCCGTGGAAGGTGAACTCGATAGAGCCTGCATCATCCGTGTTGGCACCGAAGATGCCCTTGATGGCTGAGTAGGAAGAGAAGGCTTCCGACGATCCACTCTCCTCGTCCTTGTAAATACCCACCACCTTAAAAGCAAAGTTGTTGACCTTCACATACTTTCCCAACAGCGTCTTATAGTCCTTGGGAGCCAGTTCCTTGGCCTGTTTATTACTAAGCACCAGTACCTTGCGTTTCTCCTTCTGGTCTATGTCGTTGATGAATCGTCCATAGAGCATCTCCATCTTGTCAATCTTAGTATGGTTAGGATAAACGCCCGTAATCTGTGTACTGATATACTCCTGTCCGTTGGCGATGGTGGCAGACACGTCGTAGGAGGCTCCGACTTCATCGATGTTATCTCTGAATTCCTGGTCTGTTGTCGTAATGTCACGCGTCTGCAGACGGATGCGTCGCCCTTCCTTCAAACCCTGATAGGCTTTCGACGTGCGACCACCAAAGACCACCATCGAGTTAGAGAGGAAGCGCTCCGACTGATTCAACTGTGCATTGATCAGTCCGTTACCTGCCCCCAGCAATACGACGAGCATGAAGATGCCCCATGCTACGGCAAAGCCGGTCAACGCGGTGCGCAACTTGTTGCGTTTCGCCGTCTGTGCTATTTCCTTCAGTAGTTCAATCATGGCTGTTCTATCAATCCGTCCTTGATGCGGATAACACGGTTTGTCTGCGCTCCCACGTTAGGATCGTGGGTCACGATAATCTGGGTGATTTTCTCCTCGGCATTCAACTTCTTCAACAGCTCCATCACCTCGATGGAAGTCTTCGAGTCGAGGGCACCCGTCGGTTCGTCTGCCAGGATAATCTGGGGCTTGGTAATCAGGGCGCGCGCTATGGCAACACGCTGTCGCTGACCACCCGAGAGCTCGTTGGGATAGTGTTCTGCCCAGTCCAGGAGTCCTAAGCGCTCCAGATACTCCAAAGCAAGGGTGTGCCGCTTCTTGCGCGACACCCCTTGATAAAAGAGTGGCAACTCAACATTTTCTACTGCAGTCTTGAACGAAATCAAGTTAAACGACTGGAAAATAAAGCCTATCATGCGGTTACGATACTCGGCAGCCTTCGTCTCGCTGAGGTTCCAGATGGGTGTTCCGGCAAGCTCGTAGCTCCCCGAGTCGTAGTTGTCGAGGATGCCCAGGATGTTCAGAAGTGTCGATTTTCCCGACCCCGAAGCTCCCATGATGCTGACGAATTCGCCCTTTTCGATGTCGAGCGTGATGCCCTTCAGCACGTGTAGTGGCTGGGCACCTTGATAGGTCTTGTGAATGTCTTTAAGATGGATCATCTTAATTAATGATTATACAATTGATTGATTTGATTATTAATCTCTACCCCTTAGACGTCGAAATGGTCCAAAAGGTTGCGTATTTCCACTTTTTTTATGCCTAAAAGTTTCATTTGTCGAAACATTTCCGGCAATTTGTTGTCCATGAAGTCGCGACGGCGCTCGTCGAGGATCTGCTCTTTAGCACCTGGTGATACGAAGTAGCCCAGGCCTCGCTTATTATATATAATGTTCGCGCGAGCCAGTTCGTCGTAAGCCTTGACGGCGGTGTTGGTGTTCACCTCCAGCAGTACGGCATACTCTCGGACACTGGGAATGCGGTCGTCATCCTTGTACTTGTCGGCAAGGATCTCATCGCAGAGGCGGTCGGCTATCTGGATGTATATCGCTTTATCGTTTGAAAATATCATAATTAGTCCATTTGTTGGTTATCAGTTGTAAGTTCTTGAAGATATGGAACGAGGCCCAATAGTTGAAGACAGAGAGCAGGGGAAGCAGTACTGCGAGAATATAGGTCGGGATGCCAACCTCGCCAGACACGTATTTGCCATCTTCCCAATTAGATGTAAACATAGAGAGTTCGAAATATTGCATCGTCTTTCCAAAAATCACCCAGAACAAGATGAACACCAGACAAGATATGACGAACGAATATTTGCGGAACAAGGTTCCTCCGATAATCAGGAGCGAATGTGTCCACACGGCAATGGCAGCAATCACGACGATATTCATCACCAGATAGAACCAGTTGCAGGAATCAGCCACCAACACATTGGGCGTCAGTCTATTCACCATCTCGGGGATGGCAGACGACCACCAGTAGTAATAGTCGTCTAAATACGAAACCTTCGCCTCTGTGTAGGGACCACTGATCCAGAACCATGCCATGCGGAGACTGTCGCCCAGCACGAAAGCCAGGAAGACGCCCAGCACACAGATGACAGAGGTGTAGGTCATCAGGGCAAGGAACTTCTCAAGATTGCTTGCCGGCAACATGAGGAAAGCCTCACGCTTGCGCTTCTCGTTCACCCCCGACACGATGGTGCTGACCAGGATGAGCGACGTCACTGCAAAGACGGCTGCACCTACATCTCCGTACTGGTTCAGCATCTTGAAAGGAAAGTAAGGACTACTCATTCTAAGCAGTATCATTTCAGCTATAAACACACCCACGACGGAGGCTGCCATAGCATAAAGTATTCGACGCTGATTGACACTCAGCACCCAGCGGAGCATCTTTCCGAATCTGTTGAAACTAAACGTATTCATATCCTTACCAATTAATGAATTTACCAATGACCTGCTGACGGCAGAAGAGTTTATAAGACAACCAGAAGTTCAGAATGGTCCAACAGAGGGCCACGAGGTCGGTGATGAGCAGATCTGTAGTCGTTGCTTCCGCAGGAGACACCTGAGTGTTAGGAATGATACTCAGCAGGATGATGACGAGGGTGGTCAGTACCCAGTTGAACTTACGGGTGCGGAAGAAGGTGGCTCCCAGGGCGTAGAGCGAATGGAACCATACGGCCAGCAACAACAGGGAATTCAGAAACGTATGGCGCAGATGACTGTGTACTTCCAGTTGGAACAAACGACTGAGGCTGTCCACCAACGTGGAGGTGACGAAGGTGACGTACTCGTGACCCACCATCAGGTTGACGACATACTGCAACGCGTCGGCTCCCAACAAAGCTACCAGATAAAGGGGCAACAGTAGAATCCACGAGGCATAGCGCATCAGGTACTTCTCGAAGTTCGAGGCAGGCAGCATCAGCAGGTTCTGCATGTCGTGTTTGCCCTCCATGCTGTAGAACATAAACGACGATCCCAATACGAAGGTGGTCCCAAACAGGATCATCACGGCGATGGAGCAGGTCTCATAGGCATTGATGCTGCTATGCACCGACTCGCGGTTCATCACCCACGTGAAGAACAGGAAGAGGAACGTCAGGATGGCAAAGACCTGCAAGAAGCTCTTGATGAAGTACTTCTTGTCGTTGACCAGCGACCAGCGGGCCAGTTTTCCGAATCTTTGTATATTAAACTGAATCATAACAATTCGTATAATTAGTGAAATTCGTGGTTTTTATATCTTGCCTTCGTTGACTGCATTGAACAGCAGTTCCAGGTTGACCTGGGTCTCAGCATCACCGGCCTTGCGGGGTGCAACGACAGCATTTCCCTGCAACGAGGGTTCGGCATAGAGTACATCATCCATCTCGGCGGGCGTGCGATATTCGAAGGTATATTTCTCCTGGATCTCGGCTACCGAAGCGTTAAGCAACAACTTCTGGGGCGAGAGGATAAGGATATGGTCCAGCAACGACTCGACATCATGCACCTGATGGGTGGAGATGATGAGCGTGCGGTCTTCCGTCATGTGTTGGGCAATGACCTTACGAAACTGGCTCTTCGAGGGGATGTCGAGTCCGTTGGTAGGCTCGTCCATCAGCAGGAGCTTGGTATTCGTGGCAAGTGCGAACGACATGAACACTTTCTTCTTCTGACCCATCGAGAGGGCATTCAACTTCACGTGCATCGAAAGCTCAAAATCATGAAGACAGCCTTCCAACACCTCCATACTGAACTGGGGATAGAACGGACGATTGATTTTCACATATTCGCTGAGCGACATAGCAGGCAGGTCGAACTCCTCGGGCACGATGAAGATCTCGCTCAAGATTTCAGGACGGCGAAGGCGAGTCTCGACACCGTCGAAGCTCACACTACCCTTCTTGGGGCGAAGCAGACCACTGATGAGATAGAGCAGCGTTGACTTGCCCGTACCGTTCTTGCCCAAAAGACCGTAGATATTGTTTGCCTCTAGTTTAAGGCTGAAATCGTCGAATACCAGATGCTTTCCTCCGGCATACTTGAAACTGATGTTCTTTACTTCTATCATAATATTAACTATTAAATTAACCGTGTATCGGTGTACTACTTTAATAGTACACTGCAAAAGTAGGGTTTTTCCGCATACCCTCCAAACTTTTTCGCGATTATTTTTCTCCATTAACACAGATTTAACATTTCCACCTTAATATAATATAATGAGGAAAAAAGCCTGATGATGGACTGACAAGCATTCGATTCCTTTTCTACAACCCCTCATTGCATTTCCTTTTTTCCTCAGTTAAATTTTCAATTGCAGGCTTTGGAATGTATATTGCAGGCTTTGGTATGTACATTTCAGGCTTTGCAATGTACGTTGCAAACTTTGCAATATAAAATTTCCAGTATGGTACGGAGAAAAAAAATACCTATATGCAAGAGTCAGGACTCATGATACAGGTATGGGATATAGGTTGTAGAAGAATTATCCTCGCTGGTCGGCACCCCACATCATCTTGTCGCGCAGGGTATGGAAATACTTCGTGCCGGCGCGTTTGATCACCTTCACACGATAAGGCGCCTTGCGCAAGGTAAGTTTCGTAGAGTCAGCCAGTTTTTCACTCCTTCCATCAAGAGCCACGAGGAAATTATGCGTCCTGCTTTGAACCGTCAACTGGATTTCGGAATCTTCCGACAAGACGATGGGACGCACGTTGAGGGAATGGGGAGCCACCGCCGTCAGCGAGAAGACATGTGTGCCAGGGACGATGATAGGCCCGCCATTTGAGAGAGAATAGGCCGTAGAGCCTGTCGGCGTGCTAACCACCAGTCCGTCAGCCTGATAGGTTGTCACATAATCGCCATTGACTGTCACATGAATACTGATCATCGAGGCATTGTCGCGCTTCAGGATAGCCACATCATTCAAGGCACAGTCGTAACCTTGCAACAACTTCGGCTCCGTCTCTACACGGATAACGGCGCGGGTGTCAACGGCATAGTCGCCTTCATACAGCGCATCAATGGTATGCTCTATCTCCTGGGCATTCACATCGGCCAGAAATCCCAATCGGCCCGTGTTGATACCCAAGATGGGAATCTGCTTATTACCTACCCTACTGGCGGCACGAAGGAAAGTACCATCGCCTCCCATCGAAAGCACAAAGTCGGCCTCAAACTGGTTACCGTCAAACACATGGACACCCGCTATTGGCAACCGCTGGCCGGAGGTCAGAAAGGTATAGAACTCGCGTTCCATCGACACGTCGGCCTTTCGGGCAGCAAGGGAGGCCAGGAGTTTCTGGATGGACACCGACTTCTTGGGCTGATACAGATTGCCAAAGATGGCGAAACGAAGTTTTCGTGAGACCATAAGCATAAATTTTTGCTGCAAAGGTACGATTAAGTGAGAACAAAACAAAGAATATTTTTCTTTTTTTGTCGAGCGAGAGTACTTTCGCTGATTTTTATTCAGCAAAGGTACCAAAAAAAAGAAAAAAATCGTATCTTTGCAGCAAGAAAACTCATCTATTAGCAGAAGAAAATGACGAAACTAAGCGTAAACATCAATAAAGTAGCCACGCTGCGCAATGCCAGAGGAGGCAACAATCCCAATGTGCTGAAAGTAGCACGCGACGTAGAACTGTTTGGTGGACAAGGTGTTACAGTACACCCACGACCTGACGAGCGTCACATCCGCTATCAGGATGTGCGCGACCTGAAGCCGCAGATAACAACGGAACTGAACATTGAGGGGAATCCCATCGACTCGTTCACAGAACTGGTGCTGGAGGTGGTGCCCACACAAGTAACACTGGTGCCTGACGGAAACGACCAGTTGACGTCCAATCACGGATGGGACACGATAGAGAACCGTTCGTTCCTGACGGATATCTGTAAGACGTTCAAGGCTGCAGGCATCCGCACCAGCATCTTTGTGGATGCCGATCCACGGATGGTGGAGGGAGCCAAGACTTGTGGTGCCGACCGCGTGGAGCTCTACACAGAACCCTACGCCTCTGGTTATCAAACGAATCGTGAGGCAGCCATCGCCCCGTTTATCGCGGCGGCTGAGGAGGCGCGTCGTGTTGGACTGGGACTGAATGCCGGGCACGACCTGTCATTGGAGAACCTGCAATACTACCACCAGATGATTCCTTGGACGGACGAGGTGTCCATAGGTCACGCCCTTATCTGCGACGCCTTATATCTGGGACTACAGGAGACTATCAAGCAATATCTTGAACAATTAAAATAAACAACTATGGCAAAAAAGGTATATGTATTCTTAGCTGACGGCTTCGAGGATGTCGAGGCCCTGATTCCCATCGATGTACTGCGTCGTGGTGGTGTGGACGTGACAACGGTAAGCATCTCAGACTTCCCGCTGGTGCAGTCGGCTCACGGAGTAAATATGGAGGCTGACATCATGTTTGAGCAAGGCGACTTCACGGATGCCGATCTGTTGTTCCTACCAGGTGGAATGCCTGGTGCTTCGAACCTCTTTGGCCACAAGGGAGTCTGCAAGGCTGTGGTTGACCAGTTCGCTGCTGGCAAGAAAGTAGCGGCCATCTGTGCCTCTCCTGCTGTGGTACTGGCTCCCCTAGGAATCCTGGAAGGTAAGAAAGCAACGTGCTATCCTGGTTTTGAGCAGGTCTTGGCAGAAAATGGAGCCAAATATACGGGAGAACTATTCACCGTGGACGGAAACATCACCACGGGTGAGGGTCCTGCTGCTGCCTTCCCCTTTGCCTACGAGTTGTTGGCTCAACTGGTTGACCAGAAGACTGCCGACCAGATTGCCGAGGGAATGCGGTTCAAACACCTCATGTCTTAATGGACTACGTTATAATAGTAGCAGGCGGAAAGGGGTTGCGCATGGGAAGCGACATTCCCAAGCAGTTCCTGCCCATAGGAGGGAAACCTGTATTGATGCGAACCATCGAACGTTTCAGAGAGTACTCCCCTAACCTCCAGATTATTCTTGTACTGCCCAAGGCACAACAAGACTATTGGCAGCAATTGTGCAAGGAATACGACTTTAAAATAGAGTACCAACTGGCGGATGGTGGCGAGACGCGCTTCCATTCCGTGCAACACGGACTGACCTTGATACCAGACGACGCAGAGGGGGTTGTTGGTGTACACGACGGTGTGCGCCCATTCCCCAGTATTGAGGTTATTCGCAACTGTTACGAAACAGCCAGGACCAACAAGGCCGTCATTCCTGTCATTCCTGTTGTTGAAACGGTTCGCCACCTGAAAGGCGATACGTCTGAAACGGTGCCTCGTGGGAACTACCGGCTGGTACAAACTCCCCAGACGTTTGATATACAGTTGCTTAAAAATGCAAACCACCAACCCTATAACGACAACTTTACAGACGACGCCTCTGTGGTCGAAGCTTTTGGCTTTGATATCACCCTCGTAGAAGGTAATCGCGAGAACATCAAGATAACAACACCTTACGACTTGAAAATAGCAGAAGTACTAATAGGATGATAGACCTACTGCAACAAGACATACAGTACTTGCCAGGCGTAGGACCGTCGCGCAAGAAGATGCTCAACGAAGAGTTGGGCATCATGACGTATGGCAACTTGTTGGAGTATTATCCGTATAAGCACGTTGACAGGAGCCGACTCTATGAGATCCGGGAACTGAATGGTGATATGCCCTTCGTACAGGTGAAGGGACGCATCCTCAGCTTCGAGACGTTTAAGATGAGTGCCCGCAAGGAACGAGTTGTAGCCCACTTCACGGACGGAAGTGGAAAGGTGATGGACCTGACATGGTTCAATGGAGGGAAATATGCCAAGCAGAGCTATACCATCGGCAAGGAATATATTGTCTTCGGACGCCCTAATGTCTATAATGGACGTATCAACGTGACGCACCCCGATATGGATGCTGCCGATAAGTTGGAACTCTCGACAATGGGGATGCAGCCTTACTACAACACTTCGGAGAAGATGAAGAAGGCGGGACTGAACTCCCGTGCTATAGAGCGCTTTGTCAAGACGCTCCTCGACACCCTCAAGATGCCTTTGCCTGAGACACTCCCCGACTTCATCACGCAGAAGTTACATCTCATGTCGCGTGATGAGGCGTTGCGTAAGATTCACTACCCACAGAATGCCAAAGAACTGGAACGGGCTCGCGTCCGACTGAAATTCGAGGAACTGTTCTATGTCCAGCTTAATATATTAAGGTATGCTAGTGATCAGCGACGGAAATACCGGGGATATGTATTCTCGAGAGTCGGCGACCATTTCAATGATTTCTACCATAACAACCTGCCATTCTCACTGACGGAAGCCCAGAAACGCGTCATCCGTGAGATCCGCAAGGATATGGGTAGCGGACGACAGATGAACCGACTGCTTCAAGGCGACGTAGGCTCGGGTAAGACGCTGGTAGCTTTGATGTCTATGCTTATCGCTCTGGACAACGGTTATCAGACCTGTATCATGGCACCTACAGAAATCCTTGCAGAACAACACTTGCAGACTATCATGGATTTCTTGAAGGGGATGGACATCCGCGTTGCACTCTTGACTGGTATTGTAAAAGGAAAGAAGCGACAAGAAATCCTGGAAGGCCTGCTGGACGGAACCGTACAAATACTGGTGGGAACACATGCCGTCATTGAAGACACGGTGCAATTCGCCCGACTAGGAATGGTGGTGGTTGATGAACAGCACCGTTTCGGGGTTGCCCAGCGTGCCAAGCTATGGAGCAAGAGTCAGAATCCTCCTCATGTATTGGTAATGACAGCAACTCCTATTCCTCGCACATTGGCAATGACCTTGTACGGCGACTTGGACGTGAGTGTAATTGACGAGCTGCCTCCTGGCCGCAAGCCGGTAGTCACGCAACATGTCTTCGACCGCTCTTTGCCTTCGTTGTATGACAGTATTCGTAACCAGATACGACAGGGTCGTCAGGTGTATATCGTTTTCCCCTTGATTGAGGAGAGCGAGAAGATAGACCTCAAGAACCTAGAGGACGGCTTCGAAGTACTGACACAGGTATTTCCTGAATTCAGGCTCAGCAAAGTTCACGGCAAGATGAAACCTGCCGACAAGGAAGCAGAGATGCAGAAATTTGTTAGTGGTGAGACCCAAATCCTGGTAGCTACCACCGTCATCGAGGTGGGAGTGAATGTACCTAACGCTTCCGTTATGGTGATTCTCGAAGCCCAACGCTTCGGTCTCTCCCAACTTCATCAGTTGAGAGGACGAGTGGGCAGAGGAGCTGACCAATCATATTGCATTCTCGTTACTGGCTACAAACTGGCAGAAGACACCAAAAAACGAATCGATATCATGTGCGAAACGAATGACGGATTCCGCATTGCAGAAGCCGACTTGAAACTGCGAGGACCTGGTGATCTGGAAGGGACTCAACAGAGCGGAATGGCGTTCGATTTGAAAATTGCGGACATTGCCCGAGACGGGCAATTGGTGCAGATGGCACGTGATGAAGCACAGATAATTATCGATGACGACCCATCATGCGAAAACCAGAAGTATAATACACTTTGGAAAAGACTGCGTGAATTACGTAAAACCAATATAAATTGGGGAGTTATTTCCTGACAAAAGTGTTAAAATACACATAAAGAGTGTTAACTGCGCCGATTTTCAAATAATATTTATTACCTTTGCAACGTTTCATTCTTGAAACAGGACTCACTAACACAACCAAAGAAAATTTATGATACAAAAATTGAAGCTTTTCGCTTTGCTGACCATAACAACAATGAGTGTTCTCCCTGCGAGGGGACAAGACTTGTTAGCTCGCCAGGCTCCAGTTGACCGCAAGATGAAAGCTGTAGATAGCGTAGCATTGCAAAGACTAATAGATTTTGAAAACTTTGAGAATCCCTCAGCTGATCTTTACGATGACTGGGACAACATGCATGCACATAGTCGTGTGACTGAGTTGCCCGACTCTTTCCGCATATCCCTCAAAAACTTCTGCATGCCAACCACCAACCGTGTGCTGACCTCTAATTTCGGAGCCCGCTGGGGACGCCAGCACAAGGGATTGGACATCAAGGTTTATATTGGCGATACGATTCGTGCTGCCTTTGACGGTAAAGTGCGCGTAGTTCGCTACGAAGGTCGCGGCTACGGAAAATATGTGGTGATTCGCCACGACAATGGTTTGGAAACATACTATGCTCACATGTCCAAGCAATTGGTTGAGGAAGACCAAGAGGTTCGCGCTGGCGATCCTATTGGATTAGGCGGTAACACAGGACGCAGTACGGGTTCACACCTTCACTTTGAGACCCGTCTATGTGGTGTAGCACTCAACCCCGCCATTTTGTTCGACTTCCGCAACCAGGACGTTGTTGATGACTCTTATATGTTCCGCAAATCTACCTATCAGCGTGAGTCAGCCATCGCCAACCGCCTGCGTGGCGTCAACGGTGTCAGCTATGGAACTGACAGCGATGAAGACATTGAATTGGCAGTCGCTGCCCCCGAAGCTTCATACAAGCAGGAGAATCGCTTCCACAAGGTGAAGCGCGGCGAGACACTCTTCTCTATTGCTCGTAAACGTGGAACGTCTGTGGATGCCATCATGAAGATGAATCACTTGAAGAAGAATGCCAAATTGAAACCAGGACAAATCCTAAAGTTCAACTAAAACAATAACGACACAAGGAAACGGAGTTGCATGATGTGCAACTCCGTTTCCTTGTATAATGAGAATCTATTGGCTATCGTTTCACCACATAGCCGTTCCGCGTCTTTTGGAACGATTTCATACGGATGGTATGTGTCTGATGATCAAAGAAACGAGATGGATCGTAAGCTTTGCCGTTGATACGGGTCTCAAAATGCAAATGCTCAGTAGTTGCTCGTCCCGTACGACCTGTCAGAGCTATCACATCACCAGCCTTCACCCTATCACCTACCTTTACCAGATTCTTGGAATTATGACTATAATAGGTTTCCAATCCGTTACCATGTAGAATACGAATCAGATTCCCATAACCCGCATACTTGGCTGAAAAGACCACCTCACCATCAAAGGCAGCACGAATATCATCGTTGGGTTTTGTCTTTAAATCAACACCACTATGCCCGCGCCCTCCTCTATGCCCGTAAGGGCTAATAACCTTGGCACCAGGCAAGGGATAACTCCACCATTGGTCCGATGAAGCCGACTCCTCCAGACTCGGACCTTTCAGTACGCTGACATTCACTTGCCACGAAGATGTCTTTTCATACAACAGCGTCTGTTTACGCAAACGATGACTCTCTAAACTGAAGATAATCTCCGGATTGATACGACTGCCATTCACCATCACGGCAAACTCGCAATAAGTACGTCCTTTATTGGTACCCACAATAGCAATAGTCTGACCCGCCTTTACACGATCACCCGATTTAACCAGATTCTCAGCATTATTGCCATAGACCGTTTCCAGTCCGTTCCCATGACGAATCACTATCACATTACCAAAAGGAGGGTTATTCTTCGACAGACGAACCGTACCAGAGAACATCGCTTTCACAGCATCGCCCTTCTTTGTCTCTATCTCAACATTATAGTCCTTACCCATCTTAGCCTTACCAACGGGCAAAGGGAACGAATAGTCCTTGTCGCGCAAAGCACCAAAATCGACAGTAAAGGCTTCGTATTTCTCAAATAGCGTAGGGTCTTCTATACTAATCTGCTGTTGCTCTAACGCTGTAAACTTTGTCTGGGCGCATGACGATAAAGCCAGCACCAATACTGAGGTCAAAAAAATACGGCGGAGTTGTATCATACTAATCTATTTTAATAAGATTCCTGTAAAAATACGCCCTGACTGGATACCCAGCCTACGGGCAGAAAAGAAACGGTCACAAGCTTGAAAAGTGCAGATGTCAGTCATCTGGATATGGGATGAAAGCACACCCGACTCTACTAGCTGCAAGCGATTACACTCAGGCAGATTGATATGCCATTTCTCGTCACGACGACTAATAGTTCCCATCTCAAAGCCAGCAGTCTGAAACTGCTCATAAACCTCATCACCCACCTCGAAACTGTCGAGCGATATGCCTGGTCCAATAACGGCCTGCAAATCGGCAGTCTCCGAACCATAACTCTCATGCATAGCCTCAACAGCCTTTTCTACAATGCGTAGTACAGTTCCCCGCCACCCAGCATGGACGGCGCTAACCGCACGATGGACTGGGTCAAAAAGCAATATAGGTATGCAATCGGCTGTAGAGACGCCAATACACAATTTCGGCACATTCGTCATCACAGCATCCACACCTTCCAATATTTCCTGTTGAGGTACATCAATACGTCTTACCACACAGTCATGAACCTGATGAGGCATCACTAGATGGTCGCACTCAATATCTAACAAATGGCAGAGAGCGGCCTTGTTTTTCGCAATATGCCCCTCATCATCACCACAATAAGCATTGATGTTAAATGCAGCATAGTTTCCTGTGCTGCATCCTCCCTGGCGTGTCGTACTGAAAGCCGTCACACCAGCACCCATCTTATAATATGTGAGTTGCGGACTAATCATCCTCTGTGTATTCAAAGTCCTCGTAGTCCTCAATATCCTCTACCTCATCATCAGCGATGTACTCGATGTCCTCGTCCTCACCCTCCTCTGCCAATTCCTCGGCAAAACGCATCATGTCCTTATCACGGTGTACAAGGGTGTCCTCTGCCATTACAGCAGCCAACTTATTACTCTCTGCATTCAGTTCGCGCCACAACACATCTTTCAGTTCGTCCAATCCTTTATTGGCAACAGCTGATATAAACACGCAAGGCAAGTCGTCAGGCAACGTCTCACGCAACATCTCTACCAGTTCGTCATCTAGCAAGTCACTTTTAGTGACAGCCAACACACGGTGTTTGTCCAGCATATCGGGATTAAACTGGCGTAATTCGTTGAGCAGAATCTCATACTCACGCTTGATGTCATCTGTATCACCTGGCACCATAAACAGCAATAGCGAATTGCGCTCTATATGTCGTAAAAAGCGGAGCCCTAGTCCCTTGCCTTCCGAAGCACCTTCTATGATTCCTGGAATGTCAGCCATCACAAAAGACTTGTTGTCGCGATAGCCGACAATACCCAATGAGGGTTCCATTGTTGTGAAGGGATAGTTGGCAATCTTCGGACGGGCATTGGAAAGCGACGAAAGAAGAGTTGACTTTCCTGCATTGGGGAATCCTACCAGCCCTACATCTGCCAGCAACTTCAGCTCTAGAATAATGGTCATTTCCTGCATGGGTTCTCCAGGCTGTGCATAGCGTGGAGCCTGATTAGTAGCAGAGCGGAACTGGAAATTGCCTAATCCACCACGACCACCCTTCAGCAAGACTATTTCTTGACCATCATAAGTAACATCACAGACATACTTTCCTGTTTCAGCATCATAGACCACAGTACCACAAGGCACATCGATATACACATCCTTTCCATCGGTGCCGTGGCACTTGTCCTTGCCACCATTTCCACCATGTTCGGCAAAGATGTGGCGCTCATATTTCAGGTGAAGCAAGGTCCAATAATTATGATTTCCCCGTAGGATGATGCTACCACCTTTTCCGCCATCACCACCGTCAGGACCACCATTAGGGTTATATTTTACATGACGCAGATGCATTGAACCGCGACCACCCTTGCCTGACCGGCACATGATTTTTACGTAATCTACGAAATTGCTGTCCATAGAAGCTGGTTTTGCTCTTACTAATTCAAACTAGTCTTGCTAGTACATCTAGTTTTATAGATTATCTATTACCTGCTTTATATCACTGAAGATACGTTCCAGTGTGCCATGTCCATTGATATGATAATGCAATCCTTCCTTCTTATACCATTCGATAAGAGGCTGTGTCTGCGAGTGATAAACCACAAGACGCTTTTTAATGGTCTCCTCGTTGTCATCGGCACGTCCACTTTCTTTACCACGCTTGATGAGTCTGTCCATCAACTCGTCCTCTGGCACATCTAATTCTATCATGGCCGCCACCTTATCTCCACGTTCTTCAAGCATCTTCTTCAGAGCTTCTGCCTGTGGGATGGTGCGGGGAAAGCCATCAAAGATTACACCCTTATGGCCGCGTCCAAACTCATCATATACCTTAGCAAGAATGCTAATCATCAAATCGTCGGGAATCAGGTTTCCACCATCAATATAACTGGCGGCTAGCTTACCTAACTCTGTTCCTTTTTTGATTTCAGTACGCAACACATCGCCTGTGGAGATATGTCCCAAGCCATAGTGTTCAATCATCAAGTCGCTCTGTGTTCCCTTTCCTGAACCGGGAGCACCAAAAATTACAATGTTCTTCATCCTGATTTTTTGCTGTATAGTGTCTTGTTTAATGTTGGATTCTTTTCCTTTATTGAATTGATACCATAAGTCCGTAATGAGGTCGCTCTTTTGCTCCTCTACATCACTGGGCAGGTGTGGCAGTTTAATTTGTCTCATTCTTCTACCAAAGTATAGATTTCTTTCAGTCCACGTCCTTGCTGGTCGTAGTCCAGACCATATCCCACAATAAAGTCATTGGGAATGCTGAAAGCAGCATAGTCTATGTCAAGTTTCACTTCCAATTTGTCGGGCTTCACAAACAAGGTACAGACGTGAACAGAGGCAGGATTGCGCGTTCCCAGCGACTCTACCATTTGCTTCATCGTACGCCCCGTGTCTACAATGTCTTCCACAATGACAATATCACGACCCGTCAGGTCCTCGTTGATACCCAAGACCTCGTGCACCTTACCTGTTGAAGTAATACCTTGATACGAAGCCAGTTTCACGAACGATATCTCACAGGGAATCGTCATCTCGCGCATCAAATCGGCAGCAAAGATGAACGATCCATTCAGCACACCCAACAGCAATGGATTCTTGCCTTCCAGGTCATGGCTGATTCTTTGCGCCAATTCTTTCACACGTTGTTTAATCTCACTCTCAGAAATAGACGTTTGAAACGTCTTATCCTTGATTTTTACCATACTCATGAGCGCTCAAAATTTAAATTTGCCACAAAATTACAAAATTTTCAGCAAAGAATAGGCAAGGATTAGCATATTTTTCGTATTTTTGCACTCATCATGAAGATATTCACTAGTCACCAAATACGAGAATTAGACAAATTTACCATCGAACACGAGCCGATTTCGAGCATTGATTTGATGGAAAGGGCAGCCAAAACACTATCCTATGCCATCATGGATATATGGCCTGTAGGCACACCCATTGTTGTTTTTGCCGGACCGGGAAATAACGGTGGCGATGCTTTGGCAGTTGCTCGCATGCTAGCAGAGCAGGGATATCACGTCTCTGTTTACCTCTTTAATATTAGCGGACACCTGTCTCCAGATTGTGCCACCAACAAGAAGAGGCTAAAAGAATGCAAGCGCATTGATATGTTTACCGAGGTCATACAGGAATTTGACCCCCCGGTATTGGAGAAAGAGATGCTTGTTATCGATGGTCTCTTTGGTTCTGGTCTCAACAAGCCCCTTGCTGGAGGCTTTGCTTCCTTGGTCAAGTACATCAATGCGTCGCCTTCACAAGTGGCAAGCATTGATATGCCGTCAGGACTCATGACGGAAGATAATACCTACAACGTCCGTGCTAACACCATCAAGGCTACAAGAACCTTTACGCTGCAACAACCTAAGCTGGCTTGTCTTTTCGCTGAGAATCAGGAATTTGTTGGACAATTGCATGTGCTTGACATCCGTTTAAGTCAAGAAGGCATCAACAAGATAGATGCCCAATATACTATTACCGAAGAAGATGACATACGCTCACTACTGCTCAGGCGCAATTCTTTTGCCCATAAAGGACAGATGGGGAACGCTCTTCTCATCGCAGGTTGTTATGGTATGGCAGGAGCAGCTATTTTGGCCACCAAAGCTTGTCTGCGTGCCGGTGCCGGGAAAGTGACAATCAATTCACCCAAGCGCAACATCCCCATCCTTCAGATTGCAGTTCCTGAGGCCGTTGTCCAGATAGGTTCAGAGGAGACCATCTTCGCAGAGGCTGTTGAAACAGAAGACTTCCAGGCATTAGGCATAGGTCCTGGCCTTGGCCAGAGTGAGCAGACTGCCATAGCACTCATCACACAGCTACGGAGAAGTCAATGTCCTATTGTTGCCGATGCCGATGCATTGAACATATTAGGCAATCACCGTGCTTGGATGCAGCAACTTCCCAAGGGCATCATACTAACTCCACACCCCAAGGAACTAGACCGTATGGAGAGTCATTCTGCTGATAGTTATGAACGACTGACGAAAGCCCGCAATATGGCAGAGCGCCTGCAGGGATATGTGATAGTAAAAGGGCACTACACAGCTATTTGTATGCCAGATGGCCATATTCTTTTCAATCCGACTGGCAATGCCGGTATGGCTACTGCAGGTAGCGGTGATGTGCTGACTGGTATCATCACAGGACTCTTAGCACGTGGCTATAAGTCACAAGATGCTTGTATTGTCGGTGTCTATCTTCATGGCTTGGCTGGTGATTTAGCTGCGCAAGATCTTGGTGAGGAAAGCCTGACTGCCAGTGATCTCATCAATTACCTTCCCAAGGCTTTCAAACATTTAAGTAGTGAGAGATGAATGCTGAGAAATAAAATAATAAAAAAACAAGCTCCTTTTTTGAGGAGCCTGTTTTATTTTGTATAAAGATATTATCCCAGTTTTCCGTCAGAACCAAGTACTTCCTTAATCTTGTGGATGTACATCTTCTTCATGTTCTCACGAGCAGGTTTCAGATACTGGCGAGGATCGAAGTGATCGGGATGCTCTGCCAAATACTGGCGGATAGCAGCAGTCATAGCCAGACGAGAGTCTGAGTCGATGTTAATC
>CAMIVY010000014.1 GCA_946402275.1 uncultured Prevotella sp.
CTTTCATTGGACCGAAGGTCTGCCATTTCTTTCATTGGACCGAAGGTCTGACATTTCTTTCATTTCTCATTTAGTAAATTGCAATATGCCTCAATGGCATTTGCAATTTCGCTAATGCAAATAAATTCGTCCGCACTATGGCTCCGACTGCTTTCTCCTGGCCCCAGTTTCATCGAGTTAAATGGCATCAACGCCTGGTCGCTCAGCGTGGGTGACCCAAAGGGTACCATACCCATCTGGATGCTTTTCTGTACCAACGGGTTGCCTATGGGGATATGCGACGACGATAGACGGAAGGAGCGAGCCGTCAGCTCACATTTCTTCATGTGCTTCTGAAGGAAGGCGAACAGGTATTCGTTCTGATAGTATTCGTTGGTGCGCACGTCAATGACGAAATGGCATTCGTCCGGCACCACATTATGCTGGGTACCGCTGTTGATGACCGTTACCGTCATCTTGGTGGCTCCCAACAGTGGACTCTCTTTTTTAAAGCGGTAGTCGCGCAGCCATACCAGGTCGTCCAACGCCTCATAGATAGCGTTCACGCCCTCGTTGCGGGCAGCATGTCCGCTCTTTCCACGAGCCACACCGTCTATCACCATCAGTCCCTTCTCTGCAATAGCTGGTTGCATACCCGTTGGCTCCCCCACGATGGCAACGTCAATCTTGGGCAGGTGTGGCAATGCCAGCGCAAAGCCATTTGCTCCACTCACCTCCTCCTCGCACGAAGCCAGATACACCAGGTTATAGGGCATTCCACCGCCTGTCCCGTGTTGCTCTGCACCGCCTGTCCCGTGTTGCGAGGTTTTGCCTCGCAGTATCCTATACACTTGCAGCAGACTCACCAGCCCGCCGCCGCAGTCATTGGCTCCCAGCCCGTACAGGCGGTCGCCTTCTATGGTCGGGGTAAATGGGTCGCACGTCCACGTAGCCACAGGCTTCACCGTGTCAATGTGAGCGTTCAGCAACAAGGTGGGCTTCTTGGGGTCTATCTCTTCCTGTATCAGCACATTGTTCCCAATACGCTGGAAGGGCATCCCCCATTTCCCGATGAAATCGCACAAAATGTCAGCAGCCTGCGCTTCTTCGCGGCTTACCGATGGTGTCTTGATGAGCTGCATCAGTAGCTCAACAGCATCATTAGTGTATTGTTTTATCTCCATTATTTCCGTCTTTTGTCGCAAAGTTACGAATAATTTCTCATTATTTGTAGTCTTCTTGTGTCATTTCTTCATTTTTCATTTAAATTTCTCATTTCTCATTTCTCATTTCTCATTTATTATTATTACCTTTGCACCTAATTAATAATAAAGACGAGAAGTTATGCAGACAAATTGCCACATGTCAGTGCTGGTGCACGAACAAGCAAAGAAGTATGGTGACCGTGAAATGCTGATCTATCAGGACTTTGGCGGTAAGGAGTGGAAGTCATTGTCTTGGAATCAGGTGTCAGCGGTTGTCAAACAGGTGTCTAACGCGTTGTTGAACTTGGGTGTGAAACCACAGGAGAACATTGGTATCTTCTCCAATAACTCCGTGCAGTATATCGAATGCGACTTTGGCGCGTGGGGCATCCGTGCGGTAACCATCCCGTTCTATGCCACCTCTTCCGAGCAGCAGATACAGTTTATGGTGAACGATGCCAAGGTGCGCTTCCTCTTCGTAGGCGAGCAAGAACAGTACGACAAGGCACGTCGTGCCTTCTCGCTCTGTCCCACACTGGAGCGTATCATCGTTTACGACCCGATGGTACATATCTCCACGCACGATCCTAACGCTATCTATTTCTCCGATTTCCTGAAGCTGGGCGAGAACCTGCCCCGTCAGACCGAGGTGGAGAAGTTACAGCAGGAGGCCTCTTACGACGATATCGCCAACATCCTCTATACCAGTGGTACTACGGGCGATTCCAAGGGCGTCATCCTGACGCATGGACAGTTCCATGCAGCCTTTGAGGCTAATGACAAGTGCGTGCCTGTGGGTGAGAAGGACCGTGTCATGAACTTCCTGCCCTATACCCATATCTTTGAGCGTGGATGGGCCATCCTGTCGCTGACAGAGGGTGCCACCATGATTGTCAACACCCATCCTCAGGAGGTGCAGCAGTCCATGCGTGAGACGCATCCCACCTGTATGTGTGCCGTTCCCCGTTTCTGGGAGAAGGTCTATATGGGCGTCATGGATAAGATAGAACACTCCAGTGCGGTACAGCGTAAGCTGTTCTATCACGCGCTGAACGTCGGTCGTAAGCATAACATCGAATACCTCAGCCTTGGCAAGACTCCCCCTATGGCACTCCATCTGGAGTATGAGGTGCTCAACCGTACCGTCTTCTCTCTGGTTCGTAAGGAACTCGGTCTCGAAAACGCCCATTTCTTCCCCACCGCAGGAGCTGCAGTCTCTGCTCATGTCGAAGAATTCGTCCATTCCATCGGTATCAATATGATTGTGGGCTATGGTCTCACAGAGTCTCTGGCGACCGTCAGCTGTAACCACCTGGGCAAGCCCTGGACGGTAGGTGGCGTCGGTATTCCCATCGAAGGCATCAGCATCCGTATCGGTGAGAACGACGAGGTGCTCCTGAAGGGTCCGACTATCACCTGTGGCTATTACAACCGTGAGGACCTCACCAAGGCCGCTTTCACCGCTGACGGTTATTTCAAGACTGGTGATGCAGGCTACCTGAAAGACGGTGAGCTCTTCCTGAAGGAGCGCATCAAAGACCTCTTCAAGACCTCCAATGGTAAGTATATCGCACCGCAGATGATAGAATCGAAGCTGTTGGTCGATAAGTTCATCGACCAGATTGCTGTCATTGCAGACCAACGTAAATTCGTCTCAGCCCTCATCATCCCCGTCTATACCCTCCTCGAGGAGTATGCCCGCGAACATAACATCCCCTTCGAGAACCGTGAACAGCTCTGTGCCGACCCCCGCATCATCCAAATGATGAAGGAGCGCATTGACACCCTCCAGCAGCAACTCGCCCACTACGAGCAAGTCAAGCGCTTCACCCTCCTGCCGCACCACCTGTCTATGGAGAAGGGAGAACTCACGAACACGCTCAAGATCCGCCGCCGCGTTCTCAATGAAAACTATAAGGAACAAATCGAGAAAATGTATCTCGATTAGTTCCAAATGAAAGAAATGGCGGCCCTTCGGTCCAATGAAAGAAATGAAAGAAATGTAAATGAAGAAATGAAGGAATGGATCAGCCTCGACAAAATATAATCATTTCTAAGACAGAGCATTTTGCGGATAGAATTACGAAGATGTATAGATATCTCTCAGAGAAGAGACAGGGTGATAAGGATATGCTCAAGCAAATTGTCCGCAGCGGAACCAGTGTTGGAGCAAATGTATCAGAAAGTCAGTTCGCCCAGTCTAAAGCCGACTTCCTAACAAAGATGACCATTGCTCTCAAGGAGGCAAATGAAACACGATATTGGTTGAAACGTCTCTATGCTTTTGGCTCGCTGAGTGAAAGTGAATTTAAGTCTATAGTAAATGATAACGAAGAGATAATTAATATATTAACAACGATAACACGAACAACAAGGGAAAACTTGAAGAAATGAAAGAAATGAAAGAAATGGCGGACCTTCGGTCCAATGAAAGAAAAGAAGGAAATGAGCTGTGCTTCGGTGTCATTTTTTCATTTATACATTTGCATTTCTCATTTCTTTCATTCCTTTCATTTCTCATTTGGTGCGTAGCACCTTAATTTCTCATTTAAAAGATATGATAACATCCGACCAACTAAAAGACGTCCTTGACCGCGCTGACGCGCTGTACAAGTACTTGAAGATAGACGAAAAGAAGATGGAGTACGAGGAGGAGGATCTTCGTACCCAGGCTCCTGATTTCTGGGAAGACCAGAAGCGTGCCGAGGAGCAGATGAAGAAGGTGAAGGGCATCAAGAAGTGGCTCGACGGCTATCAGGCTGTGCGTACCGCTGCCGATGAACTCCAGCTCGCCTTCGACTTCTATAAGGAGGAGATGGTCACCGAAGAGGAGGTGGACCATAATTATCTAGTTTGTCTAGAACTTCTAGAATCTCTAGAACTCAAGAACATGCTCCGCCAGAAGGAGGACCCTATGGATGCCGTGCTCAAGATTAACTCCGGTGCCGGTGGTACTGAGGCGCAGGATTGGGCTCAGATGCTGATGCGTATGTACCAGCGCTGGGCGGAGGCGCACGACTATAAGGTCTCCATTGCCAACCTGCAGGACGGTGACGAGGCAGGCATCAAGAGTGTGACGATGCAGATTGAGGGTGGCGAGTTTGCCTATGGCTACCTGAAGAGTGAGAATGGCGTTCACCGTCTGGTGCGCGTCAGTCCTTATAATGCACAGGGTAAGCGCATGACCAGTTTCGCCTCTGTCTTCGTGTCGCCTTTGGTCGACGACACCATCGAGGTGTACGTAGATCCCGCCAAGCTGTCGTGGGACACGTTCCGTTCGAGCGGTGCCGGTGGTCAGAACGTGAACAAGGTGGAGTCGGGTGTCCGTCTGCGCTATTGGTACACCGACCCCGATACGGGCGAGGAAGAGGAAATCCTCATCGAGAATACCGAGACGCGCGACCAGCCTAAGAACAAGGAGCGCGCCATGGCCCTGCTCCGCTCCCAACTCTACGACCGTGCCATGCAGAAGCGCCTGGAGGCTCAGGCCAAGATAGAAGCTGGCAAGAAGAAGATAGAGTGGGGCAGTCAGATTCGTTCCTATGTCTTCGACGACCGTCGTGTCAAGGATCACCGTACCAACTACCAGACCTCTGATGTCGATGGTGTGATGGACGGAAAAATCGACGGTTTCATCAAGGCGTACCTCATGGAATTCCCTTCGTCTGATGACGAATGAAATTCCAAATGAAAGAAATGAAAGAAATGGCGGACCTTCGGTCCAATGAAAGAAATGAAGGAAAAAGACAATATGATATAAACAATAACACGAGGAATTGAACGGGTGAATCAGTGGGAATGCATTTCTACATTTCTACATTTGCATTTCTCATTTCTTTCATTCCTTTCATTTCTCATTTAAATTACGTATTACTATGAACAAGAAAGTAAATGCCAAGAAAGAAGCTTGGGAGAAGAAACAGGAAGAGAAAGGTAAGAAAGTAGTAGCATGGATCTTTGGCGGCCTCATCGTCCTCGCCATTATCTACCTCATCTGGACCTTCTCGATGATGGCGTGATGGCGCTTCGCGCCAAATGAAAGGAATGGCGGACCTTTGGTCCAATAAAAGAAATGAAAGATATGAGCTGCGCTTTGGTGTCATTGCTTCATTCCTTCATTTTCATTCCTTTCATTCCTTTCATTCCTTTCATTCCTTTCATTTCTTTCATTTCTTTCATTTCTTTCATTTAATTAAACCATGCTCGAAATCGAACGCAAATTCCTTGTCCTCGACGACTCTTACAAGCAGTTGTCGTATGCCAGTAGTCACATCGCCCAGGGTTATATCTGTAGCGAGCGTGGCCGTACCGTGCGTGTACGTATAAGAGATGAACGCGCGTATCTTACTATTAAA
Organism: uncultured Prevotella sp.; assembly: GCA_946402275.1. GTDB lineage: Bacteria > Bacteroidota > Bacteroidia > Bacteroidales > Bacteroidaceae > Prevotella. The sequence goes on from CAMIVY010000014.1 coordinate 5,540, forward strand.
GGACCTAGTGAAAATAACGGACTGTCTCGCTATGAGTTCGAGCGTGAGATTCCCTTGGAGGATGCACGGCAGATGATGACTTTCTGCGAGCCAGGCATCATTGACAAGACGCGTTGGCTCGTCAAATCCGGTCATCACACCTTCGAAGTCGATGAGTTTCATGGTGAAAACGAAGGACTTGTGGTGGCTGAGGTAGAGCTCTCCAGTGAGGGCGAGACTTTTGAAAAGCCCCATTTCATCGGGAAAGAGGTGACAGGTGACCGTCGTTACTACAACAGTTGCCTACGTATTAACCCTTTCAATAAATGGTAGCGATGTCTTCATAGGTCTAAATTTGGTTAAAAAACGTTTATCGCCTTTCGCTTTTACAGAAATTTTCTTACCTTTGTAGTTGACTTACATCAATTATTGTGATAGGAAAGAGAGTCTTCTTGGGATTGTTGGTTATGTTTTATAGCCTGTTGGGCGTTGCAGCATCGCAGCTTCCCGATTCTCTGCTGACTTTTGAGAAAGCATATTATTATAATATTGTTGATATGCCCAAGTCCCTCCAGATCGTTCAGACCATGCGCAAAAGGAAGATGGCTGCCGAGTGGGAACTGGACAGGGCTGAGGCCAACCTCTGGAGTCTTGCCCGCTATTACAACAAGGCTATCAAGCTTTACTGCAAAGTGATAGACAATCCTGAGGCCAACAAATCCTGGAGAGATGAGTTGGCCAATCTTTTCCTCGTCTCCTATTGCTATGAAAAGCTGAATGATGAGCGTCACCTTCCCAAGTTGGTGCTTCGAATGCGTGAGGTGGCAGAGAAACACCAAGCGAAAGAATACCTGTGTATGGCCGAATATATCCGTGCTAAGCGATTCTATGCGATGGGTCGTAAAGACGAAAGCTATGTCATCTTCAAGCAAGCCGCGGAAGATATGAAGCATGTAGGCTATCGGTATAAGAACCGTATGCTCTTCGTCTTTAATATCAACATCGCCAATATGTATGTCAATGAAGGCAAGTACGGTGATGCCAAACAGTCCTTGAGAGAGGCAGAAGAGGCTATCCGTCAGGGATTCAACATGGGCGTCCTGGATGTGGAGCGGCGTGCCTTTGGTCTTGTTTATGCCGTCAAGGCTCGTCTCTTGGCTGCAGAGGGGCATGTGGAAGAAGCTGATTCCATGTATGCCTTAATGCGTGGTGTGCCCTATCGGGATATTGCTGCAGAGTTTCTGATTGTGCCTTATCTGAAAATGCGGGGCAGGCATGCTGACGTCCTGGAGTCTGCACAATACAGTCGTAAGATAATCGAGGAGGACAGCAACGAGTTAGGTATCAATATGCTCCGTGTTCTGAAGGATGAGGTCGATGCCCACATAGGTCTTAACAACTACGAGGCCGCAGCACAGTGCTATTCTACGCTGACCAGGTTAACGGACTCGTTGCATGTGAACAATATGAACTATTTTTCCAAAGAGGCTCGTGAGGATCTCCAGCGTGAGCATCAGATAGCCCGTCAGAATCTCCTTCTCTCCATCGGTATCTCTGTCTTGGTCATACTGATCCTGTTGATGTTGGCAGCCTTCCTGCATCACCTCCAGACGCGCAAGCGTACCAAGATGATGATGGCTACCATCGACGAGTTGATGTATTATCGCGATGTCGTACTCCAAAATGGCGACCGAGTTTCCGTTGAAATGAGTGAAAATGAAGCAGTTTTGCATGAAGAGAAGCGTCGTTTCAAGGAGATGGACAAGCGTATCATCAAGGAAGAACTGTTCCGTAGTCCTGACTTTGGTCGTGACGACCTCATGCGCCTCATGGGTGTTGATAAGAACGCGATAGCCCCTGTCGTCCAGAAATACGCTCATACCAATGTTTCCGGCTATGTCACGATGAAGCGTATGGAGTATGCCGTTGCCTTGTTGAAGGAGCATCCAGAGCTCACTATAGCTGCTATTGCTGATATGTGTGGTATCAAGAGCACCACCACGTTCGTCAACCGTTTCAGGGAAACCTACGGTATGGCGCCTTCCGATTATCGTGCTTCTATAGTCGATTCTACCCCCCCCCCCAATAGATAGTTAAATCTTGTCTTAAAACCTATAGATTTTGTCTTTTTTGCTACTAAAAGGACAAATTTGTTGATACAGCGGACATATTTGTATGTTTTTCTGTTAATTTTTGTTTTCACCTTATATATTTTTTTGTACTTTTGCATACTTAATATGACGAAAAATCGTCAATAAGATTGCATCAAAGGGTATGAAAAAGAAACTAAATTATCGAAAGGCTCTAGTAGTATTGCTGCTGTTTATTACACAGTCCGTGTCAGCCCAACAGGTGACGCTCAGCAACAACCTGCTCTATGATGCCACGTTGACGCCCAACCTTCGTGTGGCTATGCGCTTGTCGCCCCACTGGTCGTTGGGTCTGACGGCTGGCTATCGTCCTTGGCCTACCGACGATGAGACAGTCCGTAAATACAAGCACTTGTTGCTTTCACCCGATCTTCGCTATTGGAAGGACTCGGTGAATGTACATCATTTCTTTGGCATTAATCCTGTTTATGTTCACTATAACATCTCGGGCATTAGGCTGCCATTCAATTTGTATCAGTTGGACAAGGAACAGCGTTATCAAGGCGACTTCTTCGGGCTTGGTGCTTTCTACGGTTATTCTTGGCCTTTAGGTCGTCATTGGAATTTCGAACCTTGGATAGGTGCTGTTGTAGGATATACCAAGTACGACAATTACAAGTGCGGTCATTGCGGCACGAAGATAGGTACTGAGAAGAAAGTCCTCGTATTCCCTCAGGCAGGGCTGAGTATCGTTTATAACATCCCGGGTCGTCCCCGTCAGGTGGAAGAGCCCGTTCTTCAGCTGCAGCCCGTCGTCGAGGCCCCTGTAACGGCTGCCGTTGTTACCAAGCCCTTTGTTCCCGCTTTAACGCCCGTTGCTGATTTCAAGGGACGTGCCGGACAGCTCCAGCAGGAAAATCCCGTTGTGCAGCACATCTCCAATTACCGTCCTTACGACCGTACCCGCATTCTTCGTAAGGAGAAGGAAGCACTCTATGTCCACTTTGCTTTGGGTAAGAGCATACTTGACAATGGTTTCCGTGAGAATCGTGTGACACTTGACCGCATTGTCGATATCACCCGTCAGATTATGTCCGACAGCGCCAGCAGCGTCAAGAAGATACAAATTATCGGTCTCGCCTCTATCGAGGGCAATCCTGCCAGCAATGAGCGCTTGTCCCAGAACCGTGCCCTGGCTCTGCAGAAATATATCCAGCAGGAAGTCACCGTTCCTGATTCCTTGTTCGAAGCCGTTGGCGGTGGCGAGGCATGGGCCGACTTCCGCGATTATCTCAACGACCTCGCCTCAGGTCCAGTGCTCGACGGTTCTGCCGTCGAGTCATCCCTCCGCCAGGCCCTCACCATCATTGACAATGAGCCCGATGCCGTCGCCAGGGAACAAAAGCTCCGTCGTATGAATGGTGGCAAGACGTGGAAATACATCAAGGAACACATCCTGAAGGATCAGCGTAACTCCGGTTATATCCGTATCTACTTCGACTACGTGCCTGACAAGGCGGCAGCCACTATCAACGAGGCCAGCGAACTGCTGACTACCGACTGTGGCGACTGCCACCGCGAGGCCCTCCGCTTGTTACAGACCGTTCGCAACGACGAGCGAGCCCAGAACGCCTTGGGTGTAGCCCTCTGGCTCTGTGGCCAGAAAGACGAAGCCCTCAGCTGTCTGCGCCGTGCAGCAGCCAATGGCAATGCCGATGCCCAGCGCAATCTGCGTGAATTAGAAGCCAATTAAAACTCAATATATAGTGAACAAATAATTTATAGTAATAACCAACATTTTAACAAGATGAAAAAAATGAAGATTTTTGCTTTGATGAGTGCGATAGCTCTCACAAGCGCAGTCGGTTTCACAGCCTGCTCGTCCAGCTCGGATGCTACAGATTCAACGGCTGACGTGAACCCCACTTTTGACGGAACCAGCGTCCGTACAGACTTTGCCTTTAACATTACAAAGGCCTCTCAGGGAACTACCCGTATGACAGCTGCTAACACTCAGGAAAATGGTCAGGCATTTCTTGGAATAGAGCATATGTATCTATTCCCATTTAATGTAGTACCAGCTGATAATACTACTTCCCATCTCAGTTTTGCTTCTAGTACTAACCCAAGTGCATCTAACAAAAATTTCTCTCTTGGCGCTATCGAAAGTTCTGAATTATACACTACCCCCATGACAACGACAGACCCCGGGTCACCTTCAAAGAAGATCTATTCCTTGTCAATGCCTATAGGAACAAACAATTTCTTATTCTACGGAAAGGCAATTCGTGGTACTAAGAATGGCTTTGCAGCTGGACGTCTGACCAGTTCGTTCTACACTGCAGATAACGCTAAAGCTACAGGTGCTGACGCTGTGGCTAACACAGATAATATCAACTTCAGTTTGGTTGGTATTGCATCGGATCTCGGAGCCGATGCCACAAATCTGGCAGCTTATCTGACAAGAATTGCGCAAACTACCGATTGGGCTGGAACAGTTGATATAGTCACAAACCATACTGGTAGTAATCCTGATGCTTATAGTTCTTTGGCTGACCTCTATGCAAAATTCACTCATATCAATAGTGACCGTTGTGGTTCTGCTGAAGCCATTAAGCGTACTGTTCTTGATCTGTATAAGAGTGCCAAGGCGATTAATGCAAAAAGCAGTGTGACTGAGGTTCAGACAATAGCAAATGCAATCTGTGCTAGAATTGTAGATACAGGATATTCTTTGCGTATGACCGTAACGGATTCTGATCCAGATCCTGACAAGTGGACTTTTGACTGGGTAGGACTTGCTAACACGAATTTCCCTGCAAACCTGAACCTTCCAATGGGTGCTGCTCAGTTGGCTTTTGATTCATCATCGAAAACATTCTCATACAAAACTGCAGTAGCATCAGGAACAACGATGGTTACTGGTGTTGATTATAAGGCGATTTGTTATCCTTCTGAATTGGTTTACTTTGATAACTCTCCTCTGCGTGCAACGAATAATTATAAGACAGCAGATAACTATTCTTCAAATACGCAAGATTGGGATATTCAGTATCAAGATCCCACTTCTGGAGATTGGACGGGTAAGGAGGTCCTGTCTACGACTCGCGCCGTTGCTATGCAGAACAATGTGAATTATGGTGTGGCTATGTTGGAGTCAACCATTCAATTGACTGCATCTCCTGCTACCGCTCTTGTCGATAATAAGAAAGCTGTTTTAGGTGGTTCAGCCGAGAATCAGGTTGATATTGATGGTAATAAGATGACTGTAACAGGTCTTCTGATTGGTGGACAGCCAGGAACTGTTGGCTGGAATATGGTTAAAACTTCTTCTGCAGGTTTTGACCATGTCATCTATGACCATGATATTCAATATAATTTAGAGCTTTCCAATTATACATCAACAGCAAGTGGAAAGAATTACACGATAGTTCTCGATAACTACACAACTAGTGCACAACAAGATGAAGTAAGGATCGCCTTAGAGCTTGTGAATGGTGACAAAGATTTCTATGGCCAGAATGGTTTGATTCCTAAAAACCATACCTTCTATTTGATAGGTTCATTGTCTTCTTCAACATATTCATCTTCAGATCCTCGTGTTGTACCAAAAGTTAAAACAGGTACAGGTGCTGGGGATGAAGTTTTACGTACTGCAAGTTCTTACCGTATTACTAATGAAGATACAGAACGTGTGTTTATTCAGGATTATAAAACTATTGCTAACATAAAGATAAATACTAATTCTCTACAGAAAGCATATAGTAGTATTCCTGACCTTCGTTCAACCGAACTGTTGTTTGGCCTCTCTGTTGATTTGAAGTGGGAGCAGGGTAACACATACGACGTAAATCTTTGATGACATGACTCACGGGGACAGACCCCCTGTGCGATGAAACCGAATCCTTATGCGACCCCAGTCCGTGCCTACGGACTGGGAGTCCGCAGGGGACGGACTAAGAGTTCGTTAGTTACGGACTAAAATTCGTTACTCTCGGACTAAATAAAATTTCTTTTGGAGTATTTAAAATTACTTTCGGAGTATTAAGAAGCAAGCTTACAAATGAACGAAATGAAAATAGTAATGAAAACATATAAGATGAATACAGCGAAAGGAACTGTTCGCAAGGATGGGGCCATTTCTTCATTTTTTCATTCCCATTTCTTTCATTTCTCATTTCTCATTTCTCATTTGATGCTTCTGTTTGCCTGCTCCACCATCGACGAGGATATGTCGGACTGCGGATTCGAAGTGAACTACGAACTGAAGCTGGTGACGAATATCCAGACGAAGCTGCAGACACAGCTGCAGACCGACCTGGAGCTGAAGACCAATATGGAGCTGACCGCAGCCCTGCGTACCCATCTGGAATCCATCTTCCGCGACTATGCCGACGATGTTGACCTCTCGTTCTACGATGTGGCGGGCGACTCCGTGCGCTTGCAGCACGACCAGCACGACATGAACGGCAAGGAGGAATCCTATACGCTGAACATTCCACGCCGCCACTATCAGCATCTGGCTACAGCCAATGAGAAGCAGGAACAAAGCGTCGACGCCTACGACAGTCACTTGTGCCATGAGTCGCGCCTCTCACAAAACCAGCTCGACACCATCCCGTCGCACACAGCCGGTCTGTTCACCGCCCGCTACGACATGGATATCAAAGACAGTATCGACCAGACCTTTAACGTACACCTCTATATGGCCAACTCAGCCACCGTATTGGTGGTAGATACGCTGGGCAGTGGTGTCCGCGACATGAAAGTCTTTGCCACCGGCTTTGCCACTGGCTTTCATGTCGCCGACAGCACTTTTATCTTTGCCCAGAAGGCTCCCATCGTGCGGTCTGAACGTGTGCAGACGCCTGGTCAGCAGTACGTCTGCTTTACCACCGTTAATTTCCCGTCGCGCGACCAGCTGGTCATCCCCGTCGGTGCCCCTCGAAGGGCTTCAGATGATGACGATGTGGTTGCCGGACTCTGGGAATACCATTTATATATCACCACGCGTAAAGGCACTGTGACGCGTAGTATCCTCCGCTCCTACGAACCGCTGAATGCCGAGCAGGTGCGGGTGGTACACATCAAGCTGGAAGAAGACGGTTCTGCCGAGACTGTAGATGCTACGATGGGTGTCAGCGTAACGCTCGACTGGCACGAGGGCGGAACGTATAATCCGGAATTATGAATGTTGAATGAGTAGGGTTGTTATGCATATTATAATGAGCATTTGTTCACTGATGGCAGTGGGCTGTAGCAGCAACGATGAGCCAACTTTCGTTGCAGGGCAGCCTGTCACAGTGGACTTTGCCTATACCTTCTCTTCATCTGCTAATCCTTCTACAACGCGACAGGCCACTGAGGTGGTGCAGCCGAACAATGCTGCCCAGCCCCGTCTGCCGGAGACAATGCGGATCATCACCATGATGGACACAAATCCCAGTGAATCGGATTTCAATTGGGAAGCGCCCGTCTCCAAGAGCAATCCTGCGGCACGATTCTATTATACCAACAACTGTCATATCAATACAGGCGTTAATAGATGCTTAGTGTATGGCAAACCTGCCGACATGTCTAATAATGTGGGGGTAGCCCCCAAGGTGTATAACGGTGTCATTAATGAGTCCTTCCCCGTTTCCATCGCTACTGCTGGTGATATCCAGGATATCAACTTCAGCCTCGTTCCTATATATAATATATATAATAATGAGAATAATTTGGTCATTCCTGATGATGCCTCCACATTGGCGGGCTATCTGACTGATGTAGCGAATACCATTGGATGGAGTGATTCAGGAAATGCTGCTATACAGGAACTTCGACAGAAATTCCTCAATAAAGACAGCGATCTGCCAGGGTCGGCTGTCAGCGTGAAGGCTTGGTTAAAAGCCTTGGCTGATGCGGCTCTGAGAATGAAAGACAGTGGTAGCTATTCTGAGCAGGCAACGTTGTTGGAATACATCAAAGATGCCGCCATGACTAAGGTAAATAAGATTAATGAGATTTCCCTTACCTATCCGCGCAGCATCAATTTGCCAGACGGTGCAGCTGCTTTGCGATGGTTTAAGGAAGAAGGTAAAACAACCTATGCCTTCCAGCCCCGGATGAACACCACGCCAGACGACGATATTAATACTGTGTCGCGCTTTGCCTATCCTGCCTCGCTGTATTATTTCGTTAACAGTGGTATCAGCACCTCAATGGAAATGGTTGACTATGCCACGGTATATGACGAAAAAAATACATGGACGCAAGTCCTCGAGCAGTTTACCGCTGGTTCAAGAGTGGAGGGCGGTACTCGTTCCGTTGCCTTGACCAATCCGGTGCAGTATGCTGTAGGCCAGTTGCAGGTGAATGTCCAGGCCAGCAGTGCGACGCTGAAAGATAACGATGATCATGATGTTGTCTTAGGCACAGACAATTTCCCCCTGAAAGGCATCATTGTTGGTGGACAGCGTCCGGTGGACTATGAGTTTAAGCAGACAAAAAACACCGATACCGAAGTGAAATTCCTGTACGACAGTCAGGTGGAGTCGGGGTGCTACCTTTCCACCACGTCGCAGTTGGGATGCCAAACGCTGGTGCTGCAGAGCTATGATGGCGAGGATGTGGACATCGTATTGGAGTTTGAGAACAATAACGACAATCTGACCTTCACGGGTGTCAACGGCTGTTATGTCTATCCGCATACCCGTTTCTATCTGGTGGGCAAAATCCAGGTGATGCCTGAGCAGAACATAGTTGATGATAAAGACAAGCGTGTGTTCACCAAAGACCATATCACCACCGTGAATCTGACGGTGACCACGCTGAAAAAGGCCTATAACCTGTTGCCCAGTTTGCTGACCGGACACTTGGAGCTGGGCATTGAAGTATCCGACTGGGTGGCTGCTACACCGGAGGTCGTCATATTAAAATAAGAGAGATGAATAGTAGCGTAAGATATATATGGATGGTCGTAATGCTGGTGCTCTGTGCATGCAGCGGTGGCAGTTCTGAGCCCGAGGAAGAGGTGAAGAAGCAGCCGACCGTGCTCGATATCTACGTTTATGCTCCTGATAATCCAGCCATCACCCGTTCCGACAATGGTAGTGTGGCTGCCAGTGACAATGAGAAGAAGATAAGCAGTCTGCATATATGGGTGTTCCGCCATCGTGACGGTGAACTGATGGGCTATCTCAATCCCGACGTCACCAGCCTGAGCGCCACAGGCAATGCCGTCTATCAGATGCTCATGCCCGATGAATTTGTCACAGAAAAGCCTAACGTGGATGTTTATGTGATGGCTAATGTCACGGCAGCTGACTGTGGACTCACAGCACTTGGCGAAGGAGTCACCCGTAGCGCATTGGAAGGAATACTGATTGGTCATAAGGATGCGAGTGACTATTACGGTCTGACCACGCTTGTAACAGCAGCGCCCGCTGAGGGTCTGCCCATGTCGGGAGTGCTGAAAAACCAGCCTGTGTATGGTGAAGCCCCTGTGCTTCGAATTGGAACTTCCGAGAATATAGCTAAGTTGCAGTTAGTGCGCGCCGTGTCGAAGATGCGCTTCATCTTCAGCAAGTTTACTGGTGACGAAAGGGTATATACGGTGACCAGTATCAGTCTTGATGCGAATATGATGCCTAAGCAGGAGTACCTTTTCCTGGACGGTGCCTATCCCACGTATCGGTTCAAGGTGGGTTCCGAATATGAATCGGGATACCTGTCGCTGATGTCCAATGAGCTAACAGATATTAAAAGCTGTGAAGACCCCTCTGTCTATGCTTATGTTAGCGGTGACGGGCAGGAATATGAGGACAAGATAGACAATGGACTCGCGTCTGTAGTAGATGCTGAACATCAAGAAAACAATAGAGGTCCAGAGCTCACTCAGGCAGGTCTTATCTATCTGCGCGAGTCAGACAAGAAGCTGACGGGAAAGATTAACTATAAGGTAGATGGAGTGTCAAAGGAACCAGCGACCTTCAGCATGAAGACTGACGGTGACTTCAGCCGCAACCACACGTGGATTGTCTATGCCTACTTTATGAATGGAAATCTGCTGAACGTAAATGTGGTGGATGTCAAGAGCTGGACACCCTATCCAGGCAGTGGTGAGGTGTATAACTGGTAATGTGAACGAGACGATGAACAGGAAGAGATATCTGACATATGGGATGTGGGTTGGTCTGATGACCGTCATTACCCTCCTGCTGCAAGGCTGTAGCCAAGACGCTACACCGTCTGAGCAGCAGCAGGGCACGTCCATGCAGCTAAGCGGTGTCACCAGGACAGGAAGCACGGAAACCGTGACGGACGCTCATATCCGTGTGTTCTTGGTAAACGGTGAAACGGTGACGAAAGGTCTTTTCAGTTACAACAACCAGGGAGCGTGGAACTCAACGGTAAAGGTTGTAGCGGGCAATACCTATCATGTCTATGGCTATATGCCCTCTGACATTGCTACGACTTCTGAGGTGACGGTTTCAGGTACCGTCGCAACGATGACGTTGAACGGTCTGAAGGCAGTCTCCGACCAAGATGTCTGTGTGCTGGTGGGTATTCAGCGTGTGGAGAGCAGTAATGCGCCAAAGAATATTGTTGAGGGCAACTATACGTATGCGGCCGGAGAAGAGGGTACGAATTATGCCTATGTGCTGATGGACCACCTCTATGCATCTCTCAAGGCCAGTTTCAGCGTGAATGCGGACTACGCCGCCTTGCGACAGATTTACCTGAAGCAGGTGACGCTTACCTCTGACGATGCCACGGTCGATGCAGTGATTACCTTTACGGACGGAAGCGGACTGACGAATACTAATGTGACGATGACCAAGGTCACCCCGGCAACCGAAGGCTCCGCCACCACGACGCTGCCTAATAGCGATAGTGGCAAGACGGGAACCCGGTTGCTGACAAGTGCTATAGGCTCGTGCGATGTGTCGTTCTACTTCGCTCCGCTCCTTTTCGGCATTGATGACCAGGTGAAAGTCAAGAGCACCTACGATGTCTATGACATGAAGGGCAACCTGGTGCGCAGCGACTGTACGGCAGAGAACAAGCTGGTGTTCAGTAAGATATTCGGATCAAACGTAACCATTACCAGGGGCAATCAGTATCAGTTGCAAATGAAGGTGAACCCCACCTATTTATATATGCTGTCTGAGCCCGACTTGGACAACCCGACTGTAGTAGTTAATTAGAAATTAGGAATGAGACGCTTTATCACCATATTGATAGTTGTACTCCTGAGCACGATTGTAGCACAGGGGCAAATTAAGATTGGTGGTAACGTGTATGGTGGCGGCAATCATGCTGAAGTGCGCGGTAGCGCAAAGGTAACGGTACTGAAGGGTGACATCGGTGCCGTGATGGATCCTAACGCTGAGCGCCCACTGGCAGATCCCAGCGGTAAGGTGTTCGGTGGTGCCCGTATGGCCAATGTCGGAGGAAACACCTTCGTTCATATCGATGGCGAGCATGCCAGCGGCTATATCCTCATTAATCAGGTATATGGCGGTAATGATATTGCTGGACATATCGGTACTGCAAAAGCTGTGGGAGCAACCATTCCTACGGAGCTGACAGAAGTTGGCACCGGCGAAAAGCAGAACGCCGTTGACGAAACTTTCAACAGCTATGTGCGTATCTCGACTAAGCCATCTGGAAAAACTTATACACAAGCCGATATTGATGCTGCATCAAACGACCCGGAAGATCCTGTCTATGGCAAACGGGTAGGCGATGCAAAGCCTGCTGAAGACGAGGAGAAGGTATATATCGGACAACTTTTTGCAGGTGGTAATGGTGACTTTGACTACGAACAGACACCGAGCGAGACAGCAGGAAAGGTCATACATACAATCTATAATAGGAATGACCATACAACACCTATTGCACAGGTTGAAACCGATGAGGGTGAGGTGGGCTTCCAACTCCCTGAACAGGACAAGACATACCTCGAAATCAAGGGCGGCTCTATCGTATATGGCTATGGCGGTGGTAATAATGCTACAGTGAAGGAGCAGAACATTATCCACATCGATAACCCAAGTGCGGTGGTGAACCATATCTGGACCGATGCCGCTGGTGTGGAGGTTGCCGAAGGCACAACAGGAGCCATTGACCTGCTGACAACAGCCCGTTTCAAGGAAATGGGTATCAATACCACCTTCTCGCAGCCAAGTAGTGGCGCCTATCAGGTAGGCCGTTTCTTTGGTGGTAACAACAAGGCCGAGATGACCATCCGTCCTACATGGAACCTGCTCGCTGGTAAGGTGCGTAACCTCTACAGCGGTGGTAACCGTGGTAACATGACATCTCCAGAGGGCTTGCTCCTTGAAATCAAAGATTACTCCACCCTTATCGTCGATAATCTCTATGGCGGTTGCCGTATGGCAGACGTGAAGCCTACGGTAAACGGCAAATATGTACCATGTACGAACCTGAAAGGATATTATTTCCCCAGTGAACTGTCTGCTCGTGTGCTGGTAAATGGTGGACATATCAATAACGTCTATGGTGGTAACGACGTAACAGGTGTTGTCTATGGCGGTAATGCTGTCGGTATTCATACTACCGTATATGGTGATGTATATGGTGGTGGTAATGGTGCATACCCATATACAGATGCGATATCTGAAGAAGATGAGACTTATGGTGATTTCCACTATACCGTTACCGGATCTTCTATAGATGCCCTCAATGCTTTCCGACCAAATGCAGAACAGGTGTCTCTTCATTTGTGGGGTGATTCTCCTACAAAGCCAACCGTCATCCATGGTTCTGTGTTTGTAGGTGGTAACTGTGCTTCACTGAGTGTTAAGAAGAGTCAGCCATTGGTAGAGCTGAAGATTGGTTCTCATGTCATTGCCGACAATGTATATTTAGGCAACAATGGTGAAGGCATGTTAAATCGGACATATCTGGAAAAATATGCTGATGATAACTTCTCGACGCTTAACTTGACCAACTCCGAAACATTCTCAAGTTATATGGACGCAGTCGCCATGACGCTGATGCCTAAGATTGTATTCGACAGCGAAGCTGATGGAGACCGTAACAACTATGAAGAATACTCCAGTTACATTGGCTCCTTCTTCTGTGGCGGTAATGTAGGTAGTATGGCGATACCGGGAAAGATGGCATTCTCCGTTAACCGTGGACTGAACATCTTCAGAAAATTCGTGGGCGGCTGTAACAATGCCAATGTGAAAGCCCAGACAGGACTTAACGCTGCCTACGAAGGCGGTGTCATCGGTTCCGAGGATGAACGCGACAACTATACCGACGGTGACGGCAAGATAAAGGACCGTTTGGAAATTAACTTCGAGAACATGACGGTCGTTCCTATGCGATGGGACAATGAGTTCACTCAAGTTGCTGAAGGAACGAAACTTACAGAAGGGAAGGAATATTACAGAACCAACTTGCGGTCAAGCAAATTTATTGCTGATGGTACGGAACCCATCGCCGATAAAGCAAAAAACACCTATTATGAGTTGACAGCGTATGGCACCAAATTTGAGTGGAATACAGCATATTGGAATCAGAAAGAGGAAGACTTTAAAAAACTGACTGACGATGATACGGATGTTGATGAAAAAGACTTGCGTCTGTTGGATGGTAATATCTACGGCGGTTGCTACAACAGCGGTCATGTCAACGGTAATGTCGTCATCAACATCAATGAGGATGTGGTGAAGAAGGACCAGATATTCAGAGACTTTGGTAATTCTACAACCAATGATGCCGGCTATACAAAGCCTGCTGTTGCTTTCAAAGACCAGCGTGACGACGTGATGGCTTCTGCCCTCTATGTATATGGAGCCGGACATGGTAAAGATACCGAGATATGGGGCAGCACCACCATCAACCACAACAATGGCTATGCCTTCCAGTTGTTCGGAGGTGGTGAGCAAGGTGCAGTAGGTAAGAGACAGTTAGACGCTAATGGCACGCCTGCTCTTGATACTGATGGTAATTATATTTACGCTTTTGATCCAAAATACAGTACCACGGTAAACCTCAACGGTACTACACCGATTTACTCTCATGAAGGTACTGTTGAGAATTTGGCAGAAGCTGAATATCTCTATGGTGGCGGTAACGAAGGAATCGTAGCCGGTAATACCCTTGTAAATCTGGGTAACGGACGTATCTATGACGCCTTTGGCGGTTCCAGCGATGCTGACATCCTTGGACATACCGAGGTGTTTGTAGGTCGCCAGCCAGATGGCAGTGGTGGTTACAAAGATGGTTTCCCATGGGTACGCGACATTGTGTATGGCGGTAACGACTTCGGTGGTACTATCCTTGGTAAGTACGAGAATAGCTATAACTTCGAGGCCCGTCTGCGCGACTATGACACCTACAAGACTCAGATACATGGCTACAAGGCTGGTGAGATTCCAGACGTCTTGAAATCCTCATCGTATGTGGAGTACCTGCAGGGACGTGTCGATTCTATCTTTGGTGGTAGCTATGGTTCCTATAATTATAGTAATACCGCGCTTTACGGAGAAGGATGTTCTATGCCAAAACAGACTAGTGCCTTTGTGAATATCCGTCCGAAAGACCATGCACAGAACTATATCCTCCATGCCTATGGTGGTGGTACAGGTTACCCTGGTGTCAGAGAGGACGATGGTGCTCAAGAGCGTAGTTACGTGCTTGTCGATATCCCTGATGGCATGACTTATTTTGGTAAAACTGAGGTGTTCGGTGCCGGTTGTTATAATGGAATCGGTATGAACTATACCCCTGCAGAAACCTTTGCTGAGGACTTCAATCTTGATAAAGCCTCCGCCATCATCGACCTGTTGCACGGACGTATCCATAACGCGTATGGCGGTAGTTACCGAGAGGGTATCACCCGTCGCACGGTGGTGAATGTCCCCAAGGAGTCCAGCATCCAGATTGACAGCATCTTCGGTGGTGCTTACGGCAAAGAGATTCTGCCTCCTTGTGATGTATATGAGACACAGGTAAACTACAAAAATACCAGTGAGAAGGCACAGGTATTCGGTGCCATCTTCGGTGGTAACAACAACGAGCGTCGTTCGCTCTTCACCCAGGTAAACATCTCGTCTCCTGTATATAGTAATAAGGAGAAAGGATATACGGGTACCGTCTATGGTGCCGGTCGTGGTATCGACACCTGGTCGGAGCATACCGAGGTAAACCTGCTCAGTGGTGCCAGAGTATATAATGTATTTGGTGGCGGTGAGATGGGACATGTGCTAAACTCTGCCAGTGTACAGGCCTACATGAACCTCTTCAAGGAAAATCTGTCACGCCAGATATCAGAACAAGATCCATTCTGGAATAGTACTAAAGACGGTGCCAAATATACTATTGTTAACGGAAATAGAGTTCCTGCAACCGATGCTTTGAAAATTCGTTGGCGTAAAGACTGGGCAAATGCCTGGAAAATGGGAGACTATTATAATCCAATAGTTGGTAATAATGGTAATGATGGACAAGAAGGTAGCTATGACTACTCAACGTATGCCCAAAACGCTGCTACCAATCTTGACCGATTCAGCAACCGTTCGGAAATTGATGACAATATAGCAAAACAGTTGGATGGTAAGAAGAAGCATAACACCAACGTTATTGTCAACAAAGGTGCTATTGTAGAAGGCTATGCCTATGGTGGCGGTCTGGGTGATGCTTCTGTAGCACAGACAGGTGACATCTATGGTAGTACCTATATCGCTGTCCTTGGTGGTGAGGTCAAGAAGGATGTCTATGCTGGAGGTCGTGCCGGAGGTGTCGATAACCTCTTTGGCGCTACAGATTTCGATGATGAGGATAATACTTTCGTTGCTACTGCAAACGCCTATATCCAGGGTGGTACGGCACGTAACGTCTATGGTGGCGGTTACGAGGGACACGTAGGTCACCATGATGGTGCCATCACTACAACGACTGCTGGTGATCGTCCTGCAGAGGCATACGTAGTAATCGGTAAACAAGGCACCAACACCTTCGATGGTGGTGCTCCTGCCATCACCCGTAATGTATATGGCGGTGGTGAAGGCGGTTCGGTATATGGCTCTTCTGAAGTAACTGTTAACAATGGTTACATAGGCTATAGGTATAAGACCAATGAGTCCAATGATACCAATGGGACCTACGTCGAGGAACTCGACGACCAGAAGCCTGGCGACCTGGAACTCTCCGGAAATGTCTTTGGTGGCGGTTATGTAGCTAACAGTTACGTTGACAGCACCACTATCAATATGTATGGTGGTACTGTACGCGGTAGCCTCTATGGTGGCGGTGAGATTGGTCCTATCGGTCGTGGTACCATGCTCATGTCAGAAAGTCAGGCAACTGCTGCCGGAGGTAAATATAACGAAGGTGCCAGCATCTTCAGGGCTGGTACTACCAACGTCAATATGTTTGATGGTCTCGTAAAACGTAACGTCTTCGGTGGCGGTCGCGGTAAGGATAGCTGGGGTGGTGATGGTACCATGTATATGAAACCTGAAGTTATTGCTACGCTCGATATGAAGTGTAAGGGCTTCGTCTTCGGACAGACCCACGTTAACATCCACGGTGGTGAGATAGGAACTGCTGAAGGCATGGCCTACGGCTATGGTAACGTCTTCGGTGGCGGCGATGAAGGTTCGGTATATAGTGCCTATACTGACAAATTTGGCGCACTGCAAATTGGTGCTAAGTCCGGAACAAGATATGACAAAGACAAAGAAGGCTATTACTATAATGGAGGCAAACTCACCGAGGATTGTAAGGTGGTGGTAGAGCCTTATTGCTTGGTAAAGGAACAAGTAGATATTGATAAAGTCTATGCTGTGGGAACTTATGTACCTACTTCTGCGTTGAACAAATTGAAGGGTAAGGACCCTGACACTGGCGCGTGGAACAGTCCGGAATGGGGTAACCTTGATGATCATGGTATCATCATCCACAATGCTGTCTTTGCCGGTGGTAACATTGCTGCAGGTAGTAGTACTCAGAATGCTAACGAAAAGACAGTCTTTGGTAATGCTACTGCTTCCATCCATGATGCTTATAACCGTGACCTCATTACTATCGGAACAGGTCATACCGGTGGTCTGTATGGTGATGGTAACCTGACCTTCGTAGATGGCTACCGCGAGTTGAACATCACCAACTACGGTACTGACTATCATCATATCAAGAAGCAGCTGACTTACGATGAATACAAGGTGCTGCCAGCACGTGAGCAAGCTTATTATGAGTTGAAGTACAAGTGTATGGTGGAATGTACAGATATTGATCAAAATACCTACTCCGTCGGCTCTAACCTGCCCATGGACGAGCTGTTGGCACAGTTCACCAATTCCGACGGTACTTCTGTGAAAGTCGGAAATGTTGATGTTATCATCACTGATCCAGAAAGTGGCAAAAGGGTTCCAAATCCTGCAGTTTGGCAAGAGAATGGTGTTGTTACAGTCTATGCCGGACGTATTATGAATACTATCCAGCGTGCAGACTTCTGCGGTGTCTTTGGTAGCCGTATGGTGATGAAGGGTGCTCAGGACCGTGTGCCAGAGGAGGTGGATTACACCAACTATACCATCAACCGTGTCCGTGAGGTATCGTTGAACAAGAAACATACTACCGCCAATGATCCGGAAACCATTGTAGTTGACAATAAAACTATTCCCAACCCCAACTACGAGCATGGTAACTACTTCGGTATCTATAGCGTCGTGAATTATCTCGGTGCTCTGACCAGTGACGTGACGTTCGATAAAGTCAGAGTGACTGAAAATACAGATGCTAACAGATACAAGACAGCCGTTACCATCAATAGTCAATCCTATGAATACGGAACTGCGTCCTATTATCAATGGAAACAGGCCCACATAGGCGACCGTACCCGTAACAATGGTAGCTGTCATAACCAGTTGGCATTAGCATCAGGCGTTTATCTGGAGCTGACGAGTGAGGAGAAGACGGGTAATACAGTCGATACGAAAGAGTGGGGTCCCATCACGGGTGTCGTAGAACTCGACCTGATTAATGTACAACCTGGTATGGGTGGTGGCTTCGTATATGCCAAGAACATCCATGGCGTGCGTAGTACTGCAACCAATCCACTTCCCCCGTTGACAACCCTCAACACGGGTGCTGCCAGCCAGAAGAACTATAAATATGATACGACTGATGCTGCTTATAGTGCAGGAACAGGTCAGTATCAATGGGAGACCTCTGGTAACTTCATCCACAGCACGCAGACCATTATTGATGACTGTTATAATATCAGCAACAGGTATTATGGTACTGGTAAGGTGCCTGCTCACTATTGGTACATTGCCGGTTCGGTATATGTCTATGACCAGTACATCTCAGCATACACCGGTTCACCTAATGCATACAGTGAGACGGTAGAGATTCCTATTTCCATCAGTGCTGCATCTAATGGTACTATGACACTGTTGGATGTGCAGCCCAATTTCTATGCATACTATAAATCATACACCAACGAGACCACGAATACACCGCTTTCTGGTGACCAGAAACTGGTCATTAATGATGTTAACTATCAACTGAATGATCCTATCAGCTATTGGGATTATAAGAAACTGACAGCCGCACAGCAGAAGCTGTTTGTCAAAGACACGTATGTCCTGAAAGACAGTTGTTACATCAACTCCAAATACTACCCTGCCGGCTACGTGATGTTGCCAGCAGAGTATCAACATCTTGAGACACAAGCTGCATATCATGAGGTTGACGGTGAGACGGTGAAGGCCGTCAAGAAGGCGACCAAGGATGCCAATGGCAACCCAGTTGTCGAGAAAGACAAGAACAACAATGATGTGTATGTAGGCTTCTATGATGCCTTCCGCTCATCTAACAATCTGAGCCACAATACGGGTTACCAGCTTACCTATAATGTGACGAACCCAGCCGTTTGGAATAAGTGGTACACGAAACTGGCAGAGACTGGAAAGATAACACTTGAGGCTTACAACAAATTGGATGCCAGCGACCAGGCTAATTACACAGACGGCCCAACCTATAGTCCTACGACGAGCGGTCTCTATGGTCAGCAAGACTATGATGTCAATGCGATTATTCCAGAGAAGACGTATAATGACTATAAGAACTTGACAAACAAGCCAACAGATGATCAGGCTGTATTTACAGCAGCTTATCTGGTAACTAAGGAATGCACTTCAAACAATCAGCATTACTATCCTGGTGCACCGGTATCAGCAGAGATATCAGGATGTACTGCACCTGCATACGTCAGCACGGCTACCATCCAGCTGTCTCCGACAGAATATATCTATGTCAACGACTTGATGACACAGGCGCAGAAGAATGAGTATATGACAAATTATTCTGCATTGGCAACTGACATTGATAATGTTGTTAAGCCTGCCTATATCTGTACCACAGCCGGTAAGTATGGCGGTAGCTACTATGTGGCTGGCCAGAACTATCGTGCATTGGAGGCTTATAGCGCGATGTCCCCAGAGGATCGTGCGAACTTCAAGTTCAACTACGATGCGCTTGACCTGCTCATCGATCCAAAGTATAGCAGACCACAAGGTAAGAAGTATCAGTATGACGGTGAGAACTATACTACAAAGGAACAGGCTGCTAATAATCTTGCAACCTACTCACTGCCTACACCTCTTGACTATACTGCGACATACAATGGTACGTCGGACGAAACTGCACATAATGGTATCACACTCACCAAAGGCGAGGAATACACCCGTGCTCAATACGAGAGCCTGCCTAACGAGCAGCGTCACTATGCTCCTATCGCAGTGACAAATACAAATGATACCTACTACGTTGTCAAGGAGGACTTCATACATGGTGATGAGGCTTACGCTATCGGTACCACGATTAGTAACACCATATATAATAGTCTGACTGAAAGTGAGCAGAATAATAAGATTGCTAAACTGACCAAATTCCCTGCTGCGGGTACCTATTACTATTGTCGCGATGAATATCAGATTAACGAGAAAGATGAAGGTGTTACGCCAACTCCTGTGATAGGTATTACCGGTGCTGATTCTAATGCAGGAATAGAGGGTAGTACGGTGAAGATTGGTACCATTATCAATGAATCAAGTACGGAAACAAGTAAGGGCTATGTCGATCTGCCTAACTATCAGAAGAACTTCACTATTCATGGTATTTCTCCTACAGAGACCAGTACGTTGTATGTGGCACGCTATGCTGACATCAACGACCTCTCTACGGAGAAGATTATCACCGTTGTCTATCAGTATGACTACGAGGAGAGCGATGAGTCAGGTAATCATATCACACCTGTCACCGAGCGCCATGTGGTGAACATCCATATCAACTTCAAGAGTGGTGTTCCAACGGTGGAGGACATCAATCCGCCTACTATCGTACTGCCTGGTACAGGTATCACTATGCGCGTACCTACAGTAACACCTGGTGCTTACGAAATAACTGGTGGTGGATGGGAGCTCTTCGATAATCCTGACGATGCCGAGAGTCATATCAATGGTGTACCTTACACGCCTTCTGTTGATCCGCTCTACTGGTATCAGGATGGCTTCTATCTGGCATACTATGCTAAGACATACTTGGGTAAGACATACTCTAACCACGTACCCGTCAGCGTGGCTAACTACCATGACCTGAAGCGTGTGATGGACGATAAGGCTACTCACCTGCATGTCGATTACGACCGTACCCGTCTGAAGCGTGATTCTAAGATTTACATCAACGACTACAGCGCAAGTTCTGAGAATGGTCTCGACCTGTTCAAAGACTTCTATGACTTGAGTCTGCTCACCTCTTCATCAACAGGTGTCACCGATGATGTCGTTACTGCAGACGGACGTCTCAAAGGTCACCATATATTGAATCAGACGAATGGTCCAACAGCAGGTTCTCATCTTCAGTTCATCCTGCGTACGGATATCGACCACAGCACCAAGCCTAACCCCGATTATAATCCTGAAACCCCAGAGAGTCCCGAGCGCATTCCTGCTCCTTGGACATCTATAGGTACCGACGAACAGTGCTTCGAAGGCACACTACATGGCGATGGACATACCATCAGTGGTCTGGACAACTCATTGTTCGGTAAACTCTGTGGTAATGTCTATAACCTCGGTGTCACCGGTTCGTTCACTGGTGCCGGTATCGCAGAAAAAGGCGATGGTTACGTTGAGAACTGCTGGATAAGCACTTCCAGCACAGCTGCTAAGACAAGCAAACCAGTCTTTGGCTCTCCAACTACAGGTAGCTATAAGCAGATAGTAAACAGCTACTATATGGAGGAGGACAATGCTACGAATAAGTATCCTATCCACGATGGTACGTATGGCAAACCTACTCGTAAGACAGCTCAGGCCTTCTATAATGGTGAGGTGGCTTACGACCTGAACGGCTTCTATCTCTACAAACGTTATAATGATGGTGTAAATACTGCTTCTGGTGTAGATTACAAGTACTTTGCGCTCGATGCAAATGGCAATATACCAGAGCCAAAGACGCCTCTGACCGGGCATTATGCTAACAATATGGACCAGGCATTATGCTCTTCAGGTTATGGCAACATCAAGTACGTTGAAGACCGCTTTGCCGATGGTGACTTCATATTTGCTGCAGGAGAAATCCCGACAGCAGAGGATGAACGTTTCTATTCCTGGACTGTCAAGAATCCGGAAACGAATGTAGAAACTGTGAAGAGCAGTTACTTCCCCATCTGGCCTGACGACTATATCTACTTCGGACAGAAGCTGACCTACGGTTGGGCTGCTGAGGCTCATCAGAATGTACCTACCGCTGTGGTACGTGAGGACGGTCGCTTATCAACGGGCACTTATGCTAACCGCGTCTATCGTGCTCCGGCATACTACCGCTCGAAGGACATGGGTGTGGCTCACTTCAACCCACAGGTATATCTGGCTCAGAAGGAGAGACTGACTACAGAACAGATAGAGGCTCATGTAACTGCTCGTGAGGCTTATCCTAACATGACAGCTATCGACTTCAAGGGACATTATGGTGCCAATGAGGCCTATGGGGCTTATGGGCTGGGCTTGAATGCCCAGACTGGGCAGTTCTACGCTCCGCTGCTTGACGATGATGGTCTGCTGAGCATCCAGAACTGTGACGAGACGCAGAACCTCGTGGTTTATGCGCCCGCTGCGGATGTGAATGCGAAGACCCACGGTGTGCTGAGTGGTTACTTCAAAGAGCCTGTCTATGACATGCACTATGACAACTCTATGAAATACCGTCTCGTGGCAGAGGCTTCGCCGGCAAGTGTTCATGGTCACCTCGTTCAGAGCAACCTGAAGGCTATCAACGACCACCTGCTCGTAGATAGACAGGACTTCAATGCGCCTGTCGGTTATAGCTTCGATACAGATCACCTGATGTGGTATCAGCGCATACCTGCAGACAAGGAGTATGTTGACACCGAGAAGGGATGGCAGGATATCAGCTTACCGTTCACAGCAGAGCTGGTAACCACCAACCAGAAGGGTGAGATTACCCACTTCTATAGCGGCAGCAGCGAGAGCGAGAATGGTACTGGTACGAAGAAGGGTCATGAGTACTGGCTGCGTGAGCTGACCAATGGTGAAACGATGACTTTGAAGCCAGCAACCACAGATGTCGTGGTGGCTAATTTCCACTATCCTAATGCAGCAGGTGATGGTAAGACAGTTGAGAACTCCTTCCTGTGGGATTACTACTATAAGAACGAGTCTGTCCACGACCAGCAGCAGGATGCGAACAGCGATATCTACTTGCAGTATCGTCATTACTATGAGACTCCTCGCTCTTACGCCAACTATCCGCTGCTGAAGGCCGCTACCCCGTATATCCTCGGTCTGCCGGGTGAGACCTACTATGAGTTCGACCTCAGCGGTAAGTTCCGTGCTGAAAATACGAAGGTAAGCATTCCTCAGCTGGGCAAGCAGATTATCACCTTTGCTTCTGCTACGGGTGCTACCATCGGTGTCAGCGATAACGAGATGAGCAAGGGAACGGTAGTGAAGTATGGTGGTAACGACTATACCTTCAAGCCAAGCTATATGAACGAGACGCTGGAGGCTGGCAGCAATAGTTACACTCTCAATGCTGCAGGTGACAGCTATAACAAGGTGACAGCTGCCACGAATGTCAGTGCCTTCCGTCCTTACTTCACGGTAGCCGCTTCGGCAAGTTCTGCTCCGCAGAAGCCTAAGCAGATTGTCTTTGGTGGCGCTAATAGTAGCCTGGAAGATGGTCCTGAGACCGTTCTTAATGGCGAACTTGAGATCTATGCAAAGGATCATAAGATAATCACCACATCGTACCTCAAGGAGGCTACGACCATCACTATCTTCAATGTAGCAGGCATCTCGCTTGCCAACTACGTGCTGAAGCCTGGCGAGACAGTGGAGACACCTATCGTCGTCGATGGTGTATATATCGTGAACAAGAAGAAACTGTTTGTTAAATAATGAGTATAATGCAAGAAACGATAAAAAACATTAATAGGAGCAAAAAGTTATCTTTGGGTAAGTTACCTTTGGGTAATATATTGTATCTTTGTGGTGTTAAACCATTATTATAGTAGATATGAATGCGCCATTTCAATACGGAACACTTGCCACTAAGGACAATTTCGTCGACAGGGTGGAAGACAGGGCTCAACTGAAGAGTTTCCTCTCATCACACATTAATGTGATGCTGATTTCGCCGCGTCGTTGGGGAAAGTCCTCATTGGTAAAGGTCGCTATGGAGGAACTTCAAAATGAAGCAAAAGACGTATGTGTCTGTTTCATTGATGCCTTTAGCATTGGCTCTGAGGCTGAGTTCTATAGGACGTTTGCCAGTCAGGTGATAGCATGTGCTTCAACAAAGTTGGAAAGGCGCATTCAGGATGCCAAGAAATTTCTGACGGGTGTCGTTCCGCAATTGGTTATCAAGGACGACGTCACCAATTTTATGGCTTTCGATGTGAAGTTTGTGCCGCAGGAACAGGACAAGATGGACATCCTTCGTCTGCCAGAAACGCTTGCTGTGGCTAAGAACATCCGGATTATCGTGTGTATAGACGAATTCCAACAACTGGCTAATCTGCCTGATTATAAGAATATGGAGGGGAAGATGCGATCAGCATGGCAGCAGCAGGAGCATGTCACCTATTGCCTATATGGCAGTAAACGCCACATGATGATGGACATTTTCAACAATGCAAATTCGCCCTTTTATCGTTTTGGACAGATGCTTTTCCTTGACAAGATTGCTAAGTCGGAGTGGATGCCGTTCATCAGGGAATCGTTTGAAAAATCAGGCAAGCGTATCTCAGAGGCTTTTGCCAGTCAGGTGTGCGATACGGTGGAATGTCATTCATGGTACCTCCAACAACTATGCTACTTCA
This sequence comes from uncultured Prevotella sp., assembly GCA_946402275.1. Classification (GTDB taxonomy): domain Bacteria; phylum Bacteroidota; class Bacteroidia; order Bacteroidales; family Bacteroidaceae; genus Prevotella. Next base: position 29,984 of record CAMIVY010000014.1, read on the forward strand.
TCTGGAATGCAACGACGGGAGAGGTGGATGAACAGATTTTCCAATATGGCCTGCGACAACTTATCAATACCAATTCGCCGATGTTCCTAAGTGATACAGAGTCGTTGGCTCCAAGTCAGATAGAGATGCTCAGGGCCATCAAAGACGGTGTGCGGCAGTTGTCATCGATAGAGACGAAGAGAAACTATGCTTTGGGAAATCCAAACACCATCAGCAAGAACAAGAAGGTGTTAAAGGATAAGGACATTATTGAGGAGAGGAAGGGAGAACTTATATTCGTAGATCCCGTCTATCGCCTCTGGTTCTCACAAGAGTATTGAATCCATGAAGTGCCGGATAGTAAAAATAGAGAAATAAAGATATGACACACAATATGACCGAAATGATTGTAACTGAAAGAAACACATATAGCGAAACAGAACCAGTGCATTGCCATACCGTTGACAAGGAGATGGCAACGTGTACCCAAGGTGTACCCAAGGTGTACCCAAGGTGTACCCAAGCTCTAGGCAGGCTCATGAGTATGCTTAGGAGCAGCTTAGGAGCACCTAAGGAGCACCTTAGGAGCAGCCTAGAGTATGCCTACAACGAGGTTACGGCTCGTCGTCAACGAGGTTACGTCTCGTCATTAACGAGATTACGTCTCGTCATAATCCTGCTTCTGGCTCTGATGACTTTCGGAGCTTCGGGGGCGTGGGCGCAGGATACTGACTTGTCGGGAGTATATTATATTGCCAATAAAATATGGAATGGAGATCACAATGGTTCTAATTATTGGTATGATAAACTGACTCCAGAGCAGAGATGGTACTTGGTTCCTGCTAAGAACCCGGAACAGCCCCATTCTGTAGATGCATATTATTCTTCCAATTACGGTACCACCGATGGTGATCCAGAGAAACCGTTTTTGACAACCTATCAAACCAATCGTGACAACAACTCCGTCTGGATTGTCAAGAAGACTGGCAACAAATATTATCTCATTCATGCCTTGACGGGGAAATATGTAAAATACGACCCCCCAGTTTCTAAAGCTAAAGAAAGAATGTCCGTCCACCTTGAGGCGGTAGATAACGATTCTCCAGGTAATGTTTTCCAATATACTATCACTCCATATACTGAAAACAATATCTCGGGTTATAATATTCAACCAACTCAGGAGAATGGTAATGCTGTTGAGGGGTTTCTTAATCCTGCTGGCGAAAACTGGGAATATTATAATGGTCACATAAAACATAAATCAGGATATTGGTGTACTGGTATTCTTGGTGTGTATAATAATAAGGGCGGTGGCCAACTTTGGCCTTGGGAAGATACTCTCCTCGCTGCTCCTACAATTAACACAACTGGTTATCCTACCATTACAGTGACAGATAGTAATGAATTGCCGACAGGGTATAATATACGCTATACCTTTGGTGATGGAACACAGGCTGATCCTACGGCTGAAAGCACCATTATGGATGGTGGCACCTTCACTGTCACAGAAGGAGGCACCTTGAAAGTGGTGATAGAGCGCTATGGTATAGTGTTGACTGAGGTCGCTTCTCAAGAAGTAGGTCCCACGAAACCAGCATTTAATGTTAATGCGGATGGCTCTGTAACGATTTCTGCACCAGGCAATACAATTTACTATACGCTCAATGGAAATGATCCTACTTCATCAAGTACACAATATAGTAGCTCCATCTCAGCGAGCGATATAGCTTCTGCTACTGGAACAGCTATCAAAGCCATTGCGATTGATGGCAATAACATCGTTTCCCGTGTTGTCACCATCCCCTTGGCGACATACACCTATAAAGTTATCAATAAGTCGAATAAGGTCGCAACAAATTATTCTATAAAAGAAGCTGAAGGTAAACCCCTTAGTGGATATACCGGCATACCTGTGGCTATCCGAAGCGAATATCTTAACGGTGAGACGGTGACATACTATTCATTCGCTGGTAGTGAAGAGATAGGGGGAACTGTTACCCCCGAAACAATTGGAGCACATGACCCGATTAGCGTAACGCCGGAGGGTGATGCAAATATCTATGTGACCTATACCACCGATCTTCTGACAAATAAACCACTGCGTCTGCAAGGTGCCCGTCCGTTTAATATCAAGTACAGCAGTAATTATCTTTACGATGACAATGGTACACTGAAAACTGACGGAGGCTCAGAATCAACAGATGCAAACCACCTGTGGTATATTGCTGGTGGTGACCCATACGCTGTGACAGTGCAGAATGGTGCTACGAGCAGTAAATTGACCTACAAATCTGCTGCATTTGGCTACGACGGTACAGTCAAAACGTTCATCATGAAGACTGCGTCCATTGGTGATGCAACCCACACCAACGCGACGCTGTGGTATATTGATGGTGATGATATCCATGAAGTCCCGGTTACCGTAAATACTGTCGTTCTTCCACGCTCATATACGCTGATAGATAGGAAAGGAGCGGTGATACAGGCAAATATCGCTTATGTGGATGCAGATGGCTTCGGACTGCCCGCTGCTTGGAAGAGTCCGTTGGCAAATTATCATTATTGGAATGCCGATGCCTTTGTACAATCGACATCAGGTACGCCAGATGTGCCGTATGTCTTAAAGGACGAAAACGGAGACGGAACGCCAGATGCATCAGAAATTACGAGTGTTACGCAGGTAACGAGTGATAATACCATCTATGTCACCTACGATGTCAATAAGACTCTTATTGATATAGAAGGTAAAAAGACTTACTTGCTTAAGTTTAGTGGAGGTGATAGTTTCTATCAGGAATCAAGTGATGCCTTGTCAACAGAAAGCACGAAAGCTATCTATCCCTATAACAATGGCGACTTCAACCTTAATATCTATGGCCTAGCCCAATGGGACAAGGGATTGGCTGATGGTGCTTCCACCCGAACACGATGGCTCTGGTATTTTGTCAGCAACCATAATGGTACAAACCTGACAGGTGATGACATTGATCCTTATCATGTTATAGTAAAGTCGCGTCAGAACCAAACCACAAAGGACAACGAGGGTAATACGACCGACGGTAACACTTATCTATATACCTATAAGCCAAATGAGACTGTTGGCGTAGTGACAGGTGCCATTTCCGATCATTCTGTAGTGACAGAAAAGCCTACGGAATACATGATTCTCGGTACTAAAACGAGCAGTATGACACTACAAACCTTCAATGTGGTAGAAGGTACAAGTTCACGGCAGACAGTAAACTGCTTTGAACAATACTGGAAAAATAACCCAACGGCGAACAAACTGTTGAAAGGTGATGGAAAAGAAGTGACGGATAGAGAGGAAAGCGTAGTTCTGACCGGAGACCAGCGTACGTTCCTGCAGAACGCAAATGAAGGACTCCACAAAGCAGCTTGGCATAGTTATGACGCATGGGCTTACTCAGCACCTTGGGTAAAGCGTAATGATGGTACAACAAATAAGAAACTGGAAAAGAAGGAACACTGGTTCCAGACCATCTCAATGGGTTCTGGTGCTTTCTCTGTCGAAGAAATAGATCTCAAACCTGTAATCATTCTTCTTGATCAGCATGGATGGGAACTCGTCCGTCTGACTATACCAAGTTCTACAGATACTGAGGGCTATGCAAAGATTAAGAAATACAGCAGTCCTATGGTAAAAGCCTACCATTATTGGAAGCCTGTAGCTGCTGACAAGGTTGATGGATATCATAAATACAATGTTTCTGATCCTGTCCTTAATTCAGAGGTCTCTACTGGAGGGAATTCTGAGCATTATACGACAGAGAAATTGGGTGAATTAGGTTCAATACCACAGATAAAAGATGCCAAGGGTAACTTGTGTGACTTGTATGTCACTTATGAAGTGAAACCTGAGTATGCAAGTGCATACGCTGGCGCGGACAAAAAGACTGAAACGCAGGCATCGAAATATCTGGTGAAGCAGGGAGGCAAGTATGCCAAGATTTCCGATGGCAACGCACTGAGTACTGAAGATACAAAACCTGATATCATGAGTGTGCCTGACAATATGCAATGGTACGTGAAGCCTAACTTCGATATTGACAAAGAAATGGGCTATATCTATGCAGGAGAGACAGGTGCTCAAGATAAAGCAAAGACAAAGGAAGAAACGGAAGCTGATTATGTTACCGCAGGTAAGAATGGTTTCGACCCCTATAACGTTCAGGTACAGAGTGCCAAGTCTGGTGCAGATCGTTTCTTCACGACCAATTCCAGTAGTTCGACACTATCTGGTGGTGTATGGACGAGTACATATTCTTCATCAGGTGCTGTTTCATTGCAGAATGAGAACCGTTACCAGATTTCTGCTGAGGGTAACGACCACACCACGCTGCATATCACCAATGCTACATTCATGGTGGTGGATGACGGCAATGGCAATATGCGTCTGATGCCTCGCTTCGACAATAGCACTATTGTGACCTCGTTCACAGGCCTCGGAGAGCCTGCAGCCGCTGCTCTCGAAAACGATGAAGGTGCTGGCACGCAGTCGTTCTACATCGAAATGGTTCCAACAGAGGTTTCCCAGCGTAGCCAAATCAAATGTATGGGTGGCTATTATATCTTAAAAGAAGGCTTCACCTGTAATACGTCCATTGGTACAGAAGAAAAACCTTTTATTGGAAAGATTGATGGTAGGCTTCGCACATTTAAATTTACTGTGCCTTTGTTGGCATATGCTAAAGATGCTACAATTAAGAACATCATGTTGAAAGATGTGCAGATTTCCGGTACTGGTTCTACAGGTGCCATCTGCTGTACGGCGGACGGTGCTACACGCATATATAACTGCGGCATTCTGCCTAATTCCCCTACATTTAAAGACGAAACATCTACGGTTAGTGGTAGTGGTACTCCAAGTTATTGCGGAAGTATAGTTGGTGAATTGAAAGGCAATGCCCGTGTCATCAACTGTTTCAGCTATGCTACGATTACTGGCGGAACAACAGTAGGTGGTATAGTGGGTTACATCGGTAATACCCAGATTACTCAAAACAATGTGACCGACGTGCCTATGGTGATGAATTGTATGTTCTACGGTGAAATCACTGGTGGGTCACAAAAATACCCTGTCTATGGTGGCGCAATGATAAAGAATGATGAAGGCAGTAATAATGGTGTCAACCCTTACAACTATTTCCGTAAGACTGCCACCTTCGATGACAGCTATACTAATATTGATGCTTACAACCGTTCATGGCCTGCTGAGGAGAAGAACCTGACACGTTTTGAGTATTACCGCAGTGTCTTGAACAGCAATAAGAATCTTGTAACGTACTGGTTAACAGACAAAGCATATAATGACCAGACGGGAGAAGACCGTGCACTGATGGCCAAGTGGGTGCTTGACCCAAGCATGGCTCCTTATCCTATCTTGAAGAAGTGGGGGTACTATCCTTCTGTCATCAATCTGGATACAGAATACAGAATCAATCCCGAAACAAAAGCCAAGGAAGCACGTAGTGGAGCTAACGAATGGGAAGGAAAGAGCTACGGAACATTGACGGTAAACATCAATGCTGGTACGAACTACACAGGTAATACTTCTCGCAATATTACCATCACCGACATGGATACCTTGAACTGCGACTATGGTTACTATAAGATACAGTTACCTTATTATAACGAGGTGTTCGGTAATCCGAATGGTGAAACACATGCTAAGAAATACGCTAACAACTATACCGACAAGGTGGTGACGGGTTGGAAGATTAATTCCGTCACGGGAGGAACTCCTGGCACCTTTGAGAAAAACTGGGAAACGGGATATAACTTTGCAGACCGCAACTGTACCAGTAAGGATCTTTATGCCACCAGTGGTCGCGTCTTTGCCCAGGGTGGTTACTACTATGTACCTGTAGGTGTCACAGCCATTAACATCGAAGCTTACTGGGGTGATGCTGTCTATTTGGCAAACCGTGGTCACAGTATTGACCGAGTGAGTCTCACCTCTGCAGGATATAAAGCAGATGCTGCTTTTGGACCTGCTGGAACGATGCCTGACAAATTCCTAAAGACCGATGCTTTTGCAGGATACACGGTTTATAAGGACTTGCAAGATGCTATCAAAGCCCTTAAGACATCCACGGAATGTCCTACCGTCTATGATCAGGCTATCGTACTGATTGGAAACCATCAGGTAAAGAATGGTAGTAATCTAATTGGATATTCCTTAGACAGCAAATGTCACCCATTTACCTTTATGAGTGCCGACTTTGACTTCGACTGCGAACCAGATTATTGCTTGGAGTGGCAGTTCAGACATGATACTCCCCGTAAAGGTATTCAACCTGTCCGTTTTGACTTCTTGCCCATCGTAGAACTTGGTCTGGCTGTCAGACATGATAAGAAGGCATACGCTATTGGTATCTTCGTACCTCATGGACATTTTGAAGTGACGGAGACGTCCTTCCTGCGTACCACCCAGTTTGAGTATGATGGTCCTAAGGATGAAAACTATAGGGTAACTGGAGACGTTGGTACTACAGTAGATGGCAGATCTCCTATGATTATCAATGGCGGTGAGTATGAAATGTTCAATTTCAGATACCATGACTCCAATCGTACCCTCTATTTCCTTTTAGGTGGTAAGGCATGGGTTCACCGTTTCGCCCCTGGTGCCCATCCAAGTACGAATACTTCTCCAAAAGCTTATTTTTGCGCTGTAAATGCTATCGGTGGTGAGTATCCAGAGTTTTATCTTTCAGGTATTTATCGTCCAGATATTGCTGTCCCTCAAAATCAGGGTGCACCGCACTGCTATACCAATGGTGGTAAGTTTGGCACGATGGCAGGAGCCGGTTATGACAAGGTGGCTGGTGGTGTCACATTCAAAATCAATCACTCGCTGATTAACGAATTCTATGGAGGTGGTATCAATGGTTCCAATCCTATTGGTGGCAATATTGATGTAACCATCGACTATAGCCGCGTAGAGAAATATTGCGGTGGTCCGAAGGTGGGCAATATGGCAGGAAAGACCGTTACTACCAATGCTACAGGTACGATCTTTGGCATATTCTTTGGTGCTGGTAACGGTGGAAACAGTTATTACAGAGAGCTGATAAAGGATGGCGATCAGAATTCATCGAATATAGCAAGCTGGGGTGGCCAATATGGTTGGGGGAATTTCAATCCGCTGAAAACTACTTACGATGACTCAAATGTAAACAAAGGCTATCATGCCGAGTATGAGTTTGAAGTGTTCAACCATTCCAATGGTGTGACAGACCAGATTACCCAGCGTAGTTTTTATCGTTGGATACAGTTTGGTATTACAACTACGGGTAATGTGACGAGTAATCTGACCGATTGCGTTGTTAATACTAACTTCTATGGTGGTGGTAACCTGGCTAGCGTGACGGGTAATGTCACATCAACACTAACCAATACTACCGTTGACGGTAATGCTTTCGGTGGTGGCTTCTCAGCAGCCATTCCTACGTTTAGTGTTCATGATAAAAATAAAGTGACATATCCGTCTATGGACTTTGCCGGAACGATAACCGACGGCAGTATTGGGTATAAGGATGATGGAGAGGGGAATACTATAGTTTATGAGTGGACCAATGATTTGAATGGAGAGACAGAAGTTAATCGTAAAAAGAATCCTGCATATGAGAAAGACGGCAAATGGTATTGCTATACATGGAATTCACTGGAGAACCTCGGTGCTGTAACCGGTAACGCTACAATAAATATTGAGGGAAATACCTTGGTGCATGGTAATATCTATAACGAGAATGGTGAGGTCATAGACCATGCCGGTGTGTTTGGCGGAGGTGATGCTTCTAAGGTAATAGGTAACACCCAGGTGAATATCAATGCCTCTGGCCAAAAGACAGAAGGTTTCAACACCTATAATGTATATGGCGGTGGTAATACTGCAGATATTGAGGGTAATACTAATGTGACGCTGTCTAACGGTAAGGTTAATTGGGATATCTTTGGTGGCGGTAAAGGTACATCAACGACAGTAACGGGTAATGTGACAGTAAACGTAGGAGAGAAATCTTCTGATGCCACTCCTGCCTACACGGGTACAGGTACGGTACGTGATGTCTATGGTGGTAGTGCCCTCGGTGCTGTGAATGCTACGAAGGGAGCAGGTGACGTGTTGTCAGCAACTACCGGCAAGACGACAACGGTTAATGTTTATGCAGGTACTATAAGTAATGTCTTTGGTGGTGGTCTTGGACATGATGATGAAGATGATGCGAAGGATGTTGCAGCTCAGAACTTTGGTACTACAACGGTCATTGTAGAAAACAGCGACAACACCAAAGCCAAAGTAAGTGAAGCCGTCTATGGCGGTGCTAACGTCAATGGTGTGCTGAAGGCAGATGCTAAAGTGACACTGCTTGGTGGTACGATAGGAACAGCATGGACAACGCCAGTTCCTGATCCATTGCCTAACGTTGTCTTTGGCGGCGGTAAGGGTGAACCGACACTGGTGAATGGCGATGTGACGGTGAACATAGGAACGAAATCGACAGATGCCAAACCAGTCTATAGTGGTAATGCTAACATCTATGGTAATGTCTATGGTGGTTCTGCACTTGGTAATACTAACAAGACGAGCAGTACTGATAACGAGGAATATTATGCTGATAAGAATACGAATGTGAACCTCTATGGTGGAACTATCAAAGGTAACGTCTTTGGCGGTGGCTTGGGTAGAAAGGCTGCTGCAGCTATAGGCACAGAAGGTCAAGAAGGATATGTCGCTCCTGTAACAGCTGTTGAATCTTTCGTAGGAGGTAATGTAAACGTACTGCTCGATGGCGTGAAGTTTGTACAGTCGTTCACTGGAGAGGGTGAGAACCGTATGCCTCTGACTGCCCAAATCTTTGGTGCCAACAACCTGAATGGTACACCTAAGGGACATGTGAAGGTACTGGTAGAGCGGACAGTGAATACTGATCCTGCAAATGAGGCACTGAAAGAAATTTCTGAAACTGCGCTTGAGGCTCGTACTACTTACGATGTGGCAGCGGTTTATGGTGGTGGTAACCAGGCAGACTATATACCTGTGGATCCTACACCTGAGACAGAACTGAATGATACAGAGGATTATGCAGAAGTTATTATCAAGGGTTGTGGTGCAACAAGTATAGAATACGTCTATGGCGGTGGTAACGCTGCTGCCGTGCCTGCTACACAGGTTACTGTCGAGAGTGCTTACATCATTCATCAACTGTTTGGTGGTGGTAATGGTAAGAGTACAAACACTTTCACGAATCCAGGTGCCAACATCGGTTTATACAATAATGGCGCAAATGAATATGGTACTGGTGAAACCAAAATCGAGTTGATAGGTGGTCAGGTACATGAAGTATATGGTGGTAGTAATACGTTAGGTAACGTACGTGGCGGTACTTCACTGAAGAGAAGTGATTCAAACGACTGTACTTTGAAGATTGGTGCAATATATGGTGCCGGACAAGAAGCACCTATGGATGGTGATGTCAATATCATCCTGGAGTGTATGCCAGAGGAATTCGTCGCTCAGGTGTTTGGCGGTGCTAAGAATGCGATTGTAAATGGTAATGTCTCATTAACTGTTACCAGCGGTAAGTATGGTCAAGTATTCGGTGGTAACAACATAGGTGGTAGCATCAACGGCTCTATCACGGTGAATGTATATGAGGACGGCTGTCTGCCATTGATTATCGGTGAACTCTATGGTGGTGGTTACAATGCACCATATTCTATTTATGGATGTGAAAAAGATGGTGATACATGGAAAGCAAAGACTAGTGGTGACTTGAACTTTGATCAGGAAACAGAGGGAAGGGCAGCCATTGAAGTAAATGTCTATTCTTGTACATCTGTTGGTAAGGTGTTTGGCGGAGGATTCGGTTCAACAGCCACGGTACTGGGTAATAGCCATGTATGGATTAACACGATGCAGGGTATTGTCAATGGAACAAAACAAACTTATTCGACAAATCCGGATGTATTCATCGGAAAGATTGGACAGGTGTATGGCGGTGGAAATGCTGCTCCAATAAAGGGCGATGTCACTATTGACATTGGTACAGCATCTGTTAATAAAGAACATTCAACAGGTAAAGATGCTGAGAAAATTGGTGTCAGAATCATTGACGGCACCGACTATCTTGCTGCTACATCAAATACAACAACCTCGATTACTGCAGGTATCTACGGAGGTGGTTTCTCTGCTGACGTAGATGGTAATGTTACTCTGAATATCGGTACGGTCAACCAGAATCAGGGTATCAACATCGGAGGTGACATCTTTGGTGGTGGCTTCGGTGAGAGCACCCACGTTACTGGCAATGTAACAGTAAATATTGGAACGAATGAATCTGGCACTCCTGTCGGTTATGCTAACATCACGGGTGATGTCTATGGCGGTAGTGCCAAGGGTACTGTCAATTCAAAGGACAACACAAGTGTAAATAAATATACAAATGCTGAGAATGCAGAAGAGAAATGTTACACTAAAGTGAACTTCTATGGTGGTGCTATCACTGGTAACCTCTATGGTGGTGGTGAAGGACAAAGGGAAGCAGCAGCTCATGAGGCTGTGTATTATACACAAGAAGAGTGCGATGCATATAACACAGAACATAATTTGAAATCTGGTGATGAAGGTTACCTAACTACATCTTCTGTGAAAACTCCTGCTCAAGCTGCTGTGTCAGAAATCGCTGCTGACGTCTTTGGTCCCGTTACTGTGACGATGGAAAAGGGTAGCACGACCAGTACTGTTGTTGAAAACGTATTTGGCTGTAACAATGTACTGGGTACTCCAAAGAATACAGTAACTGTCAATATCAATGGCGGTACTGTTAACAACAGCGTTTATGGCGGTGGTAACCAAGCTGCCTATACGCCAACGGTAGAATTGGAAGAAGCGAATAAGATTTATCCTGCAGTCAACATCAACAACGGCACTATAACAGAAAACGTCTTTGGTGGTGGTCTCGGTACAACAGCAACCGTTACAGGTAATCCGCACGTCACGATGGCTGGTGGTGATGTGAAGATGTCTGTTTATGGCGGTGGCTCATTGGCAACAGTAGATGGTAGTACAAACATTGTTGTTAACGGCGGTACCATCGGAACAGAAAACCAAGGTGGTGCTACATACGGTAATATCTATGGTGGTGGTTTCGGTAATACGGAAGAAACAACAGCAGGATTGGTATCAAAAAATACGAATATTACCGTCAGTGGTGGTACTATTCTCCATAATATCTATGGTGGTGGTGCCTACGGCTCTGTAGGTACTTATACATACAATTCAGGAACTAATACTACAACTTGTGCAGATGGTACAGGTACTGCCAACATAACGATTACAGGCGGTACTGTTGGTACAGATGGACATGAGAATGGTATGGTGTTCGGTGCATCTCGCGGTGACGTAGCTGCTCCTGATGGCATTCATGACCGTCTGGCATGGGTCAACAACACCAATGTCATTATCGGTACGGCAGGACAAGGCACCGATGCTCCTCAGCCTCAAATTAAGGGCTCTGTATATGGCAGTGGTGAGAATGGACATACCTTCCATGATGCCTCTGTAACCATCCATAGTGGTAGAATAGGTATTGCAGAGGGCACTCCTGTTACCGATGACAATGGTACTCCAGGAGATACCTCGGATGATATTACATATTCAGGTGCATCATATCCTTATCGTGGTAACGTCTATGGCGGTGGTTGCGGTACGGATAAGTACACAGACACCAATGATGAAAACAAGAAAAAATACAATCAAATAGCAGGTATTGTTCAGGGTAATGCTACGGTTACTATCGATGGCGGTCATGTAGTTCGCAACGTCTATGGTGCCGGAGCTATGGGTTCAGTAAGTGGTAAGACGACTGTTAACATCAGTGGAGGTGTCATCGGCGCAGAGGGTAGCGGTGGCGGTTATGTCTATGCTGCTGCCCGTGGTGAAGAAGGACTAGTTGGTGATTATGCTACAACAGGTAGTACGGCTTTGAAAATTAGTGGTGGTACTATATGGGGTAGTGCTTTCGGTGGCGGTCAGTCTGGTGTCGTGAAGGGTAGTGTTGTGGTCAACGTTAGCGGTGGTACCGTCAAGAACGATCTCTATGGTGGCGGTGCACTGGCTGAGACCAATACGTTAAACTGGACACCCGGCTCAAAAGATGTTTATGTTGAGGTGCTCGGACTCTCAAAAGAAAAATATACAGAAAAGACAGATATCGTTGCTGGATCATCATCTGTTTCAGGACTATATACCAGAACTGGTGGTTCTGGTACAGAACAAGATCCATACACCTATACCCAAGCTACAGGAACGGCTCTTTCAGATACAAAATATTATGAGCATGTTCCCGCCTCATCGCTCGAAGGATTATATGAAAGGTCGGGCACTGAAGGAAACTATACATATACCGAAACAACAAAACTATCATATGATGGGACCGGAACCTATTACGAAAAGAGACAAATTCCTGGAGACTGGGCAACGGGCATGAATGTTCCAAATTCAGAGCCAGTTGTTGGACGAGGACCAGACCCAGCTAAGGGTACAAAGCACAAAACCCTTGTCACGCTAACAGGTGGTGTTATAGGTAACGTATATGGTGGCGGCTTAGGTCGATTGGCAAAAGAAGCAGGTGGTGGTGAACCCGCAGTTTCTGCTATTGCCGCAAACGTTTATGGTGATGTCAGGGTAAGCATCAACCACCCGGACTCCATTTCCAAGTATGGTGGTTCCGGCGTGGCTTTCACTAAGAATCCTGTTGACGTGACAACGACGAGCAGTAAGTCATACTCTGCTGTACCAACAGCCGGTCGTGTGTTTGGCTGTAACAATCTCAATGGCTGTCCATTGGGTGATGTTCTCGTAGAAGTATATGGAACGAGACAAATAGATGAAAAAGGAAATCTTGTTTCAGGACATAAGAATTATGAGATTCAGGCAGTCTATGGTGGCGGTGACCAGGCAGACTACTTGCCTAATGAGAATAAGAAGACACAGGTCATCATTGATGGTTGTGGAGAGACCAGTATCTCCAGAGTTTACGGAGGTGGTAACTCTGCAGCTGTACCGGCAACTGATGTTGTCATTTGGGGATCTTACGATATAGAATATGCATTTGGTGGTGGTAACGGTAGCCAGCCAATTAATAGGAATGGCAGTTGGGTAGATAATACTGGTGCCAATGTCAATGGTGCTGCCAAGATTACCTGCCATGGTGGTAAGATTGGTCAGGTATTTGGAGGTAGTGATGCCTTGGGAGTCTGCCGTAGTTCGAATCCAACATTGGAGCAGGCGGGTTCGTGTCCATTGGTCATCACCAAGTTATATGGTGCAGGCAGTGAGGCTGACGTTGATGGCGATGTAAACGTTGTCATAGCTGCATGTACAGAGACCAATTCACAAATCGAATATGTCTGTGGCGGCTCTTACAAAGCTCACATCAAAGGCGATGTTACTTTGACCATCACCAGTGGTTACTTTAAGAATGTCTATGGCGGCAATGACCAGCGAGGTGGTATTGGTGGTAACATCACTGTAAACATAGAGGAGACAGATCCATGTGATAAACCTATTATCATAGAAAACCTTGTGGGTGGTGGCAACAATGCTAAATATCCGGGTGAAAGCGGTCCCTTTACTTTTGACAAAAAGGACCGTAAAATTACTGTGAATGTCAAGTCTGCTACACGTATTGATAATGTCTATGGCGGCAGCTTTATTGAAGAAGCTAATGCAAACACGCAGGTGAATATCAATATGGTTCGTGGAGGAAAAAGTGGACGAACTGGTGTACTTCTTCCTATTGACTATGAAAAGTATAGCAAGGCTGATGGTGGCACATATCATAACATTAAAAATATTAAAACCTCAGCAGTCGTAGTAACAGGACTCACTGCAGGCGAATCGAGTGTTGTCGGTTATTATGAAGACGAAGCCTGCACAATCTCCGCATCAGGACTTGCCGTAGCAAACAAAACTTATTATGAGAAACGAGTTACTGGTAATATCGATCCAGCAATAGGTACTATTGGCAATGTCTATGGCGGTGGTCAGCAAGGTAAAGTAACAGGAAACACCGAAGTCAATATCGGCTCATCAACCACTGTGGGTATTATGCAACGTAATGAGAGTGGTGAGATTGTTGCTGAACGCGATGGATCAGGAAATATTATAACCATCACTTATGATGATGATCAATCCGTTCTCGGTGCTCATATTACAGGTGATGTATTTGGTGGTGGTGAAAAGGCTGAAGTTACTGGTAACGCAGAGGTCTTTATCTGTGCGAAGAGGACTGGTGACACAACCTTTGATACTGTAACTGAAGGTGATGAGAAGGTTACAATTGGTGGTAGCGTCTATGGTGGCGGTAGTGAAGCAGATGTGCTGACTAATGCACGTGTAACCATGGCTGGCGGTTACGTCTTTGACGGTGTCTATGGCGGTGGTCTGAAGGGTTCCGTCGGTACGGTTACCACACGTGACATGACGGGACATACCTCGCACGAAGGTTGTGTTGGTGGCAGGCCAACGGCTTTTGCAGACGGAACCGGTAAGTGTACCGTTGTAGTCAGTGGTGGTCAGGTAGGACCTGTTGAGGTTGCAAAGGCAGATGGCGGCATGAAGAATACGGCACGTTACTTTAAAGATCCAAACGATCTAAATGATGTCGGTCCTGTTGACGTGGGCTTTGTATTCGGTGCCGGTCGTGGTGAGGTAGAAGATCCCGCAGTTGATAAGGATGCAGATTTCCATACCTACGTAAACAATACTGATGTGACTATCAGCGGCGGTATCATTATGGCTTCTGTTTATGGTGGCGGTGAGAATGGTCGTGTGCTTCACGATACGCATGTGACTATCAGCGGTGGACAGATTGGTTGCGGTGAAGGCCAAGTAGATGAAAATGGAAAGCCTAAGCCTTATACAGAAACTCAATGGACTGCAGCGGCAACGGCTGTAGATTCGGGCGAGCCTGCCCAGATTGCATCGGCCGCACTACCCGAATGTGCAAGTTGGGATTATGGTGAGGATACGAATAATGATGGCAAAATAGATAGTTATAACTGTTGGCCTTATGACCCATACGCTTCCGATACTGATCCGGAATCTCGTCCAGTGGCTACCGATGGCCATACCTACTATGGTAGTGTGTTCGGTGGCGGTTCCGGCTACTTCCCCTATAAGAAGGCTGACGGTACTCACGAATGGCTCCGCTCTGCCGGACAGGTATATGGTGATACGTATGTGGATATTACTGGTGGTCATATCCTGACCTCTGTATATGGTGGTAACGAGACAACAGATGTTGGTACATACACCAAGAATGACAAGGGACAACCTTTAGTAAGAGTGTCTGGCGGTAAGTGTACCATCAATATGACAGGTGGTACGATTGGTGTACCACGTACAGTGCAACAGATGAAGGATCATCCTGTAACCTGTTACCTCTTCGGTGCAGGTAAGGGTGACCAGCGCACATACTTTAACACCTGGACAAATGTACAGGAGACGGTTGTCAACGTCAGTGGCAATGCTCGTATCTTTGGTTCCGTCTTCGGTGGAGGAGAGGATGGTCACGTGCTGGGAAATGCTGCGGTAAATATTGGTGATGTTACTATTAATAATACACCACAGGATGGCGCGAATGTTAGGATTGGTACTACGGGAACATCATACGTAGATGGTAACGTCTTCGGTGGCGGCCGTGGCTTCAGTGGTGTTGCACTGACAGCTGGTAGCACTGGCGGTAATACTGCCGTGAATATCTCTGATGGTATAATGTTAGGTTCTATCTATGGTGGTGGCCGTCTGGCATCTGTGGGTATCGACTTTACCCCCGCTGATGATCCTCTTTATGGACAGTTGGTAGATGATACCTCAGGTAGTGGAGTGACACACGGTCATATCACTGTCAATATCAGTGGTGGTACTATTGGTAACGACGTAGCTGATGCTCTATATGGCGGAAATGTCTTTGGTGCCGGCATGGGACGTAACACAAAGCTTAATGGAGAGTTGAACGAATTGTGGCCAAAGGTGGCTACTTCGAAGACTACGACCGTCAGTATCAGTGGCGGTACAATCAAGAAGAATGTCTATGGTGGAGCTGAATTCGGTATTGTACGTAACCAAGCTAAGGTGACTATTTCCGGAAGTGCCGACATCAAAGGCAGTGTCTTTGGTGGAGGAAAAGGAAGTGATGATTACCAGACCAAGACTCCAATTAAGGTTGGTGGTTACTCTGAGCAGGAATATCAGTATTACTCTTTCACACCAATGCTTTGGAATGGTGCTGTGTCAGGTAATACCATAGTGAATATTGAAGGTGGTAAGATTGGCCAAAATGTCTATGGCGGTGGTGAATTGGCCTCCGTTGGTCTGATAGACTTCGTTAGTGACAAGGATGGAAACTTCACGAACATGCCAAAGCATGAAAGTCTGACGAACGGATTCGGTCTAAGTTGGCCATATAAGTTTACCTACCATGCTGCTGCTCCGAATGATGATGCTGTAGGTGGAAAAACGATAGGCGGTAAGGCTACCGTAACCATCACTGGTGGTCACATCGGTAGCACCTCCTGGAATGACGGTACAGGCTATGTGTTCGGTGGCAGTAAGGGAAAGGTGGATTTCGGTATTACCAGTATTTCCGACCAGCGTTATACAGAGGCTTTCTGTGCCAATGTGCGTGAAACCGAGGTGAACGTCAACTTTGCTACTCCATCAGGCAAGAACAGCACGAACATAGGTACTGAGACTAATTGCATCATGGGTGCTGTCTATGGCGGTGGTGAGGATGGTCACGTCTATGAGAATGCCAAGGTCAATATCACCAGCGGTCTGATAGGTCTGAGTGTCTATGGTGCCGGTAAGGGTATTAGTACGTACAAGGGTTATTTAAAAGATGGTAGTACTACTGATAATCAGGATGATTATAAATCTACCACAGATGACCTCTACAGCTGGACAGCCGGTAAGGTATATGGCAACACAAAAGTTACCATGACAGGCGGTCATGTATTGAACAATGTCTATGGCGGCGGTTACCTTGGCTCTGTAGGTAAGGGTAACTATTCTGGCGGTGCTGACGATTACTTCCCTGCAGGCTATGGAGAGACACTTACGGGCAATCTGTGGACAAGTGCAAGCGAAGGCGATGATGCCTGGGAATTCCTCCATAGCGGTAAGGCCACCGTCAAAATTGAGGGTGGTACGGTAGGAACACAGAACGGTACATACGGCAGTGTGGGCGGAGACGACAGTATGGCTACTCCTACGGGTATGGTCTTCGGTGGTAGCCGCGGACAAGCAGCGGAGGATATTATGCTCGATCCACGCTATGAATATGCGCCCAACTTCTACTTAGGCTATGTTAACGAGACTGAGGTTACCATTGGTACAGAATCCAATGGTGGGCCACGCTTATACGGTCAAGTCTTTGGCGGTGGTCGTGACGGACACGTACGTGGTAGTGCGCATGTCATTGTCAATGATGGAACTATTGGTCAGACCTATGCAGAGACAGCAGCAGCAGGCGGTAAAGATGCCGAATACCATCGCTACCATCGAGGTAATGTCTATGGTGCCGGTTCTGGTCTGGGTTTGTGGGACAGCGTGAAGGGACTTCATGGTATGTCTTCCGGTTCTGTTACTAACAGCACAAAGGTTGACATCAATGGCGGTAGGATATATAATAATGTATATGGCGGTGGAGCCATGGCTTCTGTAGGTCCTCCAAGAATTGACACATCGAAAGACTACGCAGGTTCCAACTTGTCTAAGTGTACTGTTAACATCAATGGTGGTACCATAGGAGATGTAAATGTTTATAATGAACATAAGTATGGCGGCACCATCTATGGCGGTAGCCGTGGTGACCGTGGCGGTGACTTGGGAACAGGTGAAACCATTGAAAACTACGCTACTGTTCTGTGGACGGAGGTGAACATCAATCCTCATCCTACAGACCGTACCAAGGATGCCGTCATTGCCGGTAATGTCTATGGCGGTGCACGTGGTGGTCAGGTTAAGAAGGATACAAAGGTTAACCTCCTTGGCGGTGTTATCAAGCACAATGCCTATGGTGGCGGTCGAGGAACAAGCGTTGCTGCTGACGTTTTAGGCAACACCACGGTAGAACTGAACAAGGGTGCGAAATACACAACTAATGGATGTGCAGTGAAGAAAATCTTCGGTTGTAACGACCTGAATGGTACACCGAAGGGGCATGCTTTGGTACACGTCTATGCTACACAGAAAGAAGGTACAAATAAGATTGTACCGACTGGTGGTAAGCACAAGAAGTTCGACAAGCTGAGCAACTATACTACAGAGAACTATGCTACGTACACTGATGAAAATGGTAAGAAATTGTCTGACCTTGCTACGGATGCAGGCATGAATTCTTCTGAAATTTCTGCATTAACCGATATTCTTACTAAAAATGACGAATTCTTTACAGAAGCAAAAATTGAAGAACTTCGTGTAAGTTTGGGCTTGACTTTTAAAGCAGGCGATGATAAGGTTAAAAAGATTAAGGAGAAGGTACTTGATAATTATATAGATGCCATAGCTGATGGACATTACGATGTACTTGGAGTTTATGGTGGTGGTGACTTGGCTATGTATAAACCATACGGACCACAGGCCAATGATACAGAAGCTGATTATAAGGCTACTACGCAAAATACAGAAGTTATCATTGATGGTTGTGACCTCACCAGTATCAAACAAGTATATGGTGGTGGTAATGCTGCTTCTACTCCTGCAAATTATGTCAGAATAAATGCAGCCTACGAACTCCATGAGGTGTTCGGAGGTGGTAATGGTAAAGATGCCTACGAGAAAGATGGAAAGTGGTATAAGAATCCGGGTGCTAACATTGGATACTATGCAACATACCATCATGTTACCTCTGGAGAAGGAGCCGGTACCCAAGGAAATCCTTATCCTGCTATTGCAAACGAGGATGCAGATACCCCAGAGGAACGTCGCGAAAATACCAACTATCATTATGGAAAGGGTACGGCTAATTTGGAAATCACTGGTGGACGTATCCATGCGACCTATGGTGGTAGTAATACGAGAGGTAATGTCAGAGCAGAAGCATATACCAGTGACGAAGATGCCGGTGTTTGTACGATGCTGATTGATGCTACCTATCCAGCCGGCAAGAATGCTGATACCGATGCTGGATCAAAAGTTGAAGCGAAGTGCGTAGATTATGTGGATGCTATCTATGGTGGTGCGTATGATGCTAATGTGTATAGCGATGTTGTAATTGATATCACCAATGGTACATATGGTGCGATATATGGTGGTAATGATAGAAGTGGAAGGATATATGGTTCTATCACAATCAATGTACACGAGGAAGGCTGTAAGCCTATCGTCATAGGCGGACTGTATGCTGGTGGCTTTAATGCTGATTACTCTATCTATGGATTTAACAATGATGGAACTGCGCGTACAAAGGCTGAATACGAAGCACTTGAAGATAAAACTGGAATCACTGTTCAACGTGACCCGCAGATTAATATCATTTCTGCAACGAAGATTGGTAAAATCTATGGTGGTGGTTTTAACGCAAAGTTGATAGGTAATCCGTCTATTAATGTGAACATGGAGAATGGTTTTGTAGCAGCTAAGTATGTGACGGAAAACCCAAATGCCTTTTCTGTTGCACACCATGAAGTCACAGAACATGAGATGGATTGTTCATATACTGTTGAAAAGCAGGAAGACGGTAAGGCCATTCTTGCAATCGGTACTATCGGCACCATCTATGGTGGAGGTTACAAGGGCGACGTGCAAGGCGATACACGTGTAGAGATTGGTACCGGCGAATGGCTGAACTTTACCAGTAAGAGAGAAACCACGGATGCTGATGGTAAGGTTTATACCTACAACTCTGAAACCAATAAATGGGATTGGACCAAGACAGTTGATGAGACCACAACATCAGGCACAGTGGATGACAAACCTATTCCTGCGCGTAATGCTGCTACGATTCTAGGTAATGTATTCGGTGGCGGTGAGGGTGAAGCCAAGGAAAGTGGCGACCGTGCCTTTTTCTGTGAGTCTGCCATGGTCGGTATTGACGGCGATGGCAGCACCAATCCTGATGGTGGCACAAGCGTCGTCATTGCCAACGGTTCTGTTGGCGGCTCTGTCTATGGCGGTGGTGAGATAGGCCGTGTAGAGAAGAACACGGTAGTCACCATCGGCGTGGAAGGCGAAGTGGCTGACGATAGCAAGTTCAAGCCGGAAATTGCAGGTAATGTGTTTGGTGCCGGCAAGGGCGTCGCCACACATGGCTATTCGGCACTGGTGCGCGGCAACAGCACCGTTACCATTCAGGGCAAGAGCCAGGTACTCGGCTCCGTCTATGGCGGTGGCGAGGTGGCTACCGTGGGACGGTATTGGATTAATGACGGTACCTCAGAGGAAGGTAAACCTACAGTACCTAAGGGTACTCCTATGGGATACCCGTATGCAACGAGGGGCGGCGGCGTTTGTACGGTGACAGTCAAGGACGATGCCGAGATTGGTCCTGACGACATGCAGATGACAAGGGCTGGCGGTCCTGACGATTTCGGCCATGTGTTTGGTGCCGGAAAGGGAGCCACACCTTTCGATGGTTTCAAAGACAGTGAAGACCCTTGGCATGTGGATAATAACAATGCAAAGGTTACACATACTGATGCACGTACTAACGAAACCGCTAAGGCCGCCTATCTCGAATTTATCGAGACGCTTGGCTTGGCCTCCGAGACGCATGTCACCGTCGGCGGCAATGCCTTCGTCAAGGGTTCCGTCTATGGCGGTGCCGAGAATGGCTATGTGCAGACTGACACGCATGTCACCATTCAGGGTGACTGTCAGATAGGTAACGGCTATGCTCAGATGGCGGATGACGGTACGTATCTCAGTGCCTTGGCAACGCCTGTGACACCGATTGGCGTAAACCGCCGCTATACAGCTGATGAATGGGCGCAGGGCAAGTTGATTCCTGTTGATTCTGACCCTGCCGACCTAAAGACACTGGCAAATACTTACTATAAGAGCTCTCTGCCCGAGTGTGCCAGCTGGCCTTACCAGTCACCGTTTGACGCACACGACAAGTTTGCCAACGCGACAGGCGACTTGGACAAGTATTCTGACGGTAATTCTACTGAGGGCGGACGCCGTGTGGCTTCTGACGGCCATACGTTCTATGGCAATGTCTTTGGCGGTGGCTCGGGTTACTATCCTTATGCGCCGGGCAAGTGGCACTTCAAGGCTGGTTCTGTAGGTGGCGACACTTACGTGAACATTACCGGCGGTCACATCCTGACCAGCATCTATGGCGGTAACGAGATGACCAATGTCACCGGCGACACCCATGTCACCTTCGGCGGAACGGCAACGCTCGGTGTGCCACGCACACTGGGTCAGATAGCCGCTCACCCCGTCACCTGCTACCTCTTCGGTGCGGGCAAGGGCGACCAGCGCGTATTCTTCAATATGCAGACCAACGTCAAGAACGTCAATGTTGACATCACCGGCGGCACCATCTACGGCTCCGTCTTCGGCGGCGGTGAGGATGGTCACGTCTTAGGCAACGTGACGATGAACATCGGTACGGCGGCAGTGGGAACCGAGGGACAGGAAGGCTACGTTGCAGCTGCCGGGCCAACCATCGGCACCTGGGGCACCAGCTACGTCGATGGTAACGTCTTCGGCGGTGGCCGTGGCTTCGCAGGCGATGCGCTGACTGCCGGAGTGGTTTGCGGCAATGTCGATATGAACATCAAGGGCGGCACCATGCTCGGCTCCATCTATGGTGGTGGCCGACTGGGTTCCATCGGTACCCATCTGGAGCCGTCTGACAATGCCAACTATGGCAAGCTGATACCTGACAACAGAGTCGAGAACTACGTGACGGGAGAAGACTATGTGCATCCCGGCTCCACTCACGGTTATGTCACCATCAACATCAGCGGCGGCACCATAGGTAACAATAATGAGTACATCATTCCGCAGGCGGGCAACAAACCCAGCGGCCTTAAAAAAGCAGACCCCAAGGACTGGGATACAGCCGACTGGACGGCGTGGAAGACGCATAACAACGTGCCCAATACGGACTATGTCTATGACGAAGACCTTGGCTTTGTCCGCCTGACCCATACCAAGGGCGGCAACGTCTTTGCCGGTGCCATGGGCCGCATGTATGCCCTCGACGGCACGACGCCGCTCACGCGCTGGTACGACTTAGGCATGGTGAAGAGTACCCGCCTGACCATCACCGGCGGCACCATCAAGAGCAACGTCTATGGTGGCGGCGAGCTGGGCTGGACGGCTGGCAAGCACAAGCATAGCAACACTGCACTGACGGCAACCGACAGCCTGAGCACCGAGATACTCATCCAGGGCGGCACCATCGGCACCGAGGTGAAGGAGGCTGGCGACGTAACGCGCTATACCTTCGGCAGCGTCTATGGCGGCGGCTATGGCAACGCCACGGAGGCACTCTCAGACGACACCAACCCGAAGTTCATTGCCGGACGTGTCGTTGGCGGCACCTCTGTCAAGATGGAAGACGGACAGGTGAAGGGCAGCATCTACGGCGGTGGCGAGGTGGCCAACGTGGGACTGGGCTTCTACAGCTATAAGTCCACCATCACCGGCGGCACGAATAAGGGCGACTTCAAAAAGGACGACAGCGGCATAGCCAAGACGGACGAAACCATCACTGATACCGACATTGCCAAGGTGAGCACCTACGTTGATGTCAGCGGCGGTACTGTGGGCATAGCGCCCATCACCATTTCCGAGAACCTGACACGGCACTTTGGTGGCGCCACTATGGGCAACGTCTATGGCGGCGGCAGCGGCAACCGCACCATTGTGCGCTGCGGACTGGTATTAGGCAACAGCAGCGTCCGCATCAGCCAGGCCGAGGGCAAGACCACACGCATATACCATAACGTCTATGGCGGCGGCTCCTTCGGCAGCGTGGGCGACTATGAATACGAGTCGCATGAAGACCCTGTCATCCATACAGAAAAGGTCTATGGCGTCAAGGCTATGCATACTGCCGGCACTGGTGAGGCTACGGTCAGCATCACGGGCGGCACCATAGGCAGCAACGGCTACGAGAACGGCATGGTATTCGGTTCGTCGCGCGGTGACATTATCAACCCGCACTCACGCGACAACTACATGGCGTGGGTCAACAACGCCACGGTAACAATTGGTACGAAGGGCGGCACCTACGCTACTCCGACGGTCAAGGGTTCTGTCTATGGCAGCGGCGAGAACGGCCATACCTTCGGCAACACCGTGGTGACCGTCAACAGCGGTACGGTGGGCGTGCCATCAGACCCTGTTGTCGTGCCTGACCCCAGCGCCCCCAACGACCCGGAGAAGGCCACGACCTATTACGGTGCCAACTATCCCTTCCGTGGCAACGTCTATGGCGGCGGCTGCGGTACTGACACCTACGTGGAAAATAACGAGGTGAAGTATAACCCCGAGGCGGGCATAGTGCGCGGCAATACAACGGTGAACATCAACGGCGGTCTGATAGCACACAGTGTCTATGGTGCCGGCTCGATGGGCTCTGTGGGAACGATTACGAAATCTGTCGAGCATGCTAATGCTAACGACGGCTTCGCCCTTAGCTGGCCGTATGAGTTTACGTTTGCCGACAACACCGGCAAGGCTACCGTCAACATCAACGGCGGCCACATCGGCGTACAGACTACCTATGGCAACATAGAGATAAAGGGCGATGGCGATGTCTATGGCAGTGCGCGTGGCGAGGCGGGTGACCGCTATGCCATGGCACGTCTGGCACTTGTCAAGGAGACGGAGGTGAACGTCAACTTCCCCGACACGTGTACCGCCACGTTTGCCAACTACAGTACTGATCTGGGCAAGTGGTGCGTCACCGGCTCCGTACACGGCAGTGGTGAGAACGGCTATGTGTATGGCAATACTAATGTGACGCTGAGGAAGGGTCTCATCGGTCATTCGCTCTATGGTGCAGGCAAGGGTAACGGTACTTATACGAAGTCGTTGCTGAAGATTGGAGCAGATAAGAATTCTACGGCTTCCGAAGACCATTATGATGCCAAGATATACAGTCTCATTGCTGGTAAGGTAATGGGTAACACCAACGTCACAATGTACGGCGGCCATGTAGGACGTAACGTTTATGGCGGTGGTAACATGGGTTCTGTCGGTAAGGGTAACTATGCCGGCGGTAATGATGACTATGTCCACGATAGCGAAATAGGTGCTGCCCAAGGTTATGGTGAGAAGATAGATGGTAATCTCTGGACAGAGAATCCTGCTACTAATACTAATGCTTGGTATTTCCAAAACAGTGGTAAGGCTACTGTGAAGGTGCTGGGCGGTATTGTCGGTTACATCAATGAGGATGATCCGACAAAGAGCACGAAGGGCAAGCTGCCATACGGTAACGTCTTCGGTGGTAGTGCCGGTGAGGCTGCACCTAACGTGGCTGATGATCCTTCCCACCTCTATCTCTATAGCCCGGCATTCTTCTCTGGCTATGTGAATGAGACGGATGTCACCATTGGTAAGAGTCGCAGTGACTTTGAATCGGACGAAGAGTTCAACACTTATCTGACCAATAATGCTCCGAAGATTCTTTCCAGCGTCTATGGTGGTGGTCAGGATGGTCACGTACGCCGCGATACGAAGGTGACTGTATATAGTGGCGAGATTGGTGTGCCTTATATTGATAGTAATAAGACTCTCCTGAAGACTTCTGACCTTGATAGCCCACAGTGGTTGCATCGTGGTAACATCTATGGCGGTGGTTCAGGTATCACGGAGTATTCTGCTGACATTGAAAATATGTATGCAGCGGGATATACTGGCAATAAGATTTCTGCTTCAGGCTACAGCACTTCTTCTGGTTCTGTAACACGCTTCACGGAGGTGAACGTCATGGGCGGTACCATCCATCGTAATGTCTATGGTGGTGGTTCGATGGGTTCTGTCGGTGCTCCGAATATGGGTCAGACCTACGAGCCATATAAGCCTGGTCAGGCCAATATTTCCGAAAAACCAGTCAACGGCCCAGGTCGCCAGTCCTTGAACACTGTAAACATCGGTGGTGGTACGAATGTAGTCACCATCGGTACACCATACGAAAACGGTTGGAGTTACGACAAGACCTATGGCGGTGAGGTCTATGGTGCTTGCCGTGGTATGTCAGACTTGGATCCTGAGCAGTTTGCCAACTCGGTATGGACACAGGTGAACATCAAGGACAAGGCTACCATCATGGGTAATGTCTATGGCGGCGGTGATAACGGTATCGTGAAGAAAGACTCGGAAGTCAATATTGGCGAACCAGTTCCGACAACGCCTTAAGTCCTCTAAGTTGTCAAGATTTTAGAAGCCCGTCAGAATCGGACGAAAAACCCCTTGAAAAAGTGAGTTAACTCAAATCATCGTTTGAGTTAACTCATTTTTGTTTGTACTGGTTGAAGAGGTTGTGATTTACCCTCCGCCTTAGTGTCGCATAGGGCTTCTGGAGGGCTCGCCAGCATCGGTTTTGTCGATGTCGGTGTCTATAGGACACAGAGGGTCTCTTACCCCCTGTGTCCTAAGGACAAATCTGTCCCCCTGTGTCCTATATCCGATCTGCAGCACGGCGTATGCGCTCAGACAGGTCAACAAGCGCACCCTTCAGTATGTACTTTTCTTCCTCACTGAACTCTGTAGGTTTCTTATTCCCATCAACACCATCTAATTTGTGGTATAGCCAGGAATTTGATTTACCAAAATACTCCCTAGAGATATCGGCCCACGAGACAGCAAGAAGAATGTCCTCCAATGTAGCTTTCATCGTACCTGCTTGTGTTTCTTTCAAAGTCATTGTTGCCATACTTATGTCCTCCGTTACTTTTTTTATTATCTTAATCATCGAGTGGTTCATCCAAAAGTTCTGCAAACAGTCTGTTGATGTAATACCTCAGTCTTGGTTCACCATTAGGGAAGCTTTTCTTGTAGTTCCTAATGGTTTCTATCAAATCCCATTCTGTTTCAGTTAACTCTTCTATATGCTTCATTCCACTAATAATCATTAATTGCTGCAAAGATAATACTATTATTCGTATTAAGAAAACCATTCAGTATTAATTTTCGTACTATACGAAAAATTTAACTTTTGGAGACAAGGACACAGGTCAGGACACAGAGGGAAAAATGAAAAACCCCGCCAGAAATAATCCCAGCGAGGTTGATATTGAAAGGGAAAAACCTCACACCGTGCCTGTCCCTCTTATCAACGAACCTACTACGAAGGTATAAGGAGCACTAAAGGAACACTAAAGGAGCGTAGTGGTCATCGACATAGTCGTTCTCACTGCCCCTGTTGTAGGTCATGGATGTTTATTTTGAGACAGAAAAGTGAAAAAAAAGGTGTAACAGCCAACCGAGAAGGTTGCCGAGGAGAACACCGATGGAGTCTGCCCAGAAATCGAGCCACTCGCCAGAGCGGGTGGTGGTGCAGTAGGCTTGTCCTAACTCCACGAGACCACCCAGGAGAATCATGCCCAAGCATGCCCATAGCAGGAGCTTGGAGGCATTTAGCTGCTGGTGAGTGCGCAGATATTCCCACCAGATGACGCTGGTGGTGCCGCCGTACATGACTAGATGCGTCCACTTGTCGATAAAGTCAATGTCGTCCAGCGGCGTCTCCGGAAAGAAGGGGGTGAAGGAGAGGAGGAAGATCAATGCCAAGCAGAGCAGAGATAGAGGGTATTTTCTTACGATATGAGCCATTTTTTGCATATTTACTTAAAAAACGATGCAAAAGTAAGATTTATTTTATAATTTTGCAAGCATTAAGAAGGGTAATATGAGTGATAGAGCAAATTTTGGTTCCAAGTTAGGGGTGATTCTGGCAACGGCAGGCTCAGCCGTCGGGCTGGGTAATGTGTGGCGTTTCCCCTATATGGCGGGTGAGAATGGCGGTGCCGTGTTTATCATGATCTATGTGGCATGTGTGCTGTTGCTGGGTATCCCGTGTATGATTAGCGAGTTCATCATTGGACGTCACGGCAGAGCTAACACGGCGCGAGCATTCCAAACACTGGCTGACGGAAAACCCTGGGCGCTGATAGGCTATATGGGTGTGCTGACGGGATTCCTGATAACGGGTTACTATGCGGTGGTCAGCGGATGGTGTCTGCAGTATGTGTGGGCCTCGCTGATAGGGCATCTGCAGGGTGATCCGGAGTATTTCAAGACGTATTTCACGGAATTGTCTTCCAATCCTGTGAAACCTGTGTTCTGGACGGTCGTCATCTTAGGAATGACCTACCTGATTATCGAACATGGGGTGCGCAACGGTATTGAGAAGGCATCGAAGCTGATGATGCCTACCTTGTTCGTCCTGCTGCTCATCATCGTAGGGGCTTCGTGCATGCTGCCCAACGCCTATAAGGGTATCGAGTTCCTGTTCAAGCCCGACTTCTCAAAGATTACAAGTGACGTGTTCCTCAGTGCACTGGGGCAGTCGTTCTATTCGCTGAGCATTGCGATGGGTTGTCTGTGTACCTATGCCAGTTATTTTTCGAAAGAGACCAACCTGACGAAGGCCGCTTCGCAGATAGCGATTATCGACTGTGTGGTGGCAATTCTGGCAGGTCTTATGATTTTCCCTGCAGCATTCTCCGTAGGGGTGAATCCCGACTCGGGACCGTCGTTGATATTCATCACGCTGCCCAACGTATTCCAACAGGCCTTTAGCAGTGTTCCGGCAGTAGGCTATGTCGTCTCGTTGCTGTTTTTCGTGTTGTTGTCGCTGGCTGCCCTGACGTCACTGATGTCGCTGCATGAGGTATCGACGGCCTTCTTCCAGGAGGAACTTGGTACGACGCGCAAGCGTGCCGCCTTGATAGTGACAGTGACGACATCTGTCATTGGGGCATTCTGTTCGTTGTCGTTAGGAGCTGTCGAAGAACTATCGTTCTTCGGCAAGGCGATGTTCGACTGGTTCGATTTCGTGACGGGTCAGATATTCCTGCCCGTGGTGGGTTTCCTCACCTGTATCTTCATCGGTTGGTTTGTGCCTCATAAGATAGTACGTGATGAGTTCAGCAACTATGGTGAGCTGAAGGGCTATGTCCGCTATTTCCATCGTTATCTGTTCCTCATCAAGTATGTCTGTCCGTTGGCTATCATACTCATTTTCCTGCATCAGCTGGGAGTGATATAATAAATTAGGAATTAGGAATTAAGAATTATGATATGTTTTATCCCAGAGATAATTATGAATGATGATATGTCCTATTTTAGAGTAATGATGTGCAAGTTTTCTGCCTGCAATGTAATCACAATTTCTAATTTCTAATTTCTAATTAAGATGATGAATAATCGAGGTAGTTTTGGTAGCAAGCTGGGCATTGTGCTGGCTACGGCTGGGTCTGCTGTCGGATTAGGCAATGTGTGGCGCTTCCCGTATATGACAGGAGAAAACGGGGGTGCCGCTTTCATCCTGTTCTATATTGGCTGTATCTTCGTGCTGGGACTGCCTGGCATGATCAGTGAGTTCGTTGTGGGCAGGCATGCACAAACCAATGCTGCGCGTGCCTACGACAAACTGTCGAACGGAAGACCGTGGCGACTGGTGGGCTACCTGGGTATCCTCACCTCGACCATCATCCTTGGATTCTATGCCGTGGTGGCTGGCTGGTGTCTGCAATACCTGTATGCTGCTCTTGGAGGTCAGCTGTCAGGTGATGCCACGTATGTGAAGACGTATTTCGCCACTTTCTCCAGTGACCCGCTGAGACCGGTGCTGTGGGGTATTGGCTTTATCTTGATAACCCATGTGGTCATTGTCTTTGGTGTGCGCAAGGGTATTGAACGTGCCTCGAAATGGCTGATGCCCATCTTGTTGCTCTTACTGTTGGTGCTGGTGTCAGCATCATGTGCACTGCCTGGCAGCATGGAAGGAGTTCGGTTCCTGTTACAGCCCGACTTCTCGAAGTTGAGCGGCAGGGTGATGCTGGATGCGCTGGGACAGGCATTCTTCTCGCTATCACTGGGTACGGCATGTCTGTGTACGTATGCCAGCTATTTCTCGAAGGAGACGAACCTGCTGCGCTCAGCCGGTCAGATAGCACTACTCGACACGATGATTGCTATCTTCGCAGGACTCATGATATTCCCCGCTGCCTTCTCGGTAGGCATTAGCCCCGACAGTGGTCCTTCGCTCATCTTCATCACGTTGCCTAACGTGTTCCAGCAGGCCTTTGTCGGGATGCCGCAGGTAGGGTGGGTGATTAGTGTGATGTTCTATGCCCTGCTGGTGTTTGCTGCCCTGACTTCTACCATCTCGATGCATGAGATAGGTACTGCCTTCTTTACAGAGGAATACCACCTGAACAGACGCCATGCCGCGTGGATAATCACCGTCGTAGCTTCTGTGCTGTGCCTGTTCTGCTCATGGTCGGTAGGGGCTTACGACATCCAGGTGATGAGCTCGTCGCTGATGGACTTCTGCGACCAGCTGACGGCCAACTTTATGTTGCCCCTTGGTGGACTGCTCGCCTGTCTCTTCGTGGGGTGGTATGTCCCACGGCAGTTGGTGTATGACGAGTTTACCAATGGCGGAAAATGTAACAAATGTTTTTTCCAGATATTCCTCTTTGCTGTGCGCTATGTCTGTCCGCTGGCTATCATACTCATTTTCCTGCACCAGATGGGAGTAATTTAAATGAGTAATCGACGAAGTCACTTTCTTGCTAAGGCAAGCGTCACCTTTCGGGATGCCGAGCGGACCTTTAGGTCAAAGAAATTAGAAATTAGTAATTAGAAATTATGATATGTTTAAGCTTGGAGATAAAAAGGAATTTAGTGTGTCAGTTCTTCGAAATACCTTTTGGACGGCTTTTCCTGCCCTGAAGGTAATCATAATTTCTAATTACTAATTTCTAATTACTAATTAAGTATATGAACAAGAACGACCGTAAAATAGCAGTGGCAGCCCTTTGTGTGGCAACCCTATCCTTAGTGCTCTTATACCTTTTTGACGGGCATACCACTACTCCGATCCCGAAAGACGACTCTATGCCACGGTATGCCAAGCGCCACAAGGAAGCACGCCGGACAGCATACTACGGCTCGTATCCGAAGGAGCAGCGGAAGGAGACCTTCCCCTTCGATCCGAATACGGCAGACAGCACGCAACTGCTGCGACTGGGGCTGCAGCCCTGGCAGGTGCGCAACATCTATAAATACCGTGCGGCAGGCGGCATCTACCGCACCAAGGAGGACTTCGCCAGACTTTATGGACTGACGGTCAAGGACTATCGCCGCCTGGAACCCTACATCCGCATCAGCAGTGACTACCTGCCAGCTGCGACACTGGTGGGGGATAGGGGCTATGGGGCCAATAGGGCCAATGGGGCTAATGGGACCAATGGGGCTAATGGGGGTGAGCCTTACCCCAGAAAGATTGACAGCACCCAGCATGTCGTGCTGAACATGGCTGATACGACGGAACTGCGCAAGGTGCCAGGGATAGGGGCGTATTATGCCCGCCAGATTGTTCGCTATGGACAACGGCTAGGAGGCTATGTCAGCGTAGATCAGTTGGACGAGATAGAGGGCTTCCCGCAGGAGGCCAAGAAATATTTCGTGGTGCAGGGGGCTCATCCCCAACTGCTGAACGTCAACCAGTTAAACCTTCAGCAGTTGCGTCGCCATCCTTATATCAACTACTATCAGGCAAAGGCCATCATGGACTATCGACGTCTGCACGGCAACCTGAACAGTCTGCAGGACCTTCGCCTCTCCAAGGACTTTCCTCCTGAGGTCATCGAGCGGCTGACACCCTATGTCACCTTCTGACCTCATACTCCCCCTCTCCTTCTCTTCTTCCCTCCTTCTTCCCTCCTTCTTCCCCTCTTCTTCCCCTCTTCTTCCCCTCTTCTTCCCTCCTTCTTCCCTTCTTCTTCCTCTGTCTTAATAGGTTGCTATTTTACGTATATCATCCTCAAAGGTCTCTTTATGAATGGCTTTTGCTTTCAACTTGGAACGATAGGTGTAGATGGTGGTAAGGCTGGAGCGCAGGATGTCGGCAATCTTCTGGTTGTCGTTAATACCCAGTCGTAACAATGCCAAAATACGCAGCTCGGTGGTCAGCTTCTTGGCACTGTCTGCCTCTTGCTCGAATTGGTTCTCAGAGGTTAGCAGTTGGTTGACATTCGCGATGAAATCAGGGAAAATATTCAGGAAGGCCACATCGAAATCTTGATGGAAATCGCGAATGCTGTTATTGACAGGCTCTGTTGCCTTGAGTTCAGCATACAGCTCTTCCAACTTACGTTCACGCGCCAGGCGGTTAAACAGCTTCAGGCGTTTCTCACCTCTTTCTATCAGCACACTGCTCAGCTCTAGGAAACGACCTATGTATTCCTCTTTGATCCTGTTGGCTTCCTT
This sequence comes from uncultured Prevotella sp., assembly GCA_946402275.1. Classification (GTDB taxonomy): domain Bacteria; phylum Bacteroidota; class Bacteroidia; order Bacteroidales; family Bacteroidaceae; genus Prevotella. The sequence goes on from CAMIVY010000014.1 coordinate 61,458, forward strand.
CATCTGGTTGTTGATGTTGCTGATAGCTTCGTTCTGGAGGGCCAGCGTCTTGTTCATCTCCAGAATCTGCTGATTGGCAGAACGGTTCTTACGGATGAGCTTCAACGTGTAGAAGATACCGCCTATCAATAGTAGGGAGACAAGTGAGATGATGATCAGGATGGTAGTGGTGAGACGCTGGGTCTGAGAGCGCTCTTCGTCGTAGAGCTGCATCACCTGGGGAGCAATGCGACCCATCTGCATCAGACGCAGGCGGCTGCCATAAAACTGGGCTTCGCGGAACGATTGGAAAAGATAGCGGTAGGCATTGTCACAATCACCTCTGTCCATCAGCATCTCAGAGAGGGAGCGCAGGGAGTTGTTCTCACGGATGGCACCTCGCTCATCGCTGATGGCACTGAGCAACAGGTAGTACTCTTGTTTCTCCAGATTCTGCTTGCGCTGGTAGAAATAAGCCAGGGTACTGGTAATAATACTATAGGTACGCGAACCGCTTTTCAGCTGGGGCAGATAGTCTTCCAGCATCTGGATGGCCTTGTCTTCATCGCCCGTCTCACAGGTATAGGTGGCCTGGTTGAAGATATAGTCGTAAGAACCCTTCGGGGCTATCTGGATAATCAACTGACGATAATACTGTGCCCTACTGATAAACTCAGCGAAGAAGGGGGTGTATTGCGCCATTTCAGAGCGATAGAGGTTCAACTCGCTCTGTTGGGTGTAATAGTCCACCCGTTGCTGTACATCTAATGATTCGGGGTTGATCTCTTCCATCAACTCCCTGGCCATATTGAAAAGACCCGTTACCGAAAGGATATGTGCCATGCGTACCGCACTGGCAGCAAAACGATTGTAATCCTCCGTACCACGAAGGAGTCCGACATTCTCCTGGATATATTGGAAGGCTGAGTCGTATTTGTAAGCCATGTATTCGTCGTACAGCCGTATGTTCAGTTCCAGATGCTGCTCTGGAGTCAGTGAGATACCACTGGCCCCATCCTTAATCGTCTTGATACGAAGTTCTTTCTCGGCAGTCTGGTGGTCGTAGTGTGCAATCAAGCTGTCGAGGGTCTTGTAAAGGACCTTTTTCTCCTGGGCTGTCATCATCGTAGCCTGGACTAGCAAGAGAAATGTGAACCATAGATATTTCATAAGCTTTGTGTTTGGTTATTTGGGAGGCAAAGATACTATATCTTTCTGTAATAACCAAATGAGAAGGGGGTAAAACGGCCCAAAAACGGATAGATTCCATTTAGATTTATTCATGCTGACGATTCTGTAACTAATTTATTTCCAGGTATTTATATTTTTTGATATTTTGATTTTCCTTTGCTGCGCTTGGAGCGGATGATTCCACCTGTTAATTTTGCAACCGAAATCCAAAACAATCGACATTATGCGTTATTTGATAAAGTTAGTAGTAATTCTTTTTTTTGGCAGTATTACAGTGAGTATCTGTAATGCAAAGGACGTTTCTGTGACATCACCCGACGGAGCCGTGACGGTAACGGTCGGTACCCTTTCTTATCGTCCTTATTATACCGTATCGTACCAGGGAAAAACGCTGGTCGTTCCCTCACACCTTGGCTTCCTGTTGAATAATGGCGAGGTGGGTGCTCATGCCAAGATGATCCGAGTAACCCGTTCGTTAAAAGATGAGACATGGAACCAAGTGTGGGGCGAGGACGAGACCGTTCGCAACCATTACAACGAAATGGTGGTGGATTTCAAAGAGAAAAGTGATAGCCAGCGACTGATGAAGGTGGTGTTCCGCGTGTTCAACGACGGATTCGGTTTCCGATATATCTTACCTCATCATGATAAGGAGTTCTGTGTGATGGACGAGCTGACCGAGATGAACCTGGCGCATGATGCCAAGGCATGGTCTATTCCCTCCAACCGCACGGAATACTTTGAAGGAACCTACACGGCTGACTTGTTGAGTAAGAAGGACACGGTATGTACACCATTGACCATTGAATATGAGAAAGACCTCTTCCTGACCATCCATGAGGCTGCTCTGGAAGACTATGCCAGTTTGAACATCACACCCCGTGCAGGTAAGCAAGGCGTTGTTAAGTTGTTGACAGCACTCACCCCTTGGCAAAATGGGGTGAAGGTCTATGCCAAGGGAGAACTGAAGAGCCCTTGGCGAACGATGATCGTCAGTCCGACGGCAGGTGGCCTTATTACCTCTCGTCTGATGCTGAACCTCAATGAGCCGTCTCGTATCGAGGATACCTCATGGATAGAGCCGGGACGTTATATCGGTATCTGGTGGAGCATTCACAAGAAACAGCATACGTGGGAGATGGGACCCCATCATGGCGCTACCACAGAACACGTTAAGCGCTATATGGACTTTGCCGCTCGGCATGGGTTCAGCGGAGTATTGGCGGAAGGATGGAACCCGGGATGGGGTGAGGGAGAGCAGGTGACTTACCTGCAGTCCTATCCGGACTTCGACATGGAAGAGGTATGTCGCTATGGTGCCTCCAAGGGTGTTCGCTTTATCGGACATACTGAGACGTGGGGACGGGCAGCTTTGTTGGAGAAGGAGATGAACGAAGCCTTCGCATGGTTCAGCAAGATGGGTATCCGTGCTGTCAAGACGGGTTATGTAGGCCATCTGTTCGATGGCAAAGAGCTGGCTAAGTCGCAATATGGCATCCGTCACTATCGTCGTGTCATAGAGTGTGCTGCCAAGCACCATATCATGATTGACAACCACGAGCCTGCCATGCCTACCGGTATTCAGCGTACATGGCCTAACTTGATGACACAAGAGGGTGTTCGTGGTCAGGAGTACAACGCTTGGGACAGACGAGGAGGTAACCCGCCTGCCCATACGGTTACCTTGCCGTTTACCCGTGGACTGGCAGGTCCTACCGACTTTACACCAGCCATCTTCAACTTCTCGGAAATCGTCAAGGGTACTCATCCGCACTCTACCCTGGCTAAGCAACTAGGTGAGTTCGTGGTTATCTACAGTCCTTTGCAGATGGCTGCAGACGCCATAGAGAACTATGAGGGACAGCCCGCCCTGACTTTTATAGAAAGTTGTCCTACCACCTGGAGCCGGACGCTGGTTCCCCATGGAGAGATAGGAAAATTTATCACGATTGCACGCAAGGAGCGTGGTGGAGACCGCTGGTTTGTGGGTAGCATCACGAATGAAGAGGCGAGAACGCTCAACTTGACCCTCGACTTTCTGGACGAAGGTGCCACCTACCGTGCCATCATCTACGAGGATGGTCCTGATGCCGACTATGAAAGGAATCCCTATAGTATGACGATTCGCCAGATGGAGGTGACCAGCAAGGATTCACTGGTATTGAGATTGGCACGTAGTGGTGGCGCTGCTATCCGGATAGAGAAACAGTAATCACAACACAATTTAAATATATAATTTTTATTTTTTGTAACTAAAACCAATTTAAAATGAAAAAAACAAGCACAAAAAGCCTAAGGGCTGTCATGGCTTTCCTGGCAGTCATGTTTTTGGCCTTGGACGTTTCAGCACAGACCACCATCAACGGTCGTGTGAAGGATGATACTGGCGAAGGTGTCATTGGCGCCTCCGTCATGATCAAGGGAACATCCAACGGTACCGTCACCGATTTCGACGGTAACTTTAGTTTGCAGTGTAAGCCCGGTGCTACACTGGTGTTCACGTACATTGGCTTTAATCCTCAGGAACTTCCTGCCAAGAACGGCATGGAGGTCGTCATGACAGAGGATGTCGCCCAGCTGAACGAAGTGGTGGTCGTGGGCTATGGCTCAATGGCCAAGAAGGAGATTTCAAGCTCTGTAGTCCAAGTCTCGAAGGACCAGTTCAACCAGGGTGCAGCCAGCGACCCCATGGCACTGGTTGCAGGTAAGGTGACAGGTCTGAACGTGGCTGCCACAAGCGATGCCGACCCGAATGCGATGACTAATATCCAGATTCGTGGTGCGGGTTCTCTGACGGCTTCAAACGGTCCGCTGATTGTCATCGATGGTATTGCCGGTGGTGACCTGCGCAACATTGCTACTCAGGACGTAGAGTCTATCACCGTATTGAAGGATGCTGGTTCTGCAGCTATCTATGGTACCCGTGGTGCCAATGGTGTGATTCTTGTAACGACCAAGAAGGGTTCCGGTTCTGCTGGTGTCACCAACGTGACCTATGACAGCTACATCGGTCTGAACTTTGCCAAGGGTAAGCCTGAGATTCTGTCAACCGAGGAGTTCATCCGCTCGCGCCGTGGTCAGAACTACGGTGCCGACACCAACTGGTGGGATGAGATTACCCGCAAGGCCAGCTATACGCTGAACCAGTATCTGAGCATTGACAGCTCAACGAAGAATGGCTACTTTGGCGCCTCGGTGAACTACAAGAGCAGCAATGGTCTGGACATCGTGTCGAAGCGCGAGGAATATGGTGGCCGTTTCGTAGGTGAGCAGCGTGTACTGGACGGACTGGTACAGCTAAACACCTCACTCTCTTACCGTAAGGTGAAAGAAGACTGGGGTAACAGCGGTCTGTTTGACACGGCGCTGACCATGAATCCCACCATTCCCGTTAAGAATCCCGACGGATCGTACTATCAGCCCAGTTCACCCTCGGGCATCCACAACCCCGTGAACGACCTGCTGAACAATGTCAGCAATGGCGATCGTAACTACGTGCTGGGTAATTTTGACGTGAAGCTGAATATCCTGCAGACTGAGAAGCATGTGCTGAACACCAGCCTGAGCTATGCCCTGCAGTATAACGACCTAAAGTCGAATTTCTACACTCCGACAACATCGAGTGAGAGCTACTGGAATGGTTATGCGGGTTCGGCCAACATCAAGAATGAGAGCTGGAAGACCAACCGTCTGGAGTGGCTTGGCAACTATACGCTGACCCTGCGTGACCATCAGCTGAAGGCTGTGGTGGGCTACAGCTGGGAGCGTAGCCGCTATGAGACAAACTATCAGTGGAACGCCGGTTTTGTATATGATGCATTGAGTTACTGGGGCATTGGTCAGGGCAACTATCTGAAGGACGGTAAGGCCAATATGTATGCCGGTACTACAGAAAGTACGCTAATTGGTTTCTTCGGTCGTTTGAACTACAATTTCAAGGATATGCTCTACTTGGCAGCATCGCTTCGTCACGAAGGCAGCACCAAGTTCGGTTCCAATAAAAAGTGGGGTACCTTCCCCTCTGTGTCTGTGGCTTGGGAAGTTACCCAGACTCCAGGGCTGAAAGAGAAGTTGGCTATGTTCCAGAGCCTGAAACCTCGTATCTCCTATGGTGTGACGGGTCGCTCTGACTTCTCTCCCTATCAGTCAATGCCTACCTATGGCAGCTATGGTCAGTACTACCTGGACGGTCAGTGGATCAACGGCTATGCACCGACACTGAATGCCAACCCCGACCTGGCTTGGGAGAAATCGACCGCCTTCAACGTGGGTCTTGACTTCGTGACGCTGAACAGTCGCCTGCGCGGTAGCATCGAGTACTTCGACCGCCGCTCCAAGGACTTGCTCTATAACTACACCGCTCCGCAGCCTCCGTTCATCTATAGCACTATTCTGGTGAATGTCGGTACGACGAAGAACACAGGTCTGGAGGTCAGCCTGGACTACGATGCCGTGAAGACTAAGAACTTCCAGTGGACAACGGGTGTGAACTGGAGTACTGGCACCACGAAACTGTCGAAACTGTCGAGCGATACCTATCAGATGGCCTGGCTCGACCTCTACCAGAAGCCCGGCTTGGGTACGAGCGAATACTTCTTCCGCATTGAGGAAGGTGGCAAGATGGGGCAGTTCTACGGTTATGAGCATGCAGGACTGGACGAGAACGGACTGCTGATGGTTTACGACAATGACGGTGTGGCCCAGCCTGCTGCCCAGGCTGATCCCTCGTGGAAACGCGAAATCGGCAATGGTGCACCGAAGCACTTCCTGTCGTGGAGCAACTCGTTGCGCTATAAGAACTGGGACTTGTCGATGCTGTTCCGTTCTGCATTGGGCTACAAGATCTTCAACATGCGTAAGTATGGTATGGGCCTGCAGGGCTGTGGTACAGACAATGTGCTGCGTACCGCTTATACCGACTATGCCGACGTGAAATCGGGCGGTAGCATCATCAGCAGCTACTTCCTGGAGAATGGTAACTACTTCAAACTGGACAATGTGACACTGGGTTACAGCTTCATGCCCAAGAACCGCAAGCTGCTGGAGAGCCTCCGTGTCTATCTCTCTGCCAAGAATCTCTTCACCCTGACCGCCTATGAAGGTAATGATCCCTCGGTTGTTAACAGCAACGGTATCACACCGGGCGTGGACACCAACAGTGCCTACCCGCAGGCTACCAACGTCACACTGGGCGTCACGGTGAGATTCCACTAATAAAAGTCATTGAAGTATTGAAACAATTAAAGATTTGAAGTTATGATTGAGATATATAATAATCAGTGGATAAAGGGAATGTGGAAACCGATTTTTCACTTTTCACTTCTCCTTTTACCCTTCAGTCTGGGCCTGTGTTCTTGCACTGACTTGGACGAGAAGACATACGACCGCATCGATGCTTCTGCCTATTATCAGAATGAGGCTAGTGTGCAGGGGGCCGTGGCTGCCATCTACAACCAGACATCGTCAACGCTGGCTGGTGAGAATTTCTTCCACCTGTCTGAATATCCTGCTGACCAGATTACCTGGCGCGTATGGAACGGTGGACTGTGGGGCTGGGACGAGGCCGCAAAGACCGTGCTGTCCTGGCAGAACTGGGGAACAGAGACCCCCATTATTGAGAACGCGTGGAAAGGTGCCTGGACGGGCATCGGACTGGCTAACCTGCTGCTTAGCGACTTGGAAGGACTGAGTGCCGGCAGTCTGGGTATGAGCGAGGCTGTGCTGGCCCAGTATGTGGCTGAGGTGCGCACACTGCGTGCCTGGAACTACTACTGCCTGTTTGAACTGTGGGGCGGTGCGCTGCCGCTGAATACCTCTGCCGGCAGTAATGTGCCTGGTTCGGCAGATCCCGACTGGGACACGTCGTGCAAGAAGATCTACGACTTCATTGCCACAGAACTGGATGAGTCGTTTGCTGTCTTAGGTAAGGACGATGCCCAGCATACGCTCGTGAATCGTGCCAACCAGGCTATGAACCGCATGTTGAAGGCTCGTCTGTTGCTTAATGCACAGATATTCATTGGCGAAGCGAAGTTTGATGAGTGCGAGGCTCTGTCAAAGGAGATCATCAATGGTACTTATGGCAGTTACCAGTTGGCCGACAACTGGCGCGACGTTTTCAGCGTGGATAACGTGAAGTGTCCGGAGGTCATTTTCGCGCTGGCTGCCGAGGACGGCAAGGGTGCCACCAATGCCATCAGCAACATCCGCACGATGGCCATGATGCCCTATAACTATAATGAGTATTGCAACAATATGGATAAGTACGACGGCATCGGTGCCTGGAACTGCGTCTGCCTCGTTCCTTCTTACGACAACACGGGAACTGTCCTGCCCACGGGTGGAACCATCGGTGCCAAGAGCTTCCTGGCTGACTACGGTGACAAGTTAGGTGCTCCCTATGAGCGCTTTGACGACCGCGACATCCGCAAACAGAACTATGTCTATGATGCAGCGACTGGCACTCACGGACCAGGTATGTTCCTGAAAGGTGCCATGCGGGCTGACTACGGCACGGGCAGTGCACTGCTGGCCGATGCCGACCGCGACGGTCAGGAACTGGTGTATGTTGATCAGGTAGGCACGTTCCAGAACATGGGACGCACGCTGGAGCCGGTGATGAGTCCTCGCTGGGGCGAGACCAACTCGGGCATCCGCATGATGAAGTATCCGCTCTATCCTGCTGAGACAGGCAAGGGCTTCAAGGACATTGACGACGTGCAGTTCCGTCTGGCTGAGGCTTATCTGAACGTGGCCGAGTGTGAGATGCGCAAGGGCAACAGCGCGGAGGCCAAGAAGTATGTGGATGCTGTGCGCCAGCGCTACTTCAAGAGCAGCGACCGCACCAATGCCCTGAGTATTCCCGGTCCCGGCTTCGACAACTTCGACATGGACTGGATGCTCTCTGAGTGGGGCAAGGAATATCTCTGCGAAGGCAACCGCCGCCGCACAGACCTGCGCCGCTTCGACAAGTTCACGCAGGGACAGTGGTGGTTCTGGGGACGTACCTCTGAGGACGGTTACGGACAGATGGCTGCCAAGCGCGACCGCAAGTATGAGTGGTATCCGCTGCCCGCCAGTGCTATCGCGGTTAATCCCGGACTCGTGCAGAACCCGAACTATTAATGTCAGTTAAGAATTTAAAAAGTTATTACTATGAATAAAAAGATATATAGTCTGATGTTGGGCCTGCTGACCCTGACGGGGTTGCTGACAGGCTGCAAGAGCGACAAGGACATCGTGTTCGATCATGAGCGTCAGCAGTTTGAGACTCGTGCCGACCGCATCCTGCTGGAGTACATAGTACCTTTCGGCACCACGCCAAAGGAGGAAATCTATATCATAGGTGATTTTAATGGAGGCGAGGAGGCTATTGGCAATGAAGCGTACCTGCTGACCAAAGCAGAGAAGAGCGATGCCAAGTGGGGTGTCTATCTCGACCCTTCTACTTTCATCGGTGGCAAGACGCTGGCTGATGGATTCACCTTCTACTCAAAGACTCAGGGAAAGGAATATACCATCACGGGAGAGGAGGCCATCCATTTCGACAATCCTGCCGTGGGTACCTTTACCAATGTCTGGGGACAGCGCTGGGAGGCTTACTACTGGGAAGGCGGTGAGGCTCCTGAGCCTGAGCACGATGGCTTCTGCGTCTATGTGGATGACCAGACGGGCTGGGATGCGCTGACCCTCTATATGTGGGGTGACGTCAACAACCTGAACGGCGACTGGCCTGGCATGCAGGTGACGGGTACGTGGAACCACGACGGCACCACTTGGAAGTACTTCGACTTCGGTGAGGAGAATACCGGACTGAACGAGAACCTCATCTTCAACAATGGCGGTGCAGGTGCTCAGTTGGCAGACTTCAACTTCACCATCGACCGTAATATCTACCTGCGCATCACCGCTGACGGTGTTGAGGAAATCTCGCCAGAACCCGCTGTGACGCACGACGGTTATGCCTTGTTCGTACTGAACCAGTCGAGCCAGACCGAGTTGGCACTCTATGCATGGGGCGATGCCGAGGCATTCGGAGGATGGCCTGGCATGCAGCCTACGGGTACCCAGGTTATCAACGGCAACGAGTATATCTACTTTGACATGGGACAGGCTAACACTGGTCTGAACCTGAACCTCATTCCCAATAACAACAATGGTGGCGTACAGTGGGAAGGCAGTGACCTGAACTTCACCATCGACCACGACATCTATCTGCGCATCTATGACGGTGGCTATGAGATTATCAGCAAGGACTATCAGCCCGGCGACACACCAGGTCCCGGTCCGGAGCCAGAGCCTACTGTAGAGAAGGTGATCATTGCAGTGAAGAACAGCGTAGGCTATGCTGATCCTCATCTCTATGTGTGGGGTGACAGCGAGGCTTGCGGTGGCTGGCCTGGTGCTGCTCCCGTGAAGATGACGGACAACGGCTGGTGCCTCTTCGAACTGCCGGAGAACGGTACCTATAACCTGATTCTCAACGATAACGGCAATGGTCAAGTGGATGGTCCTGCCGTATTCACTGCAGGAAGCCACTTCTACGATGTCAACACCACATGGGTAGAGTCGCCTAATACGGTGACCATCCTGAATAATGCAGGCTATACTGACCCACGACTCTATGCCTGGGGCGACGGTGAGATCTATGGCGGCTGGCGCGGCATCAAGCCCACCAGTAATGAGAATGGTGCCCTGGTATTTCCATTGCCTAACGATGGCGGTACCTACAACCTCATCCTCAACAGTGACAGTGGTGGCCAGCAGGACATTTCTGCCGTGGTGGCCAACCAGAGTTATTCCTTCACCGCCAACTAAACGTGGATTATGAAAAAGGTGCTTTTTTTGCTCGCCTCTGTGTTCTGCCTCTTGGGGCAGACACGGGCTGGCGACGTGCTGACGGTAACAGCTGACAAGAATACTGTTACTGAGACTTTTGACAGCATGTGGGATGCTGCCTCGTCAGTCACTACACTTGCTATGCCAGATGGCTGGCGCATGGAGCGTCAGATGGGTGCGCCCAGAATGATTGGCGCCTATAGCGCTGCCTCCACCGAGTTGATGTATGCTGGTGGCGTCAGCCTGGCCAGTAATGCCAAGAATGGTACGTGGAACTTCGGTTCCAGTGCGGCACCCTCTGACCGTGCCGTTGGCGGACTGTCAACGACGGTTGATGGAGGAACCCGCTGTGTCAGTGTGATGACGCAGCTCGTCAATGGTGGCACAGAACCTGTCAACCAACTCACCATCAGCTACGATATCGAGAAATACCGTAAGGGTGACAATGAGGCAGGCTTTACCGTGCAGCTCTATTATTCTTACGATGGTACCACATGGAAGAAGGCTGGCGACGATTTCAAGACAGATTTCGCCAAGGACGATGCTACCATCGGTGCTGAGGTGGTCCCCATCTCTACGACGACTGTCAGCAACAAACAGCTGAACACGGCTGTCGCTGTGGGCAGTTCTATCTATCTGGCCTGGAATATCTCGGTATCGAGTGGCACGTCTCCTAACAAGGCCATGGGTCTGGCTCTTGACAATATCAGTCTGACGGCATCCTTTGGTGAGCCCACGGTTACTCCGGGTGATGATGACACGTCACGTCCTCCCTTTGTCTCGTCGGGCATCTTCCTGCGTGGCGAGGTCAATGGCTGGGGAGCTGTCACTGAATGGGAATTCTCCAACGAGGGTAACGGCACCTATGTGCTCTACGACAAGGAACTCTCTGGTGCTTTCAAGGTGGCTGATGCCACCTGGAGCGCCGCCTGCAACTACGGCAGCAATGGTTCTGCCATCACTATCGACAAACCCTATGCCTTGGTGCTGGGTACCAACGATAATATCTCTTGTGCCTATACCTACGATTGCGCACGTGTCGTGCTGACCATGACTGATGGTGGCGCTTCTCTCTTGCTGGAGAGCAAGGCTGTCGAGCCTGGTGAACCCTCTGTGCTGCAGTCTGTCACCCTGATGCCTGCTGACGTGACATTGGTTCCGCAGCTCCCTGAGAAGGTGAAGGTGTTGTCCTTGAACAACAGTCTCATCCACTACAACGACCAGGCTGCCATGTTCAACGACATTGCACAGGCCATGGGTAAGGATGCTTGGTGGCTCAAGCACACCATGCTGGGCAAACCGCTAAGTGCCCATTGGGACGAAGGCGACGGATTGGGTGGTGACGGCACTCCCAGTGCTAAGATGCTCATTCGCAATGAGGCATGGTCACACATCATCCTGCAGGAGCAGAGTGGACTGCCCCGTACCAATGTAGAGACTTTCCGCAACAATGTCAAGAAGTGGGTAGCCTACATTCGCGAATACTGTCCGAATCCCAATGCGGTCATCATCGTTCCCCTGAACTGGGCTTATAGTGGTGACTGGGCTAACTTCACGGAATTCAACAAGATGTTCCTTGACAACTATCTGAGTGTGGCCCGTGAGACGGGTGTCACCATCTGTCCGGTAGGCGTGGCTTATCAGCAGGCCTTCGACGATGGCGGTGCTGAGGCGCTGGCTCCCTGGTTCCAGGACGATCGTCATCCTACGGATATGTCAACCTATATGGCTGCTTGCATGGAGTACGGTCTCATCTTTGGGGAAGACCCTGCTACCATCACCGCTCATCCTGCTGCCGTGAGTGATGCTGACGCTACAGCGATGCGCGATTATGCCTCTAAGGCACTGAAGGGCTTTACCAATATTGTGGACCACACGGCAGCTGCCGTGCGTTATCAGGCTGTCGGTTTCGACCAGTACGGCAAGGAGATGGATGCTCCTGCTGACCTCGTTTATGCACTGACCGATGGTGGTACGCTCGATGCTAACCACGTCTTTAAGAGCAATGGCACAGAGGGTACCTATACAGTTACTGCCAAGAACGAAACCTACAATCTCTCGGCAACTGTCAAGGTGACTCATGCAGAGACTGAGGTTGTGACCTTCCCAGCTATCGAGTTGAATGCTGACAACCTCTCTGCTCAGGAGGATTTCAACCTGATGGGTACTGCTGCCGATGCTACACTGCCCACAGCCTGGCGCATCGACCGCCAGACTTCTGCTCCCCGTACGTTAGGGGCCTATGCTGTTGCTTTGGATAAGACTATGTATGCTGGTGGCGCCAGTCTGCCTTCTAATGCCAAGAATGGTCTGTGGAACTTTGGGCAGGACGACAGCAGCGACCGTGCTATTGGCGGCATCTCTACCGGAGTGGCAGACGGCACACGTTGTGTCAATGTCTATGCCCATTTCCTGAACACTGGTGTTAAAAATATCGAGAACCTGCGCATCAGCTATGATGTCGAGAAGTATCGCAAGGGCAACAATGCCGCTGGCTTCACCATCCAGATGTACTACTCTATAGACGGTCGCAACTGGATATCTGCCGGTAACGGCTTCTGTACGACGTTTGCTGCTGATGCCGCTACGGAGGGCTATGCTACTGTTCCCGGCGACGTGCGTCCTGTCAGCGCTGTGCTGGATGCCAAGCTGCAGCCTGGTGTAGATTTCTATCTGGCATGGAACATCACAGTTACCTCTGGTGACAATGCTGCTGGCGCTATGGCACTGGCCATCGACAACTTCCAGTTGAAAGGTGAACTGCCTGCCATTCCTACCGCGAAGCACTACATCTATGCCATTGACGAGACGGGATACGATGCGCTGGGCCTCTATGCCTGGGGCGATGGTGAGCTCTTCGGTGCATGGCCCGGCGAGAGTTGGGTGGACGAGAAGATCATCGACGGCAATGTCTATAAGGTATTCCTGCTGGATGCAGAGAGTGGCTCGTACAACCTCATCTTCAACAACTGGAACAATGGTCTGCAGGTTCCCGACTTCGGTATCACGGCTAACCGAGACTACTATCTGCGTGTCACGGCAACAGCAGTGACGGAGGTGATTCCAACAGGTATTAAGACTGTGTCTCAACCGACAAATGAAACTGTTTATGTCTATGACTTTCAAGGAAGGAAAGTTGGAACTACCGACAGTCGTTTGCCAAAGGGACTCTATATTGTCAATGGAAAGAAAATTAGTATTCGATAGTTCCAACATATGAAACAATATTCTATATCATTTCTTACTCTGTTACTCCTGCTTACAGCTTGTGGGGAGGGTACACAGAGCCAACGCATAGACTGCACGCAACCCGTTAGCGATGAGAATCGTGTTATCTATCAGATGAACGTGGGTGCCTTCACTCCCGAGGGTACCATCAAGGCGGCCCAGCAGGGACTTGACCGACTGGACACCCTGGGTATCGACATTGTGTGGCTGATGCCTATTTATCCACGTGGTGCTACCATGCACAGCCCCTATGCCTCGATGGACTTCCGTGCTGTCAATCCTGACTATGGTACGGTGGACGACTTGAAAAGCTTTGTGGCCCGTGCCCACGAACTGGGCATGAAGGTGTGGCTCGACTGGGTTCCTAACCATGTAGCACAGGAGAATCCCTGGGTAGCGTCTCATCCGGAGTATTTCACCAAGGATGCGAAAGGTCAGATGATCCATCCGCACGGGTGGGGTGATGTGCTGGAGCTGAACTACCAGGATGAAGGACTGGTAAACGAGATGAACAACTCCATGAAGTTCTGGGTAGAGGAGTGTGATGTGGATGGTTTCCGCTGCGACTACGTGTCGAGCCCCACCATCTCTGTGGCATACTGGCAGGATATCATCGCCCAGTTGAAGAGCCTGCGTGCCGACAAGAAGGTGGAGATGCTGAGCGAGACGGATATCACCGACCCCTTTAACCAGCGTATCGACTCCTGTGGTTTTGACTACGACTATGCATGGAACTTCCAGGGTTCTATGGCTCATTGGAGCCGGGAGCAGTGGAATGCTGACTCGCTGAAGCGGATTTGTCTGCGGTTCCTGGACAAGTCATCCAAGGTGAAGAACCGCCGTATGGTTTATCTGACTAACCACGACCAGAATTACAATGACGGCGGACATACCCTGAAGGACTTCTATGGCGATAATCGCTATGGGCTGACCGTGCTGGAGTTTACCTTCTATGGCATGCCGCTTATCTATAACGGACAGGAGATTGGCGACCCCGACACGCTGAACTACTTTACCGATGCCAAGGTGAAGTGGCAGCAGGTGGACCGTAAGATGCAGAACACCGTGCGCACGCTCGTCGCCCTGCATCACCAGCAGCCCTCGTTGGCTGCCGATGCCCCTGTGGAATTCCTGACCACCAGTCAGCAGGATGTGCTGGCATGGAAGCGTGGACCGGTAGTTGCAGTTGTCAACTTCGGGGCAAAGGAGGTTCAGAGCCTCATTGCTGATATGCCTGCAGGTAACTATGAGCAATGGCTTGACAGCAAGACCATTGGTGAAAAAATTGACATACAGACCGTTTCCATGGATAAGTCACCGACTATCCGATTGGAACCCTATGGATATGCGGTTTACGTATTACAGTAATATATGCTTCATCATGGCATAACGAAATTGCTGTATTTTAAAGTTAGTAGAGTGGCTGGCTGCTCTGTGAAGAACAGCCAGCCTTTTCCAAATAATAAAAAAGAAATTACTATATATGAATAGACTGATACTTGCTTTTTTCATTTTCATCATCAGTAGTCCGCTCTTTGCCGACTATGTCGATGACATCAATAATAACGCTACCAAACGAGCAGAGGGCTGCCGTGTCATCTATGAGATGAACGTGGGCTCCTTCTCCAATGAGGGAACTTTTGTGGCTGCCCAAGCCAAACTGGAGGAACTGAGGACGTTGGGCATTGACATCGTATGGCTCATGCCTATTTATCCCCGTGGCGGAGGCATCAATAGCCCCTATGCTCCCGCCAACTTCCAACAGACCAATCCCAGTTACGGAACTGTTGCCGACCTGAAGGCCTTTGTCGCCCGTGCCCATGAGTTGGGTATGGAGGTCTGGCTCGACTGGGTACCTAACCACACAGCCACCAATGCCGACTGGGTCACCACGCACCCGGAGTATTATGGGTGGAATGGTCAGCAGGAGTTTCGTCATCCTTCAGCAGGCGGCATCACTTATAACGATGTTTGGCAGTTGAACTACTACAATACGGATTTGGTTAATGCTATGAACAATGCGTTGAAGTTCTGGATTGACGAGGCCGACATTGATGGTTATCGTTGTGACTATATATCCAGTTCGCAGATACCTGTCAGCTATTGGACTGAGGCTATTTCGCTCATCAAGAACTACAAACCCGGCAAGACCATTACCTTCCTGGGCGAGGCTGATATTGCCCAGGATGTAACGAAACTGAAGGCCGTTGGCTTCGACTATGACTATGCCTGGGCCTATCAGAGTAGTTTGGTCAGCTATGGCAGCGCAGGTGTTTATGCCGCGCCTTTGAAAACGAGTGCCGACAAGATGCTTTCGGCATCCGGGAGTGTGTCTTTCAGCCGTATGCTTTATCTGACTAACCACGACCAGAACTGGAACGACGAGAGTAAAAAGACACTCACTGAGAAGTACGGCGTGAACCGCTATCCCCTCACCGTGCTGGCCTATACGCTCTATGGCATGCCCCTCATCTACAACGGACAGGAGACGGGCGGCAATCAGGCTCTCAACTATTTCGAAGACACCAAGATTAACTGGACCACCAAGGATGCCAAGATGTGCAATACTATCCGCACGCTGACAGCTCTCAAACATGCCGTACCCGCACTGGGTGACAAGGTGGGCGTCAACTGGGTCACTGTTTCTACCGGTAGTTCCAACGTGCTGGCCTTCACCCGCAAAGTTTCCCACCCTTCGGGGGGGACGGAAGAGGGGGCTGAAGTACTGGTCGTACTCAACATGGCGACTACTCAAATTTCCGCTACGCTTACAGGACTGACCGCAGGAGCCTGGAGCCAGTGGCTCACCAGTGAGACCATTAGCCAGGGCACCAGTCGAAAGCAACTCTCCTTCTCTGCCACCCAGAGTCTTACGCTCGAAGCCAAGGGCTATCGCGTCTTTGTGAAGGGAACTTTCTCTGATGAGGAATTACCAGCTCCTGAGGTCTATACACCCACACTGGACAATGCCGACGAAATCAGCATCTTTTTCGAGACAGCCACCGAGCGCGACTACGACGTCTGGGCATGGGGAGCGCTGGGCGGTGGCGAGGCCTACTGCATCAATACCTCTTGGCCGGGCGATGCCATGACGCTGATGGGACAGACCGACACAGGCCGCTACATCTATAAATACACGCTCACCAAGGTGAACGACGTGCCTGCCAACCTGATTATCTCTTACAATAGTGGCAACTCCAAGATTTACGATGGCGTCGGCTTCGTCAACCACGGCTACTATGTCGAGGGCAACAGCACACCCACACAGGTTATCACCACTACAGGCATACAGGAATTAAGAGGTGAGAGGTTAGCACAGGGAGGTGATTACTACGATCTCAGCGGGCGAAAAGTTGCTACGGCAGAATCCAGTTCGTTACTCCCGAAGGGTATTTATATCCGGGGTGGCAAGAAGTATGTAATGAAGTGAAAGTAATTTTTAATTTTGCTGCCACCCTGCCACCAATCTTCTATCTACTACGAACCTACTACGAACTTACTACGAACCATCTTCCTTGTTTGACCTACGTCAAGAAGATGGTTCGTTTCTTTCAAAAATAGGGAAAAAAGTTGGTGTGTGCGCACACAATTTGTAATTTTGCATCGTCTAAAGCGAGAACAGGCTGCACCTCAGCATAAGAATAAGTTCTTCTGCATTCGGTTTGCACTGTCCTTGCAGCGTCAAAAGATAAAAAAGATTGTTTCAAGGATTAAAAGTTAAATTGGTTTTAGGTTATGATTATTTTAAATTATGTAGTAGTTTCGCTTGCTAACAAAGCCATCCATTTGATGAAGAAATAAAGATGACTGCAAGCTAGTTTTTGGTTGTTTTTAGTTAGTAAATAAATGGAGGATGCACTCGTGAGGAGTGCATCCTCTTTCTTTGAAATAGTCTCTGAATGAAAAAAATGAAAAGCGCTGCAAGGTAATACTTACAGCGCTCCGATTTTTGAACCTAGTACCCAGACCCGGGCTCGAACCGGGATGGGTTGCCCCACTGGTGTTTGAGACCAGCGCGTCTACCGATTCCGCCATCTGGGC
>CAMIVY010000015.1 GCA_946402275.1 uncultured Prevotella sp.
TCCATTTCGGTCCCAATCCTTTGCGGATGTTAAAGATATTATTCTTTGCAATCATCATTTTTTTTGTTTTTTGGTTTTACTTGTTTTACTTGTTTTCAAAAAAGTCGGCCAACTTTCTGAGGGCAAAATTAGGAAGGAGTTTTTTGCCCACATAAGAATTTCGCACATTTCGGGTTACCCAAAATTTGTTAAAAATATCGTCGAATGGTCCCTAAAATCAGGACTTTCAGCGATTTCCAAGAAATTGCAAGATTGCAGTGTTCGGGGCTTGAAAGATACCGGAAAAATACATTTTGACTGCATTTCAGTCCATTCGTTTCTTTTAGCTTTTTAAGGAAAAACGCTAGTTTCACAATGATAAACTGGCGTTGACCTTTGACCTTTTCCAAGTCAAAAAATAGTCCAGTAAGAAAAAAGGGACCCTTTCCTTCATCTATTAGATAAGGTTTCAGTTGTTCTATCAAATTCACCACATCGCCGTAGTGCTTCTTATCAACTAACTCAATGAGCCTTGTTGACTCCGTAAAAGGATAGCGCCTCCTGTCGCGCTGTCGCTGGCTTGTGCGTCCAGCTCTTCTCTGCTTCATTCACCTTCGTGTTGTGAGGAGATGAATGCAGCGCTGCTATTACAATCTCGAGATACTCACCCCACTCGGGTTAAACAAAAAAAACTCGCACCCAGATATAAATCTGAATGCGGGTGCAAAGATAACAAATAATATCTCACGATTTTTCAAAAAAATACGACACTGTCAATTTTTTTTATGACAAAACAGTTACAACATTAAATAAGTGTTCACAAACAGAAGGTTTAGTTCAACGTCCCGATGGGAAAGTCATTGCAATGCCACACTTTGCAACTTTCAAGTCAAAGAACTATCAGTCATCAGCCAACATACATCATAATGTCACTCACCTGACCCCGTGTCACACGGTGCCAGGCACGGTGTGATAATAGCTCGCTTCATCGCCACTGTGTCGCTCATCTCCGCAGGCATTTAAGTACCCACGCGGCATGATAAGCCTGGACTACAGGACAGCAAGTCAGTGCCTTCCAGCACGAAGCGGAAGGGAACAGAATAGAGAAAATAAGGGGTAATGTGCGGGGAGCAACAAAGCCGAAGGCTTTAAAAAATACCCCCCACTGCCTTGAATTTCCGTGTATTTACGTGCTTCATAAGCGTGGGTTAGTAAAATATTTGCCTACAAAGGTAGACAATATTTTTGTAAGGTGCAAATTTTTATGGCACGAAAAAGCGCTCTATACACAAAAGGAAGGTTTAGCTCGACGGCCCGAAGGGGAAAATCAACAGTTCCTTCTGTGTACAGAGCGCAGATGAAAAGGACACAGCGGGACAGACCCTCTGTGTCCCTTATTGTATAACAACTTTTTTGCTTTTACCAGATTGACAAATAATGTATATACCCTTTTTCAATGCGGGGTAATCAACTCCTTCGTAAATTAAATTACCCTCAACATTATAGACCGTAAAAATGTCTTTATTAGAATATTTGCTAACAAATGATATTCCTGAAACATCATTTTCTTCTATATTTGAAAAGTTTTTCCAAACAGGAGCAGCTGCATATTTTGCTCGGCTTCCCATAGGAACATAAAGCGTTGCAGTTTCGTATATATTACCAAAAGTACTTTCACTCGCATCGGGAGGTGTTACAGATTCACATCTAACTTCTTTTATCTTTGGACACCCCTCAAAACAACGCTCTCCAATTAAAGTCATACTGCTTGGAAGCGTTATTGTTTCAAGGGAGTAACATCCTTCAAATGCACCTTTGTCTATACTCGTAATAGAAGAGCCTAAGAAGGTTACACTCTTAAGATTTTGGCAAAGGTAAAAACATTGAGAACCAATTGAGGTCACATTCGCAGGAATCATAATCGTTTGTATTGCTGTACAATCTCTAAAAGTACCTGTTTCAAAAGATGTAATTCCATTATCTATAGGATCATCAGGAAACTGTATATCAACTAAAGACGTACAATCCTTAAAAAGATACCACCCAGTTGAATTCCAATACCTAGAATACTTGACATTGGACAGTTTTACACAACCCTGAAATGCATAACCTCCAAATGAATTTTTTAATTCTGTAAAGTCAATTGAAGCCAGATTGTATGACGAGGCAAGGGCATTAAGAAAACTTACATCTTCATTGTTTATAAATCCACTTACAACAACTTTTTTTATTTGGGATAAATTGGGAAATTTAGCTAGAACGGTTGCTTTTAATCTTCCTGTTTCATCAGAAGGCATATTTATGAAAAGCATTTCATCATTGAAAGTAATATTCTCGCTAATCATTTTTTCGTCTATTTCGACATCATCTGTACTTTCCTCTATATTCTTAAACAACGACCACCCTGAAGATGTCTCATAGTCGGTCTTTGTGCCCTTTGGTACCATTAATTTTGCTGAAGTAAATTGACCACCGAAGCAATCTTCCTTAGCTGAAGGAGGCGTGATGGGCTTTAGAATAATGTTCTTCAACTTACCGCATAAGTAAAAACATTGGTTCCCAATGGATTTAACGGTTGAAGGAATAGTAATTTCTTCGAGAGAAGAGCATCCTCTGAAGGAACCTGTTTCAAAAGTTGTGTAGCCTTCACCGATGATATTCTCGGGGAAAGATACCTTGGTTAACATTGAACAGTCCTTGAATAGATACCATCCAGTTGAATTCCAATACCTCGAATACTTAATTTCTTTAATCTTTGTACAACCTTGAAACTGGTAGCCAGCAAAAGTTGTTTTGAGGTTTGTCATGTCTAATGAAGCCAGCGAGTATGCACTTGCAAGCGAATTAAGAAAATCTCCATCATTGCTGTTAAGGTAACCATCCAAAACTGCATACTTTATGGAGTTAATATCTTGCGTTAAAGCCAATACTGACGTTCGTAGATACCCCACTTCGCTACTTGCTAAATTGCAATAAAGTGTATCGTTCGACATGACAATGTTATTGCTTATCATGTTGGGGTCAACTTCATAAACAATTTCTGGATCTTCTTCATAGTTGACAAACAAACACCAACCAGCAGATGTTTTGTAATTTAAGATTGCGCCTGTTGGGACGAAAACAGTTGCCGTTGTGAACTGTCCCCCAAAAGTATCTTCTGTAGAAGATGGGGCAACTCCAGATTTGCAATGTATTTCTTTTAGATTATGACAGAGATAAAAAACCTGTGAATCCATGCTTCTAACTCCAGAAGGAATTGTTATCGTTCTTAAAGAAGTGCAGCCTCTGAAAGTGCCAGAGGAAAAAGAAGACAAAGAACATTCTGTGTCATCTGGGAATATAACCTCAGTCAGATTACTACAGCCTTCAAACAAATATTGCCCTGTAGCATTCCAATACTTTGAATATTTTACAGACTGAATTTTTGTACAACCTTCTAGTCCTTGATATGACATGGTACTATGAAGTTCGGTCATATCAAGATTATTAAGACTATAATTTTTCCCTAATGTATGAATAAAATCTTCATCGGATTGGGATATGTACCCTCCTATAACAAGTGTTTTTATTGCGTTAAGATCTGGAATACTGGAAGTTTGAGCCTTCAATGTCCCTACTTCGGAACTCGATAAATTACAATAAAGCGTATCGTTACTCAGGCGCACGCTCTCCGCATTTGCAATAGCCGAAATGATTAAGGCAATTGCCATTAATAATATTTTTTTTCTATCCATATTTTTATCTGCTGTTATAAATTACCTCATATTACCCTATGTCTTTTCGAAAGGACACAGCGAGACCCTCTGTGTTACGGTACGATTAATCTTTATGCCTTTCACTAATTAACTGCTCTATTGCCTTGATAAAGTCTGCTGCGATTGATATTCCGTCAACAATGTCTTGTTCAGACACATCGAAAAAACAGTTGTAATCACTCTTTTCGCGAAGTCGCTGAAGGTTATTATAAAGGCGACCATAATCAATTGGCAATAGACCGGTTTTGACGTAATGCATGCTAAAAAGAGAGTGAGAGGTTTTATGTCTGACAGCCTCTAACCCGTCGTTAATAAACAATGCATTAACTGCGTGGAAAACAGAATAGTACAGACGATTTGCAGCACCATTCCAACGCCCACGGTCCTTTAGGATTTCTATATCCTCATAAGCTTCGTGAGCTTTTTCCAATTCACGGCGAACTAATGTCTGGCGTTCTTCATTCGTCAAACTCATACCAGTACTATTTTATCGTGTTCAACATTTTTGTAGAACGGAGTGTAATGGTAATCGTTCCATTCCTTTTTGGAATAGACTTGAGCATTGATCTCCTCATTGATTTCCCAACCTAACTCGCTAAACGGATAGCCATAGTCGTAGTCCTTGAAAGACAAGCTAGGCTTGTCCAACAAAATCAGCAAGTCCCAGTCGCTGTCAGGGCGGTTGTCACCGCGAGCTCTTGAGCCATAAAGGAGCAGAGTGCTATTGGCTGGCAAAGTCTTGCCAGCTATCTCCTTGATGCTGCTTATTACTGTGGCTTTATTCATCTTTATTCGTTTATTCGTTGGCAAAGATACGATAAATTCATTAATCAAACAAATAAAACGGAAAAAATATCACACGGTGTCTGGCATCAGTGTGACCCGAGTGTGACGAGGGACAGTCCTCTGTCACCCCGTTCATATCTTTATGCCCTCATTCATTACATTTACATAGAAGGGTGTCTTAAACGGACGATTCTCCCATTGCTTGCGGTGTGACGAGGGACAGTCCTGTCACTTCAGTACCTGGCATCTCCGCTTCGCTATCCGAGCGATAGTCCTACGCTATAGGAACACTAAAGGAACACTAAAGGAACACCTAAGGAGGACATAACCCATGAGCATTTTCATTCTTCTTCTCTCCACGCTGACACAACAAAGTAACTTTCATCACGAAAATTTGGAAGTCACGAAATACACGGTAATCGAAACGGGGATTGGATAGTAACAGCATAGCTGCCATGTGACGGAACTCTTTGTCACATGGAGACTACATCCTTATGGGTCACACCGTGCCAGGCACCCCGTGACCTTTAATTATTCAAAGTATTTACTAATGTAATACTGATCACGTCCTTCATTAACTTCTGTTTGAAAAAAGTAATACATGTAAGCAGCATATATAGATTGATCTAAGGTTTCATACCATCTATATTTATAGTCTTTGTCCATGAAAGCAAAACGGTCTAGTCTCTTGCCATTTTTATTCAAATGACACCAAGAACACTTAACACTGATGGGTTGACCATTTTGCTTAAAAACAATAGATCGATAGTCTTGGAAATCATCATCGGTGTCATATACACGACCTTTACTCCAGTCATATTCAATAAGGAGAGCATCCCTTGCATCCTGTAGAGTTGGGCCACTTTGGGTGGGTGCAGGAGTTGCGGTAATAACATCAACTACATCTTGAGGTAATGCATTTTTCAAGGCAGCGCCAACTCCAAACACAACGCCTGATATGTCTTCGAGAAACTCTGTTAATGATCCTTCCATTGAGATATTGCTTGTTTTGATAGACGACAAGGGAATTGAAGTGGATTTACCATTTGACACTCTGATGTCGCATTGTTTTAACTTCGTTTCTTTAAATACCTGTTCACCTAATTGTGAAAATCCTATGGGAAGTGAAATCTGCTGCAAATTATCACAATTTTTAAAGGCTCTGTTCATAATGCATGTCACGCTATCAGGTATGTACACATATTCTAATTTTGAGCATCCATAGAAGGCCTCCTCGTAAATCATTTTCAGAGTATTGGGAAGTATTATCAATTTCATATTATTACAAACCCTGAACGCCTGTATAGGTATGACTTTAAGCTTTGTGCTTGACAAATCTAAGAATTCAAAGTCACAACCTTCAAAAGCATTATTCCCAATAGAATCCAGTGAAGACTTAGAAAAGTCCATTGATTCTATATTGGAGGCATAAGCAAAAGCTTTAGCATTTATTTTTCGAACGTTTTCACCAAACTTTACGCGCTTAAGACTTGATAAGTAATTAAACCATGGTTTCCTTACCCCCCCTGGATTGATATCAGATATTTCTTCACAATTTATGTATAAATCTGTAAGCTGTTTACACCTAGATAAAGACGCATTTCTGACTTCTTTTACATGTGGTCCAATAGTCAATTTTTCAAGATTGAAAAAATGGGTTATATAATCTGTTACGTCGCGATCAACAATAACCTCAGTTACATTTTTTGAGCCACAAAAAGCATCATAATGAATACTTGATACTCCATTCTCAATTTCCACCTTTTTAAGATTATTACAATAGCCAAAACATCTGTTTTCCAAGTATTTTATGGTTCCTGGGATTTTGACAGAAATAATCGAGGTATTATCGAAAGAGAACATCTTAATGCCTCTCACCGTGTAAGAGATTTCTTTATTTGTTATCTTTGATGGTATGATTAATTCAGATGGCAATGATGCTGGTACACTTCCTATAATTGTGGCTTCCTTTGCGCCCTTATTCAAATCATATACAATACCATCAACAGTAATTTTAGCTGCATATAAATTGGTTGGCAAAAAAGTTATTGATAACAGGACAATAACACTAAAAAAAATCCGACTAACTACACTTATTAAATGCTTCATAGTTGTAATATTTATAATTCAATCTATACAGTCACACCGTGACCTAGGCACCCAGAGACCCGTATTGGATAATGATTTTCCCTACACCCTTGGCCATGCTAATAGCTTTTTTGTAAAAGCGTGCCTGTAAAGTGACAAATTATATAGTCTTTTTCAATTTATCTGGATTCATGCGCATGTCCCAGAAAGCTGCAATGCGGAGGGTATCGCCGGTTACATAATAGACTTCTGATGTAGATTGGCAGCAGCACGTTGCCCACCCATCTCGTTGTAATAAACAAGGATGCGCAGCCATTGGCGTTGTGCACGTTTAGAAACTAATAACTGCATTATCAAACAGCAAAACTGTCAATCAATGCCTGGCATTTGGTGTTGAACTCCTCATCTGTCAACACATCGCCACACGCAAACTCTTTCTCCGACTCGTCAAGGTCTGACATAGCCTCCTCCCAGGTTTGCAACATAGGAGGAACATTGCTTTCGGGCTCTATAAGCTTTTCTGCCAACCATTTACGATTGCTTGCCGTAAGCGAAAGACCTTGGATGTAAGTCCATAGGTTGTTCAATGATACTGCATTCATATGTGTATTGTATTTGTTTCCGTTTGCAAATATACGAAATTTCTGAATAAGTGGGAAACAAAAGGGGATATTTTTCTTTTGTTTAGGATATAATTCGTTTTGACATGAAGAATAAAAAAGACAGCTCTCTCGGGCTGTCTTTCTAAGAAAGTGATCCGGCGGGGATTCGAACCCCGGACCCACAGCTTAGAAGGCTGTTGCTCTATCCAGCTGAGCTACCAGACCATACCATTTCGGGGTGCAAAGGTACAAAAAAAAGTGAAAAGTGAAAAGTGAAAAGTGAAAAAATTTAATTTATTTTGTATTTTTGCACACTGATTATGGCAATTATTGAAATTTCTTCGCTGAAAGAACCGGGTATCGAGGTGTTCAGCACACTGACGGAGGCACAGCTACGCATGGAGCTGGAGCCGGAGAAGGGACTGTTCATTGCAGAGAGTCCGAAGGTGATCCGTGTGGCACTGGATGCGGGATGGGAGCCTACCGCCCTACTCTGCGAGCGCAAACACATAGAGGGTGATGCCCGTGACATCGTTGCGCGCGTAGGCGATATTCCTATTTATACTGGAAGCCGTGAACTGCTGGCGCAACTGACAGGTTACACGCTGACACGCGGCGTGCTGTGTGCCATGCGCAGGAAGAAGATGCCCCCTGTGGCTGACATAATCAAGGGTGCGCGCCGCATCGTGGTGATTGAGGCGGTGACGGACACGACAAACATCGGAGCCATCTTCCGTTCGGCAGCAGCGCTGGGCATTGATGCGGTGGTGTTGACACGCGATTCGTGCGACCCGCTGAACCGGCGAGCCGTCCGCGTATCGATGGGCTCGGTATTTCTGGTGCCCTGGACGTGGCTGAACGAGCCAGTGAAGTCGCTGCAAGGGCTTGGGTTCAAGACGGCAGCAATGGCTTTAAGCGACAACTCGATATCGCTGGACGACCCACAACTGAAGGCGGAAGAGCGGCTCGCCATCATCATGGGGACAGAAGGCGACGGCCTCCCCTATCAGACGATAGAAGAGGCCGACTATACGGTAAAAATCCCGATGGCTCACGGTGTTGACTCGCTGAACGTAGCAGCCGCCGCTGCCGTAGCCTTTTGGGAATTACGAGTTTAATCCAATCCGAAAAGCACTTTCAGACCGCCATCTACTCCTGAGAAGCCCATAAAGGCAAGGCTGAGGAGTCCGGCAGACAGCATCACAATGGCCATTCCCGACATTCCCTTGGGAACCTTGACCAGCTCCAGTTGCTCGCGCATACCAGCAAACACGGTGAGTGCCAATCCGAAACCAATAGCCGTTGAGAAGGCATAGACCACGGACTGCAACAGATTGTAGTCCTTCTGAATAACCAGAATGGCTACACCCAGCACAGCACAGTTGGTGGTGATCAGAGGCAGGAAGATGCCGAGTGCCTGATAAAGGGCGGGCGACACTTTCTTGAGGATAATCTCAACCATCTGTACCAATGATGCTATGACGAGGATGAAGGCGATGGTCTGCAGATACTGCAGTCCGTTAGGCTCCAACACATAGGTCTGAACGCACCAGGTAACAATAGTGGCCAGTGTCAACACGAAGGCCACAGCGGCCGACATACCCAACGAGGTATCGACTTTCTTGGAAACGCCCAGGAACGGACAGATGCCCAGGAATTGTGACAACACGATGTTGTTCACAAAGATAGCCGAGATAAATATCAGTATGTATTCCATAACTTCAATTTTTCAATTCTTCAATTCTTCAATTTATTAACGATAGCAACGAGGAAGCCCAGAGTGATGAATGCACCCGGAGGCAACACGAAGAGCAGAATGTTGTAGGTCTCGGGCAGCAGGGTGAATCCGAAGACAGAACCTGAGCCAAGCACCTCACGACAGATGCCTAACAGGGTGAGTCCCAGCGTAAAGCCAAGACCGATACCGATGCCGTCGAACAACGATGCTACGGGTGAGTTCTTGGCAGCAAAGGCCTCCGCACGTCCCAGAATGATACAGTTCACCACAATCAGAGGAATGAACAGTCCGAGAGCGGCATCAATATCAGGCAGGAAGGCTTTGATAACCAGCTGCAACATGGTCACGAAGGCTGCAATGACAACGATGAACACGGGAATGCGCACCTTGTCGGGGGTAACAGACTTCAGACAGGAAATAACAAAGTTAGTGCAGATGAGCACGGCCATGGTGGCCAAACCCATCGACATACCGTTTATGGCAGAGGTAGTCGTGGCCAGCGTAGGACACATACCTAGCATCAAGACGAACGTGGGGTTCTCCTTGACAATGCCATTTTTGATAATATCTACGTAATTCATAAAATAATATTCTATTTGACCATTTACTATTTTCACTCAGCGGGCGTTGCCTTGTAAGCCTTGTAAGCATTGTTGACTGCCAGGAGGAAGGCGCGACTGGTAATAGTGGAAGCCGTAATGGCGTCAACCTGACCGCCGTCCTTCGATACGGTGAGGGGCTCCTTCGGATCTTTGCCGATAATGTCACCCTTCTCGCCCTTCTGGAACCACTTGTCGGCCTTGGCACCCAGACCCGGGGTCTCGGCATGCTCCAACAATGTATAGCCTAAAATCTTGCCTTCGGGGTCGAAGCCTACCAGCACCTTCAGGTCACCGCCGAAACCACCGGTGGTGGATTCAACAGCAGCTCCCAGGTCGTTGCCCTGAGCGTCCTTCACCTGATAAATGGTAAACACCATTTCCTTGCCCTTGGCGTCGTTCTGCTTCACCTCTACAGGCTGTGCTACCGTGATATTGTCGGACACCATCACGGTCTTGATGCCATCGGCCAGTGCCTTCTCTTTCTGTAAGTTGATGGGGCCCTCGGTGAGATGATTCACAAAAGCGAGGATACCTCCCATGATGACTGCTACTAAAGTGAGTACCAGCACCATATTAGTCAAAGATGATTCGAGTTTCTTCATAACTTTTCACTTTTTCATTTTTAACTGTTTAATTCTTTGCCGGCACTTCACCGAAGCGCTTAGGTTTAACGTATGTATTAATAAGAGGTGTGAAGGCATTCATAATCAGAATGGCGAACGACATACCCTCGGGATATGCACCCCAGTTACGAATAACAACGGTCAGCACACCAATGGCAACACCATAAATAAGCTGGCCCTTGGCTGTCATCGGGCTGGTCACATAGTCGGTTGCCATGAAGATGGCACCCAGCATGAGACCTCCGGAGAAGATGACCGAGATGGGGTCTGCATAAACAGGATTGGCAATGTGCATCAGAGCAGCCAAGATGAATACGGTACCGATAATAGACACGGGGATGTGCCACGTGATAATCTTCTTCCAAAGCATGTAGCAGAGACCCAGCAAGAGGGCCAATCCACAAATCTCACCCAATGCACCGGCTCCTGCGGGATGGTTACCGATGAAGAGGTCGAGGGATGAAGGCAGCTGGTCGAGCACGGAAGCGTCGCCACTCTTAATGGCGTCCTTCATGATAGCCAACGGTGTAGCACCTGTCTCGGCATCGAGATAACTACCTAACTGACCAACCTTTGGCCATGTGGTCATCTGGGCGGGGAAGGCTACCAACAGGGCAGCACGACCTACCAGCGCAGGATTGAAGAGGTTATTACCCAGACCGCCGAACGTCATCTTGGCCACACCAATGGCGAACAAGGCACCGATGATGATAATCCAGATGGGGAGGTTGCTGGGGAGGTTGAAGCCGAGCAGCAGACCGGTCAGGATGGCAGAGCCATCGCAGACGGTGTTGCGCTCGTTCTTAAGCATAAACTTGTTGATAGCCCACTCGAAGAATACGCAGGCTGCAACGCTCGTAGCACAGACAATGGCAGAACCAATGCCAAAGAAATAGAACGACACGAGGAGCGCAGGCAGCAGGGCGATGATGACGCCATACATATTCTTCTCAACGGTGTCTGTTCCGTGTGCGTGAGGCGATAGTGATACAATTAATTTTCCCATTGTTTTATTTCACAATTTGACTATTTCACAATTTGACTATTTCTTAGGTGCTGCAGCTGCTGCACGAGCACGAATAATACCCATGACGGTAGATTTAGCCTGACGGATATTGTCGAGCAACGGACGGTGAGCAGGACACGTGAACTGGCACGAACCGCACTCGATACAGCTTACCACTTCCTCGTGCTCGGCACGCTCCCAATTCTGTACGGCAGCAAGTTTAGCCAGCAAGTAAGGCTCAAGGCCCATCGGACAGGCACTGACGCACTTGGCACAGCGGATACAGGGGTTGGGCTCCTTGCGGAAAGCTTCCTCACCAGAGATAATGGTCACAGAGTTGGTACCCTTACAGATAGGCACCTCGGTAGAGGTCAAAGCCTTACCCATCATCGGACCACCGGCCAGCAGCTTGTTGTCGCCCTCTGGCATTCCGCCACAAGCCTCAATGAGGTCTTTCATCGGCGTACCCATACGAACCAGGAAGTTGCCAGGATTTGCCAGTTTCTTACCGGTTACGGTGGTATAGCGCTCGAACAAAGGCTTACGCTTCATAACTGCCTCATACACAGCGTATGCAGTACCTACGTTCTGAACGATTGCTCCAACGTTGACAGGGATAGCGGGAGGTGCTGGAACCTGACGACGGATAACGGCGTCAACGAGCTGCTTCTCACCACCCTGCGGGTAGCGCTGCTTCAAGGGAACGACCTCAACGCTGTACTCCGAAGCACCGAACACTTCGGCACATTTTTTGGTCAATAGCTCGATGGCGGGCATCTTGTTAGTCTCGATACCAATATAGCCCTTCGTCACCTTGGCACCCTTCATCAACAGCTCCAGACCAACGAGAATCTCGTCGGCATGCTCCATCATCAGACGGAAGTCGGCAGTGATGTAGGGCTCGCATTCTACGGCATTGATAATCACACACTCAGCCTTAGCTGTAGGCGGCGGACAGAGCTTGATGAAGGTGGGGAAACAAGCACCACCCATACCAACGACACCGGCGGTCTTGATGCGCTCCACGATTTCCTCGGGAGTCAGCTCGGGATGAGCCTTGACGGTCTCCAACTTGTCGGAACGGTCGATGGACTCTTCCCACTCGTCGCCTTCTACATTAATAATAATAACGGGCTTGCGATAGCCGGTAGCATCAATAGCGGTATCAATCTTGAATACGGTTCCGCTGACACTGCTGTAGATAGGAGCAGAGACGAAACCGCCAGCTTCAGCCAGCAGCGTACCGACCTTCACCTTGTCACCCTTGGCAACAACAGGCTTTGCGGGAGCACCGATGTGCTGCGACAGTGGGAAGATAGCCTGCTTAGGCAGGGCGGCAACCTTCGTAGCAACCTCATGGGTCAGCTTATTCTCTTCGGGGTGTACACCACCAATACGGAATGTTCTTACGTTCATGCTTTCTCCTCCTTCTTTACTTCGGGTTCAACATTTTTCTCAGCGGCAGGAGCGGCAGCAGGTGCAGCAGCCTCAGCCTTGGGAGCGGCGGGAGCTTCAGTAGCCTTGGGAGCAGCGGGTGCTTCGGCCTTGGGAGCAGCGGGCTCTTTGGGCTTGGGAGCAGGAGCAGGTGTCGGGAAGTTCACGTCGTGAATGGCCTTGGTAGGACATACGGCAACACACTTGCGGCAGATGCGGCACTTGTTGAAGTCGATGTACGAAACATTGCCCTCAATGGTGATAGCGCCGAAGTTACACTCCTTCTCGCACTTGCCACAACCGATACAAGCAGCCTTACAAGCCTTCATGGCTACAGGACCCTTGTCTTTGTTGACACAAGAGACGAACACTCTCCTACCCTTCGGACCCTTCTTGCGAAGCTCGATGATGTGACGCGGACAAGCCTTCACACAGGCACCGCACGACGTGCACTTCTCTTCATCGACCTCGGGAAGACCAGTCTCGGGATTCATGTGGATAGCGTCAAACTGGCAGGCAGCGACACAGTCGCCACAACCCAGACAACCAAAACCGCAAGCGGTCTCACCGGCACCACAGGAGTTCATGGCTGCACAGGTGCGCAGACCACTATACTCTGCAATCTTCGGACGCATGGCACAGGTTCCGTTACAACGTACTACGGCTACCATAGGTTCACCGTTGGCAATGGCCATACCCAAAAGGTCGGCCACCTTGCCCATCACCTCTGCTCCACCAACGGGACATTTCAGCCCGTCAATACTGCCTGCGTCAGCACCCTTGACGAGTGCATCGGCCAAGCCACCGCATCCAGCAAATCCGCAACCGCCACAATTTGCACCAGGCAACTGCTCAGTAACCTGGGCAATGCGTGGGTCCTCATAGACAGCGAACTTCTTGGAGCAGACATACAGCACCAGAGCGGCAATCAGTCCGATTGCGCCAAGCACTGCTACAGCAATTAAAATAAAATCCATAAAGTTAACTTATTTGTTTTAGTTTATATATAATTTTGCTTATTCTATAGAGAAAGAGAGTTTGTCGCGCAAGCGATTGCGAAACAGGTAGAGCACGGCATAGTAAGGTACGAGTGCCAAGAGGCCGCTCAGGGCTGCACGCCCCTCGTTGCCAGTTGTCTGTAATACGACGACCAATACCGTAACCATCACTATGAAGGGGAGTCCGAAACCCAACAAAAGGGCATGGGCTGCCACTTGCGTAGAGGCTGTCACCGTCACTGCATCGCCTACATTCAGACGATGAGAGTCGGCATGATACACATCTATTAGCTTTTCTTTTGATTCAGAGGCATTGCAATAGCCAGCCACCTTACAAGCCGCACATGCAGACGTCTGGACAATACGCACTTGTATGCAATCGTCCATAATCTTCTCGACAACCCCCGAATGCTTTATTTTGTTACTCATTAGTGTTTAAGTAGTCTTTCATCGGCAAAGGTAATAATAAAATATGAATTACGCACGCGTTAGGAAAGATTTTTTTGAAAAAATGCCGTAATCGTTTGCAATTCTCCCATCTTTTTCTTACTTTTGTGACGTCAAAAAGCAATTATTACGATGAAACCTACAGAACAAACATTGCAAGAAGCCGAGCGCGCCATCCGCAAGATCGCTGAAAAATTCCCTCCTGCCGAGGAAGCTACTCAACTGACGGATATCCACATCCGTGTATCGCAGGACACGGGTGAAATGTTGGCTTTCGACGATGACGACAACGAGATAAATCGCTGTGTCATAGAGCAATGGATTGACAACAAGGAAGACAATTTCTATGAAGGCGTAGCTTCCACGCTACGTTCCATCCTCAACAACCGTAAGGACTTGATTGAGCAGATGTCTGTTCTGAAGCCCTACTCTTTCGTATTGGAAGACGATGACCGTGAGACCATTGAGGAACTATATCTCGTTGACGACGATATCGTGATTCTCAACGAGGAGCTGATGGCTGATCTTGATAAGGACTTGGACGATTTCCTGA
Organism: uncultured Prevotella sp.; assembly: GCA_946402275.1. Lineage (GTDB taxonomy): Bacteria > Bacteroidota > Bacteroidia > Bacteroidales > Bacteroidaceae > Prevotella. The sequence goes on from CAMIVY010000015.1 coordinate 14,612, forward strand.
ATAAACTCCTAAAAGAATAATTGCTACATCTTATGTTTATCTTACTCGCAGCAGATCGCCTGGTCTGATGACATAGTCAGGTCCAAGGTCGTTCATCTTGTATAAATATTTCACTCGAATACCATAACGTTGCGAAATGGTGTACATCGACTCACCGGGCTCAACCCTATGTGGTTTGTTCTTAAAGGCCTTAGGAGCCTTCTTAGCTTTCTTCTGCAACCATATTATCTCACCTTCAGCAAGCACATCGTTCTTGTTTCTCTCATTATACCTTGCCAGTTTCCGGTAGGATATATCCATATCGTCGGCAATCCTTCGGAACGTATCACCACGACGGGCTCTTATGTAATAATTTTTATTAAAGGTATAAATATGGCGGACATCGCCTTGTTGCATCAGCACATCCTCACGCTTGGTGAATTCCTTTCCGATATCATACTGGTGGAGTTGATATGTCTCGATAATCTCAATCAGCTTGGTGGCATAAGTCGGACTCGTAGCATAACCGCATGCCTTCAAGCCCTTAGCCCATCCCTTATAATCAGTACGTTTCAGGTCGAACAACCGCCTGTAACGCTGACTGGTACTCAGAAACACGGAATGATCGACATAACTCTGATAAGCATTATCGTAGGCTCGGAAGCACTCACCCCGTTCGTCGTCGTCATGATACGACCTGCGCCCCGTCCAACCATTACACTTAATGCCAAAGTGGTTGTTTGCCCTGAGAGCCAGTTCGCTTTTACCCGCACCCGATTCCAGCACGCCCTGTGCTAACGTGATACTGGCAGGAATGCGATACTGTATCATCTGCTGCATCGCAACCTCGGCCCACTGATTAAAATAATCGGTGTATGCTTTGTTCTTTTTCAGTTGCGCAGAAGCCGCTCCTAATGCTGAAATGAGCAAAATCAGGGTAAATAGAGGTCGTTTCATTATTTTTCTTCAAATTTTTGCGCAAAATTATAGAAAAAGAATTATATTTGCAACAAAAATCGAAATATTATGGAAGAAATGACACTAAAAAGCGAGATTAAGGTAGCTCAACTGTCTGAACTTTCGGAGACCGACCGCCAGTTAATCAATATGGCCATTGAAGGTACAAGCCGCTCTTATGCTCCCTACTCCCACTTTCATGTAGGTGCAGCTATCCTGTTAGCAAACGGCAAGATGTTCATTGGCTGTAATCAGGAGAATGCCGCTTTCCCTGCCGGCATCTGTGCAGAACGCTCTGCCATCTTTGCTGCTGGCGCACAGTATCCTGACCAGCCAGTCCTGACATTGGCCATTACTGCCCGCAACACCAAAGGCGAACTGATTGACGAGCCTGCCAGTCCTTGTGGAACCTGCCGACAGGTCATTATAGAGACGGAGACACGCTTCAAGCACCCTGTACGCATATTGCTTTATGGTCGCAAGCGTACCTTCGTCATTGACAGCATCAAGCAGTTGATGCCTCTCTCTTTTACTGAATTTTAACCACTGCTTTGTCCAGCACTTCCACGCCGTATGGTGTGCATAGGCCGCGAATAGGTATTAGAAAGAAATTCGTAAACAACTGTTCCACCGTATATCGACGTAGCAGTTGATTGTCCATGATATGTTTTCCGATGGCGTCAAAGATGATAGGTACCATATCATAGTCTATTTCCTCACGCAGCAAGCCTTGTTTAATACCCAGCTGCATAAATTCCAAGAAGTCATGCCTTGACTTTTTCCTTCTTTCTAAAATATATTCCTCCACCCTCGGGTATTTCATGATATCCTCATAGAAAGCAGGATTTACCATTTGCACCTCTTTCATCTTGAGACGGAAAGCCTCCAAAATCACATCAATCACATGATGTCCTTTATTGGTATAGTCCGCCAGATAAGCTATTCGCTGGTTGTGATATTTGATGATGCTATAGTAAAGAACCTCTTCCTTGTCCTTATAGATTTCATACATCGTACGCTTCGAAATTGAAAGTTCTTTAGCGATATCGGTCATCCTTACAGCTCGGATGCCATGCATAAAAAAAGCATGCATGGCAGCATCTAGGATTTTGTCCTTCAAGGCCAATCGATAGCTGTTCTTTTCTTTATTTTCCTGCATATTTTTGCACAAATATCATTTTCAGGGCACAAAGTTACAAAAAAATATAAAAAAACGGCTTTTTTTCCGTGGTTTATTTGTATTTTTGCGTCCGAAAAAGAAATCGAACAAAAATAATAATACACAATTATGGTAAAAATATCGAAAGAAGCTGCCCTCGAATATCATGAGGCAGGCCGTCCTGGTAAAATCGAAGTAAAGCCTACCAAGGCTTATCGTACACAAACTGACCTCTCCCTGGCTTATTCGCCTGGTGTGGCTTACCCCTGTCTGGAAATCCAGCAGAATCCCGATGACGCCTACAGATATACCGATAAAGGTAATTTGGTTGCTGTCATTTCCAACGGTACTGCCGTGCTCGGTTTGGGCGATATCGGTGCGATGAGCGGCAAACCCGTTATGGAGGGAAAGGGACTTCTTTTCAAGATTTACGGAGGCATTGACGTATTCGATATTGAAGTAGCAGAGAAAGACCCAGAGAAATTCTGTGAGGCCGTTGAGAAGATTGCTCCGACTTTCGGAGGTATAAACTTGGAGGACATCAAGGCTCCTGAGTGCTTCTATATTGAAGAGCGCCTGAAGCGTACCCTTGATATTCCTGTGATGCATGATGACCAGCATGGTACAGCCATTATTTCCGCTGCCGGACTGAAGAATGCCCTTGAGGTAAACGGTAAGGACATCAGTAAGGTGAAGATTGTAGTGAACGGTGCCGGTGCTGCAGCTATTTCCTGTACGAAACTATATATGGCGATTGGTGCTAGTAAGGAAAATATCGTGATGCTTGACTCGAAGGGTGTCATTTCTACTAGCCGTACCGATTTGAATGAGCAGAAGAAGTTCTTTGCCACCACTCGTACAGATATTCACACGCTGGAGGAAGCTGTTAAGGATGCCGACGTCTTCGTAGGTCTTTCCAAGGGAAATGTGCTCAGCAAGGATATGGTGAAGTCGATGGCAAAGGATCCTGTTATCTTTGCTTTGGCCAACCCCGTTCCTGAGATAAGCTATGAGGATGCAATGGAAGCGCGCCCTGACACCCTGATGTCAACAGGTCGCACGGACTATCCTAATCAGATTAATAATGTTATCGGCTTCCCCTATATCTTCCGTGGTGCGTTGGATGTTCACGCCACCGCAATCAACGAAGAGATGAAGCTGGCAGCCGTTCATGCCATTGCCGACTTGGCCAAGCAACCCGTTCCCGATGTGGTGAACGATGTTTATAAGGTGAACAACCTGACCTTCGGACGCAATTATTTCATTCCCAAGCCCGTTGACCCACGTCTCATCACAGAGGTCAGCGCAGCAGTGGCCAAAGCAGCTATTGAAAGTGGCGTAGCCCGTCGCAATATTGAAGACTGGGACGAATACAAGCGTTCCCTCTCCGTGCTGTTGGGTCAAGAGACCAAGCTGACACAAAAGCTCTATGCCACAGCAGCTGCTCATCCTCAGCGTATCGTCTTTGCTGAAGCCATCCATCCAACCATGCTCAAAGCTGCCGTACAGGCAAAGGCTGAAGGAATCTGCCAACCTATTCTGTTAGGCAACGATGAGGTTATCCAGAAGTTGGCTACCCAGCTCGACCTGAACATCGACGGCATTGAGATTGTCAACCTGCGCCATCCTTCTGAGCAGGAGCGTCGTGAGCGCTATGCCCAGATTCTCACCCAGAAGCGTCAGCGTGAGGGCTATACCTTCCAAGAGGCTAACGACAAGATGTTCGAGCGCAACTACTTCGGTATGATGATGGTTGAGACAGGCGAGGCCGATGCTTTCATCACGGGTCTTTACACCAAGTATTCAAACACCGTTAAGGTGGTTAAGGAAGTCATCGGCATCCGACCTCAGTACAAGCACTTCGGAGCCATGCATATCATCAACTCCGCACGGGGCACACTCTATATTGCAGACACCCTCGTCAACGAGAATCCTGACACCGAGACACTTATCGACATTGCCAAGCTCGCTTCGAAGAGCGTTAAGTTCTTCAACGAGAACCCTGTTGTCGCTATGGTCAGCCACTCAAACTTCGGCAGTAGCCAGAGCGATGGAGCTTTAAAGGTAAAGCGTGCCACTGAGTATATGCAGGAGAAATATCCCGACCTGCCCATTGACGGAGAGTTGCAGATAGGCTTTGCCCTCGATCGTGAGTTGCGCGATGAGCAATATCCATTCACCCGTCTTCACGGCAAGGACGTCAACACGCTCGTATTCCCCAACCTCACCTCCGCTCGTTCTAGTTATAAGATGCTGCAGATGCTTGATGCGGATGTTGAGATTATCGGTCCAATCCAGATGGGTCTTAACAAGCCTATCCACTTTGTCGATTTCGGAGCTACAGTGCGTGATATTGTCAACATCGTGGCTGTTGCAGCCATTGATGCGTATGTTGATAAGGTAAAGAAGAGTATCGAGGTCAACGAATAATGGGTATAGAATATATGTCACAGGAGGGCTACGACAAGCTCGTAGCCGAACTCCGTCACATGGAGAGTGTAGAGCTGCCTCAGGTCAGGGACGCCATTGCCGAAGCTCGCGACAAGGGCGACCTCAGTGAGAACTTCGAATATCATGCTGCCAAGCGTGAGCAATCACGCCTGTTGGGAAGGATACGCTTCAAGCAGCGCATTCTGGAGAATGCGAGGGTCATTCCCGCAGAGCGATTGAAGTCGGATTGTGTTGCTTTGCTGAGCAAGGTGGAGATGACCAACCTGGCCAACAATGCCCGCATGACCTATACGATAGCCAGTCCACACGAGGCAAATCTAAGAGAAGGTAAAATTTCCATCAAGTCACCTATCGCTGAAGCACTATTAAACAAAAAGGTGGGCGACGAGGTAGAAGTACGTGTTCCCGCAGGACTGCTGAAGCTACGCATTGAGAGCATTCAGCAGTCCTGAGGCAAACACCATTAGAAATCAAGTATCAGCGACTGGCGGCCTTTCATCTGAACATCCTTTGAAAGGTCGTAATAACGATTGGTAAGAATATCCTTGGCACGCTTGGTATTACCAATCACCTCAGCATAGCGTGACACTTTAAGAACAGCTGGTTTGGTCGTTCCATTGAGAATCGTCATGACGGTACGACCTTTATACTGACGGGCAATGACATAGATGCCGTTGAAAGGGATAAACTGAGTCTGCTTACCCTTCGTGATACACTCGTTACCCTGACGCCAGTGAAGCAGGCGGCTGGTCCAGCGGAACATATCGTTTTCCGCCTTCGTGCGACCTTCAGCCTTGAAAGCGTTATGGTCGTCACCTGGGAAACCGCCGGGGAAGTCCTTACGCACATAACCATCCGTCACCTCCTTGGTGCCATTCATCAAAATCTCCGTACCATAATAAAGCTGAGGAATACGACGCACCGTCATGAGCAATGCCAAAGCCTGCTTGAGCATCAGCGAATCACAGCCATTACCCAAGAAGCGATCAGTATCGTGGTTATCGACAAAAGCCATCACGTGGTCTGGGTCTTCATAAAGATAGTCATATACAAACGAATTGTAAAGCCTGTTCAAGCCCTGCCACCAGGCATCAGTCTCCTCGTTCTTAGCCTGCGAAAGCTTATCGAAGAACGAGAAATCCATCACCGTCTTCAGATAAGAGTTATGCTCAGAAAGTCTGGACCCCTTCTGCCATGCAGCCGTATAGGCAGGCTCTGTGACCCATGTCTCACCAACGGTGTTGAAGTTAGGATATTCCTCATCCAGTTCTTTCATCCAACGAGCCATCCCACGTGCGTCAGCATAAGGATAAGTATCCATGCGGATGCCATCAATTCCTACGGTTTCTATCCACCACTTGGAATTCTGGATGAGGTAAGTCATGAGATGCTCATTGCGCTGATTCAGGTCGGGCATCGTTGGAACGAACCAACCGTCCACAGTCTCTTTCAAGTCAACTTTCGAGGCATAGGGGTCTTTGACCGGTGTGAGCTTGTAACTAGTCTGCAGGAACGAGGTGCCCTGTGCATTGGAAGTTCCATTGGATTCGATGAGCCATTGCGGCAGGTTGAGCCAGTCTTTGGTTGGCATGTCTTTCGTCCAGGGATGCTCAAAGCCTGAGTGATTGAAAATCATGTCCATTACTACCTTCAATCCCTTCTGATGAGCCTCGTCACAGAGATGGCGATAATCTTCATTGGTGCCGAAACGAGGATCTACACGATAATAGTCCGTCGTAGCGTATCCGTGATAAGTGGAAAAGCCATTGGGCGAATCGGGCGAATCGTTCTCAAGGACAGGAGTAAGCCAAAGTGCTGTTACACCCAGTTCCTTGAAATAGTCGAGATGCTCGAGGATACCATTCAAATCGCCTCCATGACGCAGAGAGGGCTTGGTGCGGTCTTCCTTGTAAGGACGCATGCCTGGCACCTGAGGATTATGATTAGCACCCTGTGCAAAACGGTCTGGCATGAGCATATAGAGCACGTCGGCATTGGTGAATCCCTGACGCTTATTGCCACTCATCTCGCGATTTTTCAGTGTGTACTCAACCTTCTTTTTGTCAAATTTTAAAGTCATCGTACCAGCCTTCGCATCATTGAGGTTCAGATAGACCAGCAGATAGTTGGGCGAATCCAGACGTACCACACTGTCAATCTTCACCCCCGGATAGTCGGTTGTTACATCCTTCACCTTGGCAATATCCTTGCCATAAACCATTAACTGCACCTGTGGGTTCTTCATTCCCACGAACCAATTGGTTGGATCAATACGATCAACCACCGTCTTTGCTGCACTCATAGTCGTCATTTGTGCCATAAGAGCCATTAGGAAAAAAAAACGTTTTTTCATTGTGTCGGGTTTTTAGAATTCTATGGGCAAAGATACGATTTTTTCTTCATATGAACATGCGTAAGATACTTTTTTCTTCGATTAGCATGCAAAATCGTTTGCACAAATAAAAAAGTTTAGCGTTTAGAGTTTAGAGTTTAGAGATTTTTGTTATCTTTGCAAGCAATATGGCAAAAGACAAGACTATGTACGTCTGCAGTAATTGCGGACAGGAATCCGTAAAATGGATAGGCAAATGCCCGGCATGTGGCCAGTGGAACACGTTCAAGGAAATCAAGGTAGCTGACACGAGGAAACAGGTGACAGCCAACACGGCGGCAGCTTCGGCAGGTCACCAGTTGCGCCAGAACAAGGTGCTCAGGCTCAAGGACATCTCTGCTCATGACGACCCGCGTATCGACATGCACGATGCGGAGTTGAACCGCGTTCTGGGTGGTGGTTTGGTGCCCGGAAGTATTGTATTGCTAGGTGGCGAACCAGGCATCGGAAAATCGACGCTCTCGTTGCAAACCATGCTGAACATGCCTGAGAAGCGCATCCTTTACGTCAGCGGTGAGGAGAGCGCCCACCAGCTGAAGATGCGTGCCGAGCGACTGAGTGGTGGCGACAAAAACGCCAGCCGCAGCAACGACAATTTCCTGATTCTCTGCGAGAATTCCCTAGAGGCTATCTTTGAACATATTAAAGAGGTAGTACCCGAACTGGTCATTATCGACTCCATACAAACCATATCGACGGAAGATGTAGAATCAAGTGCCGGCTCCATAGCTCAGGTGCGCGAATGTGCCTCTTCCCTACTCCGTTTTTCCAAGACCTCTGGCGTTCCCGTCATCTTAATCGGTCACATCACGAAGGAAGGCACGCTGGCAGGTCCTAAGATTCTGGAACACATCGTCGATACCGTCATTCAGTTTGAGGGCGATCAGCATTATATGTACCGTATTCTTCGCTCCATCAAGAACCGCTTCGGAAGCACTTCCGAGTTAGGAATCTACGAGATGCAGCAAACGGGACTGAGACAAGTCAGCAACCCCTCGGAGCTGTTGTTGACGGAAGACCACGACGGACTGAGCGGCGTAGCGATTTCAAGTGCCATTGAGGGTGTTCGTCCTTTCCTGGTTGAGACGCAGGCTTTGGTATCATCAGCAGCCTACGGAACGCCTCAGCGTTCAGCAACAGGATTTGACCAGCGGCGACTGAACATGTTGTTGGCTGTTCTGGAGAAGCGCGTAGGCTTCAAACTCATGCAAAAAGACGTGTTCCTGAACATTGCAGGCGGACTGCGCGTTACCGATATGGCAATGGACCTGAGCGTGATTGCTGCCGTCTTATCCTCGAATGTCGATACGCCTATCGAGAGCGGATGGTGTATGGCTGGCGAAGTAGGATTGAGCGGTGAAGTGCGCCCCATAGCCCGTATCGAACAGCGTATCGCAGAGGCTGAGAAGTTAGGCTTCCAGCACATGATCATACCAAAATATAATATGAGCGGTCTGAACCGGAAGAAGTTTAAGATAGAACTGGTGCCCGTCCGTAAAGTGGAAGAGGCACTGAGGGCATTATTTGGATAAATCAAGGAGAAAGCATGAGACGATATTTCCCGATACTGTTGTTGTTCTTTTGCCTACAGGCTGCATGGGGAGAGAACAGCGAGTATTTGGAGAGCAAGCCACAAGCCAGGAATCCGAAGGTCGGTTTGGTGCTGGGTGGCGGAGGTGCCAAAGGAGTGGCACATATTGGTGTGCTGAAAGTGCTTGAACGCGCTGGCATCCCTGTCGATATCATCACCAGTACCAGCATGGGAAGCATCATCGGAGGAGCCTATGCCTGCGGCCATCCTGCCTACATGCTCGACTCGATAGTGCGCACGCAAGACTGGGCCATGCTGCTCTCAGACAAAGAGAGTTCCAGCGACCAAGACTTGCAGATGCGCGAGAAGAACAACACCTATATTCTCACCAAGACATTAAACTTCAGGAAAAAGAAGAACGGAAGCGGAGGCGGATTTATCAGAGGCAGGAACATCAATCCCCTCTTCGACCGGATTACCGCTCCCTATAACGACTCCATAGACTTCAACACCCTTCCCATTCCCTTTGCCTGTGTTGCCACCAACATTGTTGACAATACGGAATATGTGTTCCACAGCGGCGTGCTGAGCCAAGCCATGCGAGCCAGTATGGCCATTCCTGGTGTCTTCGCCCCTGTGAGGAAGGACGGGATGGTACTCATTGACGGAGGCATGCGTAACAATTTCCCTGCTGACATTGCTCGCGAGATGGGAGCCGACTACGTGATAGGCGTCGATGTTCAGGACGTTCCGAAACCTGCCGACAAGTTACAGACGGGCACACAGATTTTGTCACAGATTAGCGACTGGCTCTGCATGAACAAATACGAGGAGAACAAGCGCAAGACCGACATCGTAATTCGTGTGAACACCGATGGGTATAGTGCCGCCAGCTTTACCAAGGCAGCAATCGACACCCTCATTCGCAGAGGCGAAGAGGCAGCTATGGCTCATTGGGACGAAATCGTTGCCCTCAGCAAGAAGTTAGGTAGCGTCCGCGAAGAGCGTCTTGTCCGTCCCATCCCCGCTGCTCTTCCTGCGGATGCTCATCAGGACAGCATTCAAAAAAGTAAAGACCCCGTCTTCAACCTGGGTGTGCGTTTCGACAATGAGGAGATAGTTGCTTTACAGGCTAACGCCCAGATGCCCATCCCCTCCAAGATGCCGATGGATATGGAGCTAACCCTGCGACTGGGTAAGCGACTGAAGGCACAAGTTGACTGGACCCTTCACCCCACCAGTTTCTTTCATCCCACCATATCGTATATCTATCGCCACAACGAGATAGACTTCTACGCTTCCGGCGACAAGGTCTATACCTTCACCTATAACCAGCACTCCGTGCGGATGTCGCTCCTCAACTTCAATGTGCGCAACTTTAACATCAACATAGGAGCCCATTGGGACTATTACAACTATCATTCACTCCTTGCCAACAATCAAAAGCAATACCAGCTGAAGGATGGCGATGCCGTAAACAAAGGCTACATCAGCTATCAAGGTAAGATATGGTATAACAGCGAGGACAAGTGGTACTTCCCCACCAACGGTGTGAGGTTTCAGGCGAAATTTGCCTACCACACCGACAATTTCATCAAGCTGAACGGGAAAGCAGGCATCAGCGAATATGCCGCCATGCTGCGCTCCAACTTCCCGCTGACGCGGAAGCTCACCGTGCAGCCAATGGTCTATGGCCGATTCCTTCAGGGCACCGACATCCCCATCGTCGTCAACAACCTTATCGGCGGCGAGTGGTTCGACCATTACGTAGAAGGTCACCTGCCCTTCGCCGGTGCTGGCAATCTGGAGATGACATATCAGAACATGGCTGCTGCTCAGCTGCAAGCGCAATACAGCCTCACTACGAATAACATCATCCTCATGCGCGTCGCTGTCGGACAAGATGCCGAAAAGCTCAAGAACCTGTTCAATCACGGCACGAAGCTCGGAGCTAGCATGAGCTACTACTACACCACCATGCTTGGTCCGTTAGGCGGTTCGATAGGCTACAGCAACCTGACCAAGAAATTCTATTTCTATATCAATCTGGGCTTCGTATTCTGACGGGCGGTTATTCCTCGTATTCCGTCGTGTCGTTGACGCCCGCCTCAGCAAAGGCCTCGCGACGCTCCACACAAGTGCCGCACTTGCCGCAATGCTTCGCGCCCCCCTTGTAGCACGACCACGTCTCGGCATAGTTGATGCCTAACTGTTTTCCGCGACGGGCAATGTCCGCCTTGGTGATGTTGGTATAGGGCGAGCGGAGCTGCACCTTGACGAAAGTGCCTGCCGAAGCAGCCTCGTCGAACGCCTTTACGAACTCAGGCGTACAGTCCGGATAGATCGTGTGGTCACCGCCGTGATTAGCCATCATCACATATTTCAGGCCGTTCGACTCCGCAATGCCCACGGCTATGGAGAGCATGATGCCATTGCGGAAGGGCACCACCGTCGATTTCATGTTCTCGTCGGCATAATGTCCCTCGGGAATCTCCTCCCCACCCTCCAGCAACGAGCTGACAAAGTATTTCGTCATAAAGTCCAAGGGTATCGTGATGTGCCTGATGCCCAACCGCTCACAATGCATGCGGGCAAAAGGAATCTCCCGGGCATTATGCTTCGAGCCGTAGTCAAACGAGATGGCCAGTGCTATGCGCTCCTGCTCATCATATAATAAGGTGACAGAGTCAACGCCACCGCTAAGAATTAAAACCGAATCTTTCATAATTACTTGTACTGTTTTAGTAGGGTGATGATGTTCCCGATGAGTGCCGGTGTTTTGTATGGTTTCGCGGGGTGCATGCCGCGGACTACGGCAAAGGCGAAGTTGTCGGCCAGGCACTCTTCGGGAGCAATGACATAGTCGGTATTGCGCCCTACCACATCCCAGAAGTCACTGACCTCTTTCGTCGTGTATGTCCGGCTCATATCGTCGATAGGCACGAGGAAAGTTTTCACGAAATTAAATAAAGTAATATTGTCACCATGCTCTGCATGAGCCTCTGCCCACGTCTTGGTATAGAATGCTACTATTTCGCAACGAGTCTTCTTGCCGCCGATGGTGAACTCGCCATAGTTGTCCATGTGTTCCACGTCAGGATTGATGATGATTCTATTGGCGATAGCCTCAGGGAACACGATGTCCTTGGGCATCACCGTAAATCCTATCAGGTCATACATCTGCTGGCGGAATACAGGCGAGTTGCGCGTGGTGGTGTGGAACAGCTCATGCGCTACGACCTCGGTGAAATCCATCAGTGCTGCCTGGTTCTCTTCGGCAGTCCTCCCAACCTGGGGCATATTTTTGGCAATAATTTTCTCGCCAAAGAATATCTGGTTCTTGATGGTGTAGGCTGCAGGACCGCCCTCCTCCAGCATAGTGGTCTTAATGAACACGATTTCGGGCGGTATGGGCAGACTGCAACCAATTTGGCGCAAGCTGTCCTCGATGATGCCGATAGCGGTGTCGAAGAACTGTTTTTCGCTCTCTGTGAAGTCGCGCGTCTGCTGCCAGGCCATTGCCTGCAGTTCGCTCAGCGTGCCGCCAGTCTTCTCCAGTCGCCAGTCTATGTCCAGCTGACTCATCTTGGCATAGTGCTCCGTGTTGCTCTGCATCAGCGTCCGTGCCTCGTCAGCTGTAGCCAGGTGGTAATTGATGGTGGTGCCTGAAGGCGGTGTGGGAGGCACTACGGGTTTGTCACTTTGTGAACATGCTGCAAACATAACAGCCAGCAGCAGAATCAGAAATACATTGTTTTTCTTCATAGTTATACAGTTTTTGTTTTGGGTACAAAGGTACGAATAAGCGAGAACAATGCAAAACAAAAAACGATTTTTGTTTTGCATTGTCGAACGAGAGTAACTTCGTAAGTGAATAAAAAAAAGCGGGCCTTGTTTGGCTCGCTGATTTCATTTGTTATTTTTTTCTGATAGGCTGTATCTTTTGGGTATCATTTTCGAAAGAAAAAGCACAGAATTTTTTTATTGCGGGGCGAGAGGAATTTCATCAAGAGGCGGACAAATTGTGCATTATCGTGCCTAATGAGGACTAATGAGGACAAAAGGGGACAGCGCCATTGCAGCATGTAGTAATTTTGCAAACGGAAAAATCGGTACTCCGAAAGAAATTTTAGATACTCCGAAAGAAAATCCGATTACTCCAAGAGTAATGGCGCTTTCGCCAGTGAACAGTGCGCTCGATCTATGCTTACCTGCAGTCCAGTGATGTTTACATCATGTTCTTCAGTGGATAATCCCACTGGAGGTCCCACAAAGGAAGAGAAGAACCCTGATCGTGCTGTCTTCGAGAAAATTCTTTCCGAGAAGCTTGCCCAGGCTGCTCAGGATGTCCGTTTTGAGTCGGCTATGACATCTACCAAGTCTTTGACGGAATTCCTGAAGGCTTTGGATGAGAATGCCTGAAGGATCAGATCAGCACCTTCCTCGTAAAGGTCGTTGCGGGTGGCCAGATGATAGAGATGAAGAATCTTTCTGCCCAGGACAAGAAGGCTGTTGAGAAGTGTCTGAAGGAGCGTTTCAACATGACTGACGAGGAATTGGCCCAAGTGACCAGTTTCATTCAGCTTGATGCTTACAAGACGCTCAACAAGCTGCACTTGACTTTCGAGAACGGCAAGTGCACCTCCAGCGAGGACGCAGAAGACTTCACGGTAGAGATTGTGAAGTCGGCCACAGAGCGCTCGAAGTTCCAAATCAAGTTCGGTGCAGAGAGCGAAAATGGTCTGTGCATCTTCCCGACACGTGTTGGTGGCAGTCTTCCCATTGCCCTTCAGTTGCCTAAGTCTTTCCAAGTATCTTTAACTACGATAAAAGGTGATGTGATGAAGGGTGTGATTGACCTCGCATCACTGGCCAGCTCAAAATACATCAGCATCAAGAGCGACGACTGGACAATAGGCGCCTTGCTGGCTGCTACGATTAATGGTCGCGACGAGTCGATTGCTGCCCGACTGACTCACGGTACGGATGGCAAGTACGACGCAGAGGCCTCTATCGGCATCAACGACAAGACGGTGCTTGCCTTCGTTGCAAACGGCCTGAAGCCAGAATATACCGACGAGTACATTGACAGCGACGAGTTGAAGCAGCTGCGCGAAATGGGCACATTCTTTGCTGCCGGCTACGAAGTGGTTAAGGCCCTGAAGGGTAAGTCCATCGATGAGTTGTCCATCACACTGGAGGAAGACCTTGTCATCAGCGGTAAAATTGACGACGTGGCAAAGAGCCTGCTCGCCCTTGGCCATATCCGCAAGCTCTATGGCACTCAGCCTGGATTCGAGGCTGTTGACGCTTACACCCAGGAGTTGAACAAGTACGTTCACTTCACCGTTTCTCAGATATCGTCAGGTATCGAGGCACCGGGCACGCTGCTCACCATCAAGAAGGGTTCTCACAACGAATATCAGCCAGGACTGGCTCTTACTTTCAAGGGTGAGAAAGAGCCTCAGAGCATGTACGAGAACCTGTCGGAAGAAGACTTGGCCAACTACAACAAAGTCGTTGATAACCTCAACGAGCTGCTGAAAGAATGCACCACGCTGGTTGAGACTTTCTCTGCCAAGATCAAGGTCATTGGAGAAGCCTTCAAGCTGTAAAGGTATCCATACACACAAAGGCGCAAAAGGAAACGGTTCTTTTGCGCCTTTTATTATATGAAAACTAGCGGAACTTCTGAAATCAGATAATCTTTTCGTTCATCGCTATTCTGACAAGGCTAACGGTATTGTTGACACCGAATTTAGAAAGAAGCCGTTTCCGATACCAGTTTATCGTTTCTGTACTAAGTCTCAGCTCGGTAGCTATCTGTGGATTGGTCATACCGCTGCATATCATTTTTAATATGTTCTGTTCGACCTCCGTGAGTATGACGCTTGACAATTTACCTTTATCCAGTATTTCGGCAACAGCAGGCGAAACGTATTCATGACCATGCCATACATGACAGATGGCATCCAACAATTCGCCGGACGATGAATTCTTGAGCACGTAGGCATGTGCGCCACAAGTCATCATACGCTGTATCATGGAGTACTCGTCATGAATGGTAAGTGCTATAACCTTAACTTTAGGATAGTGCTTAAGGATTTTCTGACAGAAAGATATGCCGTCGCCATCTGGCATCGATATATCGAGCAGCAGAATGTCAGGGCTCCGCTTCTCGAGCATCTGCCAACAAGTTTCCAACGTGTTGAAGCTATAGCTGACGTGACCGATTTCGCTCTGGTTAATGATATTGGCAATGCCTTCACACACCATACGATGATCGTCAACAATATAGATGTCTATAATATATTTTTTCATAGTGGTAGTATGACGTTAATGTCTGTCCCCTTCCCCACGACCGATGCTATATCAACACGACCATGACAGGAGCTGATACGTTCCCGGATATTACGCAATCCCATTCCGGAATCAGCAGCAACTGACGAAGCATCAGGCGTAAGAGGAATTCCCTGCCCGTTGTCGCTAACTGTCAGCATCACCTCTGAAGCATCCTGCATCAACTGAATGTCTATACGATTGGCATTCGTATGTTTGAGGACATTGTTCACCAGTTCATAGGCGCAACGGTATAACACGAGCTCCTTGTCTTTTGGCAGCTGAATATTGCCAATGGCTTGAAACTGAGCACCAGGAACGGAAACGGCAAAGTCGCGCAAAGCAGATTCCAATCCGTTCTTCAGGAGTTCTTCCGGCATGAGGTGGTGAGCAGTACGGCGCAGCTCCGTGTGAATATTGTCAATCATTGGCAGCACTTCCTCTTGCTGTCCCTGCTGTCCGATTTGCCGTTTATAGTCTTCCATTTTCAGTCGCAATAATGACAGCATGCCACCAATACCGTCGTGCAGGTCTTGAGCCAAGATACGACGCTCCCTAGTCTCAGTCTCCAAAGCGACATTGGCTGCCAACAGTGCTTTTTTGCGACGTTGAACAATAACCATCAAAATACCACCTGCAACGAAGGCGGCAATGGCAATTGAAGCTGCCAACAGCAACCATCGGTATAAAGTGCGCTCTTTGCCCAAAGATGCAATCTGTGCCTCCTTCTTTTCCGTTTCGTAGAGCACTTCCATCTGTGACAGTCCGCTTTGATAGTGGTCTGTAGAATAACGCGACATCAACTCATACATCTTATTAATATACAGTCTGGCTTTGTCTTTCTGTCCCAATTGCATGTATATTTCAGCAAGAAGACGATAGCAGCTTGCATCGGCACTTGTTGCCAGTGAATCAGGATGGATGGTTCGTTGTGCATAGAAAAGAGCCTTTTCCCACTGATGCTCAGCCATAGCCA
Source organism: uncultured Prevotella sp. (assembly GCA_946402275.1). Lineage (GTDB taxonomy): Bacteria > Bacteroidota > Bacteroidia > Bacteroidales > Bacteroidaceae > Prevotella. The sequence goes on from CAMIVY010000015.1 coordinate 30,396, forward strand.
GTTCGCTACATGCTGCAAAGATATCGCTCTGGTGCTCGAAAACCAAGCTGTCCACCAACAAGAGAGCTTCTTCTGCATATTTCTTGGCAGCGGCAATGTCTTGATACCCTTTCATCAAATGGAGGCGTGTCAGCGAAGCCAGAACCACGGGATAATCTTCTACCTCCTCCGCTTTGTGAGCCCGATAGTAGGCAAAGCAAGGCTCAGCCACCCGTAATGCCTTTGAATAGTCGTCCTGTCCTACATAGAGACGAAGAAGTTCCTTGCGTCCCATTGCAATCATCAGCGAATCACGAGCAGCAGTCCCTTTCTCAATCGCTTTCAGGTAGTTCTGCTCAGCTTCTTGCTCATTACCCATCGTGTAATACAGTTCTCCGATATTGTGAAACAGGACAGCCTGGCTCTCAAGCCAGTTATATTTCTCGAAAATTGGAAGTGCCATCTGATAGTAATGAATAGCCAAGTGGTGTTTGTCCTGCAGGTTGTAAACATTGCCGATAGCACCATAGATACATGAGCGGGCGTCATCGATGTCTTTCTGTGTGTATCGGCTGTCATGCTTCATTGTATCTACAACTGCCAAAGCCTGACTGAACAGTCGAATGGCTTCGTCAAAATCCTCGCGGGCATAGTACATCTGAGCAAACAGACGAAGCACGTTCTGTCTGATTCTCAGTCCGTTTCGCTCGTAGCTCAGGGCTAAAGCCTTCTTTCCATAATAACTCGCTTTCTGTCCGTCAATAGGCAACCACCCTCGCATCAGCTCGTCATAGGCTCGCAATAAGTCATCTCCCGTAGGCGGATGCTTACTCTTCAGCAATGCTTCGAGCGAATCAACCTTGGCATTACGATGATCATTATAGGCCATCGCTGTAAAGCTGACCATCAAAAAGAGAATCAGGAGTTTTGTCTTCATATCGACTACAAAGATAAACATTTCTTTTCAAACACACCACCTGTTTGGGTGGAAGAATGATTTTATACGCCAACTTGCCACCCAAAAGGGTGGAAAAACAGGTATATTCCAATTATTATGGTGGATTTTAGAATACAATTTGACCTAAAATGCCTAATTTTGGGAAATCTTTTAAAATAAACTATTAACAAAAACTATTAAGGAACTATGAACATGAAAAAATGGACCATTGCTCTTGCTCTGCTCCTTACCATGAGTATGGACGCTAACGCTCAAGGCTTTTTAAAGAAGCTAAAGGACAAAGCCGTAGAAAAAGTGAAGGACAAAATCGAAAACAAAGTAGAGCGCGAAACCGATGAAGTAATGGATGACGTGCTTGACGGCAAGAAGAAAGAGAAAAGTTCCAAGAAGAATCGCAACGATGCTGACGACAGTTCAGCGAGTGCTTCTGACGAACAGCCACAGGCCACCACCTCCTCCGATTTCAAGCGTGGCTCCGTAATCTTGTTCCAGGACGATGTTACTGCCGAACAGGTGGGCGAGTTTCCGTCTAAGTGGGATATGTTCAGTGGAACCGTAGAGACCAAGACCCTGGGCGGTGTGAAGGCTATCAATCCAACGGACAATGCACAGATACAACCACTCATCAAGGAGCAGGGCGCTTATCTACCAGAGGAATTCACCATCGAATATGACTTTTACTACTGGAACAGCAAGGACGATGTCGCTTTGAACGACATGAAGCTGATTCTTGCTGTTACCAAAGACCGTTCCGAGTTTCCTGGCGAGGGACACGATGTGGGCGATCTGACAGCCTTCGTACTGAAGCATGGTGTCTGCGATACCAGAGAGCATGGCTATATATTCAATGGAAATAAGGATGGTGCTTTTGAATACTCGTTCAAGAAAGGCTGGAACCATGTAGCCCTGTCGTTCAACAAGCGCGCCCTGAAGGTATATTTCAATGACAAGCGTGTGGTGAACCTGCCACGTGTCAACCAGCCTACATGGATGTGTTTCCAGGTTCCTTTCGAATACGAGAATCTCACCTTCATCCGCAACGTGGTGATTGCCAAGGGTGCCGTTGCGCTCTATGACCGTAATGCACAGGATGTGTCTGCTGTAGAGAAAGCCATTCAGGAGACGGGTAAGTTTGTCACCAACAACATCCTCTTCGACACTGGAAAGGCGACCCTGAAACAGGAGTCGATGATTGAAATCATGAAAGTTGCCGACTATATGAAGAAGAACCCCAATGTCCGTTTCGAGGTTCAAGGGCATACGGATAATCAAGGATCAGACAAGATTAACGACCCTCTTTCCCAGCAGCGTGCAGAAGCAATCGTAAAAGCATTAGAAGGACTTGGTGTCGATGGTTTCAATCTTCGTGCTGTAGGTAAGGGCTCTCACGAACCCGTTGCCGACAACAAGACGGAGGCAGGACGAGCCAAGAACCGCCGTGTGGAATTTATCAAGAAATAGTATATGCTTATGAAAAAGATTGTCATGATGATGACGGCACTGCTGATGCTCAGCACGGCAGACGCCAATGCTCAGGGCTTCCTGAAGAAATTGAAGCAGAAAGCTCAGCAGGCTGTTTTGGGGAATCAGGAAAATCGTAAAGATTCTCAAGATGAACAGCAGACTGACAGTGACGAACCCGCTGATGCTTCGAAACTTTCCGTTGCGCAAGGCAGTGATATTGTCCCCAAGCGTAAAACTGTAACGATCACATGGGATGGGGTCATAACACCCAGTAAATCGTCATCGGCTACGGCCTTGATGAACGAACTGCCCCCATTGCCCTCTGCAGAAAAGATGGCTCGCAGCACCATGGAAGAGCGCGATGCCTACACCCAGAAAATTGCTGCCGTGCTGGCTCGTGCCGAGCAGTTGCAGGCTGGTGCCAACGGCTGTTCTGATGCTGAGATGGAAGCACTTCGTCAGAAATGGGAGCGCAAGATTCAGGATTTGTTCGGTCTGACCAAAGAGGAATTGGCTATGCTGAATGACGAGAATGTGCCCGACTCGAAGAAAGAGCCTCTCCGTCAGAAGATATTGATGAAGATTACCGGCGGCAACGTTGATCAGGCAGAGATGCAACGTTTCGAGAAAATGAGCGAGAAGGAGCAGGAAGCCTATATCCGCCAACATCCTGAGTTTATGCAGAAAATGCAGAAAATGGCTATGAACGCCAGCAACTTCAGCAAGCAGACAACACAGATGACTGCTGCTCTTAACGGCTATGAGGCTAAGATTGGCAAACTGATGCAGGACTACATAAAATTCATGGAACGCGAGGAGCAGCATAGCTATACTGGTATTTCCAAGAAATATGAAGGAAAACTGCAGAAATTGTACGATGATGTATGTGCTATTGACGATGCCAGTCAAATTGACGCTCTCTACGACGATGCCGATAAGCTGCTCTACAACTATCGTCTGGAAGCTGCCAAGGAATACCGTGCTTCGCTGGAGCGCCAGATATCTGAAGTGAAAAAGATGGCTGCTAAATTCTCCAGTTTGTCGCGTGAGGTCGTGGCAAGCGGTGATCTGCCTGAGTGCGCTTTAGTACGTATGGATCTTAATGCCGTTATCATGGTGGGCAACCTTCTTGACAAGGCATATAAGGAGTTGCCTAAGCTGAAGGCATCGCCTGTCTGCACAGCGTCGCTTTACGAGCTGCCAAAAGGCTGGGAGTTCTGTGCATGGGAGTGCGGTGGACACATCGGTGGCGTCAGCGACTTCAAGACACCAGGAGGCAAATGGCCGTTGTTAGCCCATAACGAAGACACAGAGGAATATGCCGTCGTTGAGAATGGCAAGTTCCGCAAGATTGGCGAAGACGAGCTTCAAACCATCAATAAGGAGGCTGATGCACGACTGAAGAAGGGAGCCAATCAAGAAAATATTCCTTATGGAACCTATAAGAGCCGCAGTGGCAAGCGTGCCGTAGAGTACAGCAAGTCGGGCGAACTCATCATCCACGGCATGACAACTTACGTTCCTGCTGCTTTTACGTCTAACACTGACCGTCTGGAGTGGATTGTCTTCGACGGCAACAAGATACAGAAATGCACATACAAGAAGTGAAACATGCTATCATGCTGTGGCTATTGCTCGTGATGAGCAGTGCCACAGCCTTTTCTGTCAATTACCCCAAGGTGTTCGGCAGCAATTGGGCCATTGCAGCCAATTACGTTATTGAACACCACAGCGAATGGAAGAAGGAATTCGACCTCTTTGATGTCGATAGTCGAATAGCCGAGGCTATCATTTTCCCGGAACTCATCCGCTACAGCAAGTGGAAAGACCAGATAGAACAGGCTGCCGTCAATGGGTTATACGTCAGCCGGGGCATTGCGGGTGCCAATTTCTCCATTGGTCGTTTCCAGATGAAGCCTTCGTTTTCAGAAGAAGTGGAAACAGCTTGGAACGTCTCTGCACTATCGAAAGAATACGGATTCGTATTCAACCTGCAAGACAACAATGAGGTACGTAGAAGTCGCATTAGGCGACTCAGCACAGAACAAGGGCAATGTCGCTATCTTGCCCTCTTCATCAGACTTTTACAACAACGCCATCCGCAACTTCTGAAACTACCGAAAGAAGCACAGGTTCGTTTTCTCGCCACTGCCTATAACCGTTCGTTTACAGATTCTTGGAACGCAATCCTGAACATGCAGTCACAACGCCATTTCCACACAGATATTATCAAGACACATAGCACCCCACTCTACTGCTATGCCGATATCGCCTTGGTTTTCTACAAAACCATTATTGAAAAATAAACGATTTTTGTTTTGCATTGTGCTCACTTATTCGTACCTTTGCAAGCGTTTTTTCAACAATAACCATTATGTATAAACCAATTTTCAATCAGCGCAAGGCCCTCCGCTTCCGACAGTTTACACGGAAGGGGTACGCCCTGTTTGCCTGTTTGGGACGCGTCGTCACCATCGGCGTGCTGAGCGTTGCGACACTGGAGAGTGCCAGTGCTGCAACGGACGACATCAGCACCAAGACGGAGAAGACTAGCGACGATGAACAAACGGACAAGGAGGCCACGCTCGACGGGGTCGAGATAACGGGTTCGCGCGCACCGCTTGCTCTGGGGCAAGCCGCGAGAATGGTCACTGTACTGAGCCGCGAAGACATTCAGGCGGCGCCAGTACAAAGTATTAACGATTTGCTGAAAATGGCGGTTGGCGTGGATGTGCGCCAGCGCGGTCCTATCGGTGCTCAGACGGACGTCAGCATCCGAGGCGGTACGAGCGAGCAGATAACAATTCTGCTGAACGGCATTAATATCTGTGACCCGCAGACGGGACATAATGCCTTCGACTTGCCTTGTGATGTAATAGACATTGAGCGCATTGAGGTGTTGGAGGGACCAGCTGGGCGCGTGTATGGCACGTCGTCATTGGTTGGAGCGGTGAACATCGTTACACTCCGGAATGAGAAATTAGATAATAAAAAAGAGAAATGGACAGGAGCGGCACGGGTAGAAGGTGGCTCGTATGGTTATCTGTCAGCAGCTGGGCGTATTTCTCATTACTCATCTCTCATTTCTCATTTGAGTGCGTCCATGACACGCTCCGACGGTTACAGTCGTGCCAAGTCGGGAGCACTGAACAGCGACTACTCGGGGGGCAAGGTGTTCTATCAGGGGGGCTATGCGAATGCAGACTTCAACATCGACTGGCATGTGGGATTGAGCACCAAGGGCTTCGGTTCCAACACGTTCTACAGCGCCAAGTTCGACGAGCAATACGAGCGCACCACCAAACTTTACACAGCCATTCAGGGTGAGACCAAAGGACGGTTTCACTTCAAGCCCGCCATCTACTGGAACCGCTCACACGACCGCTTCGAGCTCATCCGAGGTTCAGAAGACAAGGTGCCCTTCAACTACCACCGCACCGACGTCTTCGGCATCAACCTGAACAGCTATTTCGACTGGCAGCTGGGACGTACAGCCGTGGGAGCCGAATTCCGCAACGAAGACATTGTGAGCGGTAATCTGGGAGAGCCCCTGAACAAACCCATACACATCAGCGGGACAGACCGCGACTACCTGTACGGACTGAACCGCACGAACCTGTCGTTCCACCTGGAGCATAACATCCTGCTTCGCAACTTCACGCTATCGGCTGGTTTCATAGCCATCAAGAACACGTGGAACGAAATGCCGTTTACCATCTATCCGGGTATCGACGTCAGCTACAGGATAGGCGACCACTGGAAGGTATATGCTTCGTATAACGAGTCGCTACGCATGCCGTCGTTCACCGAGCTATATTACAGCGTGGGAGGACACAAGGCCGACAAATACCTGAAACCCGAGGAGCTGCGAGCCGTGGAGGGTGGCGTGAAATACAGTTCGAGGATGTGGAACGTAAAGGCCAGCATCTTCCACCACCATGCCAAGAACATGATTGACTGGGTGATGGACACGCGTGAAGCCGACCCCATCTGGCAGAGCGTGAACCACACCAAGGTAAATACCTTCGGACAAGAACTCTCCGCTTCATTTCTCACTTCTCATTCCTCATTTCTCATTTCCTACTGTCATCTGCATCAAAAGAAACAGGAAGCGGACTATCTGCAGTCGCAATACTCGCTGGAATACCTGCGCCACAAGTTTACATCGCAAATAACCATACAGCCGATGGAGAAATTGGAGGTAACCGTAGGCTACCGGTTTCAAGACCGAATGGGCAGCTACACCAACACAGCGGGCGAGGTGAAGAACTATCACCCCTACTCCGTCGTTGATGGAAAAGTGACCTGGAAAGAGGACACCTTTTCTATATATATAAAAGGAAACAACCTGACCGGTCACCGATACGTCGATTACGGCAATGTGCCGCAACCGGGCGCATGGGTGATAGCAGGCGTAAAAATAGCTTTAGACTAAACAGAAATCAAGGTCGGCAGTAAGCTGGTCTTTGTCGAGGTGTTGCCCGATGAAGACCAGTTTTTGCATGCGGTCGCCGTACTGGTCGTCCCAATCGTTACGGAGCTGCGGGTTCTGTGCCATCATCTGGTCGAGCTCGTCCTTGGGCATCGTGGCATACCACTGGCCGGCATTGCGCAGCGACACCTGACGGCCTGCCTGCTCGAAGACGTAGCAGACGTCCTCCTCGCCCTTGAAGTAGCAGATGCCCTTGGCACGGATGATGCTCTTGGGCCACTTGCGGGCCACGAACTCGTCGAACAATCCAAGGTTCAGCGGGCGGCGGGCATAGTAGACAAACGTGCCGATGCCGTACTCCTCTGCCTCGCCCTCGTCGTGGTGATGGTGGTGGTGGTGATCATCATGGGGCGAATGGGACTCATGGGGCTCATGGGCATGATGATGATCGTCGTCATCGTCGTCATCATCGTCATCATGATGACCCTCTATCTCCTGAATCCAGGCTGCCGACGTTGCCACCTCGTCAAAGTTGAACTTCTCGGTGTGGATAATCTTGTCCAAGTCCACGTTGCCATAATCACACTCTATGATGTCGGCCTTCGGCTGGATGGCACGGATAATCTGCTTCACCTCAGCCAACTCCTCCTTGCTGACCTCCGAAGCCTTGTTCAGCAGGATGATGTCGCAGAACTCTATCTGCTGGATGACCAGGTTCTCAATGTCCTCCTCGTCAATGTTCTTGCGCATCAGGTCGTTGCCGTTGCGGAACTCGTCACGCATACGCAGCGCATCCACCACGGTCACGATGCAGTCCAGCTGCAAGTAGCCGTCCTTCACATACTCCGGACCCAGCGAGGGAATGTTGACAATGGTCTGGGCAATGGGGGCCGGCTCGCAGATGCCGCTGGCCTCGATGACGATGTAGTCGAAGCGCCTCATGGCCAGAATGTCCTGCAACTGCTTCACCAAGTCCATCTTCAGCGTGCAACAGATGCAGCCGTTCTGCAAGGCTACCAGCGAGTCGTCTTGCTGGCCCACTACTCCACCCTTCTCTATCAAGTCGGCGTCGATGTTCACCTCACCGATGTCATTGACGATAACTGCAAACTTAATACCCTCCTGATTCTTCAGGATACGATTCAACAACGTGGTCTTACCACTGCCCAGATAACCCGTCAACAACAGAACGGGAATATTCTTGATTGGTTCCATTCTAAATATACATTTTTATATTTTGGCGTGCAAAGTTAATGGATTTCCCTGAGTTTTGCAAACTCTATCTTACATAATTAATATTACTTCGCAAAAAAGACTTAAATAATCCATCAATCATAATGCATTATTCATAAAAATTTGTATCTTTGCGGCGCAAAAACCGCGATACTGCTCACGTTCGGCCATTCAAACGAGTTTGATGGCACTTACTTAACCGCAGCATTACAATCGATTTTCGAAAGTTAAACTTTTTAATATATACAATTATGACAATCAACGAATTCAACTTTGCCGGTAAGAAGGCAATTGTACGTGTAGATTTCAACGTACCCCTGGACGAGAATGGTAAGATTACTGACGACACCCGTATCCGCGGTGCCCTGCCCACACTGAAGAAGATTTTGGCTGACGGTGGTGCTGTCATCATCATGAGCCACATGGGAAAGCCCAAGGGTAAGGTAGATATGAAGAAGTCACTGGGTCAGATTCGCGAGGCTGTGGAGAAGGCTCTGGGCGTTCCCGTTGCTTTTGCCCCCGACTGCGCTAAGGCTCAGGATGCTGCCAAGGCTCTGAAGATGGGCGAGGCTCTGTTGCTGGAGAACCTGCGTTTCTATCCTGAGGAGGAGGGCAAGCCCGTTGGTATCGACAAGGCTGATCCTGCCTATGAGGATGCCAAGAAGGCTATGAAGGCCAGCCAGAAGGAGTTTGCCAAGACATTGGCTTCTTACGCTGACTGTTATGTCATGGATGCCTTCGGTACAGCTCACCGCAAGCACGCTTCTACTGCTGTTATCGCTGACTACTTCGACGCTAACAACAAGATGCTGGGTCTGCTGATGGAGAAGGAGGTACAGGCTGTTGACAACGTGCTCAGCAACATCAAGCGTCCGTTCGTTGCTATCATGGGAGGTTCTAAGGTATCTTCTAAGATTGGTATCATCGAGAACCTGCTGGGCAAGGTTGACAAGCTCATCCTCTGCGGTGGTATGACCTACACCTTCGCAAAGGCTCACGGTGGTGAGATTGGTGACTCTATCGTTGAGATGGACAAGCTGGATGTAGCCCTGGGCGTTGAGGAGCTGGCCAAGAAGAACGGCGTAGAGCTCGTGCTGGGTTCTGACTGCACCGCTACCAACGGTCTCGACTTCGACACCATGAGCGTAAAGCCCGGTGCTCAGATTATCAACTGCCCTGCCAACAAAGTTCCTGCTGGTTTCGAGGGTGTTGACGCTGGTCCTGAGAGCCAGAAGGCTTTCGCAAACGCTATTGCCGGTGCTAAGACCATCCTGTGGAACGGTCCTGCCGGTGTCTTCGAGTGCGATACTTTCACTCCAGGTTCTCGTGCCATCGGCGATGCTATCGCTAAGGCAACTGCCGAGGGCGCTTTCTCTCTGATTGGCGGTGGTGATTCCGTAGCTTGCGTTAACAAGTTCGGTCTAGCTGACAAGGTTTCTTACATCTCTACTGGCGGCGGTGCTCTGCTCGAGGCAATTGAGGGTAAGATTCTCCCAGGCGTTGCTGCTATAAAAGGTGAGTAAATGAAACGTATTTATAGCTTTATCATGATGGCCGCACTGCTTTCAGCTTGCGGCCATCGTGCTTCTCAGCAGGGTGCTGAGGAGACTGATTCCGTTGCCGTTGCTCCTGAATTCCAGACAGATAGCATTTGCGTAGAGCGCGAAGACTCTATGGCGAGCGTAACCATCAGCATCGACTGGCCTACCAGTGGCAGCGATTCACTGATGCAGTCCATCCGTCAATATCTCTGTGAGGAACTGGCTTCCTCCCCTATTCAGGAAGGCGAGCCAACGGTGAAGTATTACGACAATCCGCTGGAGGCGGTCAAGACGACAGCCGACAATCGTTATGAGGAGCTGGCAGCCTCGTGGAAGGAAATCCGGTCCAACGGCTATCCTGGCATGGAGTTCTCTTTCTTTCTACACTCCATGCTGTTGGAGAATGCAGAGCGCTATGTTACCTATCTGACCAAAAGCGAAGGGTTTCAGGGCGGTGCCCACGGTTTTGCCTCAGCAGCAGGACAGACCTTCCGCAAAAGCGATGGTAAGCGCATCGGTTATAAGACAGTGTATAACAACAAGACGGAGAGATTCGAACAGCAAGACCAGACACTCTTCAAAGACACAAAGTCGCCCAAATTGTATGCCCTCATCAAGGAAGGCGTTCGAAGCTATTTCAAGGAGTTCGACGAGCCCGTTGTCACTGACGAACAGCTGAAAGACCTGCTCATCAGCGTGGATGATATCAACCGCATCCCTCTACCCAGTGCACCCCCATCTTTCACCAAGAAGGGTCTCGCATTTCTCTACCAGCAGTACGAGATTGCCCCTTACGCTGCAGGCATGGTCAACTTCGACATTCCCTACGACAAGATACGCCCCTTCCTTACCCCGGAGGCAGCAGACCTCATTCCCCAGTAAATTTTTGTAACCATTTATTTGGTTGTTTAAATTGAATTTGCTATCTTTGCCAAGAATTTACTAAACCCCAAAAGAATAGACAATGAAAAAGCTGTTATTCATCGTAGGTCTCGCCTTGACTAGCGTGGCAGCATCAGCACAGGACGAAGTAGGTCTGCCTGCCGGGCTTTTCACACTGGAATGGAAGTTTAACCCCTTTGACTACGAGTCTAAACCCGTGAAAGTGGCACAGTTAAACGGACGTTTGTTCCTCAACGACAAGAGTGCTGTCCGCATGGGCGTTGGTGTAGGATTCGACAGAGATACTGACGAGAAGACCATCTCAGAAATAGTAGAAGCAAGTAAGACGGAAGGCATCAGCAAGATTACCAACGATGCTTTGACGCTCAGGTTCTCGCTAGGCTATGAGTATCATTTTGCCAACACGGGACGTCTGGATTTCTACGGCGGCCTGGAAGGAGGTTATCTGGGACGTTTCTATTCGGGTACAAAGGAGATAAACACTACGACCATTCAGACTTTATCATCGTCATACATCGCCAGCGAAAACTTCCAGAACACGGAGTATAACAAGCGTAATTCGGATGGTGACAAGTTGAACGAAAATGGCATTTTCGGAACCATTTTCACAGGTATCGACTTCTATGTTTACAAGAAGCTGTATATCGGTGCCGAACTGGGTGTTACCTTCAACACGGGAAAGAAAAAGAATGGATACTATACGGAAGTGACAGGCAACAAAGAAATCATTGGCGATACTGTTATTCCCGGTCTGACCACCAAGTATTCTTCGGAGACGGGCATTTACACAGACTCTACCGGAAAAGTGGAAAACCGACCTGTTTACGAAACAAAAGGATCATATACTAAAGTTTATATCGAACCCGCCATTCGCATTGGTTGGATGTTCTAAAAAAATAACTATTATACTTATGAGTAAGAAATTCATTATTGGAGATCGCACCAAGGATGAGTGGATCTCTGTTCTCGACACCGAGAAGAAAAAACTGGAGTTTACCAACCACATTGCAACAGCCAAGGAGTTCCACGGCTTCGAGGATACCAAGGCCGAGCTGAAAAAGTTGCAGGAGACAGGTTACTTTACCGACCTGCAGGTTTATGTGAAAGACGAAGACGGTAAGGCTTATCGCCCCAACGAGAGTGACGCTTTCCACATGTAAGCTTATGCAATACAGAGAATTAGGTAAAACAGGAATGAAGGTGTCGGAGCTAGGCTTCGGCGCTTCTTCTTTGGGTGGTGTGTTCCATTCTTTCAACGAGAATCGTGGCATTGACGCCGTTTTTGCTGCTGTCGATGCAGGCATCAACATCATCGACGTATCACCATACTATGGTCATTATAAAGCAGAAATCGTACTGGGAAAAGCTCTCAAGGATATTCCTCGCGAAAAATTCTACCTTTCTACCAAGGTAGGTCGCTACGGCAAGGACGGTGTGAACACCTGGGACTATTCAGCCAAGCGTGCCAAGGAGAGCGTCTATGAGAGTCTGGAGCGCTTGCACATCGACTATATCGACATCATCAACGTTCATGACATTGAGTTCCAAGGACGTATGGAGGGTGGACTGCAGAAGGTGGTTGATGAGACGCTGCCTGCCCTGCATGAGCTGAAGAAGGAAGGCGTCGTGAAGCATGTGGGTATTACCGACCTTCAGTTGGAGAATTTGAAATGGGTTATCGAGCATGCTGAGCCGGGTATGGTGGAAAGTGTCATGAACTTCTGCCACTACTGTTTGTGCGACGATAAGCTGGTGGACTTCATGGACTTCTTCGACGAGCGCGGCATTGGCGTGCTGTCTGCATCGCCTTTCAGCATGGGACTGCTCACTGAGCGCGGCGTGCCCGACTGGCATCCTGCTCCCAAGCCTTTAGTAGAGGTTTGCCGCAAGGCTGCCGACTATTGCAAGCAGAAGGGTTATCCCATCGAGAAACTCGCCATGCAGTTCTCATGCTCTAATCCTCGCATCGCCTCTACCGTGTTCAGCACCACGCGACCTGAAGCTATTAAGACCAACATCGCCTATATCGAGGAACCGATGGACGAGCAACTGGTGAAGGAGGTTCGTGAAATTATTGGTGACCAACAACGCGTCAGTTGGGCAAACACATAAAGATGTCTGATGGAAGAAGTAAGATGTAAGATAATTGATGCACATGCGCACCTGTGGCTAAATGTAGATACGGTGGTGAATGGACAGCCCATCCACCCTCTTGAGCCTAACCGTAGCCGTAGCATCTTCTTCGGCGAGGAACGTCAGATGCTGCCGCCCTACATGACGGACGGGCAAAACACAGCTGAGCGTTTTCTGTCCAACATGGACTATGCGCAGGTTTCTGCAGCTGTCATTACTCAGGAGTTTATCGACGGACTGCAGAACAGCTATCTGATGCAGGTTCAACAACGCTACCCCACCCATTTCTTCTGTTTCGGAATGCCGGACACACGTAAGACAGGATTCTTCGTTGAAGGCCAAGATCTCATTCAACAGGGCTTCCGTGGGTTGAAAATTCCTGCTGCCAGACTGCCACAGCAGTTCCTCAACGACGAGATGATGCAACTGATGCACCTGATGGAAGACCGCGGCATCATTCTCGGCATCGAACTCGCCGACGGCGACGCACAGGTGGGACAGATGGAAGAGATTATCAGTGAGTGTCCACAATTAAAGATAGCCATAGGCCATTTCGGCATGGTGACTCGCCCTAACTGGATGAGTCAGATTCGTCTGGCTCGCCATGAGAATGTCTATGTGGAGAGTGGTGGTATCACATGGCTTTTCAACGACGAGTTCTACCCCTTCCCATCTGCCATCCGCGCCATCAAAGAAGCTGCTGATGCCGTGGGTATCGAGAAACTGATGTGGGGCTCCGACTATCCGCGTACCATCACTGCCATTACGTATAAGATGTCCTACGACTTCGTTACCAAAAGCAAAGAACTGACTGACAACGAGAAAACCCTGTTCCTTTCAGAGAATGCCAAGCGCTTCTTCGGCTTTGGCAAACTCATCGAACTTCCCTACATCAAAAACATGAGCGAATAATATTTTTGAATCAAATAAGATGAAAGCAATACAAATTACCGAACCTTCCGTGATGAAGGTCGTTGACATTGAGAAACCTCAATGCGGAGCAGACGAAGTGCTGCTGAAGATACATTACGTTGGATTTTGCGGTAGCGACCTTAACACCTATCGCGGACTGAACCCGATGGTGAAAATGCCCGTGATTCCCGGACATGAGATTGGTGCAGAGATAGCCAAGACGGGAGCAAACGTACCAGCACACCTGAAGGCAGGAATGGCTGTTACCGTCAATCCATACACCAATTGCGGACATTGTCCGTCGTGTAAGAACCGGCGCTATAACGCCTGTCAGCACAATGAGACACTAGGTGTTCAGCGCGATGGTGCCATGCGCGAATACATTGCCGTTCCCTGGCAGAAAGTTATCCCCATCGGCAACATCACCGTAGAGCATGCTGCCATCATCGAACCAATGTCTGTTGGATTCCATGCCGTCAGCCGCGCTCAGGTGGTTGACACCGATACCGTTATGGTCATTGGTTGTGGCATGGTGGGTGTTGGTGCTGTAGTTCGTGCCATCATGCGCGGCGCTAAGGTCATTGCCTGTGATATGGACGACGAGAAACTGGCCATTGTGCGTGGCTTGGGAGCTGAATACACCATCAACAGCGCCAAGGAGAACGTTCACGAGCGCCTGCAAGAAATCACCCAAGGTGCCGGTCCTGATGTCGTCATCGAAGCTGTGGGTGCTCCCGTCACCTATCAGATGGCAGTCAACGAAGTCGCCTTCACAGGTCGCGTTGTTTGTATTGGTTATGCCAAGCAGGACGTACAGTTCACCACCAAGCTCTTCGTACAAAAAGAGCTTGACATCCGTGGCTCTCGCAATGCACAGCCCGAGGACTTCGAGGGCGTCATCCGCTATCTCGAGAAGAACAACCCACCCTACGACATCCTGATTTCCAATGAAGTAAACCCGGAACAAGCCGAAAAGGCTATGAAACAATGGATGGAAGCACCTGCTAAGGTGTTTCGCATCCTCGTAAAATTCACATAATAACATGAGAAAACAGCTATTCATTACAACAACTCTGTGCCTTCTCTCCTTCGCTGGTCTGATGGCACAGACTCTTCATGTGGCTTCACCAGACGGGAAGCTACAAGTGAACATTGCCTGTGAACAAGGACGGGCCAGTTATAGTGTCAACTACGATGGTAAGAGCATGGTAACAACCTCTGCCCTCGGACTGAAGGCAGACATTGGCGACTTCACCAAAGGACTCACATTAAAAGACAGCAAGCAGAGTCGCATTGACAGAAGCTACACCATGACGCGCACCAAGACATCGTCGTCGCACTTCATTGCCAACCAATTGGACATACAACTGGAGAACAACGAAAGGCTACCCCTTACTATTACCTTTGTGGTAAGCAACAACGACGTGGCTTTCCGCTACACCTTATTAAAAGGAAAGGGCGAGTTCTGCGGCAGCGCCGTCATAAAGAAGGAGGCTACCGCCTTCAACTTCCCGGAGAAAGCCACCAGCTTCATCTGTCCACAGAGCAAGACCATGGTGGGATTTGCCCAGACCAAGCCTTCGTATGAGGAGGAATACACGGCTGACGCACCCCTTGCCAAGCCCTCAGCTTTCGGTGAGGGATATACCTTCCCCTGTCTCTTCCATATCGCAGAAGACGGATGGGTACTGGTCAGCGAGACAGGCACCAACGGACATTATGTAGGCTCCCACCTGAGCGACTATCAGCCAGGCAATGGATATAGCATCACCTTCCCCAATAAAGACGAGATGAAAGGAATGGGAAGCCACTATGCTGCCATAGCCCTGCCCGGTCATACCCCTTGGCGCACGCTGACCATTGGCTCCACCCTTGAACCCATTGTTGAAACCACCATTCCCTACGATGTGGTTGAGCCTCTGTACGAGGCTTCCACCAACTACAAGCCAGGGCGTTATACCTGGGGTTGGATACTCTGGCAGGATGCCTCCACCAACTACGATGATCAGGTCAAGATGATAGATGTCGCTGCTACGATGGGCTATGAATACACCCTCGTCGATGCCTTGTGGGACACGCAGATTGGCCGTGAGCGCCTGGAGCAGCTCTCCAAGTATGCACAGAGCAAGGGCGTCAAGCTCTTATTGTGGTACAATTCCAACGGCACATGGAACGATGCTCCACAAGGCCCACGCCACGGCATGAGTACCGCTATTGCCCGCGAACGTGAGATGGCATGGATGGAGCGAATCGGCATAGCAGGTATCAAAGTTGACTTCTTCGGAGGTGACAAGCAGGAGATGATGCAACTCTATGAAGACATTCTGGCCGATGCCAACCGTCACAAGCTACAGGTCATCTTCCACGGATGCTCCCTGCCTCGCGGATGGGAACGCATGTATCCTAACTTCGTAGCTAGCGAAGCCTTCCTTGCTTCCGAGAACATCTTCTTCACAGAATACCACGCCAAGAAAGAAGGCTTTGAACTCACCATGCACCCCTTCTCACGCAATGCTGTAGCAGCTGCAGACTGGGGCGGCGTCCTCATGAACCGCTATATGAGCCGTGACAACAAGAGCCGTCACCAGCGCTATACCAGCGACATTTTTGAAATGGCCTCATCTATTGTTATCCAGACTAGCGTTAACTGCGTGGCTATCTATCCCAACAACCTCGAGGAACTTCCTCAGTTCGAACTCGATTTCCTGCGTGAGATTCCTACCACATGGGACGAGGTTCAATACATAGACGGTTATCCAACCCAATTCGTAGTACTTGCCCGTCGTACAGGCAATAAGTGGTACGTCGGTGGACTCAATGGAACCCAGGAGAAGAAGGTACTCACCCTCTCCCTCCCCATGTTCGCAGGTAAGACTGTCAGATACTATACCGACAAGCCACAGAAGAAGGGCGAACTGCTCCCCACCTCTGAACTAAAAACCCTGAAGGTTGGAGCGGACGGCAAGGCAAAGGTGTCCATTCAGGCTATGGGTGGAATTATCCTCGCCGATATTTACTAAAAATGGCGTGGAAACTGAAATATCGATGCACTACGTGCGGCTATGAAGCCGAGGTGTATGAGGGGCGTGGTCTCTTCCGGCAAGAGATTACGCCCATTTCTTGCTGTGATTGCAAAACCATCCAAAACATCGTTGTGGGCGGGATCATTGCCGATGTTGCTCCCTCCTACCGAAGCGAGGTAGGTAGGCTATGCCTACAATGCGGAAGCGCCAACATCAAGATATGGGATAAACGCACCTGTCCAAAATGTCAGGGTGAGATGCAGGAAACTGGCGAGAAAGAATTCTGGACTTAGCGATGAATTCAAGAGAGAACCGACGATAATCTTACCATGATAAGCATTTACATCAAGTGATATAATAATAAAAAAAGAACAATTCTTTTGCGTTTTCCATTTTTTATGTTAATTTTGCATCGTCGATGGATGAAGCCCCACTTGTCAAGGGGTACCGTTAGGCAAGAAAAATAGCATAGAAATATGAAAGTATTAAAATTTGGCGGAACGTCCGTAGGTTCCGTAAAAAGCATTCTTAGCTTGAAAAATATTGTGGAGGCAGAGGCTCGGACGCAACCTGTCATAGTAGTAGTAAGTGCACTTAGCGGCATTACCGACAAGTTGATTGCGAGCTCGCAAATGGCTCTCAGGGGTGATGATCGCTGGCGTGATGAATTTGATGCTATGGTTACCCGCCATCATCAGATGATAGACACTATCATCACCGACGACAAGAAACGAGTAGATTTATTTAATAAGGTTGACCAGCTTTTCGATCAGTTGAAAAGTATTTATTATGGTGTCTTCCTCATTCACGACTTAAGCGAGAAGACGCAAGCTGCCATTGTAAGCTATGGCGAGCGCCTGTCGTCGAACATCGTAGCTTCCCTCATCAAGGGTGGCGTTCGCATGAACAGCCGTGACTTTATACGTACGGAGCGCAAGAACGGCAAGCACACGCTGGATAGCGAACTGACGGTTCATATGGTCCGTGAGGCTTTCGCTCCCTTCTTTAGTGACACAGCAACCAGCAACAAAATGGTAGCCGTTGTGCCTGGCTTTATTTCCCGTGATCGTGATACTGGCGAAACCACCAATTTAGGTCGCGGTGGTTCTGACTATACCGCTGCCATTATTGCGGCAGCATTGGATGCAGAGGTTTTAGAGATTTGGACTGATGTTGACGGTTTCATGACTGCCGACCCCCGTGTCATCAAGACAGCCTATACAATCAACGAGTTGTCATACATCGAAGCGATGGAGCTTTGTAACTTCGGTGCCAAGGTAATCTATCCGCCAACTATCTATCCTGTCTGTGTCAAGAATATTCCCATCAAGGTGAAGAACACCTTCAACCCCGAACATCCAGGAACTCTTATCAAGGACCATATTGAGAACGATCAAAAGCCGATTAAGGGAATTTCCTCTATTAAGGGCACTACACTCATTACGGTGACTGGTCTTTCGATGGTTGGCGTAATTGGTGTCAATCGACGTATTTTCACAACGCTGGCCAACAAGGGAATATCAGTATTCATGGTATCACAGGCCTCTTCAGAGAACTCAACCTCTATCGGTGTTCGAGACGAGGATGCGGAGGCAGCTGTTGAGGTACTGAACGAACAATTCGCCAAAGAGATAGAGACAGGTGCCATGTTCCCCATGCATGCTGAGAGCGGACTGGCTACTATCGCCATTGTAGGTGAGAATATGAAGCACACACCTGGTATTGCAGGTAAATTGTTTGGAACGCTGGGCCGTTCGGGTATCTCAGTAATAGCCTGTGCACAAGGTGCCTCCGAGACCAACATTTCGTTTGTTGTCGATGGGCGTTTCCTACGTAAGTCACTCAACGTTTTGCACGATTCGTTCTTCTTGTCAGAGTATAAGGTGCTCAACCTTTTCATCTGTGGCGTAGGTACTGTGGGAGGTAAACTTATCGAACAGATACGCTCTCAATACGAAGAACTAATGCAACGTAACGGTCTAAAGCTCAACGTTGTAGGCATTGCATCCTCAAAGAAATATTTACTCGATCGTGATGGCATTGACCTCTCCACCTATAAGGAACAGTTGAGCAATGCTCCCCTACCAGAACAGAAGCTGGGCGATGCCATTATTCAGATGAACATCTTCAATTCCGTTTTTGTGGATTGCACGGCAAGCAAGGATATTGCAGGGTTGTATCAAACTTTCCTGGAGCACAACATCAGCGTCATTGCAGCAAACAAGTTAGCCGCTTCAAGCGATTACGACAACTATATCAAGCTGAAGAAGACCGCTCGCAACCGAGGTGTATGGTTCCGCTATGAAACCAACGTAGGCGCAGGACTACCTATTATCGGTACTATCAACGACCTTCGCAACTCTGGCGACAAAATCCTGAAGATTGAGGCCGTGCTCTCGGGAACATTGAACTTCATCTTCAACGAGCTCAGCGCCTCTGTGCCCTTCTCTGAAACGGTTCGCCGCGCCAAGGAACAAGGCTATTCTGAGCCTGACCCACGCATAGACCTTAGCGGAACTGACGTTATCCGAAAACTGGTGATTCTAACTCGAGAAGCAGGCTACAAAGTAGAACAGCAAGACGTAGAGAAACACCTCTTTGTGCCCGACGACTATTTCATGGGATCTGTAGATGACTTCTGGGCTAAGTTGCCAGCACTGGATGCCGACTTTGAGAAACGCCGTCAACAACTGGAGACCGAAGGTAAGCGTTGGCGCTTTGTTGCCACGATGGAGCATGGAAAGACCAATGTCGCCTTGAAAGAAGTAGATAGCAATCATCCCTTCTACAATTTGGAAGGCTCCAACAACATCGTGCTTCTTACCACCGAACGCTATAAAGAGTACCCCATGCAGATTCAAGGCTATGGCGCAGGCGCCTCTGTTACGGCTGCCGGAGTGTTTGCCAATATCATGTCAATTGCCAACATCTAGAAGAAGCGTCTTATGAAGCATATAATTATTTTGGGAGACGGAATGGCAGACCACAAGGTGGCTAGCCTTGGTAACAAGACCCTTTTGCAATATGCACGTCCGGAATATATGAATCTGTTAGCTAGAGAAGGACGAACGGGACGACTGATAACAGTTCCCGAAGGATTCCCTCCTGGTTCCGAGGTTGCCAACACAGCCATTCTAGGCTACGACCTCAATCATGTTTACGAAGGACGCGGTCCTCTGGAAGCTGCCTCCATTGGCTACGAAATGGCAGATGACGATTTTGCTATCCGTTGTAACATCATCACGCTGGAGGACGGCAAAATTATCACCCACAATGGGGGAAACCTGGAAACTGCTGATGCCGACGTATTAATAAAATACCTGAACGAAAAGCTTGCTAAACCTATCAATGAACGGGAAAGGCTACGGGTAGGCGCGCCAGCAGGAATGGGATGTGAACGCGTGAAGTTCGTTACAGGCATCCAGTATCGCCACCTCTTAATAATAAAGGGAGGCAATAAGCACATCACATGCTATCCGCCGCACGACCATCCTAACGAACCTTGGCGTTCCCTGTTGGTCATCCCCGAAACGGGTTACGTGAACGATGCTGTCGCAGACAACACCCGTCTCACTCCTCAACAAACTGCCGACTTGCTGAACTACTTGATTATCAGTTCACAGGAACTATTAGCAAACCATCCTTATAATTTGGCTAAGGCCGCCAAAGGGGAGCGACAAGCCAACAGCATCTGGCCTTGGAGCGGTGGTTATCGTCCTTCTATGAAGACCTTGATGCAACAATATCCCGACATCAAGAGCGGGGCTGTCATTTCAGCAGTTGACCTGATTCAGGGCATTGGAAAATATGCTGGTCTTCGAATCATCAAGGTGCCTGGCGCTACCGGACTGGCCAATACCAACTACGAAGGTAAGGCACAGGCTGCTATTGAAGCCCTGAAGCAGGACGATTTCGTATTCGTACATGTAGAGGCTACTGACGAAGCGGGTCACGATGGCGACACCGCCCTAAAGCTGAAAGCCATCGACTATCTGGACAAACGGCTCATCAAACCCATTTTGGAAGCTATCAAAAAAATGGATGAGCCTGTCTGTATCGCCATATTGCCCGATCACCCTACTCCCGTCGAGCTTCGCATCCACGTCAACGAGCCCGTACCTTTCATCATCTGGTATTCAGGCATTACCCCCGATGACGTGCAAAACTACGATGAGGAATCCTGTGTAAGCGGAAGCTATGGACTCTTGCGACTGAATGAATTTATGAACGAACTCATGAAAATTAATTAAGGATATGAATTACTATAGCACAAACGGAAATGCACCGCTTGCCAGTTTGGAGAAAGCGGTGGTGAAAGGATTGGCAGAAGACCGCGGACTCTATATGCCGGAACGTATTGAGAAATTGCCCAAAGCTTTTTTTGAGGACATCAGCAGCATGTCGTTTCAGGACATCGCCTACAACGTTGCAAGCAATTTCTTTGGCGAGGATGTGGATGAGGACGCCTTACAGGATATCGTGTACGATACCCTAAGCTTTGACTGCCCCGTGGTAAAAGTGACGGATAACATCTACTCTTTAGAACTGTTCCATGGGCCAACCCTCGCCTTCAAGGATGTAGGTGCTAGGTTTATGGCACGACTGCTGGGATATTTCCTACGCCAGAAGTCTTCTGGAAAGACGGTGAACGTACTAGTAGCAACCAGTGGCGATACCGGATCGGCTGTTGCCAACGGATTCCTGGGTGTTGAGGGCATCCACGTCTATGTACTCTACCCCAAAGGTAAAGTGAGTCCCATTCAAGAGTGCCAGTTCACAACACTAGGCCAAAACATCACCGCCATCGAGGTGGATGGTGTGTTCGACGACTGTCAAGCACTGGTGAAGTCGGCCTTCATGGACAAAGAGCTGAACGATCACATGATGCTGACATCGGCCAATTCTATTAATGTGGCACGCTTCCTGCCCCAGGCATTCTATTATTTCAATGCGTATGCCCGTATGTCCGCTCAATTATCGACTTCTAACTCAGATCTCGTCATGTGTGTCCCCTCAGGAAACTTTGGCAACATCTGCGCAGCCCTGTTCGGACATGAAATGGGACTGCCCATCAAGCGGTTCATTGCTGCCAACAATGCCAACGACGTATTCTTCAACTATCTGCAGACAGGGAAATACGAGCCCAAAGCAAGCATTCAGACGTTGGCCAATGCAATGGACGTAGGCGATCCCTCTAATTTTGCACGCATCTACGACCTGTACGGCAAGTCACACGAGCGCATCAGCACACTCATCAGCGGGGCTACATATAAAGATGAACAGATAATAGAGACCATGCGTCAATGCTATAGCGAAACCGGCTATATACTTGACCCTCACGGTGCTTGCGGATACAGAGCACTGCAGGAGGGATTGAAAAAAAACGAGGTAGGCGTGTTCTGTGAGACGGCTCATCCCGCCAAGTTCAAAGAGAAAGTTGATGACATTTTAGGCATTGACATTGAGATTCCTGCCCGCCTGAAAGCCTTCATGGAAGGTGAAAAACAAAGCGTGGAGATGACCAAGGACTTTACTGATTTCAAGCGTTTCCTGATGCAGCAATAGAAAAAATTTCGCAAACGTTAACGTGTTAATTTTGTGAAAAGTGACACTCTTTACAAAAATAACAACTAACTTTGCAACTGAAAAAACAAACTATTACAAAAATACAAATTACAAGTATGTTGAAACCGTTAAACAAAAATTTCGCTCCTAAGAGCGTGATGCCTGAAAAGGTCATTCAGTTTGGTGAGGGTAACTTCCTCCGTGCATTCGTTGATTGGATCATCTGGAACATGGACCAGAAGACCAACTTCAATGGTAGTGTTGTTGTCGTACAGCCTATCGACAAGGGTATGGTAGAATGGCTGAATGGTCAGGACTGCCTGTACCACGTAAACCTACAGGGTCGTGAGAACGGAAAACCCGTGAACACCCTGGAGCGTATCGACGTCATCAGCCGTGCACTGAACCCCTACTCTCAGAACGATGCTTTCATGGCTTTGGCCGATCAGCCTGAGATCCGTTTTGTTATTTCTAACACTACTGAGGCCGGTATCGCCTTCGATCCTAGCTGTAAGCTGGAGGATAAGCCCGCTTCAAGCTACCCCGGTAAATTGGTTCAGCTGCTGTATCGTCGTTTCCAGACCTTCAACGGTGATCCTACAAAGGGATTGATTATCTTCCCCTGTGAGCTCATTTTCCTGAATGGCCATGTGCTGAAAGATTGCATCAACAAGTATATTGAATTGTGGCAGTTGCCTGCAGACTTCAAGAAGTGGTTCGACGAGTGCTGCGGTGTTTATGCTACGCTGGTTGACCGTATCGTACCTGGATTCCCCCGCAAGGAGATTGCCCAGATTCAGGAGAAGGTGGGCTATCGCGACAACTTGGTTGTACAGGCAGAAAACTTCCACCTGTGGGTTATTGAGGCTCCCAAGGAAGTTGCCAACGAGTTCCCTGCAGACAAAGCTGGACTGCACGTGCTGTTCGTTCCATCAGAGGAGCCCTACCACAAGCGTAAAGTTACCTTGTTGAATGGTCCGCACACCGTACTGAGCCCTGTTGCCTTCCTAAGCGGTGTTAACATTGTTCGTGATGCTTGCAATCACGAAGTTATCTCAAAGTATATCCACAAGGTACAGTTCGACGAACTCATGCAAACCCTCGATCTGCCGATGGAAGAGCTGGAGAAGTTTGCCGGCGACGTGCTGGAGCGCTTCGACAATCCATTCGTAGATCATCAGGTTACCAGCATTATGCTTAACTCATTCCCCAAGTTTCAGGCTCGCGACCTGCCCGGCGTGAAGACTTATCTAGAGCGCAAGGGCGAGCTGCCTAAGGGTCTGGTATTCGGTTTGGCTGCCATCATTACCTATTATAAGGGCGGTAAGCGTGCCGATGGCGTGGAGATTGTACCCAACGACGACCAGAAGATTATGGACTTACTGAAGGACCTTTGGGCTACCGGCGACACTCAGAAGGTTGCTGATGGCGTATTGAGTGCTGAGTTCATCTGGCAGGAGGACTTGAACAAGATTCAGGGCCTAAACACGATGGTTAAACAGTTCCTCGACCTGATTCAGGACAAGGGCATGCTGGAAGCTGTCAAGACAATTCTGTAATCTACCATCTTACGAATACTATTTGCGGAGAGCACCACACGTGCTCTCCGTTTTTGGTAATGTATCTTTTACTTCTTTTTTCGTTACTTATTATATAATTATTGTGAAAAACAACAATTATATGGATTTTTTTTGTAAATTTGCAAAACATTTTGAACTTGAACTATCAAATATCTAACAAATACATTATTAATTATTTAGTTATGAAGAACGACAACAAAATCATGAATCGTGCAGCGGACAACATCCGTATCCTCGCTGCTTCGATGGTTGAGAAAGCTAAGTCTGGTCACCCAGGCGGTGCAATGGGTGGTGCTGATTTCATTAACACCCTTTACAGTGAATTCCTTGTTTACGACCCAGAGAATCCCGCTTGGGAAGGTCGTGACCGTTTCTTCCTCGACCCTGGTCACATGGCTCCCATGCTCTACAGCCAACTTGCCTTGATTGGCAAGTTCACCCTGGAAGATTTGAAGAACTTACGTCAGTGGGGCTCTGTTACTCCCGGTCACCCTGAGCGCGAGATTGCCCGTGGCATTGAGAACACGTCTGGTCCTCTGGGACAGGGACACTGCTTCGCCGTAGGTGCCGCTATTGCCGCCAAATTCCTGAAGGCTCGTCTGGGCAACGTGATGAACCAGACCATCTATGCATACATCTCTGACGGTGGTGTGCAGGAGGAAATTTCTCAGGGTGCAGGCCGTATTGCTGGTAACCTTGGACTTGACAACCTCATCATGTTCTACGATGCTAACGACATCCAGCTCTCTACCAAGACTGAGGTGGTAACCTGCGAGGACACCGCTAAAAAATACGAAGCATGGGGCTGGTTCGTACAGAAGATTGACGGAAACGACGTTGATCAGATCCGCGAGGCCATCAAGAAGGCTCAGGCAGAAAAAGAGCGTCCAAGTTTGATTATCGGTCATTGCGTAATGGGTAAGGGTGCCCGTAAGGCCGACAACACATCATACGAGAGCAACTGCGCTACTCATGGTGCTCCTCTCGGTGGTGATGCTTACATCAACACCATGAAGAACCTCGGTGCCGATCCTGAGAATCCATTCCAAATCTTCCCCGAAGTTCAGGAGTTGTATGCTAAGCGTGCTGAGGAACTGAAGAAAATTGTTGCTGAGCGCTATGCTGAGAAGGCAGAGTGGGCAAAAGGCCATCCCGTACAGGCCAAGCAGTTGGAGGAGTGGTTCAGCGGTAAGGCTCCTGAGATTGACTGGAGTAAGGTAGAACAGAAGGCCGGCTCTGCTACACGTAGCGCATCAGCTGCCGTTTTGGGTCAGCTTGCTGAGCAGGTTCCCAACATGATTTGTGCTTCTGCCGACCTCTCTAACTCTGATAATACTAATGGCTTCCTGAAGAAGACACACGACTTGGTTCGCGGCGACTTCAGCGGTGCTTTCTTCCAGGCTGGAGTAGCCGAGCTTACGATGGCATGCTGCTGCATAGGTATGGCTCTGCACGGTGGTGTTATCCCCGCATGCGGTACTTTCTTCGTATTCTCTGACTACATGAAACCTGCCGTTCGTATGGCGGCCCTGATGGAACTGCCCGTGAAGTTCATATGGACTCACGATGCCTTCCGCGTTGGCGAGGATGGTCCTACCCACGAGCCTGTAGAGCAGGAGGCTCAGATTCGTCTAATGGAGAAATTGAAGAACCATCACGGCAAAAACTCTGTTCTCGTTGTTCGTCCTGCAGATGCTGAGGAAACCACAGTTTGCTGGCGCATGGCAATGGAGAACACCGATACACCTACCGCACTTATCTTCTCTCGTCAGAATATTGAGATGTTGCCCGAAGGCAACGACTACAACCAGGCCACCAAGGGTGCTTATGTTGTAGCTGGCTCAGATGAGAACTACGATGTTATCTTGCTGGCTTCCGGTTCAGAGGTTTCAACCCTCGAAGCTGGTGCCAAGTTGCTCCGTGAAGACGGCGTGAAGGTTCGAATCGTGAGCGTTCCTTCAGAAGGATTGTTCCGCAGCCAAAGCAAGGAGTATCAGCAGAGCGTACTGCCCTGTGGCAAGAAGAAGTTCGGTTTGACCGCTGGTCTGCCCGTAAACCTCGAGGGTCTGGTTGGTGCTGATGGTACAGTATGGGGCTTGGAGAGCTTTGGTTTCTCTGCTCCTTACAAAGTGCTCGACGAGAAACTGGGCTTCACCGGCCAAAATGTTTACGAACAGGTGAAGAAGTTACTTGCATAATTTTGTGTTTAATCTTTAAGATTTATATTAAACATGGATATTAAGACAGTTGGTGTAGCCTGTGATCACGCAGGCTACCCATTAAAGAAGTTCGTTCTCCAGTATCTGGAGGAGAAAGGTTATCCGTATAAGGACTATGGCACATGGAGTGATGCCTCAGTAGATTATCCTGACTTTGGACATGCACTGGCCGAAGGTATCGAGAGTGGCGAGGTATATCCAGGCATTGCTATCTGTGGCAGCGGCGAGGGAATCGCCATCACGCTGAATAAGCACCAGCAGGTACGCGCAGGCTTATGCTGGATTCCAGAGATTGCACATCTTATCCGTCAGCACAACGATGCCAATGTCCTTGTGATGCCTGGTCGGTTCATCGACAACAACATGGCACGTAAGATTATGGATGAGTTCTTTACTGCCACTTTCGAAGGTGGACGCCACCAAAAACGTGTTGACAAGATTGCGATTAAATAACTTTAATAGGGTTATTTATAAAAATAATTGGGGTGTAAGGACTTGCATCTCAATTATTTTTTTTACCTTTGCACCCCGTTATGAAAAAGATTATATTTTTATTGATCCTGCTTGGAAGTGTGATCGGTATTCAGGCACAAGAACACGAGACCCCCAATGCTCAGCAAGCTCGTCGTATGTTCATGGATATATATAATAAGGTTTATGGCGATGAAGGTGCCACCCTGCATTATAAAGTGAACATTATCGGACTCTACAAGACTGAGGGTACGATTTGGATGAAGCAGAAGAAGAGCAAGTTTATCGACGAGAAATACATTGCATGGAACGACGATGTAACCTTCCACCGACTGGAACGCAAGAAAAAGCGCATTGTCATCTACGATGCCCATTCTGAGGAGCGCGACAAATATGCCGCAAAGTTCAAGTTCATACCGGACAACTACACCTATAGCATCAAGGATGAAAAAAACAAAGGCATCGCCATCACACTCAAGGCAAAGAAGGGTGTAAAGGGCATCAAGGAGGCCCGCGTTATGCTGGACCGTCAGACACACGCTCCTACCAGTATCCGCATCAAGGTCGGCATCTTCCACACCACTATTAAGATCAGCAACTTCAAGGTGGGAGATATCAGTGACGATCTGTTCAAATTTCCCAAGGATCAATACAAAAATTACGAATACGAAGATAAAAGATAATGAGGAAATATGCATTATTCTTTGATATTGACGGCACACTGGTGAGTTTCAAGACCCATCAGATACCGCCATCAACTATCTTCGCTCTCACGCAGGCCAAAGCCAATGGTCATCAAGTGTTTATCGCTACAGGTCGTCCTCCATTGATTATCACTAACCTGGGAGCCATCGAGCACCTGATAGACGGCTATATCACCATCAATGGAGCACTTTGTTTTATCAATAACAAAGTTATCAGTTGTAAGGACATTTCCCATGATGCAGCCCTTTTCGCTGTTAACGATGCTCAAGAAAAAAACTACGGATTAATCGTTGTTGGCGAAAAAGATGTTGCCGTAATAGACCCACATGGTGAGGTTGACCGCATATTCCGTCAGGAAATCGCTGTGGAGAATCTTGAGAAGGCCAAACCCATAGAAGAAGTCCTCAAACAACGCATTCTTCAACTCACGCCATTCTTCTCTGTCGAATACGAACACGAGTTCATGGCCCACATTCCCTGTTGTACCTCTGGTCGTTGGCATCCGGCCTTCACCGATGTCACCGCCATAGGTGCAGACAAAGGTGAAGGCATATTGACAATGGCACGGAACCTGAACTTAAATCCAGAATATACAATAGCTTTTGGCGATGGAGGCAACGACACTTCCATGATTAAGACCGCAGGCATCGGTGTGGCTATGGGTAATGCACTTGACATGCTCAAGCAAGATGCCGACTACACCACCTCCTCCGTTGACGAAGACGGCATTCTGAACGCACTCAGACATTTCAATTTAATTTAACCATCTATATTCGGAAAGCAACGCAGAAATTCGCTTTCGAAGTTGGGGGTTAGTACACCCTGCCCTATGGCTTCACGAATCTCTTGCATCGTCCAGAAACGACCGCCATCTAATTCATCGGTAGAAGGTGAGATGGGACCATCGTAGGTCGTTCGGTTCACATACACTAGTTCACGTTCACGCTGACTCTCGAAAATATATTTGTCGATGAATTCCGGGATAAAGTCCGTTATGCCCAGTTCCTCACGAACCTCCCGTCGAAGAGCCTCTTCGGGAGTCTCACCATAGTCAATATGACCACCTACTGCCGTGTCCCACTTACCTGGTTGTATATCTTTCCACTCGGGCCTCCGTTGCAGGTAGATGTCTCCTTGTGTATTAAACACATGCAAGTGAACCACAGGATGAAGCAGTTTTGAACCGCTATGGCACTCGCCCCGAGTCGCCTTTCCCACTACCCTGCCTTCGTCATCGACAAGAGGGAATATTTCTAGTTGATTGTCTGTCATCTCCTATTTTTTCTGCAAAATTACAAAATATCTTCATCATTATACCGATTTATGCGAGCAAAATTGAAAATGACAAATAACATATCATCAAAAAAATCAATCCATAGCAGCTAGTCAGTCCATTGGATAATGGACACCCCATTTGGCACGTAGGTCGTCCATCAGTTGCATGATGTAGAGCGTTTCCTGATGAGGCATCTCGCGTGGTTCCAGCTGGCCGTCTATCAAGGCTTGACGGCAGGCTGCAAACTGGTACTCATAGCCTGTGATTTGCTGGGGCACACGGATCTCCTCTACAAAGATGCGGTCGCGCTTATTGATGGTGACGCGCTGCGGATTGTTGATGTTGTCGATGATGATGTTGCCCTCCGGTCCGGCTATCACACCGATATTATCACCCACACAGGCGGCACTGGACTGTACGTTGGCCAGCAGGCCGTCCTCCAGAATCAGGGTGATGGCATTGGTCAAGTCCATGCCCGTATCGGTCTTGACCGAGTGGCCGTCGATACTTTTGATAGGAGCATCAGCGAACATACGCACAAAGTTCAGGGCATAGACACCCAGATCGAGCAAGGCACCGCCACAAAGGTCGGGACGGAAGATGCGCTCCTTGCGCCCCATCGAATAGCCCAGCGTTGCAGTAATCAGTCGGGGCTGACCGATGCGGCCGTCGGCTATCAACTGACGGACGATGCTGACTACGGGCTGATAGCGTGTCCAGATGGCTTCAGCAATGAACACCTTGCGCTCGTGGGCCAGGGTGATGATCTCCTGTGCTTGTCGCAAATTGGCCATGAAGGCTTTCTCCACCAGACAGGGCTTACCAGCGAGGAGTGCCTCACGGGTGACGTCGTAGTGATGAGAGTGCGGCGTAGCTACATAGATGAGGTCCACATCGGGGTCAGCTATCAGCTCGGCATAGGAGCCGTATGCTTTGGGAATGTTCCACTTCTGGGCAAACGCCTCAGCTTTCTCCAACGAGCGCGAGCCGATGGCATAAGCGTCACAATCGATTATATCTTTCAGGGTGATGACAGCCTTCTCGGCTATCCAGCCTGCACCAATGATGCCGACGCGCATAGTTCCATTTTTATCCATAAATCGATTAGAATTTGAATTTGTGTTTGGCTTCTTCCTGTGCTTCTATAACGCGGTCACACCACGCGTCGAAGTCGGGCTCTTCTATCTGTAGCTCCGGATGACTGAGCATGTAAGCAACACTGCTACGCACACCCTCATGGAAACACATGGTGGCTTGGAATCCGGGAACGGCACGCTTCAATTTGGCACAATCGAAAACCACGGTCAACGACTTATCTCCCAACAGGTTACCCTCATAATCCCACTCCTTCGGTGCTACGGCAGCCAAGAAGTCGGAAGCCACATAATAGAACCGAGGCGTTACGTTCAGCGCCTTGGCTATACACTCGTAGATCTGCGTCCACGTCAGTTGTTCGTCGCTCATAATCTGAAACGCCTCACCGATAGCTTTGGGATTGCCCAGCAAGCCGATAAAACCACGGGCAAAGTCCTCGTTCCACGTCAGCGTCCACAACGAGGTGCCGTCGCCCTGAATGATGACAGGTTTGCCGTCCATCATACGCTTCAACACCTGCCAACTGCCCTTGGGACCATGTACGCTGGTGGGCACGCCACGCTCGCAATAGGTGTGACTGGGACGGACAATGGTGATAGGAAATCCGTTGTCGCGATATTCTTTCATCAACAGTTCCTCGCAAGCTATCTTGTTGCGCGAGTACTGCCAATGCGGGTTGGCAAGTGTGGTGCCTTCGGTTATCACGTGGTTAGCGGCAGGTTTGTTGTAGGCCGAAGCCGACGAGATATAGACATACTGACGGGTGCGACCACGGAAGAGACGGATGTCACGCTCCACCTGGGCGGGCACGAAGCCGATAAATTCACAAACAGCATCGAACATCTCGCCTTCGATGCTGGCAAGTACAGTAGCCTCGTCGTCAATGTCACAGATGACCTGATGAACGTTGGCAGGCACCTCGTTCTTGCGCGTACCACGGTTTAGCAGCCAAAGGTCATGACCCGCTGCCGCCAGTTGACGGGTAATGGCACTACTGATGGTGCCCGTTCCACCAATTAACAGTATTTTCATAGTCGTAATAGGAATTTATTTATTATTGACAATATTCTTAAATGACGAACCAAAGATAACATACTGCGTATTGCCCGCAATGGTACCCTCGTTCTGACCCCACAGGAAGGGCCAGTCGTCAAAATTCTCGAAGTGGTCGGGCTTGCGGAACAAGAGACCAGGAGCCACATTGCCAGGTATAGCAGAGAAGTCAGCACGGTTGTTGCCATAGAATACCTGCTTGGGACGGGCGGCACCCACCACAGCCACGAACGAGTAGTTATGGTAGGGATGACAGCCATAGAGCCAATTGGCAACGCGATACACCTCGTCCTTACTGATGATGTCAGGATAATAGAGGTGGGCATAGTTCACGCAGATGCCGAAGTTGAGCACCAGGTTCACACCGGCCCAACCAATGACAGACGCGGGTTGGGTACTACGCCGCCCAGCGTAACATACTCTACTCCACCCTCACGAAGCAGCGTACATATTTTATCCAACAGACCAGACTTGACAGCACTCTTTCCACCATAGTGTACCAGCACCTTCGTACCACCATATTTCTTCACCAGACGAGCCACCTGCTCCTCAGACTGTTCACCAAATACCACCTCGGTAGGCGCATAATAATTAAAATCTTTCATATTGTATAATTGATAATAATAAATGTTACTGATAATTTTGTTAGACGTCAGGCAGGGTGTAAGGTTTAACCTAAGTAGTGACAATTTGAAGATTGATGCGTCTTAGGAATATATGAAACAGATACTCCTCTCCATCAGTTTGTTCTGCACCTTAGGCATGCAGGCTGCAGAGATTAACATCACCCCCGACTCTTCGCTCACCGATGCTGTGCGTAAGGCGCGCGAAATGAGACGTCTGGGAAAGGCTACCGAGGTGACCATCCACCTGGAAGCAGGAACATACTACTTATATGAGCCCCTTCGACTGCGTCCAGAGGACAGCGGACTGACCATTGAAGGCGACGGTGCTGTCATCTGCGGAGGTATGAAGATCACGGAATGGAAGAAACAGGGAAAGCTGCTGGTAGCTGACGTACCCGACTTTAACGGCAGGCCTGTTGATTTCCGCCAATTGTGGGTAAACGGTCAAAAAGCGATAAGGGCGCGCGACGTGATCGACTTTGAACAGATGAACCGCATCCGCACCTACGACAAGAAGAACCATATCTTGTGGGTGCCCAAGAAGGCGGTGGAGAAAATTATGAAGGAGCCCTATGCGGAAATGGTTTTACACGAGATGTGGTGTACGTCGAACCTGCGCATCAAGAGTATAGAAATACAAGGCGACTCGGCAGCCATCCGTTTCCATAACCCGGAGGCAAAGCTCCAGTTTGAGCATCCTTGGCCATCGCCCATGACACCCGACACCAAGCATCCCTCGCCGTTCTACCTGACTAATGCAAAGGAGTTGCTGGACGAGCCCGGCGAGTGGTACCATGATATCCGAGGGCATAAGTTATACTATATGCCTCGGATAAATGAGAAATTAGAAATGAGAAATGAAAAATTGAGTGCCACCGTTCCTGTATTGGAGACGTTGGTGGAGTTTATCGGTAGTGCAGAGCACCCCGTTCGCAATATAACAATCAAAGGCATTAAGTTCTGCCATACCTCATGGATGCGCCCCTCGGAGAAAGGACACGTGCCCCTGCAGGCTGGCATGTATCTGACGGAGGCCTATAAGTTGCGCCCCTCCATTGACCGCCCCAATAACCATAAATTGGACAATCAGGGATGGCTGGGACGCGCCCGTGCTGCCGTGGAATTGCGCTATACTGAGAACTGCAACTTTGAGGGCTGCCGTTTCGAACACCTGGGCGGCTCGGGACTGGACTATGTCATTGCCTGTCGTCGTGGGAAGACAACGAACTGCACGTTCAACGACATCGCCATGAATGGCTACGTCTGCGGCTCGTTCTCACCTGAAGGACTGGAGACTCACCTGCCCTATCAGCCGACTGACTTCCGAGAGGTGTGCACAGGACAAGAGGTGAGCAGTTGCCTCTTCCAGGAGGTGAGCAACGAGGACTGGGGGTGTGTAGCTATCTGTGCCGGCTACGTGAGTGGCATCAACATCGAACATAACACCATCCACGACGTAAGCTATACAGGCATCTCGTTAGGATGGGGATGGAACCGCGACTTGGTATGTATGAAGGACAACAAGGTGCATGCTAACCTTATTTATAATTATGCGCAGCACATGTACGACTGTGCGGGCATCTATACGCTGGGCAACCAGCCGGGCACCATCATCTCGGAGAATGTGGTGCGTGACATTGCCACACCCAGCTACGTGCATGACCCCAACCACTGGTTCTACCTCTATACCGACGAGGGATCCAGCAACATCACGCTAAAAGACAACTGGACACCCAGCGAGAAATTCCTGAAGAATGCCAACGGACCAGGCAACATTTGGGAGAATAACGGTCCGCAAGTAAACGAAAACATCAAACGCAATGCAGGCAGAAAATAAAGCAACATGGATATGGTATCCAGGCGACTTCGAAGTATGGCTCGGCAACATCTTCAACAATCGCAGAACGGAGCGCGGAGCCATGTTCCCACCGTTCTGGAAACAGGACTCACACTATGTGACTGTAGAATTCTCGAAAGCTTTCACGCTTGACCACGAGGAGACTATTACTATCGCTGCCGAAGACCAGTTCAACTTTGCCATCGACGGAAAACTGCAGTCCGTTGCCACGGGGGCAATACGCTGCATGGAAAACAACACCTTCACATTCACCGTTCCCCAAGGTCAGCACAAGTTGAACTTGAAGGTGTGGAACCAAGCTACACCGCCCGCCCTCTTCATCGACGGAAAGACCATCAAGACAGACTCTACCTGGCTGGCGACCTACGAGGACAAGCTGTGGATTGACGAGAACGGTGTGGCACACGGCTCAGGCATCTACGTGCCTGCTGCCTCGTGGAACTTC
Organism: uncultured Prevotella sp.; assembly: GCA_946402275.1. Lineage (GTDB taxonomy): Bacteria > Bacteroidota > Bacteroidia > Bacteroidales > Bacteroidaceae > Prevotella. The sequence continues at coordinate 63,867 of CAMIVY010000015.1, forward strand.
GACAGCATCGACACCCCACCCTCGTTGTACCATCTGGAGTGCGAAGAGCTGCGTCCCGTCTGCAGCAAATCCATCACGACAAACGGCACGCTCTACGACTTTGGCAAAGAGACCTTCGGCTACCTGACGGTCAAGAATCTGCAAGGCACCGTCAACGTCTATTATGGAGAGAGCCGCGAGGAAGCGCTGGATAAAGACCACTGCGAAACGCTCGACAGGTTGGAGAACACGGAACCTTGGGACTATATAGCAGAAAGCAAGGCTTTTCGTTTCGTCTATATAGAAAAGGAAGCTGGAGCCACCTACGACGACGTGTCCATGGACTACGAGTTCTCGCCTCACGATATGACCCACAGCGGATCGTTCCGTTGTTCCGACGAGGAAATTAACAAGATATGGGAGGTGGGTGCCTACACGATGGACCTCACTACCCGCGAGTTCTTCATGGACGGCATTAAGCGCGACCGCTGGACGTGGAGTGGCGATGCCATCCAGTCGTACCTGATGAACTACTACCTGCGCTTCGATACGGAATGTGTGAAACGAACCATCCGCCAACTCAGGGGCAAGGACCCTGTGACGGCCCATGTGAATACCATTATGGACTACACCTTCTACTGGTTCAAATCCGTTTTGGACTACTACCAATATACAGGCGACGCGGACTTCGTTCGTGAGATGTGGCCTAGGATGGTGACGCTGATGGACTATGTCCTCAGCCGCACCAACAGCGAGGGAATGGCAGAAGGACAGCCCGACGACTGGATTTTCGTGGACTGGGTGGACTTCCCCATGCACAAGCGCGGCATACTCTGTTTCGAACAGATCCTGTTCTGCAAGGCACTGGAAACCATGGCGCTCTGTGCCAAGCTCTTAGGCATCAACAAGAGCGACTACCGCATCAAGGCCGAGGAGTTGCGCAACAAGGTGAGGCAGACCTTCTGGAGCTACGAGCAGAAGGCCTACTATCACGCGCTGGAGGATGGTGTGCTGAACAAGCAGATTACCAAGTTCCCCAATATGTTTGCCATCATCTACGGATATGCCTATGAGGAACAGCGGCAGGAAATCATGAAAAGCGTCATGCTCAATCCCGACATCGACCCCATCACGACGCCCTATATGCGATTCTACGAACTGGAAGCCCTCTGCATCGACGGATTGCACACCCAGGTATTGCAGGAGATGCGCGACTACTGGGGCGGCATGTTACGCGAAGGAGCCACCTCGTTCTGGGAGAAATACGTGCCGTCGGAACAGGGTACCCAGCATCTAGCCATGTATGGTCGTCCTTATGGCAAGTCGTTATGTCACGCCTGGGGAGCCTCGCCCGTCTATCTGCTGGGCAAGTATTATCTGGGCGTGAAACCTACCAAACCCGGCTATGAGGAATATGAGGTAAGACCTGCTTTAGGCGACCTGGAATGGATGAAAGGCGATGTGCCCACCCCGCATGGCATGATACATGTGGAAATGGACAAGAAGCATATAAAAATACGTGCCACGGAAGGTCGCGGCACGCTCTATTACAAAGACCAGCAGGTGGACATCAAGCCCAACCAAGAGGTGGTACTTACTCTATCGTAGAGAACACATAAGCCGTGTGCGAACGGAATGTCTCGCCAGGGCGCAGCACGGTAGAGGGAAACTGTGGCTGGTTGGGAGAGTCAGCCAGATGCATCGCCTCGAAACAGATGGCAGAACGTCGCGGATAATACACATCCTGCTTGCCACGTGTGTTACCTTTCAGACCGTTACCCGTATAGATGTGCAGCACAGGTTCGGTAGTATAGACCGTCATCCGCGTCTTGGTGGCTTCATCAGTAATCACGGCAGCAGCCTTCTGGTTGCTGCCTTTTGTATTCAACACAAAGCTATGGTCGTAGCCTCGCGTAATCTTCAGCTGCTCGTCATCGTCATCAATTCTTGCACCAATCTTCGTCGGTTTGCGGAAATCGAAGGGTGTTCCTTTCACCTTCCTCATCTTGCCGTCCAGGTTTTTCCGGGCATCGAAAGTAGCAATCTTGTCGCTATTCACCCACAGCGTCTGGTTGGTAATTTCCTGGTCCAGATGTCCTGAGATGTTGAAGAACGAATGGTTCGTCAGATTCAGCACCGTAGGCTTCGTGGTCGTAGCCTCATAGGAAATTTCCAAGCCGTTTCTGCTGGTGAGTGCATAGGTCACGTTGAGGGTGAGTTGTCCGGGGAACCCGTTCTCACCGTCAGCAGAGACATACTGCAATGTCACGGTACTGTCCGTCTGGCTTTTCAGCGTCCATACATGGTCAGCAAAACCGGGATATCCTCCATGCGAGATCACTCCCTTACCATTATCCTGCAAAGAGTACTCTACTCCATCCAGCGTGAACTTGGCACCCTTGATGCGGCCCACATAACGACCCACCGTAGCACCATAGTTCTGTCGGAAGCGACGGTAGTCCACCACATTGTCAAAGCCTGTCACGCAATCCTTTCCATTATATACAAGACTGACCAGACGAGCTCCGTAATTAGTGATGCAAGCCTCCATACCCTGTTGGTTATGAAGGGTATAGAGTGCAGTATGCTGTCCGTCGATAACTGCGGAATAGCGCATAGGGTCCAGCCACGATTGGGTGATAGCAGACCTTTCCTTTTCACTACAAGTAAAGGTATAGCTGCCACCTGCCTGCGTGTCGATATCATATTCATAGACAGGACGCACAGGAAGTTGTTCCAAGGTCTTGAGTTCAGCAGACTGGAGGGGTTCCTTGACAGCAGCCGGTTCGAGCAATGTGTTAGGACACGGACCACTGGCGGGTCGTAAGTCCCTGCCCTGCAATGCCACGTAAGAACGCAGGCGAAGTGTGCCTCCTATCGTCGAACGGATAGTAGTCTGTGTAAGGGCACCTTTCTGCCATTGAATATCCACCTCAAAACCACCACGGGCTCGCAGTCCGCGCACCTCACCATCTGTCCAGTCGTCAGGAAGGGCGGGCAATAGATGAACAGCTCCGTCGTGACTCTGTACCAGCATCTCACAGACACCTGCCGAGCATCCGAAATTACCATCAATCTGGAAGGGAGGATGAGCGTCGAAAAGGTTCGGATAAGTTCGTCCATCCGGATAGTTCTTAGCTTCCTCATCGCGAGGCAAGAGTCGCAGCATGTTCTTGATAATCCGATAGGCATGATTGCCGTCCAGCATGCGCGCCCAGAAATTGGTCTTCCATCCCAGGCTCCATCCCGTTGCCATATCGCCACGTTGTTTCAACGTGTTGGAAGCTGCTGTGAAAAGTTCCGGATGGGTATAGGGTGAAATCTGGTTAGAGGGATAGAGACCATAAAGGTGAGAGATATGGCGATGCTCGTCTTTCGGATCGTCAGCATCGATGAGCCACTCCTGCAACTGTCCGTAGCGGCCTATCTGCATGGGCGGCAGCTTGGCGAGACATTCTTTCAGACGGCTCACCTCAGTATCTGACTTCCCCAACACCTTGGCAGCACGGATAGTATTGCTCAGCACGTCGAAGACTATCTGGTTGTCCATTGTTGAACCAGCAGTCACATTCGTTCCCTTGCCACTTGGTCCATGCTCAGGCGATACTGTAGGCACCGTCATCATCCACCCTGCCGCATTCTTCAATGCGCCATCAGCAGGATACTCGCGCATAAAGTCACACAAGAAATCAGCAGCTCCCTTCATCACCGGGTAATAGTCGGCCAAGAACTTCTTGTCGCCCGTGAAGAGATAGTGTTGCCACAGATGAGTGGAGAGCCATGCGCCTCCCGTTGGGAACATGCCCCAAGGTGTTCCATCTACAGGACCGGCAATGCGCCAGAGGTCGGTATTATGATGAGCTACCCACCCCTTGCAGTTATACATCACCTTGGCTGTCTCGGCACCCGTCGAACTAAGGTCACGAATCATTGAGAACAGCGGTTGCTGGGTTTCTGCGAGATTGCCCACCAAGGCAGGCCAGTAGTTCATCTCTGCATTGATATTGATGGTGTATTTCGAATCCCACGGGGCATTCATCTTGTCGTTCCATACCCCCTGCAGATTGGCTGGCTGACCACCTGGCTGCGAAGAAGAAATCAGCAGGTAGCGACCATACTGCATCATGAGTGACACCATATCGAGGTCGGTGCCGTCAAACTTGGCCAAACGCTCGTCCGTAGGGAGATTCGAAAACCGAGGTACCTTGGGCAATTCCAGATACACGCGGTTATACTGCTCCTGGTATTTCTTCACGTGCTCGTCCATTAACTGCTGATAGCTCTTGCCCGCCAACTGTTGGAGCGAGAGGCTGTTCTTCTGGTCAGCATTGCCGCTGATGTCGTGGTAGTTTACGAAGTTGGTAGCAGCCACGATATAGAGCGTAGCCGTAGTAGCCTTGCTCACCTTCACCTGCAGTCCTTTGTCTTGCAACTTACCGTCGGCCATCACCTTCACACGCAACTGAGCCTGAAGCTTTCCTTCAATACCCTCTTGCGACACATTATTTATATAAGAAGTCAACTCATGATTCTTCACCGTATTCGTAGCCACCAAGGGACTCTTGCAATCAACGGCAAACGACAGGGCACCCTTCTTGTCGGCAGTCAGGTGTACGATGAGAACGTTGGCAGCCTGCGAGGCAAAGACAGTACGCTCGTAGCGCACACCATCCACCGTATAGCTCGTCGTGTTCAATGCCTTGGAAAGACTCAGCGAACGACGATAGTCCTCAGGGGTTCCCTTACCGGGATAGTTGAACGTCAGAAAGACGCTGCTCATAGGCAGATAGCGCATACCGTGAGGACCCTTGATGAAGTGCTGGTCTATCAGTCGGGCAGCCTCCTGTTCCCGTCCTGCAAAGATGAGTTTCCGCACCTCAGGCATGCTTTGCAGCGACTCACGACTGTTGTTCTCATGGGGAGAGCCACTCCAGAACGTCTCCTCGTTCAACTGGATTTCCTCTACATCGGTCTTTCCATAGACCATTGCTCCTAAATGCGAATTTCCTATGGGAAGTGCTTCCAGCCAATGTGCAGCAGGACGGTTGTACCATAGGGAATGCTGCTGGGCAGTAGCCGTCATAGCCACCAGCACCAGACCTGTCAATATCATTCTTTTCATAACTAGTGGCAAAGGTACGAAATAAATTTTTAACGCCAACCCACAATCTTCAGAAAATTGCAAGTTGGCGTTATATTACTATGAATCAAAAAATATCGGAATGAAGATTAATCCTCTGGGATATCTGCCGGACGGGGACCGCGAGGACCACGTGGACCACCATGATGTCCAGGACGTCCGTGATGTCCGTGTCTGTTCTTCTCCTGGAACTTCTTGTACTGCTCGGGCGTCAGAATGCTCTTCAGTTTCTCGTTATAAGCCTTACGCTTCTCTCCGAACTCCTTGCGTTTCTCCATCCGCTCCTTGCGTTCCTTCATCTGTTCCTTACGTTCCTTCATCTGCTCCTTCTGGTCCTTTACGAATTCCTTGTTAAGGTCCAGTACCTTGGCCTTCTGCTCAGCAGTCAGTTCCAAATCGTCAGCCATACGGTTTGTCATCTCCTCGGCATTGAACTCCTTGGGAGCCTTACGTTCTTTCTTGTCACCATCCTGTGCCATTACTGCTGTCATAGAGAGCAGGGCAACCATTGTCAATAAAATCTTTTTCATGTTGTTTTGTTTTTAAAAGTGATACATTATTAATTATTTTCTCTCTTGGCCTTCGCCGTTGTCCCGACGAGCGAGACCTCTCAATTGTCAATCGACATCTATATGACGTTGCAAAGGTAGGAAAAGTAAAATCGGCAACATGAAGATTTCAGCGAACGGACATTTTTCTTCAGCGAAATGCCCAAAGTTTCGGGAAAAAATTGTATCTTTGCAGCTGAAGACCTAACATTAATGTAATCATGAAACTAGAGAGAAAGGAGAAAAAAGGGAAACAACCTAAACCAATACGGCACTTGCTGAACCACCAGAAGTATGTGGTTCCGCTTTTGAACATGGCACTAGGCGTTATCTCGTTCCTAGCCTATACCGCTTCTCTCTTCATGATAGTCAGTGCCATAGTTGAATTCGGATTCCAGCTGACGGAGAAACAGGTGCTGGAGCTGAACTGGTTATACTTTTGGGTATGGATAACGTTCCTCATAGACCGCGGCAGTCATCTGCTGCTGATGAGAAAGGGCTATGCAAAGTCAGAATACAGTTTTCTGGGATGGTGTACAAACGGCTTGCTGATGCTGACGCTGATTCCCATCATCGTGAAGATGACGGGGATAGACGACAGCACCGGAATGATAAGCATCCTGGACAACCGTGTATTCCACGTGCTGGTGCTTTTCCTGGTATCCATCATCGACCTGTCTGACGGAATAATCCGACTGATGGGGCGAAAGATAAATCCTGCGCTGATGCTGGCCGTTAGTTTCATGGGATTCATCCTCGTGGGCTCAGGTGTGCTGATGATGCCACGCTGTGTACTGCCTGGTGTTCACCTGTCGTGGATTGACTCGCTGTTCACGGCGACGAGTGCCGTCTGCGTGACGGGACTTACCACTATCGATGTGCCTACCACGTTTACCAGTCTGGGACAACTGGTTATCATGGTGCTTATCCAGGTTGGAGGACTGGGCGTAATGACCATCACGAGTTTCTTTGCCCTCTTCTTCATGGGTAACACAAGCCTATACAACCAGATTATGGTGCGCGACATGGTGAGCAGCAAATCATTGGCCTCGCTATGGTCCACGTTGCTGAACATTTTCGGCTTTACGGCATTCCTTGAAACGGTGGGTGCTGTGGGGATTTTCCTGAATGTCCACGGCACGATAGGCCTTGACTTCGCCCATGAGGTGCTGTTCAGCGTGTTCCATTCTGTATCGGCTTTCTGCAATGCGGGATTCTCCATTTACATGGACGGTCTGGGAGCACCGGTGCTGATGACAGGGCATTGCTGGTTATACATTATTATATCGTTGCTCATCATCATGGGAGGCATAGGCTATCCGGTGCTGGTCAACCTGAAGATTATAGTTTACAAAAGGGCACGACAGATTTGGCGATGGATGCGCGGGCGTCATTATGCCAGCCTGAGCATTCCCGTGCTCTACGACCTGAACACGAAGATAGTGCTACGAACCACCGCCCTGTTGATTATATTCGGAACGGTGTTCATCGGATATTTTGAGTGGAGCAACACCTTTGCCGACTTGATGCCACACGAGAAAGTGGTCCAGGCATTCTTCAATGCAGTAAGCCCTCGTACGGCAGGATTCATCAGCGTGAACCTGAACAGCATGTGCATTCAGTCCATCATCATCTATACCATACTGATGTGGATAGGTGGTGCTTCGCAATCGACGGCAGGTGGTGTGAAAGTGAACGCCTTTGCCGTAGCTTTCCTGAACCTACGCGCCGTGATACATGGTACCGATCGAGTGGAGTTTGCAGGCAGGGAGCTCTCTATTGACTCCATCCGCCGAGCCAATGTGGCTGTGTTTGCCAGTGTCTTCGTGCTGTTCAGCTTTGTGTTCGCCATCACCATTATTGAGCCGCAGCTGCCCCTGAAAGCCATCGTCTTCGAGTGTGTGTCAGCCTTCGGAACGGTAGGCTCGTCGCTGGGCATCACCCCTGTGCTGAAAGACGGCAGCAAGGTGCTGTTAGTCATCCTGATGTTCCTGGGTCGTGTGGGAGTGGTGACGCTGGCCCAGGCTGTGCTCAGACAATATAAGAACCAGAATTACAAATTACCTCAAGACAGTATTATCATATCATGAAGTGTATCATTATCGGATTAGGAACATACGGCAGGGTGCTGGTGGACGAACTGTCTGCCCTGGGCCACGAGGTTATTGCTGCTGACAATGACGCCAGCCGTGTAGAGAGAGTAAAGGACATGTGTGACGCCGCGTTTCAGATTGAAGCTACCGACGAGCTAGCCCTGTCGGTACTGCCCCTGAAGAAGGTCGATATCGTGATTGTTGCCATCGGTCAGAACCTGGGTGCCTCCGTGCGTGTGGTTGCCCTGCTGAAGAAGCTGGGCGTAGAGCACATCTATGCCCGCGCTATGGACTATGTCCACAAGAACATCCTGCAAGCATTCAGCATCGACAAGATACTCATTCCCGAGGAGCGTGCAGCCCGTTCGCTGGTTCGCGAGATGGAACTGGGTTCAAAGGCCGACCTCTTCCGTGTGGACGACAAGTATTGCATATATAAGTTCCAGATACCCGAACAGTTCATTGGGGTATTGCCCAACGAGCTGCATCTCTACGAGCAGTTTCAGCTGAAGGTTATAGCCATCAAGAAGGCAAAGAAGGTACAGAACTTCATCGGCATCGAATATAACGATTCCGAAGTGGTCAACATCACCAAAGAGAACGAACCTTTGGAGGCCAACGACGAACTGGTATGCTACGGCAAGGAATCGGACTTCAGAAAGCTCTACAACTTCCTATAGCACCCCTAGCCTGTTCGCCGACTCTGTCTCAACGATTCAAAGCGATATTGTAGTTATAATATTGCGGATTGCCCGTCACGTCCTTAATCACCTTCAGGAACGGCGGGAAGTTAACACACTCCTGTTGGGCTACACCTTTGGTCTCCAGCAGCACCAAGTTGTCGATAGGCTCGTGGAAGGAGTCTATCTCGAAATACTGGCCTTTCCAGATGAACGAACGTCGCGTCTTGTGAATAGTGGCACGATAGGGATCGGCCTGTTGCAGCAACGATTCGTAGAGGGCATTGCTCACCTGTCGCTCCGTCTCCAGAACCTCTGTTGAAGAGATACGCTTCTTGGTCTTGTGGACATTAACCACTTCCCCACCCCAGTCACGGCGACGAAGACGAACCTCACAGTCTGGGTCAGCCACCAGATAAGTCTGGGTAATCTCGCTCTCCACACATTCAGGCAACTGTCCTGTTATTTCCACAATATAAGTACGAACCTCCTCAATGGGCTGCGGAATCTCCAGCACATTGGATATTTCCTTCAGTACGCGATGCAGCTTGGTGTCGAAATCATCGTGGTTATTGATAACACGAAGATGGGGATGCCCCACCCACGCACGATTCACCTTCTTGTCCAAGTCACGAGCCAACTTAAGACCTTCCTCGTTAGCCTGCTCATAGCGATTCGCATTGTTAGCCACCGTATAATACTGCTCGGCACCATCGGCAGCAGACACGAGGTGGAGCACAGCATCATAGCGCTCGCGAAGCTGATTGCTACATGTACCGCACTTGGCGGTGATATCCTGCCACATCTCCGGAGAGATATAGGCCGAGATGTCCATTGTACCACGGTCGCACACCACGAAGGTAGGCTTCGTACAGGTTTCCGCCATCCGCATAAACGAATCCTCCAGCGCCAGCTGCGTTTGAAGAATGGCCAACTCGCCCTCGTAGTAGAGCTTGGGATTAGGCGTCAGATAGCTCCATCCTCCCTGACTGTACATGGTTGGAACCTCCGGGACGGTAAATACCTTGAAGCCCAGATTGGAAAAATGCTCAATGATGCGCACCAATGCTGTAGTCTTACCAGCACAAGGGCCACCTGTCAATACGATTCGTTTAATGTTGTTCATCGGGATTTTATTTCTTGCTTGCAAAATTACTACAATTCGAGAGAATGGCAAAGCAAAACACCATTTATTTTCATTTATTTTTCGCGATTCAATTTGCGTATAGGCGCACAATTGTTTGCGTATAGGCGCACTATCGTTTGGGTAGAGGCACACGATAGTTTGACAGGCATTTGCTCCCTGTAGCCCTAAGGCTTTCACTTACTAGACTTAAGGCTTTCACTTACTAGACTTAAGGCTTTCACTTGCAAGTATTAATGATTTTCATCGTAATCATTAATCGTTTTCATAACAACCTTTTATGCCTCGCTTCCAAGACGCCAAAAACGGTTACGGTTACAGCTGTAACCATGTAACCGCAGAGGTAGACAAGAAGATATAAATCAAACATAATTTGTTAATAATTAGGCATTTACAATATGTTAGGATGTCTTGGTTGGATAAAAAGGTTACATGGTTACAGCTGTAACCGTAACCGCTTTGAAGGATAGAAGCAGGCTAGAGTATAACTATTAACATTTCACATCGTCGTTAACAGGAAAAAGGGAAAAGCGAAAAGTCAAACGAAACAATATTCCAAGAGTAACAAAAAATACTTTTGGAGTATTTAAATTTCTATTCGGAGTAATTGAAAATACTTTTGGAGTAAATTTGAAGTTAGAGTCATGGTGTAATACGGGCACCCTATCGTGGCGTGCTTTCATGAACCTATGTTCGTTGGATTTCCCAGATATGTTCATAAGGGTAGAGAACTTATGTTCGTGAGCTAATGAACATAGGTTGACCAATTCACTAAATTTGTATGTCACTTGCAATCATTAATGTATCTTTTCAGGGCAAGACAAATTGACAAATAGATGAAGAGGGAACCCTACTGAGGTTTTCGTTTTTTCTGGTCACAGGCACGATGCAATGCAATCTCGACTTCCTGCATTGAATGTCACTTACCCGTCCCTTTGGCATCGTTCTATTAGCCTCTTCGTATACGTCCTATTCTTATTCCCGCCATGTTCCTCCAAGTAACCGAACTCTGTGAGCTGTCGCAGATAACGCTTGGCTGTGGTAGCGTTGAATCCAAAGTGACTGACAACCTGTTCCGTGGTGAATTCGCCTTTATCGGCCACGAATTCCAAAATATCGACCAGTTTCTCTGCCAAAGAGGGCTTTATAGACCATTTATCGACTATTTTCTGCTTCAAATCTTGTTTATCGACCATTTCTGATGCCACAGACGTTATGAATTGGTCGATATCATTCTTTTCATAACTAGCGACAAAGTTACGAAAAAACAAGAGCAGAACAAAATAAAATCATTTATTTTTTATGCCGAGTTCAAAAAATATCGGAATGAAGATTAATCCTCTGGGATATCTGCCGGACGGGGACCGCGGGGACCACCATGAAGTGAACCCAGAAAGTTGGACACAACTGAAAGGTTCAAATGAAAAAAGAATT
>CAMIVY010000016.1 GCA_946402275.1 uncultured Prevotella sp.
GCGAAGAAGTCTGAAGCGGGCATCAACCCCGAAGTGGGACAAATCATCGGCAGCGACGGCAAGAAATACGATGCTAATGCCACACTGCCCGACGGCGTGAAAGCCGTGGCCGTGATTGCCTATGTGGGCAGCGAAACGGGCGACGATACCTACAAGAACGGCCTGGCCATCGCACTGGCTGACGAGGGCACGATGGACTGGTCAACGGCTATAAGTACCTGCGAGGGTAAGACTGCCATCACGGGAGCCAAGTGGTGCCTGCCCAGCCAGGAGCAGTGGAAGCAGATGTTCAAAGCCAATGGTGGCAACGAAGGTAGTTACACCGGCCTGAATGCAACTATCACCACCGCCGGAGGCTACGGCTTGCAGGAGCTCGGCGACTACTGGTCGTCGTCGGAGGAAGAGCCAGGCTTAGCCGCCTGGGACGTGTACCTCGCCAATGGCAGTGCCGACTTCTTCGCTGACGATGAGGAAAGTGCCTACCAAGCTCGCGCCTGCCTCGCATTCTAACCCCTCTCGCGCGTATATAATATAAAAGGTATAAACAACATAAAGATATGAACAATATGAGAAACAAAATATTAATGACGCTCGCGCTGCTACTCACGGCAGTTACGGGCGCGTGGGCAGGCGAAGAGCCTCAGCTGCTCACTACGATTAATGCGTCAAGCAGTTTCCTCACAGGAAGCCAGACGTTCGACGACATTGCCACCGTCACCTTTGGTGGAGCTGGCACAATCGGATTTAATGATAAAAATGGATGGATTCAGGAAGAATATGAGAAAGAGTCAACGGTGACTGTCACAGCTGTCGACGGCTATACCATCACAAGCATTAAGATATATTCTGCGGACCCTAGTAATGCCACCATCAGCACATCACCGTTTACGGCATATCTAAATTGTTGGGGGGCTACTTATGTTACGACCGGCTCTGGTGGGGCAGGCGATTACATTGGTGATGAATTGGTCAGGATTGAGGTCTATGGCTACAAGTCCGAGCCCACCCTCACCGTCGAGTGGGACCCCGCAACCAAGACCGGCAACTTCAACATGCCCGCCTACGACGTGGAGATTGCTCCCATCTACGCTCCTGTGGCTCAGTGGGCCAAAGTCGAGGATGTGGATCAGCTGCCGACAGCCATTGAGGGCGTCATCGCCGACACCGACGCTCCCCTCATCGTCGAGGGCACCGTGGCCTTCGCCGGACAGAGCACCGAGGTCAAGCAGGGCACAGTGATGTACGCCGTCACCCCCGCCACCGAAACCGAGGCCCCCGCACTTGACGCAGCAAACAAATGGAGCGCCGACGTGCCCACCGCCAAGCTCGTCCCTGACGCTGGCGACGTCAAGGTATGGTACTACATCAAGGGTGCCGACACCCCCACGGGCGAGGAGGCCACTGCCAAGAACACCTTCAACGACTCCGAAATCTGCGCTGAACCCATCACGGTCACCGTGCTCAGCAACAAGTTCGACATCCAGTTCAAGGCCGCCAACGACAACACCATCGAGGCTGGCAAGGCTACCGTGAAGGTCGGCGACGAGGCTGCCGAGGTGAAGGAAGGCAAACTGACAGGCGTGAAGATGAACTCGAAGGTTACCATCACCGCCAAGGACGGCTACAAGTTCCGCAAAGTCGAGGCAACAAAAGGCATCTCGACATTGAAGAGCGTCAAGATTGGCAACTACACCGTCTACTATGCCGAGGGAGAAACCTGGTATCAGGCCTTCTGGCGCGATGAAAACAAAAACTGCGGCTTGGAGACCAGCGTAGGCCGTGTATTCACCTACGATGATAAAAGTCTTCGTGATTCTGATGGCAATGTAGATGCAGACGCAGTAATCGATCCGAGCAAAGGCTACTACATCGCTGATTAACCCCCTCTCGCGTGAACAATAAATAAAGTAATAAGAACGATATAAAGAATATATTATATGAAAACAATATCTAGATATCTAATGACGCTCGTCGCACTGTTTGCCATGACGACAGGCGCGTGGGCGGACGAAGCGACTATCACGCTCAAGTGCGGCACGACAGAGAAGACATACGAGAATGTCACACTGCCCTGGTCATCTACGGGGGATATTCTCAAACAGGTTATTTCAGACTATAAAAATGTAGCCTCCAACATCGATGCTATTACTGGGGGCGATGGTAAAGTCGTAAAATATGGTAATGAACAGTTCACAGTTACCGGCACCTTCAGTGGTGAAGCAACGGTTGTTGTCTCTTGGTATAATTCGTCGAAACAATCTGCCACTATAACCGTGACTGCCCCTGGTCCCCTCCTTACCCTCAACGAGGCCAAGACCGAGGCTACGATGGAGAGCATGCCGACCAGCGATGTGACGATTGACTACGAGCTGGTGCGCGACATGAGCGTGCAGATGACCGCCACCATGGGCGACGGCACCGACGGCCTGCGCTACCGCGTGAAGAAGAGCGAGCAGAATCCCGGTAAGTACGAACCCGCCGACCTGAACATGATGCAGGTGCTGGCACTCGTAGCCGTGAACGACGGCATCGAGCACAAAGCCCTCACACTGAATCAGGACTACTTCTGCCGCATCTATAAGCTCGACGAGCAGACACTCCTGCCCGAAGGCGACGGCGTAAAACTCTTCGACTTCGACTTCGCCCCCGGACTCTACGCCCTCAAGGCCTTCGCCACGGACGGCAGCAACTACGACGGCGAGACCGCCCTCTCCAACACCTTCAAGCTCTTCGAGGGCTACGAGGTGGTAGTGCCCGCCGGAGAATACGTCACCTACTACAAGGACGAGGCACTCTACGTAGAGGACGAGGACGGTGAGCTGTACACCATCACAAGCGTAAGCGGCGACAAGGCCATACTCAGCAACGCCATCGAGACGGCTCCAAGCGGAACACCGCTGCTCGTCTATAACAAGGGCACCGAGGAGAAGACCTTCCTGCTCATCCCTGCCAATGCAGAGCCTAACCTGGCACTGGATGTCTATGACGGATTCATCGGCACAATGCAGCCTACTGTCATCGCCGCTTCTGATGCCTCTACCGACAACTACGCCTTCAACGGCAAGCAGTTCGTTTGGGTAATGAATGAAATCGCAATCGGCGCCAACAAGGCTTATCTCAGCATTCCGAAGACAAACGGCAACCCGAAGAACATCCGGCTCTATCGCGGCAACGGCGAGACCACGGGTATTGACGCTTCGCTAGTGAATAGTGAAGAAGTGAATAGTGTATGGTACGACCTGAACGGACGCCGTCTGCAGGGCAAGCCAAGCCTGAAGGGTGTCTATATCAAGAACGGACGCAAGGTAGTTGTCCCCTAAGTTAGGGGACTACAGGGGTCTGAACAGGCGCAGACCCCTTCAATAAAAAAATATCAGGTCTGATAAACGCTTGTTCAGACCCCCAACCCCCTAACTTAGGGGGCACAAAAAAGAAAAGATATGAAAAAGAAGATATTTATGTTGCTCGCTATGGTCATGACAGTAATGACCGCGAGCGCCGTCGATGCTCCCAGCTTCAGTCTGACAAAGGCTGACGGGGCTGAAGCTCACGGACAAATCAGTTTCATAGTGGGCGAGAACCAAAACGCCACCACTGCAAAGGAAGGTGAGACCGTGACCGTTGTTCTTACACCTGACCAGGGCTGGGACCTGGGAACTGCCAGCGGACGGTGGTATGCCGCCATGGCAAAGGCTCCACGCCGCGCAGGCGATATCGACCTGCTGGACAATCTGACGCTGACTCCTGCCAACAAGAACACATGGACGTTCACCATGCAGCGCGCCAATGCAGAGGTCAACTTCACCTACAAGAAGCTGATGGACAATGAGGACATCACCGTCACTATCGGAGACGCTACCTACACGGGACAGCCTCTGACACCGACCGTCACCGTGAAGGACGGCAATACGGTGCTGACAGAGGGCACTGTCTATACCCTCAGCTACAGCAACAACACGGACGCCGGTCTTTCGACTGCTGGTGATAAGGCACCGTCGGTGACCATCACCGCCAAGAGTAGCGATGGTCAGTATGCCGGTTCGGTGACGAAGACCTTCACCATCCAGAAGGCTGCTGCCACCATCAGCTACGAGACAACGGCTGTCAACAAGACCTTCGGGGATGCTGACTTCTCCAACGAGCTGACCATGTCGGGCGACGGTAGCGTGACCTACTCTTCGGACAACGAGAAAGTGGCCACCGTCGATGCCGAGACCGGACTGGTACACATCGTGGCTGCCGGCAGTGCCAACATCATCGCCAAGGTTGCCGACGGCGATAACTACACCTACGAGACGAAAGAGGACCAGTATGCCGTCACCGTCAGCAAGGCTGCCGCCACCATCAGCTATGAGACGGCAAGCATCAGCAAGACCTACGGAGATGAAGACTTCACCAACCCGCTGACCATGACGGGCGACGGTAGCGTGACCTACGAATCGGACAACGAGAGCGTTGCTACTGTGAACAGCGAGAGCGGTCTGGTACACATCGTAGGATCGGGCAATGCTAACATCACTGCCACTGTTGTTGACGGCAAGAACTACACCTACGCCGTGAAGACGGCTCAGTATGCTATCGGCGTGAACACTGCTGCCATGACTGTAAGCGCAGAGGGTTACACTGGCACTTACGACGGACAGAGCCACACCATCACCGTGACTGTGACTGAGCCGGAGGGTACTACCGTGAAGTACGGTACCGTAGCAGGCGAATATACTTTGGACGAAGCACCTGCCTACACTGACGCAGGCGAATATACCGTATTCTATCAGGTGACGAAGGAGAACTACACCACCGTTGAAAACAGTGCTGTGGTAACTATCCAGAAGGCTGCTGCCGCTATCAGCTACGAGATGACCAGCGTGAGCAAGACCTTCGGCGACGAGGACTTCACCAACCCGCTGACCGTGACGGGTGACGGTAGCGTGACTTACGCATCGGACAACGAGAGCGTTGCTACTGTGAACAGCGAGAGCGGTCTGGTACACATCGTAGGATCGGGCAATGCTAACATCACTGCCACTGTTGTTGACGGCAAGAACTACACCTACGCCGTGAAGACGGCTCAGTATGCTATCGGCGTGAACACTGCTGCCATGACTGTAAGCGCAGAGGGTTACACTGGCACTTACGACGGACAGAGCCACACCATCACCGTGACTGTGACTGAGCCGGAGGGTACTACCGTGAAGTACGGTACCGTAGCAGGCGAATATACTTTGGACGAAGCACCTGCCTACACTGACGCAGGCGAATATACCGTATTCTATCAGGTGACGAAGGAGAACTACACCACTGTGGTTGCTTCTGCCATCGTAACTATCCAGAAGGCTGCTGCCGCTATCAGCTACGAGACGGGCAGCGTGATCAAGAACTTCGGCGATGCTGACTTCATCAATGCCCTGACCGTGACGGGCGACGGTAGCGTGACCTATGCTTCGGACAACGAGAACGTTGCCACCGTAGATAGCGAGACTGGTGAGGTGACGATTAAGCAACTTGGCAATGCTAACATCATCGCCACTGTTGTTGACGGCAAGAACTACACCTACGCCGTGAAGACGGCTCAGTACGCACTGACCGTTGAGGGCTATGTAGTGATTGTTCCCGCCGGCGAATACGTCACCTACTTTGACAGCGAGAGTGCCCTGAAACTGGCTACTGAAGGCGCTGAGCTCTACACCATCACCGCCGTTGAGAACGGGGAGGCCGCGCTGAGCAATCCATCTGACGTCATGCCTAAGAACACTCCGTTCCTGATGAAGAACAACACCAACGAGGAGAAGACTTTCGTGCTGGTAACATGCAACGATCCTGACTTGGCCATCACCGTGGCTGATGAGTTCATCGGCACACTGACCGCCAAGGAGTTCACTGAGGACGACATGGCTACAGCCGATTTCTATGTATGTAACGGTCTCGAGTTCATCAAGGTACGCGGCGCCGGCAGGCTGGCTCCCAAAAAGGCTTACCTGAAGGTGAACGGCAACAACGCTCCTCTGTCTATCCCATTCCGTCGTAGCATCGGCGGCAACGGCGAGACCACGGGTATCGACGAGTCGATTGTGAACAGTGAAGAAGTGAATAGTGTATGGTACGACCTGAACGGACGACGTCTGCAGGGCAAGCCCAGCCAGAAGGGTATCTATATCAAGAACGGAAAGAAGGTCGTGGTACATTAAAGATTAAATATTAAAGATTAAATGGATATGAAAAAGATATTTTCGATATTAGCACTGGCTCTCGCGGCAATGACCGCGAGCGCCGACGTGGCAGAAAGCTACAAGCTGACTGTAGGCAAGAGTGAGAAAGGAACCGTCATGTTCCTCGTGAACGGCTCGGAAGTGAAGACCGCTGCCGAGGGCACTGCCGTGACCATGGAGATTACACCCGAGGGCGGATACGTGGTTAAGGAAGTGACCAACTCGCTATATACCGACTGGAACGGCGCACGCGCACAGGCCATCGACATCACCACCAGCGTGGAGATGAAGAAGGTGACCGACAACGTCTATACCTTCACCATGCCACGCGCCAACGTGGAGGTGAACGTAACTTACGACATCGAGATTCCAACTCCCGCCGAGGACAAGAAGGACGAGGAGAAAGAGGTGACTGACGTGGCACTGAACATGCAGCCGGCAGAGGGCGAGCAGCCCCAGCACGACCCTGTGACGGGAATCACCGTCATCCCCGTTGACATCACCGGCATCGACGTGCCCGAGACGGCTCCCCGCGAGATCGTCGTCGAGGTGGCTGCCCGCACACAGGTGGGCAACAACGTATTCGTAGTACGCGAAATCAAGGCTGACGCCTTCAAGACTAACGACGCCAACGTGAAGGTGACAAAGGTCATACTGCCCGACACCGAAGAGCCTCTGACCGTGGAGGCCGGCGCCATGAAGCCCGACGGACAGCCCATCGAGGTGCAGACGCCGCTGGCACTGCTGGACGACTACGCCCTGATGCAGACGCTGAAGGAGAACTTCGAAGGCAAGCTGATTACGGCCACTGCCAAGGCTCCGCAGCGCTTCTGGACATTCTCAAGCGGTGTAGATGTCCTAGTGCCCATGGGCGTGACCGTATATCGCGCATTCAACGAAAACGGCAACATCCGCATCCTGCCCATCGAGATGGCTAACGCCAGCGGCATCATCCTGGCCAACAACGGCGTACTGCTCTCGTGCAACGAGATGAAGGGCGGTGCCGAGTATACCTTCGTGGCCAACCCGGGCAACCAGCAGAGCGGCACAACGCCTGCCACCACCGACGCCTGCAGCTACGAGGGCAACAGCATGGTTCCCACCATCGTGGGCACGAACTATCCTACAGGACGCTACCTCATGATGAAGGACAACCAGTTCCACACCATGTCTCCCAATGGTAAGGTGCCCGCCTGCAAGGCTGTGTTTGATACGAATAAACAATAACCAATATACAAGAAACGTTATGAAAAAGATATATAGCAAGCTAATAGCAGTGCTGGCACTGGTGGCTACCACCGGCGTGTTCAGCTCGTGTAATGTTGCCAACCAGGACAACGCCTCCATCATCAATGACGTAATAATCAGCGGACCCGGCGTGGTTAACCACGAGGCTGTGCTGGAAATGGAGAGCACCCTGCAGCTGTCGTGCATTTCCAAGTTCAACGGCAGGAGCGAAGTGGTATGGAAATCGTCGGACGAGACCGTTGCCACGGTGGACGCCAAGACCGGACTGGTAACGCCCGTGTCTCCCGGTACCGTGATGATCACCGCCTACACCAAGACGGACCCCGTCAGCCAGGGTGACTACGTGTTCGTAACAGTAGTCGGAAAGAACTTCGGCATTATTGATGACGCCCTCGACCAGTCGCTGGCCGACTAATACAAAAAAGCCCTCGCAGTTGCGGGGGCTTTTTTAACCTTAACCTTAACCTTAACGCTAACCTTAACCTTTACTTACACATGATTCCTCGCTTGGAATGTTCGAGGAACGTGATGATGTTCTGAATCTCAGGACCATCGGGCACCTGGTCCTTGATCTGGTTGATAACATCGAACACGCTGATCTTTCCATGGAACAGCAGACGGTAGGCATTGGCAATATGCTTCTGAATCTTTTTATCAAAGCCTGCAATTTCCAGTATCTTCGTGTTCACGCCACCATATTCCATAGGAGTGCCACCGGCAATAACGTAGGGAGGCACATCGTGGGAGAAGGCACAACCAGCCTGTATCAACGACAGGTCACCAGCACGCGTATTGGCATTCTGAATGGCTCCGGTAGAGAAGATGACACCGTTGCCGATGATGCAGTCGCCTGCTATCTCGACACCATTACCAAACACGCAGTTGGCACCTACTACGGTGTCGTGACTGATATGGGTGCCTTCCAACAGGAAGTTATGATCACCTATCGTGGTACATCCCTCTCGGTAGGTTCCGCGATTGATGACCACATTCTCACGAATCACATTGTTGTTGCCTATCTTAACATACGACTTCTCACCACGATAGTTGAAATCCTGTGGCAGGGCAGCAATCACGGCTCCCTGGTGTATTTTGTTGTTATTGCCGATGCGAGCACCATCCAGGATGGACACGAAGGGCATGATGATGCAATTGTCGCCAATCTCTACATCATCCTCGATATACACGAAGGGGAATATCTTACAATTATTGCCTATTTTCGCCTTTGGCGATACCTCGGCTTTTGGACTTATTTCACTTGCCATAATTATATTTATATTAGGAGTAAGGAGAGAAGGAGTAAGGAGTTGAGTAGAAAAGACCTAAAGGTAATTTCTTTCCTTGATGCCTCTGTAATAGGCATTCAAAAGCCTACTCACTTCTTCTATACTCTGGTTCATATTATTATATCTATCTGAATCTATATATGAGAGGTCGTATGAGAGAAGGATATAATACCTGCATTCTTCCAAACTGCCTTGAGATATATTCAAAAAGCGCAGTTTATCTGCTATGCCATCCTTTCTATATCCTTCCACAATATTTGCAGCTATAGACACCGCTGCTCTTTCGAATTGAGAACATAAGCCATAGCGCTCATGAGCAGGGAACAATGCACAGGCTTGGTAAACCTGTATGACAAAAGCATGAGCCTTCTGCCATGCAACGATTTCCTTGAAACTCTGCGTCATTTGCATTTCTACTTACTCCTTCTCTCCTTACTCCTTCTCTCCTGTTTTCACTTTCCTCCTCCACCAAGAGCAGTGTAGAGGCTAACGACAGCCTGCATCTTATTGAAGTCATCAGTAACCTTATTGATCTGAGCAGAGAGCAGTTGCTGTTGTGCCGTAAGCACCTCCAGATAGCTGGAGCCACTGCTCTTGTAAAGAGATCGGGTATCCTCCACGTTCTTCGTCAAGACCTCGATACGCTGGCTCTCAATCTGAGAGTTGGCATCATACTGGTTGTAGTTGACGAGGGCATTGGACACTTCGTTGCCAGCCTTGAGGATAGCATTCTGCCAAGTGTTGAAAGCCTGCTCGTACTGCAACTTCGACACCTTCAACCCAGCCGTCAAGGCACCACGGTTGAAAATGGGCTGCGTCAGATTGCCGAAGAGATTGGTGAGCCACTTGCCAGGATTGAGCGAACCTCCGGAATTACCGAAAGCTCCAGAGAAACCAACAGTAATACTGGGGTAGAACTTAGAGCGAGCCGTCTGTACGTCATGGAAACAGGCAGCCAGTGACATCTCGGCATTATGCACATCAGGACGGTTTTTCAACAGCGCCATGCCAACACCGGCAGAGAACTCTGTAGGCAATGACTGCTGAGCCAGCGTGGTACGGGGAATCTGCTGACCCGCCTGTCCGATGAGCAGGCAGAGGGCATTCTCCGTAGAACGGATCTGACGACGGAAATCGTTGGCCTGCGTCAGTGTTGACAAGTAGGCAGCCTCCGCACTCTGTACACTGGTAGAGCGCATACGTCCCAGGTTATACTGCAACTTCATCATATCCCAGGTCTCCTTGGCCATCTCACTCATCGACGTTACGATACGAAGCTGCTCATCGAGCATCAGCAAGGTATAGTAACAGTTGGCAATGCCACCGATAACCTGTGCACGGACAGCCATCTGGTAGTCTTTCGTGCCGAGGAGCTTCATCTGCGTAGAGCGCTTCTGCGACAGGATATTGCCGAAGAGGTCGAGGGTCCAGGTAGCGGTGGCAGGGAAAGAATACGACTTCATCGTTTGTGAAGGGCTGGTGTACAGCGTCTGTATATTTCCAACAGAATTTCCTCCGAAATTAACCGCAGGCAAGAAGGCCAGCTTGGCTGCTTTCAGCATCGTCTCGTACATTTGTACGGAGAGGGTTGCATTCAGCAGGTCAGCATTCTTAGCAAGCCCTTGCTCGATAAGCTGCTGCAGCTGTGGATCGGTGAAGACGCTACGCCAGGGCAGGTTACCAAAGGAGGCGGTATCCTGCACGGCGAGTGTGTCCACGTCGGACAGAGCGTCGCGAATGAGTCCTGTGGTGTTCACATCGGGACGCTCGTATTTATTGTATAGTCCACAACTTGACAACAGCAAGGCTGCGGACATCATCATCATCAGTTTCTTCATATTATTTCTCCAAATCATAATCAACAGGTTTTGCTTGTGCATACTGAGCCAACTCGGCTGCAACTTCTTCGTTCTCCTCATCATCGAACTTCAATGGACTAATCTTCTCCTGAAGGCCTTGGAAGATAACGAACAGCGTAGGAACGACGAAGAGCTGTAGAATGGTACCAATGAACATACCACCAACGGCAGCAGCACCCAGCGTCTGGTTACCATTCTTACCTACACCACTGGCAAACATCATAGGCAACAGACCAATAACCATAGCCAGTGACGTCATCAAGATAGGACGCAGACGGGCTGCAGCACCCAAGACCGCTGACCACGAAATGGCCATACCCGTCTGACGGCGCTCCAAAGCGAACTGCACAATCAGGATGGCGTTCTTGGCCAACAGACCAATCAGCATAATCAGCGAAATCTGCATGTAGATATCGTTGGCATGGCCGAAGAGCATGGTGAACAAGAAGCATCCAGCCAGACCGAAAGGCACAGAGAGCACCACCGCCAAGGGCAGGATGTACGACTCGTACTGGGCCGACAGAATCAGGTAGATGAAGATGAAGCACAGCACGAAGATGATGGCTGTGGTATTCGAAGCCTTGGCTTCCTCACGTGTCAGACCTGAATACTCATAGGTATAGCCCTGTGGCAACATATCTGCAGCAACCTCCTGGGCAGCTTTGATGGCTTCACCCGTCGAGTAGCCGTTAGCCACTGTTGCCGTCACGTTGATAGAGGTAAACAGGTTGAAGCGGTTGATGTTCGACGGACCATAGACACGCTCCAAGCGGCAGAACTCCTGAATGGGCGACATACCGCCTGGTGTACGCACATAGACGCTGTTCAGCGACTCGGGCGTCATACGGGTCTCGGGCGAGCCCTGAATCATCACACGGTAGAGCTTACCATAGGCGTTGAAGTTCGAGGCATAGAGACCGCCATAGTAACCCTGCAGTGTGGTCAGTACGGTGTTAGGCGTGATGCCTGATTTCTTACACTTCGCCACGTCTACATGCAACATATACTGCGGATAGTTCGGGTTGTACGAGGTCTGCGCCGTCTGGAACTCCGGACGCTTGTTGAGCTCGGCCAGATAATCCTTCACAATACCGAAGAACTTGTCGAGCGAGCCACCGGTACGGTCCTGCATCACGATAGATACACCCGAGTTGGCAGAGAAGCCGGGAATCATAGGCGGTGCAAAGGCCAGAATCTGGGCATCCTTGATGTGGGCTGTCTTGATATAAATCTGTGCCAACACACCACTGGCCTCATAGGGATTGATGAAGAAACGGTAGATACCGTCACCCTGCCACAGGCCGCTAAGCTTCCAGAAGAATCCCTTCTGACGCTCTGAGAACGGCTTCAGCTTGATGATGAAGGTAGCCTGGTCTGAACCAGAACCCGCAATGAAGTTGTAGCCCTGAATCTGCTCACGGCTCTGGATGGCCGGGTCGGCACCCAGGATGCTGTCCACCTGACTGATGACGCGCTTGGTGCGCTCCACGGAGGTTGCAGGCGGCATCGAGATGGTACAGAAGATGGTTCCCGTATCCTCGTCAGGCACCAGACCGGTCTTGGTGGTAGCCATCGTGGTTATCAGCACTACGATGCCTATCACAACGGTCACGATGATGGCAATGGGCTTGTGCACCAGTTTCTCTATCGCATTCTTATATTTATCGGTAGTGGCGTTGAACGCTGTATTGAACGATGCGTGGAAACGGTCTATCGCGGACATCTTCTTGCCATGTCCATCCTTGTCGTGCGGCTTCAGGAAGATGGCACACAGGGCAGGCGACAGCGTCAGGGCGTTCAGAGCAGAGATAAAGATGCTGACAGCCATCGTCACACCGAACTCACGGTAGAACGTACCCGAGGTACCACCGATGAACGACACGGGAATGAACACGGAGGCCATCACCAGCGTGATGGAGATGATAGCACCCGAAATCTCGTTCATGGCATCGATGGAGGCCGTCAGTGGCGACTTGTAGCCTTGGTCCAACTTGGCGTGCACGGCCTCGACCACCACGATGGCGTCATCCACCACAATGGCAATAGCCAGCAGCAGGGCGGACAGCGTCAGCAGGTTGATGGAGAATCCAAATACGCTGAGGAAGAAGAAGGTACCTACCAGCGATACCGGTACGGCAATCAGCGGGATGAGCGTCGAGCGCCAGTCCTGCAGGAAGATGTAGATTACGATGAACACCAGGATGAGGGTGAACACCAGCGTGAACACCACCTCCTCGATAGAGGCGTACAGGAACTCGGTGACGTCGTAGTTGATCTTATACGTCATGCCCGGAGGGAACAGTTTGGCCTGTTCTTCCAGCTCAGCCTTCACGTTCTTGGCTATCTCGTTGGCATTGGAGCCGGCAATCTGCTGCACCATACCCATCACCGACGGGATGTTGTTGTTCTTCATCGACACCGAATACTGCTGACCGCCCAGTTCTATGCGGGCTACATCCTTCAGTTTCAGCGTCTGGCCAGCGTTATCACTCTGGATGATGATGTTACCGAACTCCTCAGGGGTCTTCAGACGACCCGTATAGCGCATGGCATACTCGTAGGCCACATCCGACTGTTCACCGAAGGTACCGGGAGCAGCCTCGATGTTCTGTTCTGCCAGCACATTGCTGATGTCTGAAGGTATCAGATTGTACTGCTTCATCACGTCAGGCTTCAGCCAGATACGCATGGAGTAGGTCTTCAAACCAGGCGACTGTACGTCACCCACACCCTGAATACGCTTGATGGCGGGGATGATGTTGATGTTATTGTAGTTGGTCAGGAACTCGTCGTCGTAACGACCGTCAGAGGTCAGCGTGAACATCAGCACCTGCGAGGTCTGACGCTTAGTCACCGTCACACCGATACGTGTCACCTCGGCAGGCAGCAGGGCCTGGGCCTGCGACACTCGGTTCTGCACGTTGACGGCACACATATCAGGGTTCATACCCTGGCGGAACAGCACAGAGAGCTGGGCAGAACCCGTAGAAGACGTTGAGGTGATATAGTCCATGCCTTCCACACCGTTGATGCTCTCTTCCAAGGGGGTAACAACGGAGTTCTTCACCGTCTCAGCGTCAGCACCGGGATAGGTGGTCCATACCGCCACGGTAGGCGGTGCTATATTGGGATACTGCTCAATAGGCAGTGACACCAGTCCGATAAGACCCAGCAGGACGATGAGGATGGAGATCACCGTCGACAGCACTGGGCGTTTGATAAATGTTGTAAAAGTCATATTGCTTGCTTCTTACATCCTTACTTCTTACATCTAACGTCTTACTTCTTCATCGCTCCCACAATGTCGCCAGCCGACATGGCCTTAGCCTGCTCGTCTATCTTCTGCTGGTAGCGCTCGGGCGTGATGGGCACAATCTCCATGCCGTCGCTCAGTTTGGTAATACCATTGGTGACGTACTTGTCACCAGTCTTCAGACCTTCTGTGACGATATAGTTGTTGCCGTCGTTCTGGGGGTCAACCTTAATCTCGGTATATTTCACCTTGTTACCCTCAGCCAGCAGATAAACGAACTTCTTGTTCTGCACCTCACTGACGCAGCTCTGTGGGATGATGATAGCATTGGTGTTCTGACGGGGAATAATCAGATTACCCGTAGCACCACTCTTCAGAATCTTCTCTGGATTGGGGAACGAGGCAATCAGCTGGACAGAACCCGTCTCTGCGTCGATGACACCACTCATGCGGCTCACCTTACCCTCATGGGCATAGATGCTGCCGTCAGCCAGTTGGAGCTTCACGTCAGGAATGCTGTTCAGGCCCTTCTGCGAGATGATCATGGCATCCTTCTCTGTCACAGAGAAATAGACATCCATTGACGAGATGTTAGCCACCGTGGTCAGGGCATTCGAAGCACTTACCAGGGCACCCTTCTTGAAAGGTAGCGTACCAACCACGCCAGTAGCAGGACTTTTCACAAAGCAGAAACTCAGCATCTCCTTAGCGGAAGCCAGATTTGCCTGAGCCTGAGCAAGCTGTGCCTTTGCACTCTCAAAACTATTACGGGAAGTCTGAAGCTCATAATCACCAATCACTCTATTGGCATGCAACTGCTGTGCATTCTCATAAGTCAACTTAGAGGTGTTCACCTGTTGCTGTGCTGTATTTACCGCAGCCTGAGCTTGACGAACCTGAGCCTGATAAGTCTCATTATCAACAACGAACATGGTCTGACCTGAAACAACGGTCTGACCCTCTTTCACATTAATCTGTGTCAAGAAACCCTGAACTTTCGGACGAATCTCCACATCCTGTACACCCTTGATGGTAGCAGGATAAGTGCTCTGCATGTCAGCGGTTGAGACACCAGCAGTCTGTACGGGATACTCATTGTCGCCGAATGTAGGACGGCCACCGCCGCCTCCACATGAAACCAGTGTTGCAGCAACAGCTGCAAACATCAACATTTTTTTCATTTTTTCCTATTTAATAATTTATTATTAATCTTTTTACGAAAACCCAAAATACTTTATTTGGTTTTCAGCCTGCAAAGTTACTAATTATTTCGCAATATATATATAAGGTATGAAACATTTAACAAAATTTACCATGCTTTTCATATACTTATTCGTATCTTTGCACACAGAAAAAAAGAAAAAGATGAAGACAAGCGAACGAGATGCCTTGATTACGGGCAACATGGGTTATGTGGTCACACTGGCTCGACAATATAAAAGTGAGTTATTAAGTACAGACGACCTGATTAGTGAAGGAAGTATCGGCCTGATGAAAGCAGCTGACAAGTTTGACCCCAGCCGCGGGAAGCCTTTCGTGACGTTTGCTGCCCCTTTCATCCGCAGGAGCATCGAGGATGCCATTAGTCGCCTGACAGGAGAAGTCCCCATTATGTCCACAGACGAAAGCCTACCCATCGGATCTAACAACAACTACACCCTGCTAAATGTCCTTGAGGACAAGGGAGCACCAAGGACAGATGCCGCCCTGGAGCAAAACGCCCTTTCTGACAATATGGCCAAAGCTATCAATACACTTAATGAACGCGAGCAGGCCGTTATCAAACGCTGCTTTGGCATTGACTGTCAGCACATGACGATGGCAGAGATTGGTGAGCAATTAGGATTGAAGCGGGAAAGGGTCAGACAGATTCGCGACAAGGCGATGCGCAAACTTAAGAAAGCAGCCCCATCTGCTTAGCCTTCTGGGTAAGGAGTTCCAACAACGGCTCGCGCTCGTTTGGCACCTTGTTGTCCAATACCGCATCCTTCAGGTATTGTTTTAACACACCGACCTCCCTGGAAGGCTTTAAATGGAACATCTCCATGATTTCATTACCATCAATAACAGGTTGCAACAAACGCTTGTAGTCCTTAACCTGCAGATCGGCCAGTTTCTCACGAACCATACGGAAGTTCTCCAAAAAAAACTTTTTGCGAACCTCGTTTTTGGATGTGATGTCCGCCTCACACAGCGTCATCAGGTCGTCAATATCGTCTCCCGCATCGTTTAAAAGTCGGCGCACAGCACTGTCAGTCACCTCGCTGTCGGCAATCACCTGAGGACGCATGTGCAGGTCCACCATTTTCTGCACATACTTCATTTCCATACCCATGGGGAGCTTAAGCCTACGGAAGATGCCTGGAACCATCTTGGCCCCGATGATGTTATGGTTATGGAAAGTCCATCCGACACCAGGTTCCCACCGTTTGGAACGTGTTTTCCCAATGTCATGCAACAAGGCACCCCAGCGGAGCCAAAGGCTTCCTTGTGCCTTCACAACATTCTCCAGCACTTCCAAGGTATGATAGAAATTGTTCTTATGCGCTTTCCCGTCCCGTTTCTCCACAATATCCAAAGCGGAGAGTTCTGGCAGAATGATTTGAAGCAAACCACTGCGTTGCAAATATTCCAACCCAATACTGGGATGAGGAGCCATCATGATTTTGTTCAGTTCCACCTCGATGCGCTCACCACTAACTATCTTAATGCGGTCGGCCATCCGGTTGAGGGCATCGAAAGTCTCCTCTTCTATTTTGAAATTCAGCTGGGTAGCAAAACGGATGCAACGCATCATCCGCAACGGGTCGTCGCTGAAAGTCACTTCAGGGTCCAACGGTGTTGCAATAATACCATCTTCCAAGTCTGCAATGCCGTTGAACGGATCCACCAACTCACCAAAACGGCTCTCATTCAGACAGATAGCCATTGCATTAATGGTAAAATCACGACGATTCTGATCATCTTCTAACGTACCATCCTCAACAATCGGTTTCCGCGAATCGTGGCTATAGCTCTCCTTACGCGCTCCCACGAATTCTACCTCCATCTCGTGAAACTTCACCTGAGCAGTACCGAAATTGCGGAACACAGACAGATGGGCACGCTTTCCCAGCAGTTGCTTGAGTTCCTGAGCCACCTGAATGCCACTGCCCACGACAACGACATCAATATCGTCACTCGGACGTTCCAAAAAGATGTCACGCACATAGCCTCCCACCACATAGCACTCCACCCCTAGCCTATCGGCTACGGACGATATCTGGTGGAATATCTCCTGGTCTAATATTTTCGCCAACGCCTTGTCTGAATACAGTTTCATGAAGGTCTGATATAGTGAATTTGTGCGCAAAGGTACAAAATAATCGTGAAAAAAAGTTGATTTTTGTTTTTTATTAGTTACCTTTGCACACAAAAATAAAAAAAATAAGAAAAAAATCTATGAAACTATTCCTGATCACAATGCTTCTGGCGCTGTCATCACAGGCCAATGCAGACAATTATCTTGAGATGAAACCCATTAAGATGGAAGTTCCAGAAATGAAAGCCGAGCTGGTGAACGTTTCTGAGGTAAATGTTGGACTGACCGAGGTTCCTGAGATGGGTATGGAACTGACTGACGAGCAGGAAGTAAACACTACTGGCATGAGCCTGAACATGAACAAAAGTGCCAATACCTGGAAGCCCGATTTCGCTTTCTTCAAGTCAAGAACGAAAGAAGGCTTGAAACCCTATAAGTTCATGGACGACATGACCTTTGCCGGAGTTCCCCTTTTCATTGCCGGAATCATTGCAAAGAGTGAGAAGAATGCTTTTAAGCAGCAAACCAAGCACTCATTGGTCACCAACTTCAAGACAGGTATTGATGACTACACCCAGTTCTTCGGTCCCGCTGCTGTTGTAGGTCTGAAACTCGGTGGATATGAGGGACGTAGCGACTGGCCCCGTTTGCTGGCTAGTGCCGGTATGGGCTATGGTATCATGGCGCTCCTTGTTAACACCATCAAGAACTCAGCTAAGGAGATGCGTCCTGACGGAAGTACAGCCAACTCATGGCCCTCTGGTCATACTGCAACGGCTTTCGTAGGTGCCACACTGTTGCACAAGGAGTACGGTCTTACCCGTTCACCCTGGTTCTCAGTAGCAGGTTATGGTGTAGCTACGGCTACTGGTGTGATGCGTGTGTTGAACAACCGTCACTGGGTAAGCGACGTGCTCTCAGGAGCGGGCATCGGTATGGTATCGGGTGAGTTAGGCTATGCGCTCTGCGACCTGCTCTTCAAGGGCAAGGGACTGCTGCGCAACGACATCTACGGCGCGCCAAGTGTCATAGACCATCCCTCGTTCTTCTCTATCTCGATGGGTGTCGGATTCGGTGCCCGCGACCTCGACTTCAGCATGAAAGAGTTCGGATGGCACGACGACCTGAACATGAAGTTCCAGGCTTCCACGGCGGTAGGTGCCGAAGGTGCCTACTTCTTTAATCCCTACATCGGCGTGGGTGGACGTCTGCGCGTGAAGAGCACTCCTATCAAGGGATGGGACAAGGTTATAGAATTCGGATGGGAGGACGTTCTTGATTTCTTCGACGTCCTTGACCAAGACGAGCAGAAGGTGATCAGCGAAAACATTGACAATATCGACTTCATCATCGAGAGCGATCATCTGACGGAATTTGCAGGCGACCTCGGTCTGTACTTCAACTTCCCGCTGTCTGACCGCTTTGCCATCGGCAGCAAACTGCTGGTGGGACGCAGCATCATGCAGTCGCTGGGACTGGACGGTGTGTTAGCTGGACAGCACTCATACAAGACGGATGATCCTTGGGACAAACCTACAGGACCTGCCTTTGAGGAAAGATGGGACTACTTTAAGATTACCGGCAACAACAGCATGAAGTATGGTACAGGTATTTCGCTGACCTACGCCTACAAGCAGAATTTCTCGTGGAAGGTTTTCTTGGACTACGACTACACACGCAAGAAATATACAATGGATTACGACTTCGGAGGTATGTATAGGGGCTTGTTCCCAGAGGATGTGGCCCAGTTTTCTCCGCAAGAGTATCGTGAAGCGTTTACGGCATCACAAACCATCAAGAAGACCATGCACTCCTTCGTGCTCGGTGCATCATTTGCAGTCAATTTCTAAACCGATTATGGCAGCGACTAACGAAAAGACCAACCGCCAGTTTGAACAGATTATCGACGAATGCCGTACACTGTTCGAAAAGAAGCTCCACGACTATGGAGCTTCATGGCGTATCTTACGACCTGCTTCCCTCACCGACCAGCTATTCATCAAAGCCAAGCGCATACGCTCCCTGGAAATCAAAAAGGAATCACTGGTAGGCGAAGGCATACGCCCTGAATTCATAGCACTCATCAACTACGGCATCGTGGGACTGATTCAGATATACAACGGATTCTCCGACACCGTGGACATCAGCAACGAAGAGGCCCTGAAACTGTACGACAAGTATGCAACAGAGGCTTTGGAACTGATGAAACGTAAGAACCACGACTACGATGAAGCCTGGCGTGGCATGCGAGTGAGCAGCTATACAGATTTCATTCTGACCAAGATAGAGCGCATCAAGGAGATAGAGAATCTGGGAGGCGACACGTTGGTCAGCGAGGGTATTGATGCCAACTATATGGACATCATCAACTATGCCGTCTTCGGAGCCATCAAGCTCTGTAAAGAAGAAGTGTGAAGAAAGTTTTAGTAAATATTGCCCGACTGGTACTGGCCCTTGTCCTGATACTCTCAGGATTCGTCAAGGCCGTTGACCCGCTGGGCACACAATATAAAATAGCCGACTATCTGGAGGCTGCCCATCTGGGTGAATTTGCCCCCGACCTGTTGACGCTGAGCGCAGCCATCATGCTGTCGGCTATCGAGTTCGGAATGGGCATCTGCCTGCTCTTTGCCATCCGACGCCGACTGGCATCGCGGCTGGCATTAGCGTTCATGATCATCATGACACCACTCACCCTCTGGCTGGCTTTGACCAACCCTATCAGTGATTGTGGGTGTTTCGGCGATGCGGTGGTGCTCACCAACTGGCAGACTTTTTGGAAAAACGCGGTACTGCTGGCACTGGCCGGCATCGTATGCCGATGGCCGTTGGAGATGATGCGTTTCGTCTCGAAGACTAACCAATGGATTGTCACCAACTATTCGGCGCTGTTCATTATGGTAGTCTCAGGATGGTCGCTCTACGACCTCCCCTACTTCGACTTCCGCCCCTATCACATCGGGGCAGACCTGCGCAAGGGGTGGCAAGAGATGATGGAGGGTCACGACTCACCTTATGCCGACTTCTTCATAGAACATACGGCAAATGGCGAGGACATCACAGAAACGGTGTTCAACGACCCTGGATATACGTTTCTACTGGTGTCACCCCATCTGGAGCAAGCCAGCGATAGCCAGTTGGACCAGCTTAACGAACTCTACGAATATGCTGACGACATGGGGTACCCATTCTACTGTCTGACAGCCAGCGGCACCAAGGGTATCCATCGATGGAAAGAGGTCACAGGGTGCGAATACCCGTTTTGTCTGACCGACGAGACCGTCTTGCGTACCATCATACGCAGTAATCCGGGACTCCTGCTGCTGAAGAACGGAAAGGTCATTGGCAAGTGGAGCCACAACCGACTGCCAACTATCGAGGAGGCATTGGAGTTCCAGCCTTTGGAGAAGCATGCCTTTGGTCGCATGCCTGAGGACTCTATCCCGCAGAAGATTCTTATCATTCTCCTGTGGTATGTGCTCCCCCTCCTGGTACTCACCATAGCCGACCGCCTTTGGGCTTGGTCAGGCTGGATTAAGAAAAAAAAGACAAGTTATTATAACATTCAACTATTATTTAATAAAAAAAGAACAATGAGAAAGAAGATTGTAGCAGGCAACTGGAAGATGAACCTGAACCTGCAAGAAGGTATTGCTCTGGCTAAAGAGCTGAAAGAAGCCCTAAAGGCTGAGAAACCCAATTGTGATGTAGTAATCTGCACACCGTTCATCCACCTTGCCTCTGTTGCACAGGAATTGGAAGGCAGCGTTATCGGTCTGGGTGCT
Organism: uncultured Prevotella sp.; assembly: GCA_946402275.1. Lineage (GTDB taxonomy): Bacteria > Bacteroidota > Bacteroidia > Bacteroidales > Bacteroidaceae > Prevotella. The sequence goes on from CAMIVY010000016.1 coordinate 20,939, forward strand.
GAAAACTGCGCTGACAAGGAAAAGGGCGCCTTCACAGGTGAGGTAAGCGCTGAGATGGTGAAGTCAACAGGTGCCCAGTATGTCATTCTAGGTCACAGTGAGCGTCGTGAGTATTACAAGGAGACTCCTGAGATTCTGAAGGAGAAAGTACAGCTGGCGCTGAAAAACGGTCTGAAGGTTATCTTCTGCATCGGTGAGACACTGGCAGAGCGTGAGGCTAACAAGCAGAATGCCGTTGTTAAGGCAGAGCTCGAGGGCAGCGTGTTCAACCTCAGCGAAGAAGATTTCAAGAAGATCATCATCGCTTACGAGCCCATCTGGGCCATCGGTACCGGCAAGACCGCTACTGCTGAGCAGGCTGAAGAAATCCACGCTTACATCCGCTCTATCGTTGCTGAGAAGTATGGTCAGGCTGTTGCTGACGAGACCAGCATCCTCTATGGTGGTAGCTGTAAGGCCAGCAACGCTCCCGAGCTGTTTGCTAAGGCTGATATTGATGGTGGCCTGATTGGCGGTGCATCATTAAAGTGCGCTGACTTCAAGGGCATTATTGACGCATGGAAATAATGAGATACATCATCACCATAACCATTCTGTGTGTCGGCATTTTCACGAATGCCGATGCACAGACTTTTACCCAGCGTATCCAAAAGGCTGCCGCCGGGCAAGGAAAAGTAACCATTCATCAGGACTCGGTCATTGATCAGTTGGTGAACAATGCCATGCTGGGCGTTAAGACCGGTACCCCTGCCAAGTCACAAGTCGCCAAGCCCACCCATACTAGCCAACCTAGTTCTGCTAGTCAAACCAGTTCTATTAGTCAAACGAGTCAATCCACCCTCGCACCCGATACCGTCGATACCTCGAAGAAGCTGATTCGCAACGGCTACAAAATCACAGGTTATCGAGTACAAGCCTTTGCCGGTGGCAACTCACGTGCCGACCGTATCAAGGCAGAGCAAACAGGCGACCACATCAAGGCACAATTTGCCGACGTACCTGTCTATGTACACTTCTACTCGCCCCGTTGGATTTGTCGGGTGGGCAACTTCCGCACATACGAGGAGGCCCACCAGATGCTGGTAAGTCTGCGCAAGCTAGGCTACACAGAGGCCACCATCGTAAAGGGAAAGATTACCGTATCCAATTAATTAACAAGTACCATTGAGTAAATGCACTCATCAATAAAAACAAGTTACCGTGTACCCAGAAAACGAAATATTCCGCGAAGGACTTGACGATTTAGCCGCCCACTACAAAGACATCCTGCAACTGCTTGGCGAAGACCCCTCCCGCGAAGGGTTAGAGAAGACTCCCATGCGTGTGGCAAAAGCTATGCAGGTACTTACACGCGGCTACGATATGGACGCCCATAAGGTGTTGACCGATGCACTGTTCAAGGAAGATTACAGCCAGATGGTCATCGTCAAAGACATTGATTTCTTCTCGCTTTGTGAACACCACATGCTGCCCTTCTATGGTAAGGTACACGTGGCATACATCCCCAACGGCTACATCACCGGACTATCCAAGATAGCCCGTGTAGTCGATATCTACAGCCATCGCCTGCAAGTGCAGGAGCGTATGACGCTGCAAATCAAAGAGTGCATCCAGCAGACCCTGAAGCCCTTGGGTGTGATGGTGGTTGTCGAGGCACGCCACATGTGCATGCAGATGCGTGGCGTGGAGAAACAGAACAGCATCACCACCACGAGTGACTTCTGCGGTGCTTTCAACCAAGCTAAGACCCGCCAAGAATTTATGAACCTCATTCATAGCAACCAATTATAATAACCTAAGACAAACATGGAGCAGTTTAACAAGAATGTTTATAAGAAACAAGGTCTTGTCGATGAATTTACCGGCAGTTGCCTGGGTAAACTCATCATCTTGGGAGCCTTCATCATCGGTATGTGTTTCCTCGCCATCATCTCCGTACCCTCTACAGACATGATGTTTTCCGAAGCCGATGATAACATCCGACAATGCATACAGGACAACATCGAGAAGAAAGGCGATATTGTTGATGAAATGGTATGGAACATCGGACGAACTTTCTCATCAGCCGACTCCACGTTCGACAACAAGGAAATAATGGAAGCACTGGAGAAATACAACACCATTGATGTGTTCAGACATAGCCTGTACAGCACGGCACGAGTCAGCAACAGCACCCATCCTGAGGGTGTACGCATAGCTGTTGGCATTTTCGGCTTCGTCATCTCAACCATCCAGTATAACGACATGGTGCTGGACGTAGGTCCTGTTCGTGGCAACTACGACGACCATCTCATCAAACCCGTCCCCATTCCCGATGATTATATGGGAGACACCACCAATGTCAACACTTACCACTATCAGAATAATCCTGACGACTAATTCATTCTCGTTTAGCAGCAAATAGCCGAACTAACGCCGTTTTGTACGGAATAAAAGAAAAAAGACTGAAAATCTATTGATTCTCAGTCTTTTCAGTTCTGTCGGGATTACTGGACTCGAACCAGCGACCTCGCGCCCCCCAGACGTGTGCGCTACCAACTGCGCTAAATCCCGATCGTTTTGCTTGTAAGCGGATGCAAAGGTACTATGTTTTTTCGAATCCTGCAAATTTTCACCCCACTTTTTGCTCATTTCATATATAATTTATGTTATTTTCTTGGCGAATCATCAAAAAAGTAGTACCTTTGACCATTCAAAATACACCTATTTGATAAAAGAAGCCACATGAAATACCAAATAAAGGCGCCAAGCCTGCTGAACCAGACAATAAAACTACCAGCGTCGAAGAGCATTTCAAACCGGGCATTGATTATCCATGCCCTGACAGGAGGGAGCCTTTTACCAGACAACCTGTCGGACTGTGACGATACGTCGGTAATTATCAATGCTCTGACACACAATCCACATGAAATCAACATCAAAGCGGCAGGCACTGCCATGCGGTTTATGACGGCATACCTTTCGGTAAAGGATGGTGAGGAGCATATACTAACTGGTACTGAGCGCATGAAACACCGCCCTATCGGGGTGCTTGTGGACGCTCTACGCCAACTAGGAGCCGACATCAGCTATATCGGCGAAGAGGGATTTCCACCACTGCTCATCAAGGGCAAGAAACTGGAAGGGGGACTTCTGGAAGTGCCTGGAAACATCAGTTCCCAATATATCTCAGCGCTCTTGATGATTGGTCCGAAACTGAGAAATGGCCTGACCTTAAGACTGAAGGGAGATGTGATTTCACGTCCTTATATTGATTTGACGCTATGGACCATGCGGGAGTTTGGAGCCGATGCCGACTGGAGCAATTTTGAGACCATCAGCGTGGAGCCAAAGCCATACAAGGAGCGTAGCTACTATATCGAGAACGATTGGAGTGCAGCTTCATATTGGTATGAGATGATGGCATTGACCAATCAAGAAGACGATGAAATAAGGTTAAAAGGCCTGATGGATGGCTCGAAACAAGGTGACTCGTCGGTGCGCTATATCTTCAGTCTGCTGGGTGTCAAGACCATCTTTGAGAACAGAGAAGAGGGTGTACCCACTACGGTGACACTACGACATTCCGGCCGATGCGTTCCAAGGCTGGAATATGACTTTGTGAACTCGCCCGACCTAGCTCAGACCTTTGTTGTCTGCTGTGCCTTGAAGAATGTTCATTTCCACTTTACGGGTCTTTCAACATTGAAAATCAAGGAGACTGACCGTATTGAAGCCATGAAGCAGGAAATGAAAAAGCTAGGTTATGTGATTCGTGACGCAAACAACAGTGAACTGATTTGGGAAGGAGAACGCTGTATGCCAGACCTGGAAGACGGTATAGACACCTACGAAGACCATCGCATGGCACTATCGTTTGCTCCTGCATCGCTATACATTGATGGACTGAAAATCAACAATCCCCAAGTAGTCACCAAGTCATACCCGCATTTCTGGGATGACCTCAGGCAATGTGGCTTCGATATTGAAGAAATAAAGAATAAAGAACAGTAAAGAAAGAGAGATGAGTTTTCTACTGATAGTCATCATATCACTGGCTGCCCTGGGCGTCATTGCTGCCATCTTCTCCATAGGTGACAAGGATGAGCCTATCCACCAGCCAGAGGGAGACTGCGGAACATGCAGCAGCAGAAGCGAATGCAAGCTGGCCGACCTGGTGGAGAAAGGCAAAAAGACTTGTCACATCATTCTCATCCTCTTACTATTTACAGCTTGTTCTACCAAAAAGAATACATCTACCAACCGTTTCTGGCATGCATTCACCGCCCGTTACAACACCTATTTCAACGGTTCTCAGGCCTTTATAGAAGGGAGCTTGGAGAAAGAAAACGGTAACCGTGATAATTGTACGGAGCTGATACCCCTTTACACCGTAGGGAACAAGCAGAGCCGTGATTTGGGTAAAGGACAATTCGACCGAGCCATTGAGAAATCGCAAAAGGCCATCAAGCAGCATAGCATCAAGCAGCGTCCAGAATGGAACAAAGGACGGCGCAAGACCGCCAAGGACATAGAATGGCTGAACCGTCGCGAATATAATCCTTTTCTTTGGAGAGCATGGCTCCTGATGGGCAAGTCGCAATTTCAACAAGGAAACTTTGAAGAAGCAGCAGCTACGTTTTCGTATATGACGCGCCTGTATCAGACAAGACCCGCTATCCTTGGTATTGCCCGTGCCTGGCTGGCCAAGAGCTATACGGAGATGGACTGGCTCTATGAGGCGGAGGATATCATCGTAAAGCAACAACGCGATTCGATGGACTATAGAGCCGTGACTGACTGGGACTATACCTATGCCGACTATTATCTGCACTCAGGACAATACCAACAGGCAGCCAACTATCTAAGAAAGGTGATCCGTCATGAGCGACGCCGTAAGCAGAAGGCTCGCGAATGGTTCCTTTACGGACAATTGCAGACGATACTAGGAAACCAGGAAGAAGCATATAATGCCTACCGTCATGTGATACGACTGAACCCACCCTACGAATTGGAATTCAATGCACGCATAGCTCAGACAGAAGTGCTTCCAGCCACAAATCCTTCACAGAAAATCAAGAAGCTTAGGCGCATGGCTGCTTCAGACAACAATAAGGAGTATTTGGACCAGGTGTATTATGCCATCGGCAACACCTATCTAGGACAGAAAGATACGCTACATGCCATAGAGGCCTATGAGAAGGGGGCAGAATTATCTACTCGCAACGGTATTGAGAAAGGTGTCTTGTTGCTGACCCTCGGTAATGTGTATTGGCAAAAGGAGAAATTTGCCGATGCCCAACGCTGTTACGGAGAAGCTATCGGCTTGCTGGACAAGGACAGGAAGGACTATGAACAATTAGCAGAGCGGTCAAAGGTGCTGGACGAACTCGTGCCACACACCAGTGCTGTTGAGTTACAAGATTCTCTGCAAAGGCTAGCAAGAATGTCGGAAGAGGAGCGTAACAAGATTATAGACCGCTTGATAGCTGACCTCATCAAGAAGGAAAAGGAAGAGCGCCGGGCTCAGGAAGAGGCAGAAGCGGAAAATTACGTGAAACAGCAACAAGCCAGAGGAGGAGGGGATATACCGCAGACAACGACACGTCCTGCGACGCCGACACCTACAACATCAACGACCGCTTCGGGTGCGTGGTATTTCTATAATCCCCAGGCTGTCAGTCAAGGAAAACAATTATTCCAACGACTATGGGGTAAGCGTGAAAACCTAGACAACTGGCAACGCATCAACCAAACCGTAGTGGGAGATATGGAAAAGTCAGGCAGTCAGCCAGAAAAGGAGGATTCTGACATTCAAGATAATGCTCAAGTACTGGAAGGTAATGACAATCCTAAACGCTTTGAGGAGCAAGTGCAAGCAGACAGTGTTGCCAACGACCCACACAACAGGGAGTACTATCTGGCCCAGATTCCATTTACGGAAGAACAGATAGCTGCCAGCGACGAGATAATTAAGGAAGGACTGTTCCATGCCGGCATCATCTTCAAGGACAAGCTCGACAACCTGCCACTCAGCAAGAAAGCACTAGAACGGCTGACTACTCAGTATGCAGATTATGCACATAACGACGAGGCTTGGTATCACCTATTCCTCCTTTACTCACGAATGGGAGAATCACAGATGGCAGAAGGGTGTATTGCCAAGCTGCAGCAAGACTTTCCGGAAAGTGATTGGACTATCCTGCTCTCCGACCCTAACTTCGCTGAAAACCAACGTTTTGGTGTACATATAGAAGACTCGTTATACGCGGCCACCTATAAAGCATTCAAAGAAAATCGATTGACGGAAGTGCAGACAAACACCCATTTGTCAGAAAGTCGTTTCCCATTGGGTTATCACCGTCCTAAGTTCATTTTCATTGAAGGTCTGAGCCTGCTCAATGCTGGAGATGCCACAGCCTGTGAGGAACACATGAAGCAGGTGGTGGAACAGTATCCGCAGAGCGAGGTCAGCGAACTAGCTGGTATGATTATCCGTGGAATCGGACAAGGCCGACAACTGCATGGTGGCACGTTCGACATCAATGATGTGTGGTCGTTACGTACTGCCAAGACGGCAACCGACTCGCTGAAGAACGACACGCTGAGCATTGAAAGGGATGTCAACCACGTCTTCCTGCTGGCCTACCAGCCAGACTCGGTCAATCAGAATCAGCTACTCTATGAGATGGCTAAGCATAACTTCTCCAACTACTTGGTGCGTAACTTTGAAATCGTGACAGACCAAGACCCTAATGGACTATGCCGAATGATTATCAGCGGATTCCTGAGTTATGACGAAGCGCGCCAGTATGCTCATCAACTGCATACGGCAGGAGCTAGTCTGACAACATTGCTACAGCATTGTCGCAGCCTCATCGTGAGTGAGCAAAACTTGCCTCTCCTGGGAACGGTCTTCAGCTATGCCGACTACGAGTTGTTCTTCGAAAAGAAGTTAGCTCCTGTTGAGATTTCAAAGAAGCCACTGCTGGAAGAACCCGAAACCATCATCCAAGAGAAAGATCCTGAGGAAAATGCAGCAGATCAGCAACCGGACGACAACCCGCTGAACGACACACCAGAAGAGCCGAACAATGGTTACATAGAGTTTGATGATGATTTCTGGAGGTAAATAGATTTAAGTATAATAAATAATAAGATAAGGTATATGACAAACGGACTACTGCTTTGGGCTGACGACGAGATGGAACTGCTTCGCGCCCACCTGCTCTTCCTAGAGAAAAAAGGCTACGAGGTGGTTACGGTAACCAATGGCACTGATGCTGTTGAGGAATGCCAAAAGCGTACCTTCGACTTGGTATTGCTTGATGAGATGATGCCTGGACTGTCAGGGCTGGAGACTTTGCAGCACATTAAGGAAATAGCACCACAAACACCTGTCGTGATGGTGACAAAAAGCGAGGAGGAAGACATCATGAACCAAGCCATCGGTCAGCAGATAGCCGATTATCTCATCAAACCCGTAAACCCCAGTCAAATACTGCTGACGCTGAAGAAAAACATTCATCGCCGTGAAATAGTGACAGAAACCGTACAGACAGGCTATCAACAACAATTCCAACAATTGTCCATGAAGATTATGGACTGTCGGACATGGGAAGACTGGGTGGATACTTACAAGCGACTGGTTCGTTGGGAACTGGAGCTCAGTGCCACCGATTCACAAATGACGGAAATGCTTGATATGCAGAAAGAAGAAGCCAATCGCGGCTTCGGGAAATATATCAAACAGAATTATTTGGAGTGGATAGAGGACCGTACCAAGAGATTGGAAAACACCTCGAGCAAGAAAGACGTGTCCGCTCCCCTGCTCTCCCCCGACATCTTCAAGTCCATTATTTTCCCATTACTCAATGATGGAGAGAAAGTCTTTATGGTTGTCCTCGATAATTTCCGCTATGACCAGTGGAAAGTGTTGGAGAAGGAAATCGGCGACCTGTTTGAGATTGATGAAGATTTGTATTGCAGCATCCTGCCTACTGCAACGCAATATGCCCGTAATGCCATTTTCTCAGGACTAATGCCAGAACAGATAGAGAAAATGTTCCCTGAGTTGTGGGTTGATGAGGACGAAGAGGAAGGTAAGAACCTCAACGAAGAGCCACTGATTAAGACACAACTGGAGCGATATCGGCGCAAAAACACCTTCTCCTATCATAAAATCAACACCTCGGCAGAGGCAGATAGGCTGATGAATCAGTTGAATGAGTTGGAGAAGAACGACCTGAACGTCACGGTGTTTAATTTTATCGATATGCTCTCACATGCCCGTACCGAATCGAGGATGGTTCGTGAACTGGCTAACAGCGAGTCAGCTTATCGAAGCATCACCCTATCATGGTTCCGCCATTCGGTGATAGCGGACCTGTTCCGCCGCTTGTCACAAAGCGACTATCGTATCATCATCACCACAGACCACGGTTCCATTCGAACCACAAACCCTGTAAAGATTGTTGGTGACAAGAACACAAATACCAATCTGCGATACAAGTTGGGCAAGAACCTGTCATACGACTCCAAAGACCTATTCGTCATCAAAGACCCCCACAAGGCACAGTTGCCGGCCCCCAACCTCTCCACCAGCTATGTGATAGCCACGGGCGACGGATTCTTTGCCTATCCCAACAACTACAACTATTACGTCTCTTACTACCGCAACACTTTCCAACACGGAGGTATTTCAATGGAAGAGATGATTATCCCCATTATTAACATGAAAGGTAGAAAACGATAAGATATGGAAATCAAAATAGAAAGTCTGGACAACATTCGTGCAGCAGCACATGAATTTATTCAAAATATGGGCGATGCTCACGTCTTTGCCTTCTACGGCAAAATGGGAGCTGGAAAGACAACCTTCGTAAAGGCAATATGCGAAGAACTGGGAGTAAAGGATGTTATCACCAGTCCTACGTTTGCTATTATCAATGAATATACCTCTGCCACCCAAGGAGGATCTCCCATCTTTCATTTCGACTTCTATCGTATCAAAAAGCTGGAAGAAGTCTATGACATGGGATACGAGGACTACTTCTACTGCGGAGCACTCTGTTTTATCGAATGGCCTGAACTGATAGAAGAATTGTTGCCCGATGATGCCGTTCGTGTCAGCATCACCGAGCAATCAGACGGAAGCAGGCTCGTCACGTTTTAGAGAGTCTGCTCCTGATAGTCCAAATCAGCCTGGACAACGAAGAACACCTCGTCGGCCTGATAGTCGCCCAGTCCTTCTTTTTTGGCTTTCTTGCAAATGGCATCAGCCACTTGCTCCAAGTCGATTTCTATCTCATCGTCATCCAAATCAAGCACACCACTCTCATAGTAATATTCAACGATGAGATCCATCAGACGAAGGATTTCTTCTTTTGTAAAGCGTTCCTTCAAGTCTGAAGGCAATTGGCTTTGGATGAAATCCGCCTCGCGGGCATCTTCCTCAGCATCCATTCGCAATTCTTCGTCAAGCGTAGCCATAGCTTAGAGTAATGATTTGAATTTCTCCTCAATCTTTGCCTTAGGCTGTGCGCCAACCAACTTGTCAACTACCTGACCATTCTTGAGGAAAATAATGGTAGGAATGTTACGAATGCCAAACTCTACAGCAAGGTCTTCATTCTCCTCAACGTCACACTTTCCTACTGCAATCTTACCATCATACTGCTCAGCCAGCTCAGAAATGACTGGACCTACCATACGACAGGGGCCACACCATGTTGCCCAGAAATCAACTACTAATGGTTGTGCACCATTCTTCAGGCTCTCGAAATTCTCACTTGTGATTGTTACTTCCATAATCTTAAATTAATTTGACAATATACTATTTAATCTCACTATTTTTTAGCAAACATCGTGCCAACTAATTGATTTTATAGTCCAAGGCCTCTGCCTGTTCAATATATTGTATCAGCTTGCTCCTCACATCGACAAACTTCGTTGTGCTACGCAGCAATACATGGTTCTTACCCATTGAGTCATGCAGCTGGAAGAAAATCTTGGTGGTTCCAGGACTCTCATCAATCAGTTCGCCCAGTTCCGTCACCACCTGGTCGTCCAGCAAATCGGTTGTAAGCGAGATGGTAATGCGGTCAATAGCTTTCTCCTTCACAGACTGGAGCAGCTCAACATTGGTTATCTTCAGTTCCTTCTGGTCGCTATTATAGAATCGTGCTGCCATCTTACCCGTCACATAGACGGCAGCACCCTCGATGAACTTGCCGTTCAGGTTGAGCCAGTCTTCACCGAAGAGCACCAGTTCACCCGAGCCGTTGAAGTCCTCCAAGGTAATGATACCCCACGGATTATTATTCTTTCCGAAGCGCTTCTGAATGCCCGTAACGATGCCACCCAATGTCACATCTTCGCGATCTTTCATGGCTTCACAGCGGTTAGCCAGTTCCTCACATCGGGTATTACACAGGTTGTCAAGCACTATCTTATATTCATCCAACGGGTGAGCCGACAGGTAGATACCTACCAGTTCACGCTCCTTGTTCAGTCGTTCTATATCGCTCCATCTCACCTCCGACTTCAGCAGAGGAGGTGTCTGTATCTCCAAATCGCCAAAGCCACCGAAGAGAGAGGTCTGCGCCTCTTGCTTCTCCACCTGATAGGTCTGCCCATAACGCATAATGGTATCAATGAAGGTCTCGCCCTTTGTATTTTGTGCGAAGAAATCTTCTCTGCGAATGCCGAAGCTGTCAAAACCACCGCTCAATGCCAGTGACTCAAAAGCCTTGCGGTTCACCTGACTAAAATTGACGCGTTGTACGAAGTCAAAGATATCCTTAAAGGGTCCGTTCTGCTCGCGTTCGTCAATGATAGCCTGGGCCACCCCGTCACCCATTCCCTTGATGGCTGCCAGTCCGAAACGGATCTCACCCTTCTTGTTTACACCAAACTTCTGATACGACTCGTTGACATCGGGGCCCAGTGTTTCGATACCCATAGCCTTACATTCATCCATCAGCTTGGTGATTTCGGTAATCTGGTCGCGACGCCTACTCATAATGGCAGCCATAAACTCTGCAGGATAGTTGGCTTTGAGATAAGCAGTCTGATATGCTACCCATGAGTAGCAGGCAGCATGCGACTTATTGAAAGCATAGGAAGCAAACTTCTCCCAGTCTGCCCATATCTTATCCAGCACTTTCTCGTCATGCCCGTTCTTTTTGCCACCCTCGATGAACTTAGGCTTCATGGCGTCAACAATGTCTTTCTTCTTCTTACCCATTGCCTTACGCAGAGCATCACTCTCACCTCGGGTGAAGTCAGCCAACTGGCGTGACAGCAGCATCACCTGCTCCTGATAGACGGTAATGCCGTAGGTATCCTTCAAATACTTCTCCATACAAGGGATGTCGTATTTGATTTCCTCCTTACCATTCTTACGGGCTATAAAAGAAGGGATATAGTCCATAGGTCCTGGACGATAGAGTGCATTCATAGCTATCAGGTCTTCGAAAACCGTTGGGTGCAACTCACGCAGGTATTTCTGCATACCATTCGACTCGAACTGGAAGGTTCCGATCGTTCTTCCCTGCTGGTAGAGTTCAAATGTCTTAGGATCGTCAATGGGGATATTATCCAAATCGACATCTATGCCTCGTGTCTGTTTGATAACGGCACAGGCCTCTTTCATCTCCGACAGGGTTTTCAGACCCAGGAAGTCCATCTTGATAAGTCCTGTCGATTCAATGACGTGTCCGTCATATTGTGTGCAGTTGGTCTTGGTATCCTTGAAGTCAGGGTCGTCAGCTGTTGACACAGGCACCCAGTCGCTGATAGGGTCGCGACAGATAATGAAGCCACAAGCATGAATACCCGTTCCGCGGACAGTACCCTCAAGCATCTTGGCATACTTAATGGTATTACGCAGAGAGGTATCCGTGCTGGCCTCAGCATCCCGGAGCTCCGGTGTGCATTTGATGGCGTTAGGAAGATTCATCTTCATTCCATCAGGCAAGCGATCGGGAATAGCCTTACACAGAGCATTGGTAACATTCAACGGGACCTTCTCCACACGGGCCACATCCTTTATGGAGTTCTTGGTGGCCATTGTGGCATAGGTGATAATATGTGCACAGTTCTCGTGCCCATACTTATCCTCCACCCATTTCAGCACTCGTCCACGTCCATCGTCATCAAAGTCTGTATCGATATCTGGCAATGAAATACGGTCAGGGTTGAGGAAACGCTCAAACAGCAAGTCGTATTTCAACGGGTCTATCTTCGTGATTCCCAAGCAGTAAGCCACCACAGAACCAGCAGCAGAGCCACGTCCTGGTCCTACCATCACATCCAATTCGTCACGTGCGGAGTTGATGAAGTCCTGCACAATCAGGAAGTAACCTGGGAAACCCATCGTTTTCATGATGTGTAACTCAAATCTCACACGGTCGTCCACTTCCTTGGGAATAGGATCACCATAACGTTTCTTTGCACCGTTATAGGCTAGTTCTGCCAAATAGTCAGCTTCAAACTTGATGCGATACAACTTGTCATAACCGCCTAATTTCTTGATTTTCTTCTCGCCTTCCTCCTGTGGCAACTGGTTCTCGCCATTCTCGTCACTGGTAAACTCCTTGAACAGGTCTTCCTCTGTGAACTTCTTGCGCCATTCCTCTTCCGTACCGAAGGATTCTGGAATCGGGAAGAAAGGCATGATAGGATCGTGGTCCAGGCTGTATATCTCTACCTTGTCCAATATCTCCAAGGTGTTGGAAAGAGCTTCCGGAACATCGGAAAAGACCTCATTCATCTCCTCACGGGTCTTGAACCACTCCTGCTTCGAGTAGAGCATACGGGTGGGATCATCCAAGTCCTTGCCTGTTGACAGACAGAGCAGGTGGTCGTGAGCCTCCGCATTCTCTTGGTCAACGAAGTGGGCATCGTTGCTACACACCAGTTTGATGCCATACTCCTGAGCCAGTTCTATAAGCACTTTATTTGCTTTCTGTTGCAGAGGGAATGTTTCACGATTAGCCCGGATAGTGGGATCTTTCACCTCATGGCGTTGCAACTCCAGGTAATAGTCGTCGCCAAAGACACGATGATACCACTCAATAGCCTCACGGGCTCCAGCGATGTCACCTTGAAGTATCTTATGAGGCACCTCGCCGGCAATACATGCCGAACAAACTATCAAACCTTCGTGATATTTTTCCAAATCCTCCCGATCAGTACGAGGACGCATATAGTAGCCGTCAACCCATGAGTTGCTGACCAACTTAATCAGGTTCTTATAACCCTTATAGTTCTTGGCTAATACGATAAGGTGGTAACCGCTCTGGTGCTTCTTGTCACCTTTCAACGATTTAGAGCCATATCGCGACACATACATCTCACAACCGAAAATCGGCTTGAAGGGTTCCAATCCCTCTTTTTTGCGACCCTTATTGACACCATTGACATAATCATGAAATTCTTTGATGCCAAACATATCACCGTGATCAGTGATGGCCATACCTCGCATACCATTCGCTACGGCCTTGTCAACAAGCCGCTTGATACTCGACTGACCATCAAGTATCGAGTAATATGTATGTACATGCAGATGTATAAAATCTTCCATTTCTTGCGTTTTTGAGGTGTAAAGATACTGCAAAAAGCTGAGAATACAAAAAAAATTCATAATTATTAAGGAGCATTTCCAAATTTCTTCATTTTCACTTTTCACTTTTCACTTTTTTTCGTACCTTTGCAACTGTAAATATCGAAACTACCGATAAAGGACTTATGGGAAAAAGAATCAAGAAACTAAAAAAAATAAGAATCCATCGCGAAGGCACCAATGAATTAACCCTAAGCATGATGGCATTGGGTATTATTGGCTTTCTGCTTTGGACATTTGTCGATAATAAAATCCCCTTCTGGGCTTTCGTTTTCGTGTTTGGGTCCGTTTGGATGATAGCGTTGAATTTCTATCGTTGCCCTATTCGCTATTTCAATGGCGATTCCGAGAAGTTAGTGGTTGCTCCTGCTGATGGTAAGATTGTCGTCATAGAAGAAGTCGATGAGAACACCTATTTTCACGACAAGCGACTCATGATATCTATCTTCATGAGTCCCTGGAACGTACATGCTAACTGGTTCCCCGTAGATGGCAAGGTGAAGTTTGTAAAACACTTTGACGGAAATTACCATAAGGCCTGGCTGCCTAAAGCCAGCGAGGAAAACGAGCATGCCGATGTGATGATAGAAACCCCTGACGGACAGGAGGTCTTGGTTCGGCAGATTGCAGGAGCAATGGCTCGCCGCATTGTCACTTATGCCAAAGCCGATGAAGAGTGCTACATTGACGAGCACATGGGTTTCATCAAGCTGGGTTCACGTGTGGACGTTTATCTTCCTTTGACAGCAAGAGCATGTGTCACGATGGATCAGCCTACTACAGGCGACCAGACTGTTATCGCCAAGTTGGCGTAAGATACTATGATTAAGAAGCATATTCCAAACACGATTACCTGCCTGAACCTTATTTCAGGATGCATAGCCACCTATTGGGCTTTTCAGGGCAATTACGAACTGGCACTACTGTTTATCGTAATAGGTGCCGTCTTCGATTTCTTCGACGGTATGGTAGCCCGTCTTTTGCACGTTAGCTCGCCCATAGGTAAGGAGCTGGATTCTTTAGCCGACGACATCACCTTCGGCTTTGCACCATCTGCTATTGTGTTCAGCTATCTCGTACCTCTCACCTCCCACCTCTCACCTCTCACCCCTTATTTGGCCTTCATTATGGCAGCATTTTCTGCTCTACGATTGGCAAAGTTCAATCTCGACGAGCGACAGGCAATGGGATTTATCGGACTCCCCACTCCTGCCAATGCTTTGTTTTGGGGGTCACTGATTGTGGGAATGGGTGATAAGATGACCTCTCTGCCCTATGCAGAATATGCCATTCTGGCAGGTATCTTCATCAGCAGCTGGTTACTGGTAGCAGAGATTCCCATGTTCGCCTTGAAGTTCAAGACATGGGGATGGAAAGGCAACGAGGTGAAATTCATTTTCCTGATTACCTGCATCCCATTGCTGCTCCTGCTGGAAGTAAGCGGTCTGGCTGCTATTATTGCATGGTATGTCATCCTGTCTATTGCCAACAGTTACTTTTCGAAATAACTAAATCACCGTGATTATGTTAAAAGGTATTTTGGGCTTTTTGCTGTTCCTGTTTTTCCTGGCTATCCTTATTATCATGCTGACAGGGAGCTTTATCCTGAAGAAAGTAAGGGATTTCCGAAAGGCAATGCAAGAGGCTGCAGACCAGCAGGCTTTCAACTATCGGACAGAAACAGGTAGGAAACGCCAACAATACGGCAATCGTTCACAGAACTATCAAGGCAATGCCCAACAGTCGGGATATGAGTCTGCCCGACACACACAGACAGAGAATGGCGAGACTATTATAGACAATCGCCATCAAGAGCGTGAAAACAAGAAAATTTTCGACGACTCCGATGGCGAATATGTTGACTTCGTTGAGGAATCCTAATTACTCTTGATGCATTATGAATTAATTATGCACCAGTGTTCCTATCTCCTCACCATCCATCACTTTCTTCAGGTTACCCACTATATCCATGTTAAACACATAGATGGGCAAGTTGTTGTCTGAACACATGCAGATAGCTGTGAGGTCCATCACCTTCAAGCCACGTGCCAGCACCTCCTTATAAGTAATAGCGTCGAACTTGGTGGCCGTAGGATCCTTCTCAGGGTCTGCCGTATAGACACCATCCACACGAGTACCCTTCAACATCACATCAGCCTCGATTTCGATACCACGCAGCGAAGAGCCTGTATCTGTGGTAAAGTAAGGAGAACCTGTTCCTGCAGAGAAGATGCAGACATAACCTGCCTCCATAGCCTCTATGGCTTTCCATTTCGTATAGAACTCGCCAATAGGCTCCATGCGGATAGCTGTCAACACCTTGTTCTTCACGCCAATGGCTCCCAGTGCTGACGATAGTGCCAACGAGTTGATGACTGTAGCACACATGCCCATCTGGTCGCCCTTCACGCGGTCAAAGCCTTTCTGCGAACCAGACAGTCCACGGAAGATGTTACCACCACCAATGACAATACCAATCTGTACACCCATCTCGCTCACCTCCTTAATCTGTCGAGCATAGTCACTCAGGCGTTCTGGGTCAATGCCAAAACCTTGCTTACCCATCAAGCTCTCACCAGAAAGCTTCAATAGAATTCTTTTAAATCGTGCCATATACCTTTTTATATTATAAATGATACTTCTTTAAATGCATAACGACGCTCTTTTCCTTCTTCGTCTCTCAGCAACAAGTGCCCGTCATCCTCCACATCCATTATCTCCGCCATAAAAGCACCGGCCTTGTCGGCATACGGATGGAAACCCTTATGGCGATACAGCATGGACAGATACTGAGCCTTCACGTCCTTGTCCCAATAGCGGTCCAATGCCTTCAGGATATCGTTCAGCAACTGCTCGCGGTCTGTCGTCTGCTCACAAATCTGCCATAGAGACACCGGATTGGGCGCATCACTATGGAACTGACGCTGGTTCACGTTCAGGCCTACCCCCACAATACTGTCGCAGATATGATTTCCCTTCAACCGGTTTTCTATCAATATCCCACAAATCTTGGCATTACGCCAATAGATATCATTAGGCCACTTAATGCTCAGGTCGCCAATCCGTTCTCCCAAGGCCTCACAGATAGCCAACGACACTTGCATGGAAATAGCGAATTGCCTGTTGGCAGGGATATTCCGAGGGTGCAGCAACATGGAGAACAGCAAGTTCTTTCCTCGCTCCGACTCCCATGTGTTCCTACCCTGTCCGCGGCCTGCCGTCTGGTAGTCAGCCCATACCACTACATCATCCTCCCCACCCTGTTCACGAAGCCAGCGGTTGGTAGAATCCGTGTCGTCGATATGGATGATTTTCCATTCCATGTTCATACAAACATACTTTTTATCTTATTGTCAGACAGAAGTTAGAGTAAGGACAACCGCCATCATCCAAACTTTTGCCTGTCTCATTGTTATATTCATTCTTTGATTACTTTTTGTTTGCAAAGTTACGAAAAGTCGAGAGCAATACAAAACAAATTCACTTGTTTTTATTGCCGAGACGCAGGATTTCTTTAGCACTTTGCACCTTTAGGTCAACGAACTTCGCCATCTTTGATGGCAGAGTTACGAAAAAAACTTGTCCTTAGCGTTCACAACATTTTTTGTGGAATTTAATTAGAAATGCGTTCTATTTAATAATTCTTTGTATCTTTGCATACGATATGGACAACAATAGAGGACAATTGGAAGTGCTCGAACCCCTCCGACTCCGCAAGGTGAATGTAGGCAAGATAAAGAGGATGTGGAATAAATATAAGGAGGAATGAAAAAAATGCAAGATTTTGCAGCTATAGATTTTGAAACGGCTAACAACGAGCGCAGCAGCGTATGCTCTGTAGGAATCGTCATTGTGCGCAATGGTGAGATAGTGGATTCGTTCTACTCTCTCATCCAGCCAGAGCCAAACTATTATAACTATTGGTGTTCGCAGGTACATGGCCTTTGTCACGAAGATACTGATGATGCCCCAGTGTTCCCCCAAGTATGGGCACAGATAGAACCTTTGATAGAAGGTCTGCCTCTTGTGGCTCATAACAAGCCTTTTGACGAGGGATGTCTGAAAGCCGTATTCCGTGTCTATCAGATGGACTATCCTGACTATGAGTTCTACGATACGCTGGCTGCATCCCGTCGTGCTTTCCGCTATCTGGCGAACCACCAACTCCACACCGTTGCCGCCGAATGTGGTTACTGTTTAGAGAAGCATCACAATGCCTTAGCTGACGCAGAAGCTTGTGCGTGGATTGCGAGAGAAATATTGTGATCTATCAGACGAAAGACGTCAAAAACACGTTATTATCTAGAGAATTGAATGTATTTTCGAGAGAATTGAAGGTTTTCGCATGATTTTGCCTGTTTTTCCATTGATTTGCAATGATAAAAAAAACTATCACCCTAAATCAGTACACCTCATAAATTCCATGTGCATTGCTTATTATTAATAGAAAATGTGTAATTTTGCAAGCAGAAAAGAGTTATTTTGCAATATGACAGCTGAAGAACAACAGAAAAAAGACGAGCAATACATGCGGAAGGCATTACAGGAGGCACAGCAAGCCTTCGAGGAGGGTGAGATTCCCATTGGAGCCATCGTGGTATGCCAGGACCGCGTGATAGCAAGGGCACATAATCTGACAGAAACGCTGAACGACGTTACTGCCCATGCCGAGATGCAGGCCGTCACCGCAGCAGCCAACGAGTTAGGAGGGAAATATCTGACCGATTGCACCCTCTACGTCACGGTAGAGCCTTGTACCATGTGCGCCGGAGCCTTAGGGTGGAGCCAGATTCCCCGTATTGTCTTTGGTTGTCGCGATGAGAAGCGTGGGTATCACGATTTTGCACCTCATGCGCTACACCCCAAATGTGTTGTTACTGAGGGGGTGTTGGAAGAGGAGTGTCGTCAGCTGATGCAAGATTTCTTTCGCGAAAAGCGCAAATAGAGTCTGATTTATTTTGCATTCCGCTCGATTTGCACTACCTTTGAGAATTCGTCTCTTAGGTACTCACGCTCGAAAAAACTCAAGAAAATCTTGGTTTTTTCCTCGCTTAATCGTACCTTTGCACTCAAAATTTAAAACGATAATAAAATAATGGCAGAAAAGAAATTCAAAAGAACAACTGTGACGTCGGCATTGCCATACGCCAATGGTGGTGTGCATATAGGCCACCTGGCTGGTGTGTATGTTCCTGCTGACATCTATGTTCGTTATCTGAGACTGAAGAAAGAGGATGTGATGTTTATCGGTGGCTCCGACGAGCATGGTGTGCCCATCACCGTGAGAGCCCGCAAGGAGGGTATCACCCCTCAGGATGTGGTAGATCGCTACCATAAGATGATTAAGGACTCGTTTGAGGAGTTCGGCATCTCATTCGACATCTATAGTCGTACCACTTCAAAGACACACCATAAGTTTGCTGCCGAGTGGTTCCGCAAGCTCTACGACGAGGGCAAACTGGTGGAGAAAACCACTGCCCAGCTCTATGACGAAGAGGCCAAGCAGTTCCTGGCAGACCGTTATGTGGTAGGAGAATGTCCTCATTGCCACAACGAGGGCGCTTATGGTGACCAGTGTGAGAAATGCGGACGCGACCTGAGTCCTACGGAGCTGATTAATCCGAAGTCAACCATCAGCGGCTCCACTCCCGTTTTGAAGGAGACCAAGAACTGGTATCTGCCTTTGAACGAGTATCAGGAGTGGCTGAAGCAGTGGATTCTGGAAGGTCACAAAGAGTGGCGCCCCAATGTTTACGGCCAGTGCAAGAGTTGGCTTGATATGGACCTGCAACCCCGTGCTATGACGCGCGACCTGGACTGGGGAATCCCCGTGCCTGTAGAGGGTGCTGACGGCAAGGTGCTCTATGTATGGTTTGACGCTCCTATCGGCTATGTCAGCAATACGGTAGAGCTTTGTGAGAAAGAGCCTGAGAAGTGGGGCAACTGGGAGAAGTGGTGGCAGGACGAGGACACCCGTTTGGTTCACTTTATCGGCAAGGACAACATCGTGTTCCATTGCATCATCTTCCCCGTGATGATGAAGGCTCACGGCAAGTATATCATGCCTGACAACGTGCCTGCCAACGAGTTCCTGAACTTGGAGAACGACAAAATTTCAACATCACGCAACTGGGCCGTCTGGTTGCACGAATACCTGGAGGATATGCCTGGCAAGCAGGATGTGTTGCGCTATGTACTGACTGCCAATGCTCCTGAGACGAAAGACAATAACTTTACTTGGAAGGATTTCCAGGATCGCAATAACAACGAGTTGGTAGCCGTCTATGGCAACTTCGTAAACCGTGCACTCCAACTGACCAAGAAATACTGGAACGGCATAGTACCTGCCTGTGGTGAGTTGCAAGCAGTGGACAAGCAAGCGCTTGAAGAGTTTAAGGACGTGAAGCAGAAGGTAGAAGCTTTACTCGACCAGTTCAAGTTCCGCGATGCCCAGTTCGAGGCCATGAACCTTGCCCGCATTGGTAACCGTTATATCACGGAATGCGAGCCTTGGAAAGTATGGAAGACCGACCCCAAGCGTTGCGAGACTATCCTGAACATCTGCTTGCAACTCACAGCCAACCTCGCCATCGCCTTCGAGCCCTTCCTGCCTTTCTCATCAAAGAAATTGCGTGAGATGTTGAACTTGGAATCGTTCGATTGGAACGAGCTGGGAAGCACAGACCTCTTGAAGGCTGGCCACCAGTTGGGCGAACCGCAGTTGCTGTTCGAGAAGATTGAGGACGAGGTGATTCAGAAGCAGCTCGACAAGTTGGAAGCCACCAAGAAAGCCAACGAAGCCGCCGCTTATAAGGCCGCTCCTATCAAGGACGCTTGCTCTTTCGAGGACTTCGAGAAGCTGGACATCCGCGTGGGACTAATCAAGGACTGCCAGCGCGTACCCAAGAGCAAGAAGCTCCTGCAGTTCACCATTGATGACGGCTCAGGTACCGACCGCACCATCCTCAGTGGTATAGCCGCTTTCTACGAAGACCCCTCCGTGCTTGTAGGCAAGCGCATCCTATTCGTTGCCAACTTTGCACCACGTAAGATGATGGGCATCGAGAGTCAGGGTATGATACTCTCTGCCGTTGATTTCGACGAAAGCCTCAGCGTGGTAACCACGACTAAGGATGTGAAGCCAGGTAGTCAGGTGGGATAATAAAAAGGAAAAGTGAAAAGGGAACAATAAAGGCTGCAAATTTGCAGCCTTTATTATTTTGTCAACTTCTACCGAACAACCACTTCTTCAGGAACGGACTGACGCGAAGGATGTTCGATGTGATGACACTAAAACCAATGACCAATAAAGCTAAGAATACGGACACCGTAGTATCCAGTATGAAGTTATGACGATACTGGCTGAAGAACGAGCCTAACGTCGGCAGATTGGGCATGAACAGATAATGAATCAAATAAATATCCAAGGTACGGCGTCCGATATACTGAAAGCTACGACCTACCACGGTACGCTGTGTGAAATACTGATGATAATGGCGGAAATACATGAATACTATAGTCAACAGGATGAAGCGAGCCAAGGTCAGCGGAATGATGGCCCATGTCATACGAAGGGTATGCCATTGCAAGGCATCCAAGGCCGCAAAGATAACCATTACGATGATAATGGGATAGAACCAACGGCTGTCCATGATACGCTGTGCCCCATCCCAATAACGGCGCACCATATTGCCGTAAAGGAAGAAGGGGAAATACATGAACAGCTGGTTAATGCTGGAAGTGTTCATAAACTCATTGGGAGTGCCTCGCCATCCAAAAGCCCATGAGAAATACTTTGGCTGATAGCAGGTCTCGTAAAAGCACAGGGAGATGATGAACAATATGGTAATGGGAATCCATGACTTCACCTTTAACTTGCTCTCAAAATAGCAGAAGATGTAATAGATAATAAACATGTAAAGCAGTACGATGGTAAACCAATAGCCTCCCTTCAAGGGTCTGGATAACCATTCGAGCACCTGATCACCAAAAGCCATATCGCCCAATATAACTGCTCCGAATAGGAAGAACACCACAGTAGGAATTGTCTGCACACGTATCTTCTTCAGCAAAAGGGTTCCTAAAGTCTTGCCATTCCACAGAAGGCCGGCCTTATAGGCAAGGAAACCACTGA
The DNA here is from genome assembly GCA_946402275.1 of uncultured Prevotella sp. Classification (GTDB taxonomy): domain Bacteria; phylum Bacteroidota; class Bacteroidia; order Bacteroidales; family Bacteroidaceae; genus Prevotella. The sequence goes on from CAMIVY010000016.1 coordinate 42,679, forward strand.
CAAAGAAGAACAAGGGCATACGGAACATAACCAAGAACTGCATGGATGATGAAACCTTCGGAGACATACCCAAGCCAAGGCCTAACACATGGTTCGCTACTACCAATATCATGGTAAACCCACGAAGGGAATCAAGCCACTCCAGACGAGGCTTCTTTTGTACACTCTGTTGAACTGCTATTTCCATAAATATCTTATTTCCTCTGCAAAATTACATCTTTTTATTTTGAACTTCAAATATTTATCCGTATTTTTGCACAAAAATAGAATGAAAAAGATAGATGCTGGTATTCAATGGTTGCGACAAACCATTAGTCGGGTATGGGAAATGATGCCATCAAAGCCAATGTCACCATCGCAAGTCCCTATTGACATTGTCATCCCCATCATCGGAAAAGATTTAGACATTCTGCCACTTTGCTTGCAAGGCATCAGGAAGAACGTCAGCCACCCTGTCAAGGACATTTATATCGTGGCTCCTAACGATCCTGCCATCACGGCTTTCTGCGAAAAGGAACATCTTGTCTTCGTCGAGGAGAGCACCATTTTCAATTTCTCGCCACGTGAGCTGAATCTGATAATCACCAGTCCTAACGGTCATACTGTCAACAGAAGCGGATGGCTGTTCCAGCAGTTTGTTAAGTTGTCAGGAAAGGTAGGCACCTGTGACTATTTCCTTTGCATTGACGCAGACCACATCCTGATACGTCCTCACGTCTTCCTGGACAAAGACGAGACACCCGTCTTTTATATGAGCGACGAATGTCATACCGCCTATTACAAGAACATCCGCAGACTGACGGGAGAACCCTATTTCTCCCTGCTCAGTTTTGTTGACCACAAGATGCTCTTCTCCAAGAAAGAGCTGGCAGCACTCCGCCAGAGGATAGAACAAGCCAATGATGGGCGCGAATGGAAGGAAGCCATCATTGCCTCCTATGACCGTACGGAAACATCCGGATTCTCCGAGTTTGAGCTATACGGTCATTTTGTCAGCAGGAAGCATGAACAGCCTTGGCGGCAAGTCAAACTGGCGTATAAAGACATGGCTGATTTCGAGACGCTGACAAAACGATATGCAGCGAAATTCCATTGTATAACCTTTCCTTGTTACTTAAAATGATCGAAGGACTCAAACAGAGAACGGCCAAAGGACTCCTGTGGGGTGCCATCAACAATCTGACTTCTCAGCTGTTGATGGCATTGATAGGTATTATCCTGGGACGACTTCTTACTCCTGCCGACTATGGTATGGTAGGAATGCTGGCAATCTTCTCGGCTATAGCGGGATCGCTGCAAGAGAGCGGATTTACAGCTGCCCTCACCAACCTGAAAGAGGCTACGCATAAGGAATATAACGCAGTATTCTGGGCCAGCACAGCTATTTCCATTCTCCTTTACATGCTGCTCTATTTCTGTGCGCCCCTTATTGCCAGCTACTTCCATCAGCCCGAATTGGTCAGTCTGTCAAGACTGGTGTTTGCCTCGTTGCTATTAGCGGGCATTGGCATAGCCCATGCTGCCTATATGTTCAGAAACATGATGAACCGCGAGAAAGCCATTACGGGGTTCTTCGCTTTGGTGGGCAGTGGTATAGTGGGCATCACGCTGGCACTCAACGGCTATTCGTACTGGAGTCTGGCTTGGCAACAGTTTACATATATCTGTATCATCAACATCGGACGACTTTACTTTGTAAGATGGCTGCCTTCCCTCCACATTGACCTTACCCCCATCCGCGAGATGATTGGTTTCAGCAGCAAGATACTGATTACCAACATTATCAATCAGGTAAACAACAATATCCTGTCGTTTATCTTCGGACGACTGTTTACTGCCGGTGCCGTAGGCAACTACACACAGGCTGCCAAATGGAACACCATGGGGCACTCGCTGATTTCAGGAACCATGCAACAGGTAGCGCAACCTGTGCTGGCATCTATCAACGAGGAGGAGAACAGGCAGCTGAACGTATTCCGTAAGATGCTACGGTTTACGGCATTACTCTCTATGCCTGCCATGCTGGGACTGGCTTTCATAGCCGATTTCATTGTTGTATTGTTAGGAGAACAATGGGCCGACAGCGTAACACTGCTGCGACTGCTGTGCATCAGCGGTGCTTTCCTGCCCATTCACACCTTATATCAAAACCTGTTTATCAGTCATGGAAGGTCTGACACGTATATGTGGTGTACGATAGCACTCGTCATCACACAAATTGTCGTGGTGATGGTATTTGCCTCCTGGGGCATTGAAGTCATGATAGCAGCATACGTGGCAACGCTTGTCTTATGGACGGGTGTTTGGCAGGTGTTGACCTACAGACTGATACAATTTCGTTTTCTCGACTTGCTCAAAGACATATGTCCCTTCCTGCTGGCTGCCCTGGCCTCTATCGCCGTAGCCTATTATGCCACTTTAGCCATCAGCAACACCATAGGTCTTATCCTTTCGAGAATCGTTATAACAGCCCTGTTTTACGTGGTCATCATGAAGATAGCCCACGTGAAGATATTCCAAGAATGTATTCAATTCCTATTCAAGCATCATGAGACTAATCATTGAGAAAATCAAACTGGCCCTGTTTAAGAGGACAGGAGTTGTTCAGCAGAAGAAGAACCATGCCTCATGGGAAGCGAAAGGCTATCGCAACGAGCCTTCCGTAAGTTTTGTCATCCAGTCTCATAACAAGAGTCTGCAAATCTGTCATATTCTTCCCAAGCTTCGTCAATACAGCGATTCGGAAATCATCGTGATAGACGACGGTTCCAGCATGGAGCACACCAGACGGCTCACGGAAGCATTGACGGGTGCCAATGAGTTCTTACTGCGTGCCAACGACCTTTTTGAGAATGTCACCTACGACAAAGCCTTGCGACTGGCCAACGGCAAATATGTCGCCCTGATGCAAGACGATGACGACTTCGAGGATGTCAGTTGGGTTACCGAGGCTGTCGCTCTTTTCGAGAGGCATCCCAAGATGGTCATCCTTGGCGGCAACTGGGCGGTCAACCTGATATTCAATGCAGAGGAGCAGAAAAGATACGGAATCCGTCAGGATATGGGCGATGGTAAGTTCCAGTTTGTGCATTCCGTTAACCGTGCTCCGATGTGGGTACGAAAAGACCTCTACGATCAGTATCTTCATCACATAGACTTCCGCTTCGCTCCCTTCCAATACGATGACGACGAGCTATGCCTGCGTTCATGGCTGCAAGGGCTGCAAGTAGGATGGTATGACGCGAAGTTCCATTCGCTAACAGCAGGAGGTATGCGTCTCTGGAATACGGAGTTCACCAAAGAACAGGCAGAGCGAAACGGACATTTGCTTTACCAGTTGTATGCTGACAAAATGGAAGAGATAACCCGAAAAGTAGCAGAAAGTAACCTATAAAACCATCATTATGAATTATGCACTGATCATAGCCGGAGGCTCTGGCAACAGGATGGGACAAGACATTCCCAAACAATTCATGCATGTGGACAACTGTCCCATTATCATTCACACGATGCGGGCTTTCCAACAACATGCCGACATCCACGGTATCGCAGTAGTATGTCTGGCCGGATGGGAAACCGTAGTACAGTCGTATGCCAACCAGTTTTGCATTGACAAACTGAAATGGATATTCCCTGGAGGCAGCAACGGTCAGGAGTCTATCCATAATGGCATCTACGGATTGAAAGAGGCTGGTTGCCAAGATGACGATCTGGTATTGATTCACGATGCTGTACGTCCACTGCTCTCACAGGATATCATTTCCTCCAATATCGCCACTTGTCAGCAATACGGTTATGCCATTACAGGTATCAAGTGCCGCGAAGCCATCTTGGAAAGTGAGGACGGATTTGCCAGTACCACCAGTATTCCCCGTGATAAACTGGTTCGTACGCAGACCCCCCAGACCTTCCGTTTGAAGAACATCATAGCCGCCCACGAGGAAGCCAAGGAAAAAGGCATTACCAATTCGGTTGCATCCTGCACACTGATGGCAGAACTGGGTGGTAGGGAGATGCACATTGTGCCAGGCTCCGAGAAGAACATCAAGGTAACCACCGTCGAGGACCTTGAGATACTGAAAGCCCTTATGAACATAAAAGCAGAATCATGGCTGAAATGACATCCTACCAGCAAGACATCAAGAAGGCAACGGAGCACCTGACCTTACCGCAGCAAGGCAACATCCTTGTCACAGGTGCCACAGGACTGATTGGAGGTTGCTTGGTTGATATGCTGATGCAGCATAGCCTGTGTCATGTCTATGCGATGGGGCGTAACATAGATCGGGCTAGAACACGCTTTAGGCTATATCAGGACGATAAGCGTTTCCACTTCCTACAGCATGACATCTGTGAGCCTTTAACATGGACTACAGACTTTCACTACATCATTCATGCTGCCAGTAATGCCAGTCCCAATTTCTTCCAGCAGTCACCCGTAGAGGTCATGAAAGCCAACCTGAACGGACTCTGCCACTTGGTAGAATACGGAATGAAGCACCACCTGCAACGGATGGTTTATGTTTCTTCTGGCGAGATATACGGAGAAGGCGACGGCAGTATCTTCACAGAACAAAGCAGCGGCTATATCGACATCCTTTCTCCACGAGCCTGCTACCCCTCGTCCAAGCGAGCTGCAGAAACACTTTGTGCAGCCTATTGTAAAGAGTATGACACACCCATCGTGATAGCCCGTCCCTGTCACACCTATGGACCTTATTTCACGGAGAGCGACAATCGCGTCTATGCACAGTTTATCCGCAATGTCCTACGTGGTGAAGACATCGTCATGAAAAGTAAGGGAGAGCAATACAGGTCATGGATCTATGTCGTAGATTGTGCTGCTGCCATCTTACTATTATTAAAAAAAGGGCAAAGTGGTGAAGCATACAATGTAGCCCATGCAGACTCCAATATCACTATCCGCCAGTTGGCGGAGAAGATAGCAGGAATCGGTGGCAGAAAGGTTGTCATGCAAATTACAGAGGATGGCAATACGACGCCTATCACCAAAGCCGTTTTCTCGACGGAGAAAATCGAGCAATTAGGCTGGCGCCCCCTCTTCTCCATAGATGAGGGCCTTAGTCACACTTTGGATAGTAGTGACGGCCTATCTTGCGCATAACCTCTGCTACAGGTTCTTCCGCATCCATGTTAAAATACTCCTTGAAATGATGCGACTCTCGCTTCTCGACAGGAGGCAGCTGCATGTAGTCGCCAAAGAAATGGCGCAAATAATGGTCATAGCCACCCGACAAACAAACCTCTAACCCCTCAAACGGAAACTTCACAGCTTTGCTGACCCATTCACGGGGATAGATTTCCTTATCGCCATAGATACCACAATACACTACCACCCGACTGGTTGAGCCAAAGGGATGCTTATAACATATCTCATCCATCATGCGGAGCAGCTTCTTACGGTAACTCTTACGTCCGAGGAATCCGCGTGTCTTATGACAGAAGCGTCCCCACTCATGAGGAGTCAGCAGTAATTGCAGGTATTCACCAAAAGTATAATGAGCCGAGATGGCCGCCAGACGATTCTGGATTTTGGTAAAGCGTCGTTTCAAGCGAATAGCTTCCTCCATATTCTCTGCCGTACCATCGAGGGGAAATATGTCAACAAAGAGTCCAAAGACACAAGGTGTATCATGTCGTTCCAAGATAGTGGTTCCCTTCTTGCAAAGCTTCGAGAAATACATGAAGTAATTGTCCTTATTATAAGGAGTAAGCAACTCGAAATCTCCCAAGTCCGTCTGTTGACAGACAGCGATGAAACGGTCGTAGTCAGGACGGGGCATAAAGACATCAATATCATCATCCCATGGTATCATACCATGATGGCGAACAGCCCCGATGGCTGTTCCGCCACAACAATAATAGTCTATATGGTGCTCTTCACAGATGGAAATCAGTTTTTTCAAGATGCCGAGTATGATTGCATTCCATCTGGGTTGCTCCTGGGGAGTTATTTCTTGCATATTCGTTTCTTTTTTGTTGACGGTGCAAAGTTACTAAGAAAAAAAGAAAGAATCTCAATTTTTATCATTATCTTTGTCGCAAAAATACAGTCATCATGAAGTTTGCGTTCATCATCTCCGCACATAACGACCCCATTCACCTGAAACGAATGATTGAGAGTCTGCCCCTATCATCCTTTTTCATTGTACATATTGATGCCAAGTCTGACCTGTCATCGTTTACCAGTCTGTTGGCAGACAACCCTCGTGTTCACTTCATCGAAGACCGAACTGATGTTATGTGGGGCAGCATCGGAGTCGTAGAAGCCCAGATGAAGATGATCAAGAAAGCCCTCATGCTACACCAGCAAGAACCTATCGACTACTTGATATCACTCAGTGGACTCGACTATCCGCTATGGAGCAACAAGCATATCACCTCTTTCTTTGAAAGCCAAAAGGGGCGAGAGTTTATCGTGACGCTGTGTATGGAGGGACAAGGCGAGGCCGAGAAACTTTATCGTGAGCATCGCTATTTCAACTACTACTCTTGGCCGTATGGAACGTTAAGAAGCAAGTTCCGTGTTTCATTACGTAAAATCAGCTATGCCTTAGGTATTCGCAAATCACTTCGCTTCAAGGCTTCAGGGCGCGAATACACGCTTCACAAAGGTTCTATGTGGTGGGCTATCTCACCAGAGTTAGCATCACTGGCGCTCAACTATTGGGACAACAATCCTGCCTACGTGCGTTATTTCTATGACGGCTTTGCACCTGACGAGACTTTCATCCCCACCCTTACAGCTTATTCCGACTTTGCCAATAGAGCTATCCAGATGGAAGGACAGTTCAAAAACCTGGAAGGCATCACTCCTTTGACGTTTATCGACTACACCAACGGTATCAAAATCTTCACTGAGGAAGACTTTGACATGCTTATCAAGAGCGATAAAATTTTCTGTAGGAAAACAATAACGGGCAAGAGCAACCAACTGATGGACATGATTGATGCCTACAGGGCCAGTCACTAACTATCGGTAGTAGGTCTGCACCAGCGTTTCTATGGTTGTAGGCACTAGTCCATCAATACTTTGACCTTGACGGACACGCTCACGGATTTCTGTACTCGACACATCCAGCAGAGGGACATCAATGGTTCCCAAATACTGGTCGCGAGGATAGACTATAATGCGATGATGCCATAAGATGTCCTTCCAATGACGCCACCGTTGGAAATGAGCCCAGTTGTCACCTCCTATCAACAATACAAACTCGCGGTCTGGATAGTCTGCACTCAGGTGTTGCAACGTGTTCCAAGTATAGGAAGGCTTGGGCAGATGGAACTCATAGTCGCAGGCCTTGACGCCCTCAACTCCTTCCAAAGCCTTTTGTGCCATTTCGAAACGCAGGCTGTCATCCAACAGGTCTGAGTCATTGCGCTTCAACGGATTCTGAGGCGATACCATCAGCCATACCTCGTCCAACTGGCATTGGCGCAAGACTGCCTGTGCCAATGCTATATGTCCGCAATGAATGGGGTTGAACGAACCGCCGAATATAGCTATTAGCTTTTGGCTATTAGCTTTTGGCTTTTTATTTATCTGCATCGATAAAATCCTTAATCAAAGAATAAGTCTCTGCTTCCGCTTGGGACAGGTTATCGTTTATAACTATTCTGTCAAATTTACCAGAAAAAGATAATTCATATTCAGCTTTAGCTAATCTTGTCTCTATTGCATCTTTACTATCAGTTGCTCTTCCTTCTAATCGTTTACGAAGTTCTTCTATTGATGGGGGCTGAATAAAAACGCTCAGTGCATCATCGCCATAAAACTTTTTGATATTAATGCCGCCCTTCACATCCACATCGAATACCACGTTTTGACCAGCATTCAATTGCCGTTCGACTTGTTCTTTTAAAGTTCCATAAAAGCGATTTTCGTACACCTCCTCGTATTCTAAGAAAGCATTTTGTTCTATCTTGGCCTTAAATTCTTCCGGAGACAAAAAGAAATACTCAATACCATCTTTTTCTGTGCCTCGCGGTGGACGACTGGTGCATGATATGGAAAAACACAGGTTAAGTTCCGGATGTTCCTTCATCAGCCACTGCACAATGGTGCTCTTTCCGCTACCTGATGGTGCACTAAATATAATTAAGTGTCCTCTCATATATTCTATTTTCTTAAGATTCCTATAAATTTTCCAAGCCCTTTTTCAATAACATCAATTTGGGCTATCAAAGAATTATATGTATCAATGTCAATATATTGCAGTTTTAACGCTATCGTTAGTTGTGTTTCCACCTCAAAAACTGAACCCAGAGAAATCTCTAAGAAATGTGCAAAATCTGTATCAGAACTTCTTGAAGATCCCTCAGAAATATTAGACGAAATAGAAACTGCAGCTCTCTCCAACTGATTCGCTAATGCAAATCTTTCGTCCGAAGGAAATAATTTACATGCCTTATAAACATCTATGCACAATTGCATCGATTGTTGATAGACATTATATTCTCTAAAATTTCTCATTTCTCAAAATAGCCAACTGCCAATAGCTAAAAGCCAACTGCCAACGCCCTAAAGGGCGTTAAGCACCTGCTCCTTGATCTGCTCCAGCTCGTCCTTCATCTTCACCACGATGTTCTGCATCTCTGCCTGGTTCGACTTCGAACCGGTGGTGTTGATTTCGCGACCCATCTCCTGGGCGATGAAGCCAAGTTTCTTGCCCTGTCCGGCAGCATCAGCCATCGTCTCACGGAAGTATTTCAGGTGGTTGGCCAGACGCTGCTTCTCCTCGCTGATGTCCAGCTTCTCGATATAATAGATGAGCTCCTGTTCCAGACGGTTCTTGTCGTACTCTGCCTCTGGAATCTGTTTCAGTCCCTCCACGATACGGCCTCGAATCTTCTCCACACGGGCCTTCTCGTAAGGTTCGATGCTCAGCATCAACTGCTCGATGTTGTCAATCTTCTCGCCGAACTTCTTCTCCAGAGCGGCGCCCTCCTGCGTACGGAAGTCCACCAAATGCTGGATAGCCTCACAGACGCCCTGACGGGCTACCTCCCACTCTTCATCGCTCAGCACTTCAACCTCCGTCTTCGTCAGGACATCAGGCATGCGGGTGAGTGTCACCATCCAGTCGATACCCTCCAGCTGGTTCTGCTCAGCAAAGGCGTGCAACTGGTTGTAGTAGGACTGCATCAGCGCCGTGTTGACGGGAGCGGCTTCCGTTGTAGCATCCTTCTCTATCCAGATACAGAACTCCACCTTTCCGCGTAACAACTTATCGGCTATCATTTGACGAATCTCCATTTCCTTCTCACGATACAATGGAGCAATACGTGTGGTAAGATCAAGCTGCTTGGAGTTGAGCGACTTGATTTCCACATTGATTTTCTTTCCCTTGTAGGCTACAACGGTCTTTCCGTAGCCTGTCATTGACTGTATCATAATGTTGTTTTCCTTTAATATTGACGACAAAGGTACAAAAATTATCTTAAACATGCGAAGAATGACGGGAAAATTCGCAGCTTTGATAGTATCGAAGGTACTTTCGCTCGGAAAAACACCAATAAATTTGGTTTTTCGCTCGCTTATTCGTACCTTTGCACATTAAAAAGAAGTATATGGCTTGCATTCTACATATAGAAACGAGTACTAACGTCTGTTCCGTAGCAGTCAGCGAGGACGGACAATGCATTTTCGAACAGAAGGCAGAAGGAGAAAAGGGGGCTGGTGCCGAACGGCTAGGCTCCATGATTGACGAGGCCCTGTCGTTTACCGACAACCACGCCATACCTTTCGATGCAGTCAGCGTAAGTTGCGGTCCTGGCTCCTACACTGGCTTGCGCATTGGCGTGTCGATGGCTAAAGGCATCTGCTATGGTCGCGACCTGAAACTTATCAGCGTACCCACCCTTGAACTGATGTGCGTTCCTGTGCTGTTAAGAGAAGTGATTCAAGAGGACGATGCCCTGCTGTGCCCCATGCTCGACGCCCGTCGCATGGAGGTCTATGCCGGACTTTACGACCGTTCGCTGAAGCCCGTCCGCGAGGTAAGTGCCGATGTGGTGACGGAAGAGACCTACAGGCAGTATCTCGAAGAGCGTCCTGTTTATTTCTTCGGCAATGGTGCCAAGAAATGCATGGAGACCATCAACCACCCGAACGCCCACCTCATCGACAACATCGAGCCATTGGCCAAATGGATGCAGCCTCTGGCAGAGAAGCGTTTCCTGCAGGAACAGTTTGAAGACGTTGCTTACTTCGTTCCCTTCTACCTGAAGGACTTCGTGGCCATCAAGCCCAAACCGTTGGTTTAAAAAGTGAAAAATAAAAAGATAAGTAAATAATATGGTGAATCATGAAGAGCGGAAGCCGCTCGACCTTTGGTCGCTTCGCACCTTTAGGTCGAAGAATTTTTCACTTTTCATTTTTCACTTATACCTTAAAAATATGGAAATAAAAGGATTAGACTATAACACCCAGCGTAAGAAACTCATCATGCCCGAGTATGGTCGTGAGATTCAGAAGATGGTTGATTTGGCCATCAGCCTTCCCACTAAGGAGGAGCGCATGAAGTGTGCCCAGGCCATCATCCACCAGATGGAGAACAAGACGCCTCAGCTTCGCGACAGTTCTGACTACCAGCAGACGCTGTGGGACCATCTCTATCTCATGAGTCAGAAGCAGTTGGATATCGACTGGCCTTTCGACGTGACTAGTGCCGAGAAGATTCTCTCCAAACCGCAGCCCATGCAGCATCCCACCGCCAGTCCCCAAAGTCGGGTGCGCCACTATGGACGTCTGATGATGGAGATGTTTGAGAAGCTGAAAGACATGCCTGCCGGTGAAGAGCGTGACGAGCTGGTACGCATCACTGCCAACCAAATGAAGCGTGACTTGGCAGCATGGGGACATGGCTCTATGGACGACGAGAAGGTGGCTGACGACCTTGCCCGCTTTACCGATGGCAAGATTCAGCTGGACCTCCAGTCTTTCCGCTTTGAGCGTGTCGTTCCCTATGCCCAGAACGAAGGCAAGAAGGGAAAGCGTAAGAAATAATCATTGAGTTAGTCGTTTAACTGAAGAAATCCCTATGGCATCATTTAAAATCGAAGGCGGACATCTGCTCAGTGGCACCATCACCCCACAGGGAGCCAAGAACGAGGCGCTACAGGTTATCTGCGCCACGCTGCTCACCAGTGAAAAGGTTACCATCCACAACATCCCCGACATCCGTGATGTCAACAACCTGATTAAGCTGTTGTGCGACATCGGTGTCAAGGTGACGAAAGCCGATAGCGGACAGGCCCTTGGCAACACCTACACATTCCAGGCCGACGCTCTGAACCTGAAGTATCTGGAGAGCGACCAGTTCGTGGAAAAGTGTGCCGACCTGCGTGGCTCCGTCATGATGATTGGTCCACTGCTGGCTCGTATGGGCAAGGCTGTGGTTGCCAAACCTGGTGGCGACAAGATAGGCCGTCGCCGTCTGGACACCCACTTCCTGGGCTTCAAGTACCTGGGTGCCAAGTTCCATCGTGTGGAGAACCGCAATGTCTATGAGATATCTGCCAAAGGCAAGAAGCCAAGGACCAATAGTCTGAAGGGCACCTACATGCTGCTCGACGAGGCTTCCGTGACGGGTACTGCCAACATCATCATGGCAGCAGTCTTTGCCGAAGGCATCACCACCATCTATAATGCTGCCTGCGAGCCCTATGTCCAGCAGCTCTGCCACATGCTCAACCGCATGGGAGCCCAAATCAGCGGCATCGGTTCCAACCTGCTCACCATAGCGGGTGTCACCAAGCTGGTAGGCACGGAACACCGTCTGCTTCCCGACATGATTGAGGTAGGCTCGTTCATCGGAATGGCAGCCATGTGTGGCAATGGCATACGCATCAAGGATGTGTCGATGAAAGACCTGGGCATCATCCCTGAGGCTTTCCGCCGACTGGGTGTTGACGTGCAGGAGGATGGTGACGACCTGTATATCCCACATCAGAAGCACTATGTGGTCGATTCTTTCATTGACGGTACCATCATGACATTGGCTGATGCCCCATGGCCAGGACTGACCCCCGACCTGCTCAGTGTGCTCATCGTGGTAGCCACCCAGGCACGTGGATCCGTGCTCTTCCACCAGAAGATGTTCGAGAGCCGCCTGTTCTTCGTCGATAAGCTCATAGACATGGGAGCCCAGATTATCCTGTGCGACCCACACCGTGCTGTGGTGGTAGGTCACGACCGTAAGAAGACGCTACGTGCCCAGCGCATGTCCAGTCCGGACATCCGTGCAGGTATTGCCCTGCTAATAGCTGCTATGAGTGCCAACGGCACCAGCACAATCAGCAACATCGAACAGATAGACCGTGGCTACGAGAATATCGAAAGCCGACTCAATGCACTTGGGGCCAAAATAGAGAGAGTATAACTAGACAATCTAGAATATCTAGACAATCTAGAATATCTAGACCAAGAAAAGATGATTAAGAGAGAAGACGTTTATAAGATAGGCCGCCTGGGCAAGGCGCACGGCGTGAAGGGCGAGGTATCATTCCAGTTTGACGACGACATCTTCGACACGACGGATGCCGACTACCTCATTCTCGACATTGACGGCATCCTGGTACCTTTCTTCATGGAGGAATACCGTTTCCGTAGCGACGCCCTGGCACTGGTGAAGTTTTGCGACATAGACACCCTGCAAAGGGCTTCTGAGCTGACGGGCTGCGACGTCTATTTCCCACGCTCCATAGCCGATGAGGGCACGGAAGGGCCGTCGCTAGCCATGCTGGTAGGCTTCGACATCGTGGATGCCTCCGACAACAAGGTCGTGGGCAAGATAGCATCTATCGACGACACCACGCAGAACATTCTCTTTGAACTGGAGGACGGACGACTGATTCCTGCCTCTGACGAGCTGATAGAGAATATCGATACAGAACAGCAAATTATCAAGATGAATATCCCCAGTGGATTACTGGCGCTTCGCTAGTGAATAGTGCGCTCGACCCTTGGGTCGCTTTGCACCTTTAGGTCAAAGAACAGTGAATAACAATATATGAAAAAGAAACAAATAGCGATTCTAGGCTCGACAGGTTCCATCGGAACCCAGGCTTTGGAGGTGATAGCAGAACACTCTGACCTCTACGAGGCCTATTGCCTGACAGCCAATAACCAAGTAGAACTGCTGGCTCAGCAAGCCCACAAGTTCAAGCCAGCTGCCATCGTCATTGCCAACGAGCAGCGTTACGACGAGTTGAAGCAACTGATGAGCGACCTGCCCGACGTGAAGGTATATGCCGGTACACAGGCCCTCGACGAGATAGTGGAGGCCGGTCCCATCGATATCGTGCTGACGGCGATGGTAGGCTTTGCAGGTCTGTCGCCCACCATTCATGCCATCAAGGCGCGCAAGGCCATCGCACTGGCTAACAAGGAGACGCTGGTGGTGGCTGGTGAGCTGATTCGCGACCTGGCTTCGGAGTACCACACTCCCATCCTGCCTGTTGACAGCGAGCACTCTGCCATTTTCCAATGCCTGGTGGGTGAGGACAACAATCCCATCGAGAAAATCCTGCTCACCGCCTCGGGCGGTCCGTTCCGCAATTTCACGATGGAGCAGATTGCCCGTGTCACCAAGGACGATGCCCTGCGCCATCCCACATGGGACATGGGTGCTAAGATCACCATCGACTCGGCCTCTATGATGAACAAGGGCTTCGAGGTGATTGAGGCCAAATGGCTCTTCGGTGTCAAGGCCTCGCAGATTCAGGTGCTGGTTCATCCCCAGAGCATCGTACACTCTGCCGTACAGTTCCACGACGGTGCCGTGAAGGCCCAGTTGGGTGTGCCCGACATGCGACTGCCCATCCAGTATGCCTTCTCGTTCCCTAAGCGCCTGACGCTCAGCGGCGACCGCCTGGACCTCTTTGCCACACAGCATCTTGACTTCTTCGAGCCTGACCTGAAGAAGTTCCGCTGTCTCGCCCTCGCCTTCGAGGCTATTCAGAAGGGTGGCAACATGCCTTGCATTGTCAATGCCGCCAACGAGATAGTGAACCGTGGATTCCTGGAGGACCGTTGCGGATTCCTGCAGATGAGCGACATCATTGCCGAGACCATGCAGCGTTGCACTTTCTCCGCCACACCCGACTACGACACCTACATCGCTACGGATGCGGAAGCCCGTCGTATAGCAAAAGAACTTATGAAGGGGAAAATGAAAAGTGAAAAGTGAAAAATTTGCTACCGCTTATGAAGGGAATACTCCACAATGAACAATCTCCACTAAATACGAAAAGCTACCATCTGGCTGTAAGGGTTGTCAATATGGTTAAACATATACAATGCACTCCGAAAGAATATGGCATGTTGAATCAGGTCTTTCGTTCTGGTACAGCCATTGGCGCTTTGGTGAGTGAAGCTGTGTATGCCCAAAGCCCAGCAGATTTCATCAGCAAACTTTCCATTGCATTAAAAGAATGTAACGAGACTATTTATTGGATTAACCTCTTAAAAGATACAGATTATATCTCAGATAAGGAATTTGAGAGTATGGATAAAGACTGTAGAGAAGTCCTCGCAATATTAATATCGTCAATCAAAACAACAAAGAATAATAATCAAACAAAATAAATAATGGTGAACATGGAGAGCGGAAGCCGCTCGACCTTTGGTCGCTTCGCACCTTTAGGTCGAAGAATTTTTCACTTTTCATTTTTCACTTTTACCTTATAGTTATGGAAATATTTTTAATCAGAGTATTACAATTCATCTTGGCCATCTCGCTGCTCGTACTGTTGCACGAGGGAGGCCACTTCTTTTTCGCCAAGCTCTTCGGAGTGAGGGTCGATAAGTTCTACATCTTCTTCGACTGGAAATTCAGCCTGTTCAAGTTCAAGCCTAAGAACAGCGATACCGAGTATGGCATCGGCTGGCTCCCCCTGGGCGGCTACTGCAAGATAGCGGGCATGATAGACGAGAGCTTCGACACGGAGCAGATGAAGCAACCCGTACAGAACTATGAGTTCCGCGCCAAGCCAGCCTGGCAACGCCTGCTCATCATGATAGGCGGTGTGCTAGTCAACTTCCTGCTGGCCCTGTTCATCTACGGACAAATCCTGTTCTGGTGGGGCGACACCTACATCCCCGTCAAGGACATGACGCTGGGCATGAAGTTCAACCAGGAGGCCAAGTCATACGGATTCAAGGATGGCGACATCCTCATCGGCACCGAGACACACGCCTTCAAGGACTTCTCCGCCGACCTCTACCGCGACATCTCGGAGGCCCATCGTGTAGATATCATCCGCGATGGCAAGCCCATGAGCATCACGCTGCCCGGCGAGCTGAACCTGCTGAACATGATGAAGGCAGACCCCTCCTTCGTGCGTCCGCTGCTGCCTGCCAAGGTTGATAGCGTGCTGCCAGAGACGCCTGCTGCCAAGATAGGACTGCAGAAGGGCGATGAGATAGTAGCGCTCAACGACAAGCCCGTGGACTCGTACAACGAGTTTGTTGACCTGCTGGGCCGCCGTGCCGACATGCTGGCTGTGGCTGAGACGTCTGCCGACAGCATGAAGGCGCGCACCGTCACCCTGGTCATCAAACACCAGACATCCGTTGACACCGTCAACACCGTGCTTACCCCCGACCTGAAGTTGGGCTTCACCGTGCAGAGCGTCGTAGGACTCTACAAGCCCGTCACCCGCGAGTATGGATTCCTGGAGAGCATCCCCGCCGGCATCAAGTACGGATTCCACGTGCTCGCCTCTTATGTTGACGACCTGAAGTACATCTTCTCCGCCGAAGGAGCCAAGTCGCTGGGCGGCTTCGGAGCCATCGGCAGCCTGTTCCCGCCCATGTGGGACTGGTACATGTTCTGGAAGATGACGGCATTCCTCAGCATCATCCTCGCCTTCATGAACATCCTGCCCATCCCCGCCCTGGACGGTGGTCACGTGCTGTTCCTGCTCTACGAGATGATTACACGCCGCAAGCCCTCCGAGACGTTCATGATACGCGCCGAGTACGTCGGCTTCGGCATCCTCATCCTTCTCATGGTGGTGGCAAACCTCAACGATATCTTGCGAGCACTGGGATATATGTAAAAGGAAAAAGGGGAATTCCCCTGCAAGACTTAATGCTGTCACTTGCGAGCATTAATGTTTCTCCTTGCGAATCCTAGAGACCAAAAACGGTTACGGTAACTGTTGTTACCACGTAACCGTTTTTTTCGTCACACCATGTCTATAACTCCGGACGAACAGAAAAAGGATTTGCTTTTTAGTAAGCAAATCCTTTTTAGTGGGTGCCGCGAGCGGGACTCGAACCCGCACAGCTGCAATAGCCAAGGGATTTTAAGTCCCTCGTGTCTACCATTCCACCATCGCGGCAGACCATAATTCTCAAATTCGAGTGCAAAGGTAGTGCAAATTGAGCGAAATACAAAACAAAAAACCATTTTTTTTGTTTTTATTTCCGAAATGCAGCCTACCTTCGACGTCAGTCAAAGTTACGTAATCGACTTGTCGCTTTGCACCTTTAGGTCAAAGAATAAGTGAGCAAAGAACCAAAGGAAAATGCAATTTTTCTTTTATTTTTAATTCCATGCCCGTACCGTCATCCCATCGTAGGCACAGTTATATCGAAGCAAAGTCTTGCCATCCTCGCCCTCCAAAATATTGCCGGTATCAAGGGAATAGGTACGATTGCACCTGCCACAAGTCACCTGCTGAGCACTTTTCTTTCCCCAGCTCATGGGGCGTGGCGTCTCACAATTAGGACAGCTGCCGTCGTAGGCTCGTGGTCCGTCGAAATTGGTACAGCCAATGATAAGTCCGATGTCGTTGCTGACACCCAGGTCGTAGCGCAGATTAATCTCAACGGCATTACGGATGATGTTATCCTCAGTGCCCGAACCATTGTTGGGAGCCACTACCACATGGCGTGCTGCCTGCTTTCCATCGCCATAGGTGGTGACATAGGCAAAGCTGCCAGGACTCTGCACCGCCACGAAAAGAAAGGAGGTGGGGTGATAGGTCTGGTCGAAGAGGAACCAGCAGGCATTTTCTCTACTGATAGGCGCCTGAGCATTGCACGCACCAAACAACAAGATAACGGAGAGGGCTATGAGAAAGTTTTTCATTTCAGCAAGTTCTTTTCGGCATTGACGATACGCTCGAAGCCAAAGCCGTCGAGCACATGGGTCATCAGGTCACAGATGCGGTCGTTGCAGAGATTGCCTATGGAGCCTTCGTGGGTGTGGTGGATGTTCTTGTCAGGACGGAACGTGCCTGCCTCTATCTCCAAGCCCACCTGCTTATAGGCGTCGCGGAAGGGCAATCCCTCGGAAGCGAGCTTGTTCACCGTCTCCACGCTGAACATCGGGTCGTACATGGGATTGTCGAGAATGTCCTCGCGTACCTCAATCTTATTGATAATATAAGCGGCCATCTGCAGACAGTCCTTCAGCTCGTCGAAAGCAGGGAGGAACACCTCCTTGATAATCTGCAGGTCGCGGAAGTAGCCCACAGGCAGGTTGTTCATGATGAGCATCACCTGCTGGGGCAGGGCCTGTAGCTTGTTGCACTTGGCACGAATGAGCTCGAAGACATCGGGGTTCTTCTTATGAGGCATGATGCTCGAACCAGTGGTGCACTCCTTGGGCAAACGGACAAACGAGAAGTTCTGCGAGTTGAACAGACAGGCGTCGAAAGCCATCTTAGCCAATGTGCCTGCGATGGTGGCAATAGCAAAGCCTACATTACGCTCCATCTTACCTCGTCCCATCTGGGCATACACCACATTATAATCCATTGAGTCGAAACCTAGCAGGTCTGTCGTCATCTGACGATTCAAAGGGAATGAAGAGCCATAGCCCGCTGCTGAACCCAAGGGATTGCGATTGGTCATCTTATAAGCCGCCTGCAGGAACAGCATATCGTCCGTCAGGCTCTCAGCGTATGCACCAAACCAAAGTCCGAAACTGGAGGGCATAGCTACCTGCAGATGGGTATAGCCAGGCATCAAGACGTGCTTATACTGCTCGCTCTTCTGGATAAGCTCGTCGAAGAGCACCTTTATGCCTTCAGCCACCTCCATCAGCTCGTGACGGGTGAAGAGCTTCAGGTCAACCAACACCTGATCGTTGCGCGAACGACCAGAGTGTATCTTCTTGCCCATATCGCCCAACTTGCGAGTCAACATCAGCTCCACCTGTGAGTGGACATCCTCTACCCCATCTTCTATCACGAACTCGCCTCGCTCGCAAATCTGGTAGATGTTCTTCAGTTCTGCCAACAGCAGGGGCAGCTCGTCCCTTCCAATGAGGCCTATGCTTTCCAGCATGGTGATATGAGCCATTGAGCCCAGCACGTCGTATTTGGCGAGGTAGAGGTCCATCTCGCGGTCTCTGCCTACGGTGAAGCGTTCTATCTCAGCATTCACCTCGAAGTTTTTTTCCCAAAGCTTGTTTGCCATAATTACTATTTTCTAGAGATTCTAGATAGTCTAGATTATCTAGACATACGGTACCTTTGACAAGGCATCGGCTATCTTATCGACGCCATCCTGAAGAGGACCGGCAACCATACCTTTCAGCATGAAGGGGATGTCGGCCTGAACGGTAACCTTCATCTTGCTCTCCGTCTCACTGACAGGCAACACCTGAATCCACAGGTTAAAGGGCAGAGGGGTCTCAACACCCTCGAACTTCACGCACTTGTTCTCTTCGCGCTCAATGATGCGGAGTTTCAAATCGCCCACAGGGGCCACATTGACGCTGACGGAATCCTGGTCGAAAGAAAAACTGTTGAGCTTGTCCTCAGGGATACGGTCGCGCACACGCTCCAGATTACTTAAATCGCTGATATTACGATACACATCCTCTACGGAATAGGGTATCTGCTTGATGCTACTTTCAAACTTTGTCATAACGCTATATTTTGGCACGGAATTACACGGATGGACACGGACTTATACACCCCAAGCGCCGGGATCTTTGCGCCATTCTTTCAACACCTCAATTTCCTCGGGCTTGATATAGCCCGTCTCAGCAGCCTGTTCCAGCACAGCATTGTAGTCGCTCAAAGTGACGAGCTTCACACCTGCCTCACGGAAAGCCTCTTCAGCAACAGGGAAACCATAGGTAAAGGAAGCCACCATTCCGATCACCTCCACACCATATTCACGCAAGGCAGCCACTGCCTTCAGCGAAGAGCCACCCGTGGAAATCAAGTCCTCGACAACAATGACCTTCGCACCCTTCTTCAGCTCACCTTCCACCTGATTGCCCATACCGTGATCCTTGGGCTTCGGACGGACATAGGCATAGGGCAGTCCCAGCTCATCAGCCACCA
Source organism: uncultured Prevotella sp. (assembly GCA_946402275.1). Classification (GTDB taxonomy): domain Bacteria; phylum Bacteroidota; class Bacteroidia; order Bacteroidales; family Bacteroidaceae; genus Prevotella. The sequence continues at coordinate 62,014 of CAMIVY010000016.1, forward strand.
GCGCACCCTGGGCAATAGCACCCGTTGCCACACCAGCCACAGCCTCAGCCTCAGGGAAGTGTTGCTGAATGGCGTGACATAGTTCCAACTTGACAAACGAGCGGACATCAGCAAAACCCAAAGTCTTGCGATTGTCAGTATAGATAGGCGATTTCCAACCAGAAGCCCACGTGAACGGCTCGTTGGGTTGCAACTTGATGGCTTTGATATCCATCAGTTTCTGAGCAAAAAGTTTCTTGATAGTATCCATTTCACTATAATTTTGGCGCAAAGGTACAAAAAAGTTGAGAGTTGAGAGTTGAAAGTTGAGAGTTTTTTCTATTGCGGCAGCAAATTTTTCACTTTTCACTTTTCACTTTTCACTTTTTTTACTACCTTTGACTAACGTCGAAAGTACTTCCGTTCGAAAAAGTCCAAAATTCTTTTGGCTTTTTGCTCACTTATTCGTACCTTTGCAGCCGATTTAGCATAATGCTTGTCAAGGGGTGCTCACGGGTGTGGGCTGAGATGATACCCTCCAAACCTGATACGGGTAATGCCGGCGTAGGGATGACAGAGTAACATAACCCCTTATTTTTTAGTATTAATAAATAAGGTAAAAGAAATGAGAAAGTTTTTCATGATGACAGTCTTGTGCGCATCATTGTCGCTGCAAGCTGCCGAACTGGACACGCTTAAGAACGTGGAACTGCAAGAAGTGGAGGTAATGGCTACACGTGCCACGAAAAAGACACCAATGGCATTCACCAACATGGACAAGGAACAGCTGAAAGCCGTAAACTTCGGACAGGACATCCCCTACCTGTTGTCGTTGACCCCTTCGGTAACCATGACCTCCGATGCTGGTAACGGTATTGGCTATACCTCGTTGCGCATTCGTGGTACAGACCCTAGCCGCATCAACATCACAGCCAACGGCATTCCCTTGAACGATGCGGAGAGTGCCCAACTCTATTGGGTGAACATGGGTGACTTTGCCAGCAGTGTGCAGTCTATGCAGATTCAGCGTGGTGTGGGTACATCGACCAATGGTGCAGGTGCCTTTGGTGCTACGCTGAACATGCAAACGGAGAGCATCGGTATGGAACCTTTCGTCGGCCTGGACCTGAGCGGTGGTTCTTACTATAGCCACAAGGAGACCCTGCGCTTCGGAACGGGTCTGCTGAAGGGACGCTGGGGCATACAGGGTCGTTTGTCAAACATAGGCTCCAAGGGTTATCTGGACCGTGCCTCTACCAAACTGAACTCCTACTTCCTGCAGGCTGGCTACTTTGGCGAGAACACAATGGTGAAATTCATCACCTTCAATGGCGTGGAAGAGACCTACCATGCGTGGAACTACACGTCGAAATACGAGCAGAGCCTCTTTGGACGCACCTATAACTCATGTGGCGAGTATTACGACGAAGAGGGGAACAGGCGTTATTACGACAACCAGACAGACAACTACCATCAGCAGAACTACCAACTGATATGGAACCAGCGACTGACCCAGGAGCTGAACCTCAATGCAGCCTTACACTACACCAGAGGTGATGGCTATTACGAGGAATACAAACGTAAGCGCACCCTGTTTGAGTACGACTTGGACAAGCAAATGACATGGGCCATAAGCGACTTGGTACGCCAAAAGAAGATGGCTAACGACTTCTATGGCGTAGTAGCGTCGATTGTCTATAACAACCACCAGAACCTGCAGGCTGTACTGGGTGGCGGATGGAACAAGTATGATGGCGACCACTATGGACTGGTAACATGGGTGAAGAATCCTGTAGATGCTCTGATGCCTAACCACAAATATTACGACGACAAGACAAAGAAGACTGACTTCAACGTCTATGGAAAGGTGACCTACGAATTCCTGCGCGGTTTGAATGCCTACGTCGATTTGCAATATCGACACGTGGGACTTAAGATGGACGGTCCCACTGATGAAATCGACTGGAATGTCAACAAGCGCATCGTCTATGGTATGAAAGAGTCTTTCGACTTCTTCAATCCCAAAGTCGGATTGAACTATGACATCACCCCCAACCACAAGGTTTTCGTGTCGTATGCCATTGCCCACAAAGAACCTACGCGTAACAACTTCCAGAACAGTCTGAATGCCGGACTGGAGATGCCTAAGGCCGAGCGACTGAATGACCTGGAAGTGGGCTATAAATACCAGAGCAAGGTGTTCACAGCTGGCGCGAACCTCTACTGGATGGACTACAAAGACCAGTTTGTATTGACTGGTGAAATCGACCAAATTGGCGAAGCCATCACACGAAACATGCCGAAGAGCTATCGTCTGGGTATCGAACTGGAGGCTGCCGTAAAGCCTGTTGACTGGTTCCGTTGGGACATCAACGCCACCTGGTCGAGAAACCGTGTAAAGGACATCACCGTGCAGTTGGCTGATGGCAGTGTGGCTAACCTTGGCAACCAACCGCTGGCCTTCTCGCCCGACTGGATAGCCAACAACATCTTCACCTTCAATTACAAAGGCATGAAAGCCAGCATCCAGAGCCAATATGTCAGCAAGCAGTACCTGACGAACACTGGCTTCGAGAGCTATCGGACACTCGATGATAATGATAAGCCCGTAGATGTGGGCATGATGCTCGACGGACACTTCACCACCAACATTGACCTGTCGTATAACTTCAAACTACCCAAGTTCGGCCTAAAGGATGCTACCATCGGTGTAACACTCTACAACCTGTTCTCTGCCAAGTACGACAACAATGGATGGGCTGCTCCTTGCTATGAAAAAGTGGATGACAAGGTGGTTGCCACAGGATGGGACACATCCGACCAGTATGAGGCTGGCTTTGCACCCTCAGCGCCGTTTAACGTGATGGCACACCTGTCGGTGAATTTCTAAGTGAAAAATGATGCTTGACTGGCTGGACATATTGACCACGATACTCGGCTTGATTTATATCTGGCTGGAGTATCGTGCTCATATCGCCCTCTGGGTGATAGGTATCGTGATGCCTGCCCTGGACATCATCCTCTATTGGCAGCACGGACTCTATGGTGACGCAGGAATGGCTTGTTACTACACGTTGGCTGCTATCTACGGACTCTTTGTGTGGAAGTTCGTGAAGACACGCAAGGAGAAGGAACCGCTCCCCATCACCCACATGCCACTCAGCAAGTATCTGCCTGCCACATTGTTCTTCTTTGCAGCATGGGGTGCCACCTACTACGTGCTCACCACCTGGACCAACTCCACCGTTCCCCTACTCGACTCATTCACCAATGCCTTGTCGTTTGTGGGCATGTGGGCGTTGGCCCGTAAGTATCTGGAACAGTGGTTCTTCTGGATCATCGTCGATATCGTCTGCTGCGTGCTCTACGTACAGAAAGGTATTCCCTTCAAGGCTGGTCTCTACGGACTCTATGTCATCATCGCTATAGCAGGATATTTCAAATGGAAAAAACTTTCGACGCAGTCATCATAGCTAACGGAGCGTTTCCCACTCATGCCGTACCGTTAAACATCCTCCACCATGCAGCGCATCTCATCGCCTGCGATGGAGCCATTGCTCCCCTCCTTTTGGAGGGCTTGGGGGAGGCCGTTATCATTGGCGACGGTGACAGCGTGCCCGCAGAATACCGTGACCGTCTTATCCAGATTGACGAACAGGAAGACAACGACCTGACGAAAGCCACTCGCTACTGTCTGGCTCAGGGATGGCACCAAATAGCCTACTTAGGCTGTACTGGCAAGCGCGAAGACCATACCCTAGGCAACATCTCGCTACTGATGCGCTACTTCCGCGAGATGAACATCGAGGGTATCATGTTCACCAACCACGGCTTCTTTATCCCTGCAAAGGGGGACAACACCTTCTCCTCATTCAATGGGCAACAGGTTAGCATCTTCAACTTCGGAAGCAACAAAATCTCATCAGAAGGTCTGAAATGGGACTCCTATGCCTATGAACAATGGTGGCAAGGCACCCTCAACGAATCCCTCGGCGACTCCTTCTCTCTCCAGTCCGACGGCTACTACCTGGTCTACCAGACTTACGACATCAAGTAACCGGCAACGAAAGATTTCCACCTTTTTCTTTGTTGCTTCGGAAAATTCCTATAAATTTGCGACGTATTTCTACCGCAGGGAATTTACGAGACTTTATTTTTGCCACATCGTGGACATAGTTGACAATGGAAGTTGCCGACCTCACGGTTATTGGAAGCAACGGGCCAGCAGGCCAGGTGGTCGATCGTCATGGCCGACGATGGCGATGACCTTCAGTGCGTTGCCGCTCAGTCCTTTTAATCTCATTTGTCTTTATCTCTTTTTTATATGATCAGTTTCACACGGAAGCCGCGCTTGGTCTCTTCCTCTATCACCTGCCGGCACTGCCCGGAGAGCTCGCTGCGATGGGCATCGTTCAGCGGCGTGGCAGTCATTTTCTCCACCATGAAGTCGAGGGCCGTGACGAGCGACTGCTCGCTGTGCGTGATTCGCACGGTGATGGGGCGGTAGGGTGCCATCGCGCCGTCGAGCATCTTGCCGATCAGCTGCTGGGCCTTCTCTTCCTTCTCAGGGATGCCGTACTTGTGGCAGAAGGCGCTGACAGCCGAGTGCATGCCGAGGAAGTCGAAGTCGGGGCCGTCAATCTCAAACACCTCCTTGCGGATGCGCTGGATGAAGGCCTTGGTGGCACTATGGACGGGCGACTCGAAGATCTGCCGGGGCGTGCCGTCCTCGTGGATATAGCCGTCGTACATGAAGAATATACGGGTGCTTACATCGTGGGCAAACTTCATCTCGTGGGTGACGATGAGCATCGTCATGCCCTCCTTGGCCAACTGACGGATAACGCTGAGCACCTCGCCCACCATCGTCGGGTCGAGAGCCGAGGTAGGCTCGTCGAAGAGGATGACGTCGGGCTTCATGGCTAGAGCGCGGGCGATGGCCACACGCTGTTTCTGTCCGCCGGAGAGGCTCGACGGATAGACGTCGGCCTTCTCGGCCAGTCCCACCTTGCGCAGCAATGCCAGTCCCTCCCTGCGTGCCTCTTCCTCTGGCATACGACGCAACTGGCAGGGCGCGAAGATGACGTTCTCCAGCACCGTCTTATGCTCGAAGAGGTTGAACGACTGGAACACCATGCCCATCTTCTGCCGCAGCCTGTTGACTGGATAGCCTTTGGCGAGGATATCCTCCCCATCGACGACGATGCTGCCGCCGGTAGGTTGCTCCAGCAGGTTCAGACAGCGTAGCAGGGTGCTCTTGCCTGTGCCTGAAGGCCCGATGATGGAAATGACCTCGCCGCGATGGATGTCGGCGGTGATGTCGCGCAATACGTCAAGACTGCCGTAGCTCTTTCGAAGGTGAACAAGCCTCACCCCCGACCCCTCTCCCAAGGAGAGGGGAGTAGAATGTAACGTAGTGCTATGCTTTTTACGAACTATGAGCCAAGTTCCGCCACCTATAAATATGGTAAGGAGAACAGCTCCCCATGGCCAGAGGTAACCACTCCCCTCCCTACAAGGGAGGGGTTGGGGGTGGGTCTGCTGGGGGTGGGTCTTCAGTATTTGTCCTTCCCCTTTTCGCGTGATGAGCACGATGTGCGACTCTACATAGCCGTCGGAGAAGAGCACCTGCTTCTGTCGCTCCTCGGTGACGCTGATGGCGCCCATGGCCATGTCGGCCTTGCCCGTCTGCACGGCAGGAATCTGTGCGGCGAAGTCCATCACGAGAAATTCCAGTTTCCAATTCCTACGGTTGGCCCACTCCGTCAGCAGGGCGGGCTCCAATCCAGAGGGCTTGCCGGAATTGATAAAGTTGAACGGCGGCATGACCGGATAGGTGGCCACGCGCAGGGTGCGCCCTGTGCCACGCTGCTCGGGGATGGTCAGGGCCGAGGGGTCGTCGGACTGCTGCCAGCGGTCGTAGATCTTCTGGTAGGTGCCGTCGCGGCGTATGTCGGCCAGGAACTGGTTGAAGTCCTGCTGCAGGGCGGTGTTGCCCCGCTTGAAAATGGCAGCCACGGGAATGGACTCCAGTCCAGCGCCCACCGAGTCCACCTTGTCGGCTATTTCCCTGTTGAAATCCAGCGACAGGCTCTCACTGCCCGCCACGTCCACCTTGCCGCTCTCCAGGGCAGCCAGCAGGTCGGTCGTGGTGGTCATGCGCAGGATGTCGGCATCGGGAGCCATGCCGGTGACGGCGATGTCCTGGATGCTGCCGATGATGACGGCCACACTCTTGCCCTTTAGCGCCTTGAAGACGGGAGGCACCTCTGACGACGAAATGCCAGACCTGTTGGCAGGAGCATCGCCTCCTTCCATCGTGGGCATATAGCCCGCCAGGCCCAACAGTGTCAGCACCACTGCCGCAACCGTGGCCTTCATACGTTGCCGCTGCACCAGTGACTGGAGCAGCATTCCGATGAGCCATGCCATAACGAAATAGATAATGGCCGTCACGATGAGAGGGAAGAAGGCATCGAACGTGCGCGAGCGTATCAGGTCCGAGGCTCGCGTCATGTCGGCTACGGCAATGTAGCCTACAATGCTCGTGCCCTTCAGCAGACTGATAATCTCGCCTTGATAGACGGGCATCACCGCACGGACCACCTGTGGAAGCACAATCTTCAGGAACGTCTGTCTCGGGGTGAAGCCCAAGGCCAGGCCCGCCTCCGTCTGTCCGCGGTCAATGCCCTGGATGGTGGTGCGCAGCATCTCGCTGATGTAGGCCGCCGTGTTCATGGCGAAGGTGACGATGGCCACCACGATGCCGGTAGCATCCACTGGTGCCATCACCACATAGTACATCAGCATGAGCAGCACCAGCACCGGCGTGCCCCGCATCAAGTCGATATACACACGCGCCACTTGCTGCAGCCATCGGCGGCGGCTCATGCGCATCCAGCATACCAGTCCGCCCAGTATCGTACCCAGCACGGCGGCAAAGAGCGTGATAAGCAGCGTCACCTGCAGACCGTCGAGAATCATGCGGTAGCGATCCTCCACTATCAGGTTGTTGCTGAAGCTCTCAGTCACATTGCTAAACATATCCATAACGCTTTTTTATCACTTCACCTGCTTAATTACGACCTTTTTTCCGTGGTGGATATACACTCCGGGCTGGGTAGGCTTGCGGCCTATCTTGAAGCCCTGCAACGTCCACCAGTCTGAGTCGTCGTCGGCATCGTCAGCAGCGATGGTGCTGATACCTGTCCGCATTTCGCTCAAGTCGATGACGTAGGGATTCCACGGTGTGCCGATGTTCACGTCGCTGATATAGGTCTGTGTGTTGTCGATGACCACCATCTCACCATTGATACAGGTGCGCAACTCTAACGGCTGTCCGCTGCCCTCACCGGCGATGATGAGATAGTAGAGTCCGCCGTTGGCACGAGTGGCGCCGCGGCACTCGCCACCGATGTAGGCTGCCACCTCGCAGGTGTCCACGCTCTGCTCACCGTCCTTCAGGGCAATCACCATCGACATGTTGTCGGGATAGTTGCCGACGGTGGGAGCGAAGAGTCTCGTCTTCTGACTTTCGGACTGAGACTCAGCATTGAGGAGCGTCCTTCTTGCCACCGCACGTCTGGTGCCTGTAGCGTCAGGATAGACAAACGACTTCTCCTTGTCGGCCGTACTGTT
>CAMIVY010000017.1 GCA_946402275.1 uncultured Prevotella sp.
TTGCCCCTGCGTCTCTTGCCTGCTTGACAGCAGCAGGTACGATTTCCGTCAGGAACTTGCTGGCGTTGTCCTCTAATCCTACTGTCGCACCGACTAATTTGATGGCGTTAGCCATCGAGTAGTGTGCATGTCCGTTGCCGCAACCAGGCATAACAAGTCCCTTGCCGGTATAGTCCACCACCTCGGTCTTGCCTGCCTCGATATAGGCTTCGGCTCCCGTCTTGTCGCCTACATAGATGTACTTGCCGTCCTTCACCGCAAAAGCCTCTACCACCTTATTGTCATCAGAGGTGAAAATCTTTCCATAGACCACAAGATCAGCCTTTTCGGAAGTGGAGCCTCCATTACTTGGATTGTCATTGCTTGAGCAGCTGGCAAGCATACCCATTGCGATGATAACACTCAAAACTACGATGCACGACAGCATCTTCTTAACACTCATGTGAACTGTTTGTTTCATTTTATTTTATTTCTTATTTGTTATGCTTATTATCTTACATGGAGAAAACCTTCTTTCCCTCGAAGTAGGTGGCAGTGGGCTTGGCCTCGTGAATCTCCGTCACAGGGCAGGTCAGCACGTCCTTGTTGACGAGCAGGAAGTCGGCATACTTGCCGGTCTTGATGCTGCCTCTCTCATCCTCGATGAACATCTGCTTGGCAACGTTGAGGGTCAGGGCGGCGAGGGCCTGTTCGCGGGTCAGCAGTTCTTCGGGCCACCATGGGGTGTCGTCCTCGCCGTGAAGTTGCCCGGTCACAGCAAGCTCCATCACGCCAAACGGATCGTCGGGACTGCCGCTTGTTGCCGGATAGTCGGTGTGAGAGCACATGGTTATGCCGTTGTCGAAATATGATTTCATCGGATATGACTTGTCCTCCTGTCCTACAGGTGCCAGTCCCTTCTCCCGGATATAGCCGGCCAACCAAGAGGGGCCGCGATGCCACAGCATGCCCGCAACGACATATATGTCGTGGTCGGCCATCCGCTGATAATCCTGTGCATTGACGTTACGTGCGTGTACCAGCGTATTGCGCATTTCGTCCCTTCCGCCATTGGCATAGGCACTGACAACGTAATTGACAGCCTTGTTGCCCATGGTGTGTATGTGCATGGTCATATCGATGGCATTCGTCTTGCGCGTGATGTCTGTCAGCTCCTCTTCTGTCCAGTTGGCGAGACCCTGGTGACCGTCAGGATAGAGTGGTTCCACAAATCCTGTGCCACCTTCGACCGTACCGTCCATGAAGAGCTTGAGCCAGTTGGTCTTTACACGTGTGGTGGCGAATTGCTGGACTGCAGCGGCCTTGGCCAAGGACTCGTCCACATTCATCCAGCTTTCCATCTCATAGCTCAGACCCAGCACGAATTTCATGTCGCCGGCCTTGTCCATCTGCTGGGCGGCCTTGTAGAAATTGTCGTTATAGAAATAGTTGCCCCAACCGTCGACATACATGGTGTAGCCCTCCGACAACAGCTGCTCCTGGATTTTGACCATATTGGCCTTTGCCACGTCAACGGTATAGAGATTGTCATTGTCGAGGAAGGAACGTGTGTAGGTGCCTGCCTGCTCCTTCAACAGTCCGGTAGGCGTACCGTCAGGACCCATCACGATCTCGCCGCCGCGAATGTCTTTCTCCTTTTTAAGCACCGTGCCGTCGGCCTTCATAATGCCGGCCTTGACCAGGCAGAGGGTGTTGGCTAGTCCCTTGTGGCCTTCGTCATCCGCGAAGTAAATGGGAATGTCGCTGCAGATGGCGTCCAGCTGCTGTCGGGTGGGCATCTTCTCAAGGAAGCCTATATAATTCCATCCGAAACCAAAGACGGTCTTCGCCCCTGTCTCCCTGGCTTTCTTGACAGCGGTGGGAACTGTTTCATTCAAGAACTTCTCTGGGTCAAATTTATCAGTGACTATTGTTCCGACAGACGGCAAGGCGACACCCATGGAATAGTGTGCGTGGCCATTGCCGCAACTGGGCATTACAAGTCCTTTTCCGCTGTAGTCGATTACCTCAGTCTTGCCAGACTCGATGAAAGCCTCGGCCCCCGCCTTGTCGCCTACGTACACGTATCTGCCGTCTTTCACGGCAAAGGCTTCTACATTCAGATTGTCCTCTGAAGTGAAAATCTTGCCATAGACCACGAGGTCTACAACGGTCTTTACACGGTCTTGTGGCATGTACCTTTTGTAGGTTGCGATGCGCTTCGCCACGTTATCCTTGATATTGTTATAGAAGTAGGTGTAGTCGTTGTCGTGACGGGCATCCGGGCCGAAGAACTGAGCAGCGACCTTGATGACCTCCTCTGGCATTGGTGGAATCTGTGCGTTCGTCACGACTACACCGCGCGCAAGATTGATCTGCGCGTCAACACCGATGTCGGCTATCTTTGCCTCGCCGGTATTCTCGTCCTCCACCAGCGATCCTAAGTTCAGGCTTGCCGGTGCGTAGGTCTCGTCGAGTTTCCAGTTCAGCGGGTTGATGCAGATTCCGTGTGGCAGCATGGCACAGTTTGGTGCGTTCTGCTCCATATTCTTGGGTCCCTCGGTGTTCCAGCTGACGATAACGCCTGCATCGGTCTCGCCCGTGGCAAATTTCAGGTGCGGATAGGACTCCAGGTCTTCCTTCGTAATGGAGTAGCCAATGACGTAGGCGGCGACCATGCGCTCGTAGCGGTCAGGGTGCTCCTTGAAGTATTTCTTCAGTACGAGCCTGACGATGGCCGAGCCCTGGCTGTGACCTGTGATGATGAACGGCCGCCCCTCGTTGTAGTGCTCGAAATAGTAGTCGAGTGCGGCAGTAATGTCGTCGTAACACTGGCCGGAAATGGCTGCGTCAATGTTTCCCGTCTTTTTGTACACCTCACCCGCATAGCGCAAGCCAGACTGGCGGTAATAGGGTACAAACACGTTGGTGGAGTCCTCATACACGCTTGCGTGTGCATTATATTCAAGCACCACGCCCTGCAGCATCTCTTCGTTGTCGAGTGTGGCATAGTCGGGAGCTCCCTCCACGAGACTTCCCATAATGTATTCTGTTGCATAGATGTAGAACGTGTCAACATCCTTGGTAATTTCCGGAATCTGGTACCAATTGGCCTTCCTAGAGTAATCGATCTTTTCCTTCATAAATTTTGCTGCTTTTAAATATTGGTTACAAATGCGTAATGTCATGACCAAGTAATGGTTTCATTTGCAAAAGTAAGCATAATTCCCCATAAAAAATAGTCGTGAGCACTTGGTGCAGCAGATTTTGCTGATTCTGAAACAATATTTTGCTGATTCTGAAAAACGGCCTATGATTCCTTACCCATCTCGCGCATCCAGGCTGTCACGGTCTGTCCCTTCAGTTGCTTGAATGCGGCACTGAAGGTAGTGTAGCTTCGGTAGCCACTCTCGAAAGCCAGTTGTCTGGCGGTGATGTGGCGCTGGGTAGCAACTGCCTGACGGTAGAGACTCATAAACCGGTCGATACGCAAACTGTTGATATAGGCGTTATAGGTCATACCCTGACGGGAGAAATACTGGCTGAGATAGAGACGGTTGGTGCCAATGGCTTTGGCCAGCTGAGAGATGGACAGGTCGTGCTGCAGGTAGAGCTGAGAATCTATGCAGTGTTTTTGCAGCAAGGGACCGATTTTGTCGTGAATGGTTTGTGGAACCTCACAGTTGTCTACGCCTTCCGGCGGGCATTGGCAAATCCCATCCTCAAGGGAACCGCCTGCTGGCTCCTGTTCCAGGGTTACGGCCTTGTCCTCTATACTTAGGTCGCTTAACGTCTCAACCCGCCACACGAGGAAGCAGACAAGTATAATACAATCCAACTGCGTGATGTATTTATAGGCCGGAACTATAGCTTCAAGTGTATAAAGGAAAAGTACTAACATAACAACTGCCAGTACCACAAAACTTTGCCACATCTCCTTATGCTCCAGATCGGCATAGTTATCGCATAGCCAACGGCCGTATTGCCGCACCTCGCGTACCATATATACTATTAAGCCGATGCAAAGCAACAGATAATAGGCAAATAATACCGGTAAAAGGGCATCACTACGGTTGACACAGCATATCACCAGCCCAACGACGATTGGCATGAACATCACAAAGACAGGCCATAGCGGACGCCTGCGGTCTTGTAGCATAGAGAGCAATACGACGATTGCAAAAGGGAAAAGCGTCATGAAGTCGAGTGTACCACCTATGGTATTGCACAGCATGATATCTGCAGCAGAGGTGAGATAGAAAATGGGCAGATACCACAGGTGGCTCAGTGTCAGGCTGGCAAAGAAGGCGGCAGCCCATCGGCGTAAGTGCACTGGCGAAGTGATGTCTGGGGCTATGGCATTGCTCCGGCGGAACAGCAGATAGCAGCATGCTACTAAAGACAGCATGGCCGATGCCCCATAAAGTATCGTGTAGAGGTCATCTTCTCGAATCAATTGCTCGAACATGATTTTTTACTTCAACAGTTTTCTACCTTTATTTCCTTCCAGCACTTGCATTTGCTGGATAGCAATCTGGTTCAGTTTCACAAATCTTTCGTCCTGTGGTACTCCATCATTGATAAGCACAGCATTGATATTCTCCATATTCGACAGGCATTATCAATTCGTTGATGGTAGCGTAGTGCGGATATTGCCTTTTAGGTCGGGATTTGCCTCTCGCCATTGCTTGGCGGTCATCCCAAACATGGCCACGTTAAGCACATCTGCCTCTTCTGCATAGATGTTAGCTATAACTCCGTTGGGGTCTGCGGCATTTTTCTGCCTAGCGATGTCTGTGATGCTAATGTAATCTATACCATCTTTTGACATAGTCTTGATAGCTACATCTTTAACGATAATCTCATTCTTCTTTGCCATAGGATAGTCTCTAATATAAATTATGTGTGCAAAGGTAGCATAAAATCATGAGACAAAAGAACAATAGGCGAAAAATCCCTCATAAGTTTTGTAATTTCGTTTTTCCTGTGTACCTTTGCCCCCGACAAAGAACCATTCTTGCGTCCCTTCGGTAGCAAGCGAGCGGAGCTCGAGCGGAAACAAGCTGGTGGCTCAGCGTCGAGTGGTCTTACAATACGCATATCGCGGCAGAATACGGAAATCAGAAGGTTTCCAAAATGTAACCTCGAAAACTGCGTTATCTCCCAAACCTCCGATAAACAAAGATGGTTTGAGATTTCTTCCAAAGTTACGAAAAAAAGAGGAAGAATCCAAATTTATGTGTAACTTTGCAGCAAAATTTTAAATATGGTACTCGAGCAAGAATTAGTTTTGCACAAGAAATCATTCCAGGAGTTGACAGTGGATGAGCTATACGAACTCTTGAGGGTGCGTAGCGAGGTGTTCGTGGTAGAGCAGAATTGCGTCTATCAGGATATGGACGGTGATGACCAGAAGTCCATCCATCTGTGGCTGACAATGGCTGGAAAGGTAGTAGCCTTGGCTCGCGTCTGTCCTGCCGGTACTCACATGAAGGAAATTTCCATCGGCAGAGTCATCACTACCGAGCGAGGCAAAGGTTATGGCAAGCAGATAATGCTCCATGCCATTGATGTAGCCAGAGAGCATTTTGGAGCAAAACTGATTGACATTGAGGCACAGGAGTATGCGAAAGGATTCTATGAAAGTGTAGGCTTCCAACAGTCCTCCGACACCTTTATGCTCGACGACATTCCCCACATTAAAATGACTTGGAAAAATCTAACAGACTGATAAATCGGGATTATACGAGAACCGTATGAATAAATAACAGAAATTCCAATTCTGATACTTTAAGCTTCTCACGGGGGATTTCCTTTCAAAAAAAGGACACGGGGATTCTCAGAAATGGGAGTCCCTCTTTTACATGTAAAACACGAACTTTGTTCCATTCGAGCCTACACCATCATAATCTGCAGGAACTGGAAACTGATTGATAAGCGCATCGGCATCTTCCTCCTCCAGACACTTGGTAATCTCCAGCTCAATGGCCATCCGTCGTTCATTATAGATCAGATTCCAGATACATTCACCCAGAACGGCATTTACTACCGTTCTTATCTCGTCCTGAGTGCGCCAGATGGCATCAAAGTCTTTCATAGATTCTTTATGATCTTGCAAGGGTTTCCTACGGCAATGGTATTTGACGGAATATCATCAACCACGACGGAGCCGGCTCCGATAGTGACATTATCGCCGATGGTTACTCCTGGAAGGATGGTCACGCTACCTCCAATCCATACGTTATGACCAATGGCGACAGGCTTTGCCCATTCCTGACGGCTGTTGCGCTCCACAGGATTGGTACTATGACAGGCGGTGTAGATGCTGACATTAGGGCCAATAAAACAGTCATCGCCGATGGTAACATGGGCTTCATCGAGGACGGTGAAGTTGAAGTTGGCAAAGAACCGTTTGCCGATGCTTATCTGTTTGCCATAGTCGCAGCGAAATGGCTGATTGATAAGAAAGTCATCATCTGCCACATGACCAAGCAAGCCCTTCAGGATTTCCTTCATCCGCTGGGTTTCTGACGGACGCAGGGAGTTATATTCATAAAGAACCTCTCTTGTCGCCATCAGTTCTTCTATCAGTTCTGGGTCAACGGCAGAATAGACCTCACCCGCCAACATTTTTTCTTTCTCTGTCATACGCTCAATCGGTTACCACTTCATTGAAATGTTCTTTTCCCCAGGCTATCAGAGCCGTAAGTGCAGGCATCAGCGATTTGCCTGTGTCTGTCAGGGAATACTCCACTCGGGGTGGAACCTCCGGATAGACCTCACGATGAACAAGGTGACTCTGCTCCAGGTTCTTCAGTGTCTGCGAGAGCATCTTCTGGGAACAGTCCGTCATCAGCCGACGGATCTCATTAAAACGTAATACGCCTGTCTCGCTGGTGTGAAGCATATAGAGCACCAGCATAGACCACTTGTCACCAAAACGACTCACAACTTGCCTGATTGGACAAGCCAAGTACTCTGCTTTAATATCTGCCATAATTCATGATTTTGCCGCAAGGACAGTGCAAACCGAACGCAATCGAGCTTGCTCGAATTGCTGAGGTGCAGCCTGTTCTCGCCGTGTTTGCACGGCAAAGGTAACCAATAGTTACCGAACCACCAAATTATACTTAGTTAATCTAAGTTAACGTCACTTTCGCAGAAGTCCGATAACATCCCAATTCCTACTTTTTGGTAACTATCTCACCAAAAAGTGCCTTCTTGTGGGATTGAGGAAAAGGTTGTAATTTTGCGCCCAGTTTAGAACTGGTCGCGATGATGCTCACGCTCGGCAGAGCTCAAACGAGTTTGGCTCTGCTCTCGCTTAATCGCATCATTGTCAGCGTCAAAACGAACAAATAACATTTTAAACGAATAAAAATTATGAAACAGATTGAGACAATTAAGAGTGGTAAGAACTTCAGCGCAGTAAGCGTAGGTAAAATGAGTGAGATTATCGAGCACGTGCTTCCGATGGGCCCCAACGTAACCATTCAAGGTAAGGTGTTCGCAGGTCAGGCTGTAGGTGCAACTGGTAGCGAACTGAGTTTCCAGACGCTCGTTCCCGGTCAGGACAGCGGTTTCCTGCACACCCACAAGACTCACGAGGAACTTTACATTATCCTGAAGGGTGAAGGTCAGTATCAGGTGGATGGTGAGATCTTCCCCGTCAGCGAAGGCACCATTGTTCGCGTTGCTCCCGATGGCAAGCGTGCTCTGAAGAACACGGGCAGCGAGAACCTGACTATGCTCTGCATCCAGTACAAGGCCAATGCCTTCACTGAGGCTGATAGCCCTATGACCGACGGTGTGATTCTGCAGGAAGAACTGAAATGGTAAGCGAGATGTTCGACAAAGCAATTCAGTTTCTGAAAGACCACAAAGAGATTGCCCTTGCAACGTGCGAGGGCAATCTTCCTAAGTTGCGCATCTTCCAGATCATGAAGCAGGAAGGGCATGTGCTCTACTTTGCCACCTCTGCCAAGAAGGCAGTCTATCGGGAGTTACGTCAGAATCCCAATGTTGAGGTACTGGCATACGCAGATAATATATCCGTCAGATGCTTAGGCATGGTGAACTTCAATGTGGAGGATGATGTAAAGCGATGGATATACGAGAACAATCCCGTACTGCCCCGTCTTTATACGAGCTATGACCAGATGGAATATTTCTGTCTGCCAATAGCTGAGATGGACTATTACGATTTATCTCCGACACCGCCCGTATTCCAGCATTTCGACCTCATTGCAGGCGAGGTTTGCGATTCAGCGAGAGAATTGCCAAACATGTTTGAGCAATCCCGAGCGTAAGCAAACTCGACCGAAGGTCAAGTTGGACAGGGTTTTGTCGGAGATAGATTCTCAAAATGAAAGCCTTTCTTATATGTAGTCTTTTGCCTTGCTATCAAGTTTTGAAAGACGATCAAGGGCAGCTTGCAATGTCTCGTCGCGCTTAGCAAAATGGAAACGGATAAGATGATGTACATCCTCTTTGAAGAAACAACTGCCAGGAACGGCTCCCACCCCGACATGCTCAGCAAGCCACTCACAGAAATGCAGGTCATCCTTTACACCATACTTCGAAACGTCAAGCATCACGTAATATGCACCTTCGGGATCAGTGAAGTCAAGTCCGAACTGTCTCAGCCCGTCACAGAACAGATGCTTCATGTGAGTATAATGTTCCTGCAAGCCTTCGTAATAGGAATCTGGAAAACATAGGCCAACTGTGGCAGCCTCCATCAATGGAGCCGCTGCACCGACTGTCAGGAAGTCATGCACCTTCTTCACCCGGTCGATGATGCGTTCCGGGGCAATGACATAGCCCAGCCGCCAGCCTGTGATGCTGTAGGTCTTGGAAAGCGAGCTGCATGAGATGGTGCGCTCCCACATGCCTGGAAGTGTGGAGATATAGACGTGCTTGTGCGGCGCATAGACAATGTGCTCATAGACCTCATCGGTAATCACATAGCCATCGTACCTTATTACAATATCTGCTATCGTCTGCAATTCCTCACGTGTAAAGACCTTGCCGCAGGGGTTAGACGGATTACAGAGTACCAATGCCTTGGCACCCTGCTTGAATGCTTCCTCTATCAGGTTGGCATCGAAAGAGAAGGCTGCGATTGAGCGAGAGGAGACCGAAGCATGCTTCGAGTTTTCCAAGCGTGAGCAGGCTCGGCTATAAGCCATCGTAGGCGGCACGAGCGGGATGTATATCGGCTCAGCACCGCTCAGGATGGTGTCTGCCATGTAGTTCTCATAGAACGGTGAGAAGATGGCCACTTTGTCGCCAGGATTCACAACGGTCATCATGGAAGCCATCATGGCCTCCGTCGATCCACATGTCACCACGATATTCTTATCGGGGTCAATGTCCAGACCAGTGAAGTGACACTGTTTTTTAGCCAATGCCTCACGGAAGTTCTGCGCTCCCCAGGTAATCGCATACTGGTGAGGGCCATGGGGAGCAATCTCTGCCAGACGATCTGTTATCTCCTTTGGAGGGTCGAAGTCTGGGAATCCCTGTGAGAGATTGATGGCTCCGTACTTGTTTGATATCCGGGTCATCCTACGGATAACGGAATCCGTAAATCCTGCTGTTCTTGTTGATAACGGTCGCATATCCTAAGTATCTAATAGTCCTGAAACGATATCGCCATGATGTTTCTCGTCGTTCTTCACACTCTCCACCTCGGGAAAGTCTGCGATCAGATGTTCATAGCCCACTGCAGCATCATACTCGCCTTTGGCTATCATCTTGTAGAGGCGTTTCTTGCCTAACAGATAATAAAGTACAGGCATGATTAGAGCCATCGTTTTCTTGGGCTTTAATGCCTGTTTCGTATAAGCATGGAAGACGCTGGCATGCCTGCCTTCTTCTTTTGCAAGTTGAAGGAAGGCCTCTTGTTCTTTATCTGTCTTTACCACTTTAGCCAGTCTCTGGTACATCAGCACGGCATTTAATTCGCCTTGCTGACTACGCAATAGTTCATCAAATTGTTCTTGTGTCATATTATGATATTCCTAATAGTTCAATTTCAAAGATAAGTGTAGAGCCACCAGGGATGCCCGGCTGGGAGAATTTGCCGTAACCCATCTCTGCAGGGGTATATATTCTTTTTTTGCCATAATTTTATGATTTCCAACGCCAGGTTTTCCTGACGAGCGTTGCTATGGTATGTGTGATTGTACGCAGATGGAAACTCTTACCCATCACAATCAGCAATACGGCAGAAAGGATGAGCACGATTCCAACAGCAAGTCTGAAGGTGAGTGATTCGTCAAACACCAGCACGCCGATGGCTACTGCCGTCAATGGTTCCAAGGCTCCCATGATAGCCGTAGGCGTGGCTCCAACCTCATGAACGGCTATGGTCATGAATACCAGTGAAAGAACCGTTGGCACCAACCCAAGCCAACATGCAAAGAACCAGGCACGGGGCGATGGCGGCAACATCAGATACAAGTCAGGCGAAGTAAATGAATACGCCAGCAGACACAACATGCAAATCAGTAATACATAGAACGTGAGTTTCAAAGATGACATGCGTATGCTCGACTGGTTGACTATCACGATATAAACAGCGTAAGTAAGCGAGGACAGCATCACCAGTAGGACGCCCATTGTGCTGAGCGAAATGCCTGCATCACCCTTATACAGCAGGCCGATACCTACTAAAGCAAGGATAATGGATGTAATGGTTGAAACTGTCACCTTCTCTCGAAAGAACGAGGCCATGATGACAGCCACCATCACAGGATAGACGAACAGGATTGTTGATGCAATGCCGGCATCCATGAAGTGAAAACTCTGATAGTACGTGATACTGGATGCTGCAAAAAGCATTCCGAGTGAGCCAAGAACCTTCAGTTCTCCCTTTGAGACACTGAATGATATTCGTTGAACTATCAGCATGACGGCCAGCATCATCACTGCCATAAAGAAACGATAAAAAAGAACGGACGCAGTGTTTACGCCTTCCTCATAAAGCGGCAAGGCTCCGAATGGATTTGTGCCATAACAGACAGCCGCCAATATGCCGCAGATGATTCCCTTATGTTTCATTCTCCAATAATCGTTACAACCAACTCTCTGGAACCACCGTAATTGCGGTACTCGCAGAAGTAGATGCCCTGCCAAGTGCCAAGATTCAAACGTCCGTCAGTAATAGGAAGAGTGATGCTGACACCGCTCAGCGTGGACTTGGCGTGGGCAGGCATATCATCGGCACCCTCCAAGGTATGCTCGTACTCGGGACGGTTCTCAGGAACCAGTCGGTTGAAGATGGTTTCCATATCCACACGAACATCTGGATCTGCATTCTCATTGATGCTCAGTCCGCAACTCGTATGCTTGCAGAATATATTCATGATGCCCGTCTGAGGCAACTTTGGCAACTGACTCAGAATCTCATTGGTCACCAAATGGAATCCGCGAGACTTGGGCTTTAGGGTTATTTCTACTTGCTGTATCATCGTTTTTATAGGGTATGATAGGTGACAGGTTCCTGTCAAATTATTCGTCGAACATCAACTTCACTTGAAGTTCTGGATATATCTGTTTCAGCATTTCCTTTACGCTGATAACATGGCCGGCACCAATAATCAATATGTTCCTTTGATAAGGGTTCGCCTTAATTTGCTCAGCCAGATTCTCTGCTATGCGATGGTTTCTTCCATCCCACAGTTGTCTGACTGTATCAGTCGATTCATTCGGATGAGTGACATAGCGACACGAGTTAACCATATAGTACCGATGTAGCGTCTCTGGCTTGTTGGTATATTTGCCTAGTTTCCCCCACAAAGAAGGCCACACCCTCTTACGACTGTCCTGTTTAAATAGTTTCGCGAGGACAGCATCATCGCCTGTTTCCTTTATCGCCTTTAAGGATTTGCTCCATGCACGTTGGTATTCTTTTTCCGTCTGATGATCGTCCACAGGTATGAGTTCTGTGATGCCCATGGTTATAGCCAACGGGATTATCAGGTCACCATTCTCGTTCCTCAAGGCTTTCTTCGAACCACCTATTCCATAGGTTTTCAAATAGTTGTAGTAAGAATAGTTTGCCCTGTCTCTTTTCATCATATAGGTTTTTGCGAGAAAGGCATAATCATCCGAGCCCAACTCTGACAGACGTTTCTTCTTCAATTTCAGGAAACGTTCCTCATCAATAGTTTCTGTTCGTGAGAGAGAATCTGCGATGCTTAAAAATTTCGGAGTAAAATTCTTAAGACTCAATGTGTCATTAGAGCGAATATCTTCAGTATAAATGGCCTCTGGCTGATACTTCTTCGCGTATTTCAAAAGCGGCCTGTAGCTACGACTAACAATTGATGGCACTTCATGCATTGTACCGATAATCAGAAGTTCCTTGGAAACATGGCGTTCACCTGTTTCTTGGGCATAAAGACAAGATGCCATAAGTACTGATGTGAGAATTGCAAATACTCTTTTCATTCGTTTATATAATTCTTCGTATTCATATCATAGTATAGAGCCTCTCGCTCGAGCTCTGCTCGCTTGCAAGGCAAGAACTCTGCTAACGTCAACTTCTCCACAGAGTGCTCGATGATTCGTATCAGCTCATCGCGCCTGAAATCATCTGACTGTCCGAAATGTGCCACAGACTAATACTTAGTGAAGTTGTACTTTGTCCTCAACTCAACTTTCTTCTCCTCACTTTGAGAGGTAAAGTAAGCCTTCCAGCCTGGACAGAAGTTAATGTGCCAACGCCAGAACTTGCCTAACACCGAATTGGGCTTCTTGTCATAGTGTGCCCTGAACTTGCAGTTTTCGCAAAGATGTGCCATCCTTAAGTCTCCTATTACATTTATTTGTTAAATATGACTGCAAAGATAGTGATTTTACGCTGAATATTAGTAATTTTGTGCACACATTTAAATGTATTTAATCAAAAGTGAAGACGATGAAAAAGATCATGATTATCGACGGAGGTCCGAGAAAGAATTTCAATACAGCCGCCATGTTACAAAAGATTGCCGAAGGTGCTACTTCGGTAAGTGACAAAATTGAAGTTAAGACAGTGCGCTTGTATGGTCTTGACTATAAGGGCTGCGTTTCGTGCATGGCCTGCAAATTGAAGGACAAGACCTCTAACGTCTGTAAATACAAGGACGGGCTGACACCCGTGCTGGAAGAAATTGCTCAGGCTGATGGCCTGGTGATGGGGTCGCCCATCTATTTCAGCGAAGTTACTGCACAGCTGAGGGCTCTGCTCGAACGTCTTATCTTCCCCTGGCTGTCATACAAGGATTTCAGTCTGACGGCTCCAAAGAAGATGCCTGTTATATTGACCTACACGATGAACGCCAATACGGAACAGGCCAAGACCATATTCCAGTTGATGGGTCTCATTGAGAATTGTCTTGAACGTGCCTATGGTAATGTGGAACACGTGGATGCTTTTAACACCTATCAGGTGAAGAACTACGACCGCTACGAGTTGGACGCATTCCCAGAACCTATGAAGCGCCAGTACCGCGATAAGCACTGGGAAGAGGACTTGCAGCGTGCTTTCGATGCAGGAAAGAGAATGGCTCAGAGTATTATAAACAAAGAGGTGTAAACAAGATCCAGTTTATGACATATGTATAGTCTGAATTATAAAGTAACAACAAGCACCTGAACAATGCCAACTATGTCTGCATGGCGATGGAACATATGCACACCTTCTTCCATGACGCTGACCTACATCTTTCATAGCGGATTTGTGCTCGAAACGGAGCGGTCCATTCTTGTATTCGACTATTGGCTTGATCCCAGTGGTGTAATGGATGGCGGGTTGCAGAGCGAGAAGCCCATGTATGTCTTCTCCAGCCACTTCCATGAAGACCACTTTACGAAGGAGATCTTTGAGTGGAAGAAGCAGCGGGAAGGTATCACCTACATTCTCTCCAAGGACATCTACAAACATCGGAGAGCCAGCAAGGAAGATGCTGACGTGTGGTTGGCCAAAGGTGGCACATGGTCTGACGGGACTATCTCCGTATGGGCATTAGGCAGCACGGACAGCGGTGTGTCGTGGATTGTAGAGACAGAGGGTAAACGTATCTTCCATGCGGGCGACCTGAACAACTGGTATGCAAAGTTTCTGACGGACGATAATCCTGATCAACAGCGATATAGCTTTGAGATGGAGGAAATATTTAACCCGATTGCCCACGAGAAACAATTCCTTGGCGAGTTGAAGGACATCCGCAAGGTCGCCGATAGTTTCGATGTGGTGATGTTCCCCATAGATGGACGTGTTGGCAATGGCTACACCCTTGGTGGCCGGCAATTCATCGAACGATTCAAAGTCGGCCTCTTCGTTCCCATGCATTTTGTGGCCAGTGGCTTCGAGTCTTCATGGCGAATGAAGGAATTTACAGATGTAAAAGGTATTCCTTTCTGGGAGATTACCAGAGAGGGCGAAAGTATTGAAATCTAAATAGCTATTTTTGTAATCTATTTGAAGTGAAATTAGGTATTACGCGTATGATAGACCAGATTATTGACTACAACAAAACTTTCGTAGAACAGAAGGACTACGAGAAGTATCTGACCAGCAAGTACCCCGACAAGAAGCTGGCTGTATTGTCATGTATGGACACCCGACTGACAGAATTGCTCCCTGCTGCTTTGGGGTTGAAGAATGGTGATGCTAAGATTATCAAGAACGCAGGAGGACTTGTTATCTCAGCTTTTGATTCTGCCATGCGTAGCCTCATTGTCGCCATCTATGAGTTAGGAGTAAAGGAGATTATGGTTGTTGCCCACTCTCATTGTGGAGCCTGTCACATGAGCTATGACCACTTCCACCACGAGATGATTGCCCGTGGTGTGACGGATGAAACACTTGACACTATCCGCAAGTGTGGAATAGACTTAGACCGGTGGTTAGAGGGATTCAAAGACACTCCGACCTCAGTAAGAAAGACTGTTGAGACCATCAAGACCCATCCGCTCGTTCCAAAGGATATAGTGGTCAGAGGTTTCATTATTGATTCAGAAACAGGCGAGTTAGAGGAAATAGGCTGATTCAAAAGATTTATGCAGCATATTTGTTTCTAATTACCTTCCGTTAGGCAAAAGTATATATGAACAAAGTACGAATTACAGCCATCCGTCAGACGGTCTATGCAGACCTGATGGCAAAATATGAGAATCCCATCGAGCATACTTGCGATGTCAAGGAGGGGCAGCAATGGATATCAGAGAATGGTGAATGTCCCGAAGGGATGTGCCCTTCTGCCTGGTCATCCATGCGGGAGTTTGTAGAGTCTTTGTCCAAAGGTGAGGGGAACTTTTACGATGGATGGATGAAGAACCCCATAAGTGCAATGATTAGCTGCAATGACGGCTTCCGTCCGTTTAGTTTCTATATTGAGGTGATTGAGTAATGATCAATCGATCTTTATCTCTCTTATAGCATCAAGTGGAACTCTCTTCCCATCTGTAAACTCGATGCACTTTTCATACTCGTCGATGCGCTTCACATTGCCTATATAAGACTGATAGGAACCTCCTGCCTTATGCTCGTCTGGCACGAAATACTCGATGGTCACAGAAGGATGCTTTGGCAATATGGAAACGATCAATTCCATTTTGCGGTTCATTTCCTCATTGCCAGATTCACTCAATGCTACCCAGTCATCTGTTAATCGTCCTGACTCTCGTATTGCAGCATCATAGCCAGTCAATGCGGCAAAGGGCGCAAACTGGGCTGCACGGTTCCACATTGACATCCGAGGATGATGTTTTGGTTCGTAATGTGGCAGATTGATGATATCGTCGTAATCATTTCTCATTTTTCATTTCTCCTTTCTCATTTAGGGCAACGCCTGCCCTGTGTCCTCCTATCTGTCCATTGCGTTCTTTTGCTGTTGCGCCCTCCTCGAAGTTCAGACCTCGGAGGATGGCGTTCTTGCCGAAACGCTGTTTGATTTTCAACTGGGCTTCCTGCATACGACGCTCCTTGTCCAACTTGGCTTGCTCTTCCTGCCGCTGCTTCTCCAAAGCTTCGTAGTCCGTGAAGAGATCTAGTTGCTGGGGAGCACTATTCTGTGCTGCTACAGATGCCTCTGATACCACATGGTTTGTTGTCAGGTTCAGCCTGCGAATCAATAAGTCTGGATTTACATGGCGGTCAAACAACTCAGCAGCACTTTCCATGATAAGTCGCGAGGATGATGTGGGCTTCTCAAAATTGAAGGAGCCGTGAGCATGTTCTGGTACTTGTTTTCCATAGTAGTTGGCGGTTATCTCACCATGATATTTCTCACGAATTTCAGGACGCGTCAGACTCTCAGCATCATAGCCTACAGTCAGCACCAACTGGTCTGTCACCAATCGCTTCGCCACCAAGTCGAGTGCCATTCCTTCAGCCATTTCCCGTATCACCACACGGGCTTTCTTGAAAGTATATGGCTCCTGTAGAACTTGTCCGCTGCTGAAGCTATTCGTCTCTGGACGATATGCCTTTACAGCCTCCATCGTACATGGTTCCCAACCCCAGGCATGGTCTATCAGCAGTTCGGCATTCACGCCAAAGAGCCGGTAAAGCAATCCTTCATTCTGTATGGACATTCGAGCCAGTTTACCCATTGTATCAATACCATAAACAGCCAGTTTCTCAGCGATTCCACGTCCTACACGCCAGAACTTTGTGATGGGCTGATAGTCCCAAAGTTCACGCCGATATGACATTTCATTTAGATCGGCGATGCGCACACCGTCTTTGTCGGCAGGGGCTTTTTTGGCCACAATATCCATCGCCACCTTTGCCAGATACATGTTCGTGCCGATGCCAGCCGTAGCCGTGATGCCCGTAGTGGCCAGCACGTCACGAATCATCTTCATCGCCAGTTCGTGGGCAGTCAACTTGTAAGTACGCAGATAGGCCGTCACATCCATAAACACCTCGTCGATGCTATAGACATGAATATCCTCTGGAGCAATGTATTTCAGATAGGTCTCATAGACCTTGGTACTCACCTCCATGTAGTGAGCCATACGTGGCGGTGCAGCGATATAGTCGAGTTCAAGACTTGGATTGGATTTCAGTTCCAGATCATTGTAGGATTTTCCTGTCATTCTCCTGCCAGCAGACCTTTTTCGCTCGTTGTTGACCTCACGCACTCTCTGAACCACCTCAAAAAGTCGTGCACGACCTCCAATGCCGTATGCTTTCAGCGATGGGGAAACAGCCAGACAGATGGTTTTCTCCGTCCTCGACACATCAGCCACGACAAGGTTTGTGGTCAGCGGGTCAAGCCCCCTGTCCACACACTCTACTGAAGCGTAGAACGACTTCAAGTCGATAGCAATATATGTCCGCTGCTGCTCCTGCATACCTTAATTATTTTCAAATACAGCTGCAAATATACGAAAACAATCATAAATTTTTCGCATATTTGGCGATAATTCCGTAATTATCATTATATTTGCAAAACAATTCAATAACAATAAACGAATAAAACATGGCACAAAAACAATTTCACAAACACTATGCGACTAAAGGTCCACAACTGTTTTGGATTATCTTCACATACCTAGTACTAGCATGGTTCATCCCTGTGCTCGGATGGGCTGCTCTCATCTGCATGATAGGTCCAGTCCTGACATCTGTCTGGAAAGGAAGATTTTGGTGCGGCAATGTATGTCCACGAGGCAATATGTACGACCGTCTGCTATCTAAGTACTCCCCTCATCGTCCTATTCCTAAATTCGTCCGTACTTTCGGGTTCCGCCTGTTTATGGTGTTCTTCATTTTCGCCATGTTCGGCATTCAGATGTATTTTGCCTGGGGCGATTGGGGCGCAATGGGACTCGTGTTTTGGAAAATCATCCTGTTGACTACCATAGTAGGAATAGTCCTGTCCTTCATTTATGCCCCTCGCACATGGTGCAGTTTCTGTCCGATGGGGTCGTTGTCATCATGGGTGGCACCTAAGAAAGCTCCACTACCAAAGGCATTTAAGAGCATTCACGTCAGTAGCCAGTGTGAAGAGAAGTGCAAGCTATGTGCCCGCGTCTGTCCGATGCAGCTCACTCCATACAGCAGCCGAGGCGAACAATTAGGCTATCTGCATCCTGATTGCCTGAAATGCAGGAAATGCGAGAAGGCCTGTCCTACGAAGATGATGACATTAATTCCGAATACCGACAAATCATGAAGTGTACTAAACCGACAGCAGGACTTCATCAAGAATAGAATAAAAAACATTTCCTAAGATAATTTCAGTTGTACCATCATATATTTTGTATCAAAATCTGAGCATAAAAAAGGACCTGCCCAAGCGGACAGGTCCCTTTACTTTATTGTCGGATTAAAATTACTCCTCAACAGCAGCCTGTGCGGCGGCTAACGGGAACTGATTATCAGCACATTACGGAGAATCTGGGAAACATTTGGGAAACATTATGAGCATGAACTGCACATTCTGCACCCGATTTCCTCAAAATATCCAACCATTTTTGCCACTTCGACTATTTTTCGATATCTTAATTGTTAAACACTATTGTTAGAACACTGATTGCATTACGACTTTTCAGCACGTTCTGCAAATTTTGCTTACAAAATTAATAATTTCTCATGACTCAAGGTTGTTTTGCACGTTTTTCTTGCAGAACGTGTCTATTTTTAATAAAAATTAAGGTGGAAACGACAACCAGTTACCATTTTTTTGTTTCGATTAAAAGAAAAATGGATGGGTTTCAATGCCAGAGGTATAGGTTTAAGTTTAGATGTTCTTATATATAATAAGGTGTAGTAAACCAGAATCAGACGACTATAGGTTTAATCTTCAAGTTTTATGATTGCATGTTTATATACATGGTTAAATGTAAACCTAAACTTTGCAGAATGAAACGACTTGATGTTTCCCAAAATTCACATTTTTCTTTTTACTGAAGATGAAGCAATTTATATTCTCCCCTTCTCAATCCCCATCTCCTTTAACAGAGTAATCAGTTTATGAAGTTGCAGCCAAATTGCTCTACAGCAGTTTTGAATCCCGCAACTATACGTTGGCTAATAATACCATCCAACTGGTACGGATGATTTCCTGACTTCTGTCCATAAATTAAAAGTTAATAATTTGTCGGCAAAGCACAAGGGCTGTTCAAACTTCTATAAGTAAGTCTTTGCTTCACTTCGCTTGGAGATATAGATGTACGTACAAAGCACTTAGTGGGGACACCAGGTAACAGGTCGAAATAGTTGTTGTCAAACCAGCAGTCTTCAGCACCATCAATGGAGAGGGCAAGGGCGCGAACAAACTTGTCTGCCTTGAGGGTAATCAGACAACCGCCATCTGCTGCCTCAACACTCACCTCGGGCTTAACAGGTATCAGCCGCAGGTCTTTCTGTAGGCAGAGGAAACAATTTGCCTGATAGCTCACACCTGAAGATGTGGAGAGTTGCATATTAACCACCACGTCCTCACGTTGCTGACCTTTCAGCAATTCAGCTAAGGGCTGCTCAAGAATCAAAGTGGATGTGTTGGCTGGAATGTCAATGGCCTTGGTAAGTGTGTTTACTGTATGCCCGTTGAGGGTATAGACAGTCTGTTTTAACTTGCCTTGCTGTTGACGTAACAGGTCGCTGACAGCATAGACGAGCAAGCTATCACCTTTGGTGATGGCGGAGCATATCAATGGTTCAAATGCGTGGCGCACCATATAGTGTGCAGCCTTCCAACGACCATAGTAGTCGCGTGTGGCCCACGATGCAACAGGCCAACAGTCGTTATGTTGCCACAATAGCGACCCCATACAAAGGGGCATGTTGCGGCGATGGGCCTCGATGGCTGTACGCATCGCATCGCCCTGCAAGAGTTGCGAGGCATACAGAAACTGGCGGAAATCCTTTGTTTCACCATATTCGCTGTTGACATACCACTCAATCACCTTGTTGGCCTCCACACCGCCACGCTGATGCCACATCATCAGCGGACTGCTGATATCATGCGTCGTGGTGTCTGGGGCATAGCGGAGCACCGTACCATATTCAGGGAACGACTGCATGCCATATTCGCTGAAGAAGTGGGCTTTCTCCTGGTTATAGCTGCTTACAGGCATACGGCGATGGCCCACACCATAGAAATGGCGGTCGCCATTGATGCCATCGCTGCCGCGACCTCTGACCGAGAAGGGTGAACCGACGGTGTAGATGTCGTCTGGGATCTGCTGGTTGGCAATCTCTTGCAATACATCGTAATAGAGGTGCTCCTGTTGGTCACCTACCAATCGGACTCCCTCGGGATTGCTCTTCTCCATCTTAGCCTTCCATCCCCAGTTATACCATGCATCCGTACACTCATTCCCACCGCACCATATCACAATGCTTGGGTGATTACGCAGACGGCGCACATTGTCGATGGCTTCCTGACGCACATTCTCCAACCATTCGCCCTCAGCAGGATAGGTGCTGCAGGCAAACATGAAGTCCTGCCACACCATCAGTCCCATCTCGTCGCAGAAGTCATAGAACAGGTCGTCCTCATAGATGCCACCGCCCCACACGCGAATCATGTTCATATTGGCCAATACGGCATCCTGCAGAGTCTGGCGATAGCGGTCGGGAGTGACATTCGTTAGGAAATTATCCTGAGGAATATAATTGGTGCCCTTGGCAAACACAGGCACACCATTGAGCATGAAATAGAACTGGCGGTTGCCGTCAGCATCAGGATCCATCACTAATTTCACAGAGCGCAAGCCTATGCGTTTCTCTTGATGGGCCAACTGTCGACCAGCGGCAGTAACCTTTGTAGATATGGTATATAACTCAGGCTTGCCTAAGCCATTGCACCACCATAGGCGTGGGTTCTTGATGGAGAATTCCACAGGGATCGTGTTGATGCCTTTGTGCAGCGAGCACTTCCTGGTAGCCACTGTGTGACCATTGTTCTTATCGGTGACGGTAATAACAACATTCTCAATATCCTCAGCAGCTTCCACTTCCACGACATTAGAGAGTAATGCCTTCTTGGCAGTCACTTCTTTCTGACGCAGATGAACGTCGGTAATCCTTGCCTTGCTCCATGACTCCAGATAGACATTACGCCAAATGCCGGAGGTGACAAGTCGTGGTCCCCAGTCCCAGCCATAGTGATAGCCGGCCTTACGGGCAAACACGCTGAGCTTACGATCCAGCAGTCCGCCATTCTCCGACTGGTCGTTGGCAGCCTGATACAGGTGAGGATGCTTCGCCCATTTAGGCATATCCACTTTTACGGGTGAATGGAAATAGGCACGCAGCACATTATCGCCCGCCTTGACCTGCGGCTTCACGCTGATGCGCCAGCGGCGGAACATATTGTCGGCCTCCAAAATCTTCGAGCCGTTCAAGAATACATCAGCGTAGGTGTCCAGTCCGTCGAAACACAGGTCGATATGCTCGTCTTCAAGAATAGCCTCATCAGCACGGAATGTCGTCTCATAGACCCAGTCCTCCTTGTCCACCCATTGCACCTTCCGTTCGTTCAACCCGATATAAGGGTCGTCGATAAGTCCCTGACGCAGCAAGTCGGTATGCACCACGCCGGGTACCTGAGCAGGATAGCGGTTAGGGAAACGCGCCTCACCAAATGTCCATCCTTCATGCAGATACTGTCGGTTCTGAGCGAACAACTGCAGGGCAGATGCAAAAAAGAGCGTGATGACTATAGCAAAAAAGAATCTTTTCTCCATGAGTTCTTATTTCTGAGCATGAATCAATACTTCTTGTAGCACGATGCCAGGGTCGAGGAGATAGATACGTAGCCGCTGATGACCAGTCTCTGAGACGGGGATGGTGCGTGAGGCATAGCCGCGAAGCACATTCCAGCGCCACTCGGCTGTGAAATCGCCCTCGTGAATAGAGAAGATGGTGGGAGCAGAATCACCTAACTGAACGGCATAGCGGATGTCCCTGCCGTCATACACATGCAGCGTGGGCAGCGTGCGGATCTCTATAGTGGCATCGTCAGCCTGCAAGTCGAGCTCATATTCTGTGTATGGAGCTGCCTTTATGTTCTCCTGTTGATACGACGGTGTGTCGAATGGCAGAACCAGTACGCCATCGGTATATCCCAAGCCTTCTATGCGCTGGATACCTCCTTGTTTGTTCTGATAGTGCGAAGCAGGAATGCGCTGACGAGGCTCCTTGACGAACGGCGGATAGAGCCCGAGGAAAATCTGGTCGATGCGGGCATCGGCCTTCAGATCGGTGATGCATAGATGATTCTCGCCCTTCTTGAGGTGTATCGTTCCTACACGGCTCCACATCGGTCCGACGTAGGGCGCATGCCATACATTATTAATAGGTGTTGCTGAGGCCACATAGCTGTCATTCTCTGTTTTTACCTGGCAGAACTCGTTGTCCTTTGCTTCTTTCGAGAAATTGCGGATAGGTGTAAGCGCCTCTATCCATAAAGGCATCTCTACATCGGTATCACTATTAATAATGACACCCTTGCTTGATAAGGTTTCGCTGACAGAGAGGAAACGTGCTTGAGGAGTGTTTTTCGCCTGCGTTATCAGTTCGGGTGTGGCCACAGGCTGCTCTATCTTTTCAGAGCGGAACCAATGGTAGGGTTGCCAGTTGAAGAATTGCTGCCATTTCCCATCAAGGATATCCTCATTGTAATGACGCGTCGACTCATTGAGACTGTCGAACATCAGCTTCACTCTGTTGGCATCTGCCATCGCTCCGATACTATCGCCGGCTGTTGCTCTTACCATACTGCGACGCGCTAATAACTGGTACTCGTTGATCGTCGCAGCACCACAGACGGGATAACTGACGAGTTCGAAGTAGGCATTCTTCAGTGATTCCGGGATGCGGGAAGCCAGTTCTGTAGCATGTGCTTTTAGGGCGCGCCACTCCGCGATGCGCTGCTCAATCTGCTCTGCGCTGTAATCGACGAACCACACGTGTGCATCCTTTCCTGCCGCCTGCAAGCGATAGTAGCCTGTCTGAATATCGGCAATCTCTTGTGCTACCTCGTTGCCGAAGGTCTTCGCAGCCCAAAACTTGATATAGTTGTGAGCCTCGGAGGGCTTCCAGCGATTGATATCCCAAGCCAGATCCATCACAAATGAGATTTCCTTCTCGGCTGGTTTGATGTCGCCCACGTTGAACACCCAAATCTTGCGGGCACCATATGTATAGGCCTTCGTAAGTTCTGCTGAAAGGAAAGAGGTAGATAGAGGACTGAGCCAAATCCAACTGGCGGGGTCCCCGTGATAGGAGAGGTGATAATAGATGCCTGCACCGCCTTTGCGCTTCATCTCTTCAGGATTGCAGAGGTTGCGGCAGTAGCCGTGTTTGTCGTCACTCCAGAGCAATGTTACATCCTCTGGCACTTTTAGTCCGTTATGATAGGCCTCAAGCACCTCTTCATAGGTGCAGAGCACCTGCGGAATCGCTTCCAAAGGCTTCTTGATGTTGCGCCGCAGCATATCGCGCTGGTCATTGATGGCCTGTTGCATCAGCGCCACACGCTCGGCCGTTGTGTTGGCGCCTTCCATCGGATAGTCGTGGATGCCACGCAGACCGAGTGTATAGGTGTTCTCGTATCGTCCGTTGGTTTTTATGCGTGTCTCCCAGTAGTTCTGCATCGTCTGGCGATTGGTGATATAGTTGAAGTCGCCCAAAGTGCCAGGATGCTTCTGTTCCACTGCTTTGACCATAGGTCGAAGCTGTTCACGCTCGACAGAGTCCAAGCGAGCTTGACTCTTTGCTCGCTCATTCACAGCTTTCCACTCACCTTCATTATTACGCAGCATCTGCTCGCAATGCGATGAGCCCATCACTATGGCATAGTCATCAGCGAGTCGTGCATTTTCTGGATCGTCATTGAAAGCCTGCGTTCCTGGATGCATGGCGGGCCAGAGATAGTTAGCTTTCAGGCGCAACAGTAGTTCAAACACGCGCTTGTATGTCTCAGGCCCAACCTTGCCGTGTTTCAGTTCTGCCCATCGTGCCCAGCCACCAAAGCGCTCATCATTGATGAAGATACCTCGATACTGCACAGAAGGCTCCCCCTGGACGAATGTGCCAGGCTCAATATAGAGCGTTTTCTTCTTGGTAGGCGTAACGTCAGCCCACCAGTACCAGGGTGACACACCGATGGCCTCGCCCAGTGTTGTCAAGCCGAAAGCTGTTCCTCGCCGGTCGCTTCCTGCAATGACAAAAAGTTGCCCTTGTCTGGGACGGTTGACGGTAGTGATGATATACGATTCCCATTTGCCTTTGATGGCTGACACATCAATAGCCTTCTGTCTGACCAACTCATCGATGATGCGGCTGTGGCCTACAGTGCCAGCGACAACCGTTGCTCCATGAGGTAGTTTCTTAAAGGACGTTGCCGATACTATAGTGGAACGGGCTGACGTTACCCGTTCCACATCGTCTGCCAGCATCTGTGCGGCAATGCTCACCACTTTATAATCACCCGCATCGGTGCAGATCGTGGCCTCACTTAACGGGAACCAATCGGTCTGGGCATTTTCTGAAACTTTTGGATAGTCTGCCACATTGTTACCACATATCGGCAGCATCACCAACAGACAGCAAAATAAAAAG
This sequence comes from uncultured Prevotella sp., assembly GCA_946402275.1. Taxonomy (GTDB): domain Bacteria; phylum Bacteroidota; class Bacteroidia; order Bacteroidales; family Bacteroidaceae; genus Prevotella. The sequence continues at coordinate 24,557 of CAMIVY010000017.1, forward strand.
ACAGCTTTCTTCATCTCTTTTTCCTGTGACGGCTTACCAGACTTGTCCGAGCATCATCAGCGGACCACAGGTAGTGGTGGGGAAGGCATAGATGTAATGGGCGAACTGGTCGCGAGTCATCTTGTTGAAGATGACGAGTGAAAGAACATCAATCCATGCCCCTGCATCCGAACCGATGGCGGCAGCACCCACAAGCAGGTTGCTCTCTTTGTCGAAGATAAATGCGATCTTGGCTTCTGCCTCATTGTGCGTATTAAATAGGAAGGCCTGTCCGTAAGGCACATCTGCCACGCGATACTTGTCTTCCTTGCGGGCTTCGTCGAGACTGATACCAACCTGAGCAATACGAGGAAAAGTAAACACAAGGTTGGGTACGGCAGGATAGCAGATGGGGGAGGTGGTCTTGCCTAACAGCAGGTCGGCGATATACTGGCTCTCGAAAAAGGCCGTAGGTGTCAGTTTGGGGATGCGTTTATCGACGGCATCACCTGTGGCAAAGATGTTCTTAACTGAGGTACGCATATGGTCATCCACCTTGATGCCTCGCGGGCCGGCCTCGATGCCAAGAGCTTCGAGACCCATGTCCTCGTAGTTCACAGGGCGACCCGTGGCTTGAAGCACATAGTCGGCCTCCACCTCAAATCCCTTCTGAGTCTTCACAAGCAGTCCTGTGGCGGTCTTCTCTATGGCGCAAACATCTTCACAGTATTTGAACTGAGCGCCCTTCTTCTCCATGCGGGCTACCACCTCATCGACATATTCTCTGGGATATGCTTTCAGGGTATGGTCACCGTGGTCGATGACGGTTACCTGTCGGCCCATGTCAATAGCCATCGAGGCAAACTCCATCGAAATGATACCGCCACCGATGAACACGATGCGTTGGGGCATCTTTTCGAGGCTGAGCATGTCGCGACTGCCGCAGATATATTCCTTGCCGGGAATGTCGAGCTTGTCGTCACGCTGACCAGGGCCGAGGATAATGTACTCAGCAGTATATTCCTTGCCATCGACTACAACGGTATGGGCATCTTTCAGGCAGCCATGGCCTTGAATACAGGTGCAGCCGCTTTGCTCCATCATGGGCTTTGCCACAGCTTTGTAGGCATCGATGAAGGGAATTTTGTACTGCATCAGTTTCTCCCAGTTAATCTCAGGCACTTTGTCAAACACGCCCACCTTGAGATAGTTCTCCATAGCGGTGGTGAGCTCGAAGGGCCCGTCAAGCATGATCTTGGCGTTACAGCCGTAGTTGGTACAGGTTCCAAACCACAAGTCGCGCTCAACAGCTGCAACTTTTTTGCCAGCCTTGCCCAGAATACGGGCAGCAAGGTCACAGCCGTGACCACAGCCCACAAATATAGCGTAAAAATCGTAATTAGTCATCATCTTGTATATAGGGTTAAAAAAAGGGACGGCAAGTATCGGTGTCTTTCAGCCCAAAGGCTCAGTCACCTTGCTTGCCGCCCGAAGAAAAAAGTTATTTGCGTCGCGGTGCAGATGCACCTATCGATGCCATGAGATTATCAAGCTGGCTGCCATTTGCAGCGAACGGGCGACACAATAGCACCCTCCTTTTTCAACTCGGCAAAAGCCTTATCTACTTCCTTGCGGTCGGCTCCCAGTGCCTTGGTCACGTCACCTGCTGAAACAGGCTTGCCAGCCTCGCGCATAGCTTGTAATACCTTTTCTTTCATAATGCTTATAACTTAGAATGTGATTGTTTCTACCAACTCCATCATCTTGAAGAAGTCAGCCTTGGCATCCTTCAAATAGTACATCACGCCATTCTCACCGTTCTCGCCAAGGGCATCCTTCAGCACAGGCATCTTATCAACGAGAGCCTTGCCTACCTCCTGGCGGTTGTCCTCTACCAGTTTGCACTCGATGCGCAGCGTCTGACCCTTGAAGGCACAAATCTCAGCTTTCTGGTTGTCGGCAATCTGACGGGTGGCATTGGTCTTGCCGAAAGCCATGATGTAGATTTTGCCTTCAAAAAACAGCATTGCTCCATAAGGACGTACACGTGGCTGATCGCCTTCTACTGTTGCCAGATAGAATGTTCCTGCTTTCTGCAGAAAATCGAAAACCTTCTGTATTCCTTCCATAATTTGATTTTTTGTGTGTGAAATAACTATTTTTAGTAGTTTCTGGAGTTTACATCATAGCTGTGAGGAAATTCTCGTAGCCCAGTTTTTCGATGTAGTTCAGGTACTGAGCCTCCCAAGCCATGTGATCCTTCTCGTCGTCAATCCACTTCAGGATGAGCTTCTTTGTAGGATAGTCATCGTTGAAAGCTTCTGCCAGTTCGCTCAGCTGCTGGATTGCCGTTGGCTCGTAGTCACCCTCAATCTGCTGCTTTGGGTCGTCGCAGAAGGGGAACTCGATGGTCTTCATAGCTTCCTGCAGGTCAGCAGGCTTGCAACCCAGCTCTACCAGACGCTGGAGCACCTCCTCAGCCTCTTCCCACTCTTCCTCAGCCTCTTCCTTCCACTTGTCAGCCAACTTGTTCCAGCCCTGCAGACGGCAGTATGCTGAGAATGCAAAATGTTGCTTACTGTTTCCAAACCATACAGCGCCGAGATTGGCAAACTGCTTCAATGCTTCTTCTTTTGTCATAATCTGTTTCAATTTTAGGTGAATATTAATGTTTGATAATTATTGAGAGGCAAAGTTACACATATTTACTCATTCAATTGCAAACCTAAACGGAAGAAAAATTGATTGAAACGGAAATAACTCGTATTTTTTTTGTATATTTGCACCCGCAAACCATCAATTGACTGCAATATGTTCAGATTGGAAGCCACCTGGATGTGGCAATACGGCCACGACACCATTCCTGACTGGGACGGGAAACTGCTGATTGTAGATACGGATTCCCACAATTCATTAGTGGAAACCAATGCATTGCCGGGAACCATTGCCGCCTACGGCTACACCATCGTGCTGCATGGATGGATGACGATGCTATTCAATGGTCGCGAGGTTCACTACACCAAGGACGACCTTATAATATATACGCCAGGGGCTACGGTAAGTGTCCTCAGCATTTCAGACGATTATCGCGGTATCTGCCTCGTTGCCGACAAGGATTTTGCCTTCGAATCACCCACCTTGCGCAACGCCATCCGTGCTGCCTATCTTCCGGCAGTAGAACTGAGTGAATCGCGTTTGACCCTCGCGGAAGTCGACCTTCAAAACCTCATGGAACTAATGGGCATCATCCGCCGCTATCTCTTTTCGCCCGACCACCCTTTCCGCAGCGAAAGTCTCCGGACAACATATGGTTTGTTCTTGCTTGAACTGAATGCCATCCAGGAACGTACCATCTGCAACCGCCGATTCCCCAAACGCATTGAGGAACTGTTTTTCGATTTCCTTCGTCTTGTGCCCATCCACTTCACCGAGCACCACGACGTCGCCTTCTATGCCTCACAACTCTGCATCACGCCGCGCTATCTCTCACAGATTGTCCGCGACATCTCCGGTCGCACCGTCGTAGACTATATCAACCAGATGCTCTTGATGGAGGCTTCCTATCTGCTGCAGCAGACCTCACTCCCCATCTCAGATATTGCCGTCCGCCTGCACTTTTCTGAGACTGCTTCGTTCACCCGTTTCTTCACAAGGATGAAGGGCGAAAATCCGAGAGAGTATAGGAAAGGAAGATAGGTTATTCATCTTCATCTTTGAGGGCTATAAAGGAACCTGCCCATACGGACAAGTCCCTTCTCTTTATATCAGAGTGATAATTACTCCTCCACTGCAGCCTGGGCGGCAGCAAAGTTTTCCCTATTTATAAGGGATTCCAAGGGGCTTTGTAAGCCAATATTTTCTTATAGGAAGATGGATGTTACCAATGAATACAGGTAGCTGCCGAAGCAGACGAGTGCCCATATCATCAGGGCTATGAACAAGAGCAGTACGATGAGAACGATGGCTGACTGCCAGGCTCTTTGGTTTACTTGTTTGATGATGGTCTCGTCACCGTCAACGAAGCCCTGAATCATCTGCATGTTCTGGATGTTGGCACGATGGAAAAAGTCGATAACGTCGCCAACAAAGAACGGTATCATGCCCATCAGCACGTCGCGGAGGGCATTGTTCAAGACGGCCAGTGTCAGAGGGATGCTCTTGATGACTCTCGATGAGAAATAAACGAACGGCACGACACTGAGCAAGGCAATGGCATCACCCCAGCCAGGAATGATGCCAATAAGTGCATCGAGATAGTATCGATCCATGTAGCGTGTCAGGCCGTTCATCGTCTGATAGGCCTTGTTCTCCATCAGCCGCTTGCGCCGCAGTTCACGTTTCTCGTCTTTGTTCATGGGCTATATGACTTCCATTCCGAATGGTGACAGGGCCAGCTTTGCCAGCCGGAAGTGCATCTTTCCCAAGGGGATACCGATGATGGTGATGCAGAGCAGCAGGCCGTAGAAGATATGAGTGAGGCAGATCCAGATGCCGCCAACAAAGAACCACAGCACATTCATGAACATGCTCAGGCAGCCAGGCTGCGATTCCTTCCACTTTACCTTCGAACCGAACGGCCAGATGGCCAGCACGCCTAACTTCATGCTCTGCAAACCGAACGGGATACCGATGATGGTTATCATCAGAACCAGTCCTGCGATGAAATACTCAATGGCAGTATGCAGCCCGCCAAAGATCAACCAGATGATGTTTCCTAATAGCTTCATGTTCGTTCTCTTTCAATCTCTATCTGTTAGACGTAAGAACGATGCGAAAAGTTGCAGATGAAATAAATAAGTGCTATCTGTGCCAAGAGAATCAGGGGAAGTCCATACTTGAACTTCTTATGCATCGTCTTATGATGCCAAACCTTCATGCCAAGCAAAGCCCCGATGCTACCGCCGAAAACAGCAAGTATCAGCAAAGTTGTTTCCGATATGCGCCAGCTGCCTTGCTTAGCCTTCCACTTATCAATGCCATAGACCAGGAAGGTCACGACATTGATGAATATAAGATAATATAACAGAGCATTTGCCATCACTTTTTTTCTTTTGTAAATGCGTAAACTGCAAGTGTTGGTAGAAGAACCAACAGCAGCAATGCGACCTCTACCAATGCATACGACCCGAAATAGTCAACCAATGTCTGGAACTTCAGGACTCCATCCACCAGCAAGACCAAAAGTACAAACCAGCAGAGGAAGATTATTGCCGAATACTTGATTTTTCGTTTCTTCATTGCTTCTTCTTTTGAATAACACGATAGTCAGAGAGCAGATTCCAAATACCATCTTCTGATAGTACTCCGCGTTTGAGGTCTGGGGGAAGATTCCCTGCTTCATCAGCAGCAAAGTCCTGTTTCCACAATTCACTGCCATAGTATTTGCTGAGTTCGGCAACATCCTCTTTGATAGTCTTCAACGAAGCAGCAGACTCATCTTTGATGGCAGCCAAGGCGTTATTGAAGCGTTGCTCCATCCACTTGATTCGTTCAACTTGCAAAAGTTCACAAATCGAGTCCTCTCTGATAATCTTTGGTACAGACTTACCAGCCAGAACCAATACCTTTTTGCCATTGCGATAGATATGTAGCTGGCGAGAACGGACAACTGCAGTCAGTTCTGGATCATCCTGCATAGCTATCCAAAGAGAATGATAGATACCATTTTCTTCAAACAGCTTTTTCTGCAGGTGCGAACACATGTTTGTCGTGTCGATAGTTATCATACTTTCAATACCATTTATAACCATGTTCCTTACAATAGTCTATTGCGGGCTGATAGCCTTGGAAGGTGGCCTTGTGAATCCACTTCAAGCCCTTGCGCTCGTCCTGTGGGACACCAGTTCCAGTCATCAGAAACCAGCCTGTGGCGAACTGTGCCTGGGCATCGCCACCATTGGCCGCCAACTCATACCAGAAGACACACTCCGACAGGTCTTTCTCTACACCGTCGCCATTCCAAAAAGCTGCACCGCAGTTCTTCTGACTCTGCACATGGCCTTGGAAGGCTGCCTCCCTGTACCAAAGGAAGGCTTTTGCATGATCCTGCTCAGTACCATCGCCAAGGTAGTAGGCATTGGCCACGTTAACCTGCGACTGCATGTCACCCTTGTCAGCGGCTTTCATGTACCATTCGAAGGCCTTTACTGCATCCTGCTTCACGCCCTTGCCGTGATAGTAGCACTCACCAACATTGAAGCAGCCATAGACATCGCCCAATTCCGCAGCCTTCATATACCATTCGAACGCCAGTTCAAGGCTGACCTTTACGCCAGTGCCACGTTCGTAGCAGACTCCAAGGTTATTCATCGACTTGGTGTCGCCCTCGTAAGCTTTCTCACGATAGCCGTCTGCCTTGTTCCGTTCCTTGGGCATAGGTTATGTAAACTCAATGATGGCACTTACCTCACTCCCTATAGACAGGGAAACGATGATGCCGTCAGCTGTTTTGTAAATAGTAGGAGTCAGACTATCACCAAGCTTGGCTGCTACCCGATATTCTACCCGTAAGCCGCTTACCAAAAAATCCTCTGGCAACAGTTCCATCGCCATACGAACATAGTTGGCATTGTTCAGATGTTTGTTGTAATCGATGTCGGCACGAAGCACCTTAATCGGCTCCAGCACTTCACCATCTGTCTTTGGCAGAATAATTCGGCGGTCTTTGTAGTTCATCTCCAGCTGCGGTTCCAGCTTCATTGATTGTATGGTCGCATCGTCCACACGTTTCAGCTTTCCAGCCACCTTGTCAACGAACGCGCCCATACTCCACGTCTTGTAGCAGGGATTCCCTTGGGCATCGTAGATGAACGTATTGCGGAATCCGAACATGGGCTTCATGCCATAGACGGAGGTCGTCACCGTCAGTTCCTCTTTGTAGTCAGGCACACGGATAACCTCAACCTGGCGTGTAGCCAACAGCTGCGCCATATTCTGCTGCAAGAAGTAGTCCTTGACTTCCGGCTCGCTGTCGATCCACATCTCTGAGCAGTCCTGCATCATCTGGAGAGCTGAATAGAGTTTCAGTTTTCCTTCGCTGTCGCAGGTGCTAGTTGTTACTTTGTAGTTTAAACTGTACATATTTTTTATGCAGATAAATTGGAATTTAACTTATACTAAAGTACCCTCGTCTTATAAGTGTTATAATGATTTTTCTATTCTTTTCATTTCTTCTTTCAGATATTTCTTCAGGCACTTGGCTATTTCGGGGTAATAGTTGTCCAATGTTTTATAACGATTTCGGTGCTTGGAGTAATAACGTAAGGTGGTAACTAGTTCTGGCATCCAGAGGAAGTCTCTTCCTACCTGAGCGCACATTTCTTTTTTTACCTGGTCATAAGCGAAGCCGTTCTCCTGCATATAGATGATGACTGCTGCACGGACGACACTCTCGTTGATGACCGTAGCGGCGTCTCCGTAGGCTTGACTACTCATGCCGCGATAATGTCGGCCTAACAGTGTTTTACCGATGCTGTTAAGATGAACGGCATTTGTATCGTACAAGGAGTTGACAAATGAATGGTTGAATTCATGAATAAGTGTCGAGGCATAGTCCATTCCATTTTCAAAAGGACTGTTCATAGTTTCGTCTGTATAGTAACCGCAGATGGCGAAAATTTCTTTAGGCTTGCCTATCATTTGCCTGTTTGTGCCATAGTTTCCACCCCCATTGGTAAAACCAATGATGATACGGAACTGTTCTGTCGGTTCCGTTCCATAGAACTGGGGATACCAATCTTGGTGAAAATACTTCATCACGTTCTCCTCGTATGCCTGAAGTACGGACTCGTAGAAAGTCTGGTGCTGCTTGTAAAATTCGTGGAAGCGGGTATCGGAATAGAACTGATTGAGCCGGACGAGGAATGTATCAATTTCCACCTTCTGCCAACGCTTTTCGAGGTCACTCTTTTCTCCTGTGAATGACACCTTCTGCCCGTCAGTGTTAAGATGGACGGCCATCGACATTACTGCATCGTAGGATATGCCACAATTTTTCCGCAGTTCTTTGACATATGCGACAGTCGGGTGCTGTCCATACGCGGAAAACCATGTCTCCGTGTCGCTTGTGTATTGCCCGCCATTATCCATGCAATACTCAGGAAAACCGGCCGTGCGTGAAATAATGGACATCAATTCTACTGTTTCTGATGCTTCAACTTTAATCTGTGCATCTGCAAAACTCTCTGCTGACAGCATTGCCAGCAGAAGCAGGAAACGTTTTGTCTGTTTATATAATCTCATATCTAAATTGGAATTTAGTTGTAGTCAAAAATCCTCTACAGTTTTCGTCCTGTCCCACACAATAACGTGTCCTACTGCATCGCTACTGGTTTTCAGATACTCCTCAATTGGGGATAAGCCTACAGTATTTCGCAGGCTATCAAGTGCGGTGGCATCCGTCACAGGCCATAAATACAGCTGCATGGTAATATCTTCGTCTATGACCGTTGCAGCCATCTTGATTTGTGTCCCATACATCTGCGCTAAGCCATTCTCCATAAGTGTTCTGTCTTTCAGAATCGCATAGTCTGATTTACTGAGAACTCCTTCCTCCGCCTTTACTTTCACGAGGTCAAGATATTTGATGCGGTTTGAAGCATCGGAGTGGTCAATAACGAGCCAAATCGCACGATTCGCCTTGTCCGACAAATGGGATGGCCAACCTTCTTTATCAAGAATATCAAAGACTGTGGTCTGATTCAACGAATCTGTCCGCGTCATTTCATAGGAATACTCTGCGATTTCATCAGCAGAGAGAGACGCCATGCCAACAGTCCACTCACGGACTGACTGGTCTTTATCGTAAATGTTCTCAAGGATATGGTTATAACTTTTGCATCCATTGAGAAGTGTTACTATTGCTATTAGTGCCAAAATGCTTCTTTGTCTCATTGAGCAGTTAAATTCCGATTTATTTATCTATTATTTCAGATACTCATCATCCCTCACCAGCACCTTCTCGATCTTACCCACATACATGGTGTGATAGTCGCCCTGCGGATAACTCTTGTCGATGGTTTCCTGATAGATGATGTCACTTGGCTGGATTTCTGCGGTATAGACCTTCTTGCAGACGAGCACCAGCTTGGCTTCCTCGAAATAGACAGTGTTATCGGCATAGACGGGCGTGAGTCCAGCCTTGGCTATCTTGTCCTCGTCACGTCCTGACGTGCTGCCCAGATAGGCCATCTGCTTCTTGAACGACTTGTCCATGACACAGAGCGAGAAATAAGGCTCTTCGTCCACAAACTCCTTGGTATAACGCGACTCACGAATGTAAACCACTGCCGAAGGATCGTTGTTACCCCACAGGCAACCCAGATGCCCCCAAGAGGCCGTCATCGTGTTGCAGCTGTGCTCATCGCCAGCCGTTATCAGCATCCATTCACCACCAATGAGGTTGAACGGATTGAACTTCAAGTCTTTGTAGTTGATCTCTTTCATCTTCTTATTTGATTTCAAAAAATGTATTTAAATTCCCTCCATCTCGCTTGCTACACGGGCCTCACAGTCCCTCATGGCATCAAGGGTCTTTTGCAGCACCTCATCCAATGGCCATCCTAGCATTTCCGCTCCCTGTTCAATGACCTCACGAGAACAGCCTGCGGCAAAGCCCTTTGACTTGTACTTCTTCTTGAGCGACTTCAGTTCCATGTCCTGAACGCTCTTCGAAGGGCGCATCAGGGCAGCAGCCCAAATGAGTCCGGTAAGTTCATCGGTAGCGAAGAGCACTTTTTCCATCAGGTGCTCTGGCTTCACATCTACGGTTATGCCATAGCCGTGGCTGCAAATGGCATGGATCATTTCCTCGCCAACGCCTCCTTCTCGCAGCAGTTCCGGGGCTTTGATGCAATGTTCCTCGGGATATAGTTCAAAGTCGATGTCGTGCAGCAGCCCGACCATTCCCCAGAAGTCCACTTCACTGGCGAACCCAAGTTGCTCGGCATACCAGCGCATGACACCTTCCACCGTCAGTGCATGCTGCAGGTGAAACGGGTCTTTATTATACTTTCTCAGCAGCTCCCACGCTGCCTCTCTCGTGATGATACTTTCCATAATCCTCTATTCCGTTATTCGGCTTGGCCGTCATTTGTTGCTGTGTTTTCTGCCTTTGGTTCATTACTGTTGCAGGCGGCCAGCGCTGCAAATGCTGAAAAAAACTTTTTCATAAGTCATGTTATTATTTGTTATACAGCCACAAAGTTCTTGGCTCAGAGCCCTTCTGTGTCAGCTATTGAGAATCTGAATTTTGAAAGAAGCAGATATTCTCGCCCCTCTCGTGGTATTTTACATTTTCTGCAGTTATGCGAATTTTATGAACGAATCTGTCATCATGACGGACATTATAGTCTAGCATCAAAATGAATGCACCCATTTTCTGATTGTCATATTGTTCTGTCATATTTTCGATATGACGAATCTTAACCTCCTTGTCATCGATGAATGCTTGAACCTGAAAATCTTCGAGTTTCACAGAATAGTCTATTACTCCATTGTTATTATCTCGGTAGAGTTTCTCATCGTATTTCATAGCCTCTGTTGCACTCATCGGACGGGTATAAACCATCAGGGCATTAGTTCCTGTAGGGCAGAATGCTGTCGTGCCATACAGTTCAAGCCTATGGTAGCGAGGATTGATGGTCAAGTCCTTGTCGGCAATGATATTCCAAGCCCAGAATTCCAGTCGTCGATCTTGTTCAGGAAGTTTGCTGAATCTTACATACTCATCCCACTTGATAGCAGTAAGAGCCATGTATTTCCCTGGTTTAATGTCGTTCATCAGATAGAATCCAACACTGTCGGTTACTACACTGTCAATTGCATTAAAGCGCCCATCCATGAGCATGACAGTACAATTACTGATAGGCTTGTCATTGAAATCGGTGACTCTGCCTGAAATTTTAATTGTTTGCTGTGCAAAAGCTGAAAGACTGGCCACAGTCAATAATAAGGATAATAACAGTTTCATAACACTTTCTTAAATATCTTCAATATGGTAGACGTTAGCGTCATTTCAATTGTTTGCCGTCAGCGAAAGCATTGCCAACGGCTTTACCCAGCTGGATGTAGGTATGATGAACAGGATCGAACGTGATCAAATTCATCTTCTCTACATTGGGTTTGCCGTCTTCTGCCAGATACTTTTCATCACAGAGAATGTTAACTATTTCAGCTACGAGGTAATAGCCAGTCTCGCTCTCGTCAATCTTCTGCTTCACACGGCACTCAAGCGTCATAGGGAACTCCTTGAACACTGGCGCATTCACATTGGGAGCCTTCTCGATAGTCCAACCCGTTTTCTGCATCTTGTCAGGGGTGTTCCTGCCACTGGCGATGCCCACATAGTCAGATGCTACTAAAGTGTCAGCAGTTGCGAATGTAACTGTGAACTCAGGATTAACGGCAAGGTTGTCCGTCGTCTGATGTGAACCAAGTGAGATCATAATCTCATGCATATCCCACTGACCTCCCCAAGCGGCATTCATGGCGTTGGGTTTACCTTCTTTGTCGTAAGTGCCGATAATCAGCACTGGTTGTGGCAGTAGCCACGCTGTTGACTTAAAACTTTTCATATTATTTGTTTTTAAATTCTCTTTTGCATAAATACATTTAAATATGGTGACAAAGATGGTGCAAATCGAATGCAGAAAGCTTGCTTTTTGCTGAGATGCAGCCCATTTTCGCAACTTTTTGTTGCAAAATTACCAATTATCAGCGTAAAATCACTATCTTTGTAGCAAGTTTTGAGAATAATTAGGATTTAGAGATGGGTAACATCAAGATAGTGAGAGGTGTATTCGACACCAAGTTGGAGTTGGAACATGCTGGAGTTGCAGCAGGTTTCCCCATTTTGACAGATGACTATTCACATGAGACGCTGGACTTCAACCGTGACTATATCAAACATCCTGAAGCATCCTTTTATGGTGATGTTGAAGGTGATTCAATGAAAGACGCTGGCATCTTTGATGGCGACCGTGTGATTATTGACAGGGCTGTAGAGCCACGCGATGGTTCAATCGTCGTAGCATGGTGGGGAGGCGAAGGCTTCACAATGAAGTATCTGGATCTGACCCATAAGAACGATGGCTATATCGAACTGCGTCCTGCCAATGACGAATACCCGGTATTCAAGATTGACACACCTGAATATTTCGAGGTTTGGGGTGTCGTTGTACATTTGATAAGAACCTTTGAGAGAATATGATGAAAAGTTACTGGGATTGTCGTGAATATCTCATCGATTTACTTCGATGTTACGGTAACAGGTTTATGCTTGTGATGATAAACCAAGATGGAAAAGAAATTAAGCTTTTTGCTAAATCTTTTGTAAGGCAGCAACTGTTATCTGTTGGCATTATGTTCCCATATGATGAAGGCGGGTTACCTCCAAGAAGACAGGCAAATCCCACACTTGATGATGATATGCTGAGCGTAATTTTTCATGAAGCATTATTTGACTTTCAAGAGTCATATATAGAGCACTTTTGTGCCAACAAACCCCAGGCGCAGTTATTGATTGATACCATCAGAAATTGGATCAAACAAAAACAAGAATGGTTGTCTCTTACATTCCCTGGATATGAAGATGAAGAAATCTTACCATTTCTTGACAACACCTCTGATTCTGCTCCAGAAGAGTACATTGATCCTGAGATTATCAAAGATGATTTGAATACTCTCAATGAGATGGGGTATGTGAGCATTGAAAACAAATGGGAGATGAAACAGTTGCTTTGGGATTTTGCCATCAGAAGAACACCCATTGGACGATTGATGAAGTTGGCCATAAAATCAATTACTAAGGACAAAAGGGCGAGATTCTATTTGATAAATAATTATCGTAATCTCAATAGTATTATCCAAAAAAGGATAAACGAAGGTGAAGTGATAGTGAAAGATAGAGCTTTTAAGAAGAGATTAAACGAAATAACAGCTGAAGCGAATCAACGGGTCAAATCTATCAAAACAGAATTGCAATTGAAATACGCAAAAGATAAAAAGGAGTGGAAGTCATCATTAAAGATCTCCCGAAATCTTAGAACACTCCTTCTGAATCCATGCAATAAGATTCATGAGACTTATGATTTGACTAATGAGGATGATATCAATAAGTTTCTTAGCTGGTTTGTTACTTGGCAGCGTTCTGTTCCTGGTAGATTGATAAGGGGACTTGAAAAACGTCGATACCAAGAGCCGGGTCAGCTGGATTTATTCAAAGAAAGAGTTGAAAAGCATAATGAGAAATATACAGTAACATTGGAAGATGAAGACGAAATAGACAATGTGGAGATATGTACGGAATAGCCGATCTTGATAATTGCTACGTAAGCTGCGAGAGGGTATTTAGGCCTGATTTACAGGGAGTTCCATGCGTGGTGCTCTCGAATAATGACGGTTGCATAGTGGCGCGTAGCAATGAGGCCAAAAAGATGGGCATCAAGGAAGGTACACCGTATTTCCAACTCGCGCAACATTTCCCCGGACAGAAGATTGCCGTCTTCTCCTCAAACTATGAACTATATGGTGAGCTGACTGGTCGTGTAGTAAGTATCATCCGCCAGGAAACGCCAGCGTATTTCCGCTACTCAATTGACGAGTGTTTCATGTATCTTGATGGCATTGAATTGGATAAATTGCAGACGTGGGGCGAGAACCTGCATAAACGTGTTAAGCGTGAAGTGGGCCTGCCTATCAGCATCGGACTGGCTCCCAACAAGACTTTGGCCAAGATTGCCTCGAAACTCGCCAAGAAGTTCGAGGTGTATAAACACTGCTGCATGATTGATACGGACTACAAACGAGAAAAGGCACTCGAATGGTGCCCAATAGAGGATGTTTGGGGCATTGGTCGTCGTTACTCAGCAAAGCTTCAGGCCCTCGGTTGTAAGACCGCGCTCGATTTCGCCAAGCATCACAATGACTGGGTTCGGCTGACATTCAATAACATCAACATCGTCCGCACTTGGCAGGAACTGAACGGTGAGGATGCTGTGCCGAATGAACAGTTGGCCAAGAAAAAAAGCATCTGCACCAGTCGCTCATTCAATGGAATGATTAGTGACTTTGAAACGCTACGTACCCACGTGGCCAACTATGCCAGTCGCTGTGCAGAAAAACTGAGGATGCAGAATACGGTTGCAAACATTGTCGGTGTGTTCATCAACACCCGCTCGGCCCAAAGGGACGCTTGCCTAAGCAAGAATGCCTTTCGTGAAGACCTGGCACAATATTGGAATTTCCAAGAAACACGGCTCGTTACTCCCACAAGCAGCACCGTCCCCATTGTGCAAGCCGCCAGTGAAGTGCTGAAGCGAATGTTCATCCAAGGCTATCAATACAAGAAGGCTGGGGTCATCGTTATGGGTATATCGCCCGATAGTTCTATCCAGCAAGACCTCTTCGATGTGAATGCGGAACAAATACAAAAGATGCGCCGCCTTGATAAAGTCGTGGACCGTATCAACCGCATGCATGGTTCTGAAACAATTGTAATCGGAGCGCAACAGTACACCAAGAAAGACGGCAAAGGTAAGGCCGATGTCTTCGCCAATGCTATCAAGCACGATTTCAAGAGTCCCAATCCTACCACTCGCTGGGGGGATATCATGAAACTCAATGCCAACGCTAAGAAAAAGAAGGAATGATAGAGGTTCGAGAAGCAAGCAAGAGCCAGGCAGCAGAGATAGCCCGCCTGATAATGACAGCCATGACGGATGACTGTTGTCTGTATTTCTGTGGAGAGGGCTACGGACTGGAGGACTTCTGCAGAATGATGACGATGCTTGTTGAGCATGAGAATTCGCAGTACAGCTATCGGAATACAATGGTGGCATTGGATGCTAATCGGGTGGTTGGCATCTCCGTCAGCTACGATGGTGGACGTTTGCATGAGTTACGTCGGGCTTTCATCGAGACTGCCAAAGAGCATATTGGCAAAGATCATTCGGGCATGGATGATGAGACACAGGCAGGCGAACTGTATCTTGATTCCTTGGCCGTTCTTCCTGAATATCGTCGTCAGGGCATTGCCCGAAAGTTGTTGTTGGCTACCAAGGAACGAGCTAATCGTATGGGGTTACCATGTGTCGGACTCTTGGTAGACAAAGACAATCCCGTCGGCGAGGCATTGTACACCTCCGTCGGCTTCCAATACGTCAATGATAACCAATGGGGTGGTCATCCCATGAAACACTTGATATTATAGACTATGGCATACATGAATCATTTTAGCCAGTCCGATGAAGGACGACGTGATGAACTTATCAGAATCATCGAGCATTCTCTGGAGAAACTAACTTTAGCCGAATTGGAGGCTTTATACTATGACATGACGACGAAGTCGTACATTAACGATTGACTTTTCTATAGTCATTATACACCTGCCAAGACACCTTTACGCCATCTGTTTCAAGGTCATTTTCAAAGAAAGTCACCTGACAATCATCTTTGAAAGGTGACCAGTTGCCGCAGATGGTTCCGTCGTATGCGATGACGGGTTGGAAAATGCCGCTATTGTTGTGGGCATGATGTCGATGCTCAGGAGGGAGCATGACATCGCGGGACTTGTAGCTGATAAGGTATTCGTCGTAGGGAGGAATCAGGAGAAACTTGCCCTTCCTAAAGCCTCGTGTGCGACATTCGTCGGTCATGTAGAACTCCCTACCCTTCCACTTCTCTAAATGAATAGTGTCGCCCAGAAGTGCAATTCCCTTGCGACAGTCGCTAATGTTCAAACCTGACCACCAGACGAAGTCCTCCAGTGTGGCAGGTTGACGGCTTTGAAAGTATTTGCGAGTAAAATATTCCAAAGCTTCGTCCTTGTCCATCTGCGACGTCGGCTTGACTTTGTTGGCTATAAGCGCGTATGTGGCTTTCATCGGCAACAGCTCTCCGCTGCAAAGGGTTCCTGACATTTCAGCCATGCGGATATGGTACGACAGCCGATGGTCGTCCATCTTTATGTCTTTCTTCGCCAAAGCACGTACAAAATCCTCTTTCGTCGCACTCCCCAAGTCAGCAGCTGTCTGGGCGAGGATGTCGCGGATGTGCATCAGTTCCTCGTCAGGAATACTGATTCTGTTGCTGCTCATCCAGCCCTTCGTCACGGCGATGGCCTTGGGCGCACAGAGGCCAATCATCATCCAGTAGTCCTCGGCAGCCACTAGTTGCCACGTGCCCCGCATCAGGTGCAGACGGATAATCTGCCCGCTGTCGAAAGCCCGTTTGAATGCCTTTGCCGATGGCTTGCGCGTCCGCATCTCCACAGCCCACCGCATCATACGGTATTCCTGCGCCTGCATGGCACCCATGTAGCTGACCACCTCGGCAGGATCACTGAACTGAGGCGAAGCAAGCTGTTGGTTGAGAAGTCGGACGGCTATCGGATTCATACTATTCTTATGAGTTCCTCCATTCTATCGATGATAAAGTCGGCTCCAGTATTTTTAAGTTCCTCTCTGCTTCCGTTGCCCCAAGACACTCCACAAGTTTTAGCTCCAGCATTGGCTCCCATCAGAATGTCAACGGCCATATCTCCGACAACAAGAGTTTCATTGGCATCAAAGTGCATCGCAGCAAGAGTCTTCAGCACAGGTTCTGGCTTGGGCTTTGCCTCCTTCACGTCATCTGCCCCTATTAAATAAGAGATGTAATTGGCGATACCCATATTGTGAGTCAACTCCGTGAGGGAATGGCGTGAACGGGACGAAGCGATAGTAAGCGTAAAACCTTGTTCCTTCAGTGTTTTCAGGGTCTTGACAACGCCTGGGAAGGCTTCTGGCGTAATCTTCTGCAGATTCTCATTGAATATCCTGCGATATGTCTCTGCGCATCGGAAGATGAGTTCTTCCTGAATATCAGGGAACAGCGTCTTGAAGCACCCGGCCAACGGCAAGCCTATGGTGGCTGCACACTCTGCCTCAGTGCGGCTTGGAAGTTGCAGTTCCTTAATGGCCATCTGCATGGTCGTGACGATGTTCCGTCTGGTGTCGCCCAGCGTCCCGTCAAAATCGAATATAATCAGTTTTATGCTCATGTTTCTTATTCCATTCGTCCCCATTTCATTTCCTCACCATCTTTGTCATACTGCTTGCGTTTGCCAACGGGAGGTTCTGTCAGGGTGATGCGAACTACTGCTGTACGGTCAAGGCTGCGGGCAATAGCGTCATCGAAAGCGTCCATGTGGTGAGGGAGGAAACGCTGGCAGATGGCTCTCAATGCCGTAATCTTCTCTTCACGGTCTGTCACAATCTCTGCCTTACCGATGGCAGTTGCCGATCGGTACTGTAGCGTAAAGCTCCCGTCTTTCGGGCCAACCGTAGGCGAGCATTTGGTAACAGCCGACAAGAATACTGTGGGACAGTGTGCAATGCAATCAAGTTTATCACCCTCCATGGCACAATGGAAATAAAACGTTTTTTCGTCTGTGCGAGCCAGCGACAGAGGCAATCCGTATGGAGTCCCATCGGGTCTGGTCATGCTAACTGTCACGTATGGAGCCTTATCTAACACCTCTAATGCGAAGGCTGCATCCATCTCTCTACTTGCTTTTCTCATATTTCTTTCATTCTCTTTTCAAACTTGAACAGTCCATCCTCCTGATCACGCTCGGCTCTGCCGCTTGGCTTGTCCAAGAACTGCTCAGGCATGTGCGGGTCTGGATGATGCTCATTGAAGAACTCGACGGCATAGAACCCTAAACGGTTGATGTAGAAGTGGATGTTTCGACGGTCGAAGTATGGCGTACAGGTTTCCCACACCTCTATTTCAGAATGCAATGTCTCGATGGCTTTCCAGATGCTCTGTCCGATACCCTTACTCTGCACACCCACCTTCACATAGAGGAACGAAAGTTCGCCTCTTTGTCTGGCTGCATCGATGGAAATGATAGCACCACCCACACGCTGGCCATCAGTATTGACAGCTTCGTAAGCTTCTGCTCCTTCTATGCCAAACACTCTTGATGTGCTTCCAGAACTCGTCGCGATGGTTTCGAGGAACATGATGTACAGATGTTCCAAGGCCACCAATATTGCCAGAACTGTTGTGAGTGTACTCATACCTTATGCATTCTTAGACTTTGTGAGGCACAGCCACCATTCTTTCAGCTGCTGCCAGCCACCTGTGCTCCAAAGAGCGAGGAAGATAAGGACGGGCTGGATGAACAGACGGATAAGACGCAGATTGTCGGTGTTAAGACCAAAGGCATCGATGTGATTGACATACTGGTTGATGTTGCCAGGGAAGATGGCGACATAGAAGAGGGCCAGTAATGCACCCACCACAGCCTTTTTCTTCCATAACAGCAGCATACCGAGGCCAAGTGCAATCTCCACTACGCCCGATGCCAGTACCACGAAATCGGTAAAGCCTTCACTGAATTGTAGCCATGTGGGCACCTGCGCCACAAACTCCTGACGGTTGAATGTCAGATGACTGAAACCTGCATAGGTCATAAACAGGCCCAACAGCAAACGGAAAAATGTCTTGAGGTAACTCATATTCCTATCAGATTAAAATTATTGATACTTCCAAAAATCATACTTCTTGCGAAACTCTTCCTGTTTCTCAGGTGGCAGCGACTTAAAGTAGCCTCGCCAGCTGGGACAGAAGTTGATCTGCCAACGCCAGAAGCGCCCGATTAATGACTTCGGGTTCTTGTCATACGCAGCACGTAGCTTGCAGTTCTCACATGGGTACTTCATAATTCTATCGTTTTATTGTTGTTATTGACTTCGTCGATAACTCTCACGTTCGGCAGAGTCCAAGTATGCTTGGCTCTGCTCTCACTTTCCCTATGGCAATAGTTGTTCACACCCTCAAAAGCCGTTTCTTTCGTAATGGTTCTTAGCGTATCTTCCGATTGCACATCAGAGGACAGTGTATCATTCACCTTGATATTATTGCATGAGCATAAAAACAAGGCTACAAATATGAATATAAAGGCGATGTACTTCATTGGATTTCTTCTAATGCTCCTGTCTCTGAATCAATGATAAAACCACGAACCGCTATATCTTTCGGCACAAGAGGATGGGTCTTGATAGTCTCAACAGTCTTGCGAACAGATGTTGGAGTGTCTTTGAAGCCCTCTAACCATTGGTCAAGGTCAATGCCACACTTACGGATGGTGTCGAGCGTTTCATCCGTCACACCACGGGCAATCATCTCGTGATGGAAGTGGTCGTAACTCATGTGGCAAGCTCCGCAATGCGAGTGCGCGACCACCATAATCTCCTGTACGCCCAGTTCATAAATGGCCACTATCAGGCTACGCATGGCTGAGTCGAAAGCCGAAATAACCAAACCTCCAGCGTTCTTGATAATCTTGGCATCACCGTTCTTCAGACCGAGGGCCGCAGGGAGCAGTTCGGTTAATCGGGTGTCCATACAAGACAGTACCGCCAGTTTCTTGTCGGGATACTTGTCGGTCAGATACTTCTCGTAGCCTTTTTGCTCTACGAAACTCTTATTGAAGTCGATAATCTGGTCTATCATATCACAAAACACATTAAATTTGCGTGTAAAGTTACGAAAAATCAATGAATAAGTGCTACCTTTGTACCCAATTATTACGATACTTTAAGAAGAATGATAGAAATTGGTCTTAAACATACGAGTGAATTGACGGTTACTGATGCCATTACTGCTATTCAGATGGGGTCTGGTGACATGCCTGTACTGGCTACTCCTGCCATGATGGCATTGATGGAGAATGCTGCCATGCTTGCTGTCGATGATGAATTGCCAGAAGGTTGCACGACTGTTGGCGGTCATATACAATCTTCGCATCTGAAACCCTCAAAGATTGGTGATAAAGTATCAGCTACAGCCGAAGTGACTAAAGTTGATGGCAAGAAAATAGAGTTTAAGATAGCTGCCTATTCTGGTGATGTGCTACTTGGTGAGGGTACACACCTGAGATTCATTGTTGACAGAGAACGGTTTCTGTCTAAGCTTGGTTAAGTGAATTATCTACAGCTTAATCTGTAACGCAAAACGAGGAACCCCATTGCTGAGATTCCTCGCAAGTCCTCTTTCGACGCATATAGAGAGTTTCCGGAAATTACCTGCGTCCGCCGAAGTGACCAGAACCGCTGTGGTGACCGCTAGTATTTTGTGCAATCTGACGGTTGGGCGTATTGTGATTGCCATTGCCAGCGTTATGACCTCTGCCATTGTTCACATTCGCATTTGAGTGGCCATTGTTGCGCCAAGTCTTGTTGTCATTGTGGTGAGCAACAGGCTTGTTGCCGAGAGCCGTCGGAGTGTTGTGATGCACTGCAGGAGCGGGCTTGTTCACGTGATGGTCTGCATAGAAACGATCGTGCTTATGGCTGTTCCCACCCTTGTAGGTCACCACTTTTTTTCGTAGCGTGATTGCTTTCGGCAGGATCCATATCATCGAGGATGAGCAAGAGAAGTTGGAAGTGGCACGTATGCTTGGCAACCGTTACAATCCGAATCAGGAGGAAGCCCTGCAGAAAGAGATTGAAAGCGGACTGTCTCGTATGCTGGCCATCCGCTTTGACATCGAGCACCTGACAGGTAAAGAAGCAATAGAGTTGGTAAGACAGCATCAGAATAATGACTGATTCTGATTGCATCGCCACACTCTGACCAAGGTCAGAGAATCCCCAGATAGTCGAAGTCATCGACCTTTGTCGCTTAGCAACGCTAAGAACTTATCCGGCCAGTAGTTCATAATCAGTTCGTCAGGAAAATCCGTCTCTGCTAACAGTGGATAAAGGCGTTCGTAGTCGGCTATGTGGAATGATATATGTGCATCGCTGCCAAGAATCGTAGGAACCTCGTACTTTTTGCACAAACGCAGAATCTCCAGATTATTGTCTCGTGCCACTGTCTTCTTACGCTGAGGAGCCAACGAATGGTTGTTCACCTCCAATAGCGTATGAGCCTCCTTGGCTGCCAATACCAGCTGCTCGAAGTCCAATTCACAAGAGCCGTCACCTGGATGGCTTATCATGTGAATCTTGGGATTCCTGATGACCTGAATCATTCCCTCCGTATTCTCCTCCTTCGTACCACCTTGATACCACGCAGCGTGAATGCCCGCAATGGCAAGGTCGAGCCACCCAATTTGCTCATCCGTCAGGTCAAGACTGCCTTTCGTATCGAGAATGTTGATTTCGCAGCCCATCAGCAGCCGTATGCCATATATCTGGCGAGGCACGGTGAACATATTCTTGAAATACAGCGTCGGACACGTGCCTGGCACACTCGGCCCATGCTCAGTGATACCCAGCACTTCCAATCCCATGTCGGCAGCAGCCTTCGCCATTTCCTGCAAGCTACTGTAGGCATGCCCGGATGCCACCGTATGCGTATGCGCGTCTATTAATATCTTTCTCATACAACTAATTTTTAATAAAATGTGGATAATCGGGCTCCCCAAGCTTCGGCTCGTATGAAAAGCCTTCATAACTGAATGCGCAGAGATCTTCAGGCTTGTCAATGCGGTTCTCAATGATGAATCTGGTCATGGCACCACGGCATGTCTTTGCCCAAACAGCCTGCATCTTCAGGTCGTTACCCTTTCGAACATAGAACAAAGGCTGAACGATCCGTACTTCCTTGCGGACACGTTGCCAGTCGAACAGGTGCTGGTATTCCTCTGTAGCAAGATGAACCAATACGCCGTCATCGGCCTTCACGGCATCAATCAGGATGTCTGTCAGACGGCTCTTCCAAAAAGCGAACATATTCTGTCCCTCTCCGCTCGGCAGTTCTACATGGCCCTCCATCCGATACGGGAGAATAGCATCCAAAGGCCGGAGCAGACCATAGAGAAATGAGGTAATCCATAACTTCCCTTGCGCAACATTGAGGTCATCGACCGTCAGAGTCTCAGCCTTGTCTTCAAAATTCTCCATAATCGCTATAGCATCTTTTCAAGTATCTCGACGGCCTTGGTAATGTCCTCCTGAAACCGTTTGTGGTCAAGGAGAAAATCAGCCCTGCCGCCACTGATGGCATCATACAGTTCCTGGCTCATGTCATTGGCATAGTCAGAAATGGCCAACTCTATGTCATCCTTCTGCCAGTCGAGCGTAGAATGAATATAGATGCGCTGCTTCTGATGCAGGAAACTGTAGGCGGTCTCGATACTATCTTTTGTTATCATCTTGTTACTGAGTCATATCCTATCGGGCGGAACTGCTTCTGCTTCTCGCTGTACACGAATCCGTAACCGAACAGGTAATTCTTTATCTCTTTCGGCTCTGTGCCGAAGTTATAGCACAACGATTCCAGGGTGTCAAACTCTTCGTCTCTCAGAAGCATGTTGACGCTCGAAACCAGTATGGCAGGATCTTTCGGCAGGTAGTCCATATCACAATTCTTATTAAATCAGAGGGCAAAGGTACTCATTTTCTCTTTATTATTCGTATCTTTGCATCCAACTTTACAAATTATTAAGATGGAATACAGAAAGATAGACTGGTACTGGATTCTGGGAATTTAAATAAATCGAATGATAGATTTTACCCCATACATGCAGAGCACATGGTCATGGACAATTCTGTTCGTGATGGCTCTCTTTGTGGGTATGTCAAAGACGGGTGTTCAGGGCCTGACCATCCTGACGGTACCGCTCCTTGCCATGACCTTTGGAGCCAAGCATTCCACTGGACTCATGCTGCCTGTTCTGTGCTTTGCAGACCTCATCGGAGTCAGCTACTACCGCAGAAAGGCAGAATGGCGATACATCATCCGTCTGCTGCCTACGGCCATCGCAGGATTCTTTCTTGCCATTTGGGTGGACCACCTGATACCTGCCACAGAGTTCAAACACCTAATGGGAGCCTGCCTGGCACTTGTGCTTGTAGTGATGCTCTGGAGTCAGTGGAGGGGTAAGGAGAATATGCTCATGAGCCACTGGTGGTACAGCCCGTTGTTCGGGCTTCTTGGTGGTTTCACTACGATGATTGGCAATGCTGCAGGGCCGGTGATGGCCATCTACCTGCAGTCCATACGTATGCCCAAGTTGGCTTTTGTGGGAACAAACGCCTGGTTCTTCCTCTGCGTGAACTACCTCAAACTGCCCCTTCAGATATTCGCCTGGCACAACATCAATCTCACCACATTGGCCATTGATGCCTGTGCCATACCGTTCGTTTTGGTGGGAGCTTTCCTGGGCATCCGTCTGGTTAAATTCCTGCCAGAGCGTGAATTCCGCATTTTCACTACCGCAGTAACTATCGTTAGTGTTCTTATCATGATTTTAACATAAAGTATAAAACAATCGATTGAAGATATGAAATTATTAGATTTAGTCAAGCAGAGATATAGCTGCAGAAGCTATCTGGATAAGAGTGTGGAACAGGAGAAGCTGGACTACGTGATGGAGTGCGTCCGCTTTGCCCCGTCTGCGGTCAACAAGCAGCCGTGGATGTTCCGCGTGGTCAAGAACGAGGCCGACAAAGCGAAGCTGCAGGAGTGCTACAACCGCGAGTGGTTCGCGACGGCTCCGATGTACATCATCTGTAGCATCCTGCACGACGAGGAGTGGGTGCGCTCGGACGGCAAGCATCATGGCGACATTGATATTGCCATTGCCGTGGAACATCTGTGTCTGGCAGCTACGGAACAAGACCTCGCCACCTGCTGGGTTTGTAACTTCGATGCCGAGAAGTGCAAGCAACTCTTTGGCATTGGCGACACCGAAGAACCTGCTGTGCTGATACCCATCGGTTATGCAGCTGATGAACTGAAAGAAAAGAAACGCAAGGAGATTGAGGATATCTACAAATAACATGGCAAAAAGAGAGCTGTCAGTTTCCCCTGGGGAACGATGGCAGTCAATGTCATTGGCTGTTTCCTAATTGGATTGCTTTCCGGACTGTCGCTTGGAGGACAGATTTCACCCATTACAAAGCTGGTATTGGTGACTGGCTTTTGTGGTGGCTTCACCACGTTCTCTACTTTTATGAACGAGAATCTGCTGTTGGGTCGTGATGGAGCAATGCCTTCCGCTGTGCTATATACGTTGCAAAGCCTCGCCCTTGGCTTAATTGCCGTCATCATTGGTTATCAAATTGTGAAATAATGACATTACGAGAACTCATAAATTCAGTAGATTCTGAGCAATACAGCGAATCAGCGTTGTATCAGAAGCTGCGCGAGACGAAGCCTGAGTATGTTATTTTTGTAATTTCACAGTAATTTCGTTGTAATTTACCACTCGCATTTTTGTAATCTATTTGTAATTTTTGCGTCGAATTCGTCACATTTATCGTGATTATCGTTTTAAAAGAAACTGGGTGTAACATCCTATTTTAAAGGACGTTACACCCAAATTATTGATATTCAGAATCTTGCGATTACTCCTCAACAGCTGCCTGCGCGGCGGCGAGGCGTGCGATGGGCACACGGAAAGGAGAGCAAGATGCGTAGTTCATGCCAATCTTAGCACAGAACTTCACAGAGCTGGGCTCACCACCATGCTCACCACAGATACCGCAGCGAAGCTCGGGACGAATCTCACGACCCTTCTCTACAGCGTACTTGATGAGCTTACCGACACCCTTCTGATCGAGAACCTGGAATGGGTCAACCTTCAGAATTTTCTTGTCGAGGTAAACAGGCAAGAAGCTGGCAATATCGTCACGAGAGTAACCGAAGGTCATCTGTGTGAGGTCGTTGGTACCGAATGAGAAGTACTGAGCCTCAGTAGCAATACGGTCTGCTGTCAGAGCAGCACGAGGAATCTCAATCATGGTACCAATCTCGAACTCTACCTCGATGCCGTACTCAGCGAATACTTCCTTGGCAGCCTCCAGAATGACTTCCTTCTGCTGCTTCAACTCATAGAGCGTACCAATCAGCGGAACCATTATTTCCGGCATAGGATTCTTGCCTTCCTTCTTCAGCTCACAGGCTGCACCGAGGATAGCACGGGTCTGCATAGCGGTGATTTCAGGGAAGGTGATACCCAGACGGCAACCACGGTGACCCAGCATTGGGTTGTTCTCAGCCAATGAGTCAACACGACGCTTGATATCCTCTACGCTGACGCCCATTTCCTTCGCCATCGTCTCCTGACCAGCGAGATCGTGGGGAACGAACTCGTGCAATGGGGGATCCAACAGACGGATGTTAACGGGCAGTCCGTCCATAGCCTCAAGAATACCCTTGAAGTCAGCCTTCTGGTAAGGCAGCAGCTTGGCAAGAGCCTTCTCGCGACCGGCAGCATCCTTCGACAGAATCATCTCGCGCATAGCGATAATCTTCTTATCCTCGAAGAACATGTGCTCTGTACGTGTCAGACCGATACCCTTGGCACCGAAGTTGCGAGCAACCTGAGCGTCGTGTGGAGTATCAGCATTGGTGCGAACCTGCAGCTTGGTGTACTTGTCGCAGAGGTCCATCAGTTCCTTGAAGTCGCCAGAAAGCTCGGCAGCCTTGGTAGGAACTTCACCAGCATAAACCTGACCAGTGGTACCATTCAGAGAGATATAGTCGCCCTCCTTATATACTACGCCGTCAATCTCAACGGTCTTATCCTTATAGCTAACATTCAGTGAACCAACACCCGATACGCAGCACTTACCCATACCACGAGCCACAACGGCAGCGTGTGAGGTCATACCACCACGAGCAGTCAGAATACCCTCAGCAGCAGACATACCGGCGAGGTCCTCTGGTGATGTCTCGATACGAACGAGCACAACTTTGTGACCGTCCTTGTGCCACTCCTGAGCATCGTCAGCGTGGAATACAATCTGACCACAGGCAGCACCTGGAGATGCAGGCAGACCCTGAGCAATCACCTTGGCAGAAGCCAGAGCTTTCTTGTCAAATACAGGGTGCAGCAACTCGTCGAGCTTCTGAGGCTCGCAACGCAGGATGGCAGTCTTCTCGTCAATCTTACCCTCGTGGAGCAGGTCGATGGCAATCTTCACCATAGCGGCACCAGTACGCTTACCGTTACGTGTCTGGAGGAACCAGAGTTTGCCCTCCTGTACGGTAAACTCCATATCCTGCATATCGCGATAGTGTTCCTCGAGCTTCTCCTGGATACCGTTCAGCTGCTGATAAATCTCAGGCATTGCCTCCTCCATAGAAGGATACTTAGCTACGCGGTCAGCCTCGCTGATGCCGGCACGCTCAGCCCAGCGCTGAGAACCAATCTTTGTAATCTGCTGAGGTGTACGGATACCGGCAACAACGTCCTCACCCTGTGCGTTAACCAGATACTCGCCATTGAACAGGTTCTCACCATTGGCAGCATCCCGGCTGAAGCAAACACCGGTAGCAGAGGTATCGCCCATGTTACCGAATACCATTGCCATTACCGACACGGCTGTACCCCACTCGTCGGGAATTCCTTCCATCTTACGATACAGGATAGCGCGCTCGTTCATCCAAGAACGGAACACAGCGCAGATGGCACCCCACAACTGCTCGATAGGATCGTCGGGGAAGCTCTTGCCGGTGCGTTCCTTGATGGCAGCCTTGAACAGCTGAACCAACTTCTTCAGCTCGTCAACACTTAGGTCCTTGTCCAACTTCACGCCACGCTCTGCCTTAACCTTCTCGATAATCTCCTCGAACGGATCAATGTCGGTTTTGTTTACGGGCTTCATCTCCAGCACCACGTCACCATACATCTGTACGAAACGGCGGTAGGAATCGTAAACGAAGTGAGGATTGTTGGTCTTCTTCACCATACCCTCTGCCACCTCGTCGTTCAAGCCCAGGTTCAGAATGGTATCCATCATACCCGGCATAGAGGCACGAGCACCCGAACGTACAGAGACAAGCAGAGGATTCTCCTTGTCGCCGAACTTCGAGTTCATCAGACCCTCAATATGCTTGACGGCAGCCATCACGTCGTCGTTCAGGAGCTCCATAATCTTCTCCTGTCCGACCTGATAGTACTCGTTGCAGCAGTCTGTGGTGATTGTGAAACCTGGAGGAACGGGAACACCAATCAGGTTCATCTCAGCAAGGTTTGCACCCTTGCCACCCAGTTCCTCACGCATTTTTGCATTACCTTCGGCCTTACCGTTACCGAAGAGGTAAACTCTTTTTTGGCTCATACGATTTTGAATAGTTTTAAATACGTTTATTATTATGCTATAAAATATTTCAGTACTTAATTTTGCAAAAGTACGAATTTTCCTTCATATCTGCAAATATTTTAATATTTATTTTGTACCTTTGCACCTAAAAGAGAAACTATGGCAAGAAAGAAGAAACCATTACCACTCCTGGAGAGTGTTAAAATAGAGGCTATTGCAGCTGAAGGAAAATGCCTGTTCCATTGGAACGACCTCGTAGTCTTCGTGTCTTTCTGTGTTCCTGGCGACGTGTGCGATGTACAAATCCGCCGCAAGAAGCACTCCTTTGCCGAAGGCGAGGTGGTGCGCTTCATAGAATATAGTAAGGTACGCGCGATTCCTTTCTGCCAACACTTCGGTGTGTGCGGAGGTTGTAAATGGCAAAACCTGCCCTACGAGGAGCAACTGAAATTCAAACAGCAGCAGGTTTATGACCAGTTGTCACGCATCGGCAAGATAGAATTGCCAGAATTCCGTCCTATTCTGGGTTCTGTGCATACTCAGGAATATCGCAACAAGCTTGACTTCGGATGTGCCAATAAGCGATGGATAACCAAAGAGCAAATGAGGAATGAGGAATTAGAAATAAGAAATGATTCAGCAGACATTCCTCGTACTCATTCCCTGAAAGACCATCCTGCCATCGGATTCCACATCACTGGAGCTTTTGACAAAATCCTGCCTATCGAGAAATGCTGGCTGATGGACGATTTGCAAAACCAGATACGTAATGAAGTACTTGAATACGCAAAACACAATAATTTGAGTTTCTTTGACTTACGACAACAGACAGGACTACTTCGCGACGTCATTGTACGTAATTCTAACTCCAGAGAATGGATGGTTATAGTGCAGTTTCACTACGACGAGACAGGCGGAGAAAAAGAGGCTTTGGGACTGCTGAAACATATTGCCGACAAATTCCCACAGATTACCTCCCTACTCTACCTGGACAACCAGAAGTGCAACGACACTATTGGCGACCAGGACATTCTGGTATTCAAGGGCAAAGACCACATCTTCGAACTAATGGAGGACCTAAAGTTCAAGGTGGGTCCAAAGTCGTTCTACCAGACCAATACCGAACAGGCTTACCATTTGTACTCTGTAGCCCGTGAATTTGCATTCTCAGACATCCGACATCAGACTTCAGACATCAAGCCCCTCGTTTACGACCTATACACTGGCACCGGCACCATTGCCAACTTTGTGGCTAAGAAGGCTCGTCAGGTGATTGGCATCGAATATGTGCCCGAGGCTATCGAGGACGCTAAAGTCAACTCACAACTCAACGGCATTGAGAACACCCTGTTCTATGCCGGCGACATGAAAGACATCCTGACCGATGGCTTCATTGCAGAACACGGCAGGCCGGATGTCATCATTACCGATCCGCCTCGTGCAGGAATGCACCCAGACGTCATCAAGACCATTCTGAACGCTGCGCCCAAGCGTATTGTCTATGTATCGTGCAATCCTGCCACGCAGGCTCGCGACCTGCACGACATGGACGCCGCCTATCGGGTGGCTGCCGTACAACCTGTCGATATGTTCCCCCACACACCACACGTTGAAAACGTGGTACTCCTGGAACGCCGTGACCAATAACACATTATATTTTAAAAATCATATTATGAAAAAACTATCGTTACTCCTCGCCATGATGATGCTTGCCTTTATCAGCATTAGTGCAGAGGAACAAGAAAAACAAGAGAGCCCGAAAAAGACACTCATTGAACTTCCACAATGGGTAAAGAACATCAAATTCAGTGGATATGGCATCCTACAATACCAGGGCATGGACCCATATAAGAAAGGGAAAGACGAGAATGGAAATCCTATTCTAGAAAAGAACTCTTCCAACTCTTTCAACCTTCGTCTGGCCCGTTTCATTATGGACGGCAAGATTGGTGATTTCGACTGGCGCGTCCAGATTCAAGGCACAAACGCCACAGGCCCAGGGCAGCCAACTGTTCAGATGATTGACCTTTATACAGAATGGAGAAGATTTCCAGAGTTTAAGATCCGTGCCGGTCAGTTCAAACGTGCCTTTACCTTTGAAAACCCCACTAATCCCATCACACAGGGTTGGCGCAGCTATGCCGATATTATCAACAAGCTTTCCGCCTTTGGCGACCGTACGGGTGAAAAGGCATCAGGAGGACGCGATATCGGTATCCAATTGTCAGGTGACTTGTTCCCCAATGCCAGTGGGCGTCGCGTGTTACATTATCAGATAGGCGTCTATAATGGCGAGGGTGTTAACGAGAAAGACAAGGACAATCGTAAAGACATCATCGGTGGTCTCTGGGTAATGCCCATCAAAGGCGTACGCATCGGTGCCTTCGGATGGACCGGTAGCCGCGGTGACATGCTAGACCCGATAACTGGCACGAAACGCAGCATCGAGAAAAACCGTTATGCCTTCTCTGCTGAGTACGACAAGGACGGTTACACTTTCCGCGCGGAGTACATCCACAGCCAAGGTTGGGGTGCTGCCTCTCCTGGCAACAACGTGCGCGAGATAGACTACAGCAAAGGCGACAAGGCTGATGGTTGGTACGTTTTCGGCATTGTACCAATCATTAAGAACAAGCTTTTCGCCAAAGCCCGTTACCAGACCTATCGCAATCAGAAAGACTGGGCTACTTCTGTGAATCAGATTGAGTGCGGTCTGAACTATTTCTTCACGAAGAACCTGGAAATACACTTAGAGTATTCTCGCGTCAACGACCGGAGTATAGAAACACTTACAGAAGCAAAGCACAACTACAACCTCATAGATGTGCAAATGGCCTTCAGGTTTTAATAATTCTTACCCCAAAAGCTGCGGAGGGTGAAATATAACCACTCCTGCAATCTGAAAAGGAGCCAATACTTACAGGGACGATAGCCGAATTTGGTTATCGTCTCTTTTTTTAATGAGGCACGGTTTATCGTTTGCCAGATGCGGTGCAACTCAGATAACCCATATCGCCTGTCTTCCGCTGACAATGCCGCCCCATGAACATGGTAGAACATATAACAGTCTATTAAAATCAGCCAGCGTCTGTTTTCATAGTTTTCAAGAATTTCCCGAGAAGCCCCCATTCCCTCCAGTTGTCGCTTCAGACTCTCGTTGGCTCGCATATAGTCAAAGCGGCGAACAGAAACCTGATGAGTAACAGACGTTGAATGCATCCAATAATAATAGATGCCCTCGCAATAGCGGACTTCCCGTGAATGATAAAAATGCAAATGGGTGGTATTGTCGTCACTATAGGACCTACATGTCTCATCATAAGGGTATTGACGGTGCAAGTCCGCACGTATCATATAGACTCCATGAATCTTCCAGTTGTCCATGCTCATAGTGAATGCCTCCTTACCAGTCAACACCTCAAAGATCTGTGACGGATGCGGTGTCTCAACACCATTCAGGACAGTCTTCACCTGGAAGAGTACACAATCTGTCTGTCCATGAGATTCAAACACGCTGACAGCCTGCTCCAGCGCATCGTCAGAAAACGTATCGTCAGCATCCAAAAAACAGATATAGTCACCCTTCGCCCTCTTCAGTCCAATATTACGGGCATGGGCCTGACCTCCGTTCTTTGTCAGTGCTATCACCTCTATTCGACTGTCCCGTTCTTCCCATTCACGCAGTAAAGCCAACGACCCGTCCGTAGAAGCATCGTCAACACAAATCAATTGCCAGTCTCTCAAGGTCTGGTTCATCATCGAACCAATACTTGCCGGCAACCACTGCTGTGCATTATAGACAGCCATGAGTACAGTCACTTTAGCCATGACGGGAGAAACGACGTTTTAAGTTAGACATCAGCTTATTCCATAACGCCACTTTACGATAAAAGGTATAAAGAGTCGCTGCAGAAGTAATTACGAATACCAGCAATCCCCCTATCCACCATTGCCAACCGTCCGTGAAAGTTGCCAACAGGAAAGCAACGACGCCTAGCGAAAGATGAAGAATTGAATACTTCATCACTGAGAACGTAGGACAATAATGATATTTCAAGTATGTATAACCCATCAGCAAGAAATAGTCGAAAAAGGCACTTATTGTGATGGCAACACCCGTTCCTAACAACTGCCACTCGCTATATCCCCAGATAACTAACAGAACCACCAAAATGTCATAGACTGCCTCCAGGAAGAGATAGGAAAGCGAATCGCCCTTTGCCAAGGGCAGATAAGCAATAGGCAACTTGATGGCTCGCAGGTAGATTGCCAAAAGAAGAATGCGAACCATATCGACAACAGGCATAAACTTGGTGGTAAACAGAATGGGAATCACAAAAGGCATCGCAAACTGAGCTGCCACCAGCATGGGTGAAATAAGCAACAGCGATACTTCTATTTGCTTGTTGATAATATCGTTGCAATTCTGCCATTGGCTGTTCACTGCTGACAAGCGAGGAAAGAAATCGGTTTCCATTGCCGAGAACACCAGTCCGGCATACGTCATCGTCAGGATATATCCCGTATTATATAGGCCTACTGTCTCCAAGTCGGAAACATTGTTGAGATAAGTTCTGATGACGAATTCCGCACCACTGCCCAACACACCGGCCAGAGTGAAAGCCACTCCTAAGCGGACCATCCCCATGCCCTCGCCCAAAACGCCTTTGGCACCTGCAAGGCGCAAAGGATAAAGACGATAGGATCGCTGAATGGTTAAGAGAAGCATTGTTAATCCCATGAGAACCATAACGGGAACAATACCACTTTGTCCGAAGAAATAATAAATAGGAATGGCGATGACAAGCGCAGACAGCATACCATACACCTGTATCACAGCCAGCGATTTCAATTGGCGAGCACCTTTCAGAATAGCAGTCTCCCCACCAGTTACAGCAAGCAAGGCCACCAACGGAGAGAGTAATACAAAGTGGAGTGTGTGGTCACCCCATGAGAAGGTAAAGTTGCTCAACAGCGGACCTATCAGGATGCACAACAACATACCCACAAGTCCTGTCAGCAACGACCACGCTCGGACGACCTTGATAAAATGGGCTATTCTTGCTTCATCACCCGTATCAAAGAGTTCCGACACATTACGTACCGCACTGAACGATACCCCCAGATTGGTGGATTGCGAAATGAAATTAACAGTGGTTTGGAAAAGCGACGCCAGTCCCATACCTTCAGGACCCAACAACATGGCTACAACTTTATTGCGCACAAGACTGATAAGTATATTCAGGCCTTGCACGCCTCCGAACACACCAGTATATTTCAGCACGTGGCCGTAGCTATCGTCGCGCTCTTCTTTCATAATTACTTAAAAAGTAAACGCAAAATTACTACTTTTATTACGTATTTGCAAATAATTTCGTACTTTTGCAACATGAACTTGAAAGAAAACAAGCCATTAGTCAGTTTTATCCTGACCTATTATAATTTGCCCACACAGATGTTGTGTGAGTGCATTGAAAGCATACTGGCTCTCTCGCTTCGTCCTGATGAGCGTGAGATTATCGTTATTGACGATGGTTCGGAGGTGAGTCCCATGAATGCTCTCACACAATATGAAGATGAAATCATTTATGTCAGGCAGAAAAACCAAGGGCTAAGCGTTGCACGCAACGCTGGAATTAATATGTCAACGGCCAAATACATACAGTTTGTTGACGGTGACGACTACCTTGTGAAAAAGCCCTATGAGCATTGTCTGGACATCATACATAACGAAAAAAACATAGACATGGTAGTATTCGACTTCACCAGCAATACTGCCGACCAGACGCCATTTGATGACCTGCCAATAATGAGCGGAACAGAATATATGCGTACAAGAAACATTCATGGTACGGCTTGGGGCTATCTTTTCCGACGTATTTCTTTGAGCGAGCTACGTTTCACACCTAGTATATGGCATGAAGACGAAGAATTTACCCCCCAACTGCTTTTACGTGCCGAGCGCATTATTGTCACCAAAGCCAAGGCTTACTATTATAACAAGCGCCCAGGAACAATTACAACTCACAATGACAATGAAAGTAAACAGAAACGACTCAACGACTTTAGTGGGGTGATAGACCGCCTGTGTTACTTGGCTGATCGTGTTCCACAGAATGACCGTCTGGCTCTTCAACGTCGCATTGCCCAACTGACGATGGCTTATATCTATCAAGTCATCATCCAGCTACGTTCTCGTCAAGCACTCAATGATTGTCTGGACAGTTTGCGTAACAGAGGACTCTTTCCCCTGCCCGACCGTGACTACACACAGAAATACAAGTGGTTCCGTAAAATGACGAATTCCGCTATTGGACGAACCATTCTACTGAATTCCCTGCCATATCTTAAACCAGAAAGATAGTTATGAAGCCAACGATATCAATCATTGTCATTACCTATAATCAAGAGGAAACGATAGGTCGCACACTGGATTCTATCCTCATGCAGCAATGTCATGTACCTTATGAGATTGTCATTGGTGAAGACTGTTCTACTGATACCACTTTGGCTGTTTGTCAAAAATATGCTGACCAACACCCTGGCATCATCAGGATTCTAGCTAACAAAGAAAACAAAGGACCCGCAAACAACTACTTCGACTGCATGTTGCAATGCAGAGGAGAATACATAGCAGACTGTGCAGGCGATGATTTCTGGTGCGACCCTAGGAAATTGGAGAAAGAAGTTTCCATATTGGAATTCAACCCTGATGTCACATTGGTACATACAGCATGGAACAACTATCATGTCAATTCTGGACTGACTACAGACAGTAATTCCCAACCATTCACAGCCCCTATTACCAAAGGAATAGAGATGCTTGAAGACATCATTATTCAAACCAGAATCCCTGTTATTCATCTGTGTACTTCACTATATCGGAAATCTATTGTTCTTGCAGAATTGGAAAAAGATGAATTCATGTTCCGCAACAAGGAATTCGGTTGCGAAGACCTGCAGGTTGCCTTTACCATGGCACAACAGGGTAACATTGCTTATCTTCCAGAAAGGACATTAAACTATAGTGTTGGAGGAGAGACCATTTCCTCTCCTACTAACCATCATCAATTATTCCTCTTTACCAAGCGAGTCAGCAGCTTAAGCTACTATCTTTCTCAGAAATATAATCTCCACAGTCCACGCATAGACAACTATTTCTGTCATCGTATCTATGAATTAGGCATGCATGCCTTCCGTGCACATGATAAACAACTATTCTATGAGACCCTGCAATATGAAGAAGAATGGAAGGTTCGCAGAACAAATAAAGTAGCTATCGTCTTTTTTGTCATGCGCCATAAGTGGATATGGGCTTTGGCTTTACAGGTCCGTAGTGCCTTTGTCACTTTGAAGCGACTATTTCGCTGAATAGCTGTTCCAACTTTCTACCTATAACTTGGGGTGAAGCCATTTCTGCTATTTTCCTAGATACAGCCTCTCCGTCATAGTCTTGCTGCAGACTAACCTTTCTCATTGCTTCTGCCAAAGCTATAACATTACCAATAGGCACTATCGTACAGCCACCCTCGATACGTAGACAATGTGGAATACACTCTGTTGAGATAACAGGAATGCCAGTACTCAAGGCTTCCAATATTACCAATGGCTGTACCTCACTACGACTGGCCAATACCAAAGCATCACAATCATACAACAAATCACGAACCTTTTCCTTATTTATTTTTCCATAAGTATGGACATTATCCAACTGACTCTGACTGATGGCCTTATCACATGCATCACTATCAGTATTCAACCCTGCTATATGCAACTCCATCCCCTGCAACGTCCGAAATGCTTCGAACAACACATCATAGCCTTTACGATAACAATAGTCCCCAATACAACAGAATCGGAAAGGACGATTCCCTCGTGACTGACGTTGCCGATAATAAAAAAAGTTAGTATCAATCGTGTTTGATATATATTGCCATCGATAGTCCTTACCATAATAACAGGCAATATCATCCACCAATTCTTCTGATACCGGCAATACTCTTTCTGCATTTAAATAGCCTTGCTTCAGCAATGCTATCTGCCAAGCAGAACTGGGAGCCTTACCAAATTCCTGCTCCAACAACATCAGTGGAAGATGCTCTGAAATCACGTAAGGAATTCCGTATTGCTGACTAATCTTCATCGCTGCATATCCTGCCCATTTGGCACAGTGGGCGTGAAGAATGTCTGGGCGACCATACTTTGCCTCATAGTCTTTAAACATCGACTGCACGATACGCACCCATCGTTTCACATTGGGACGAACAACCTTGGGAAAGCCTCGCTGATACGACTGGTAAACCGTGATATCAGCCATCTGGTGCTCATAACGCCCAAAAGGAAGTGTAAAATAATCCTTCTTATGAATAGTCAATCCTAACTGCACATTACTCAGAATATGCACCTCATGACCTAACATAGCCAAGGCTTTTGCCTGATCCAGACAAAATAAGCCTCCGCTGGGCGGAAAGAAAGAAGGTATTTCCAGTATATGCATATCTCGATGATTCTAACTGACTGCAAAGATATAGTTTTTTTTAAAAACAAAAAAGCCGAAATGCAAAAACTTGCATTCCGACTTTCATTGTTTGTACGGATGTGTGAGATTTACTCAGCAGCGGGAGCCTCAGCAGCGGTCTCCTCTGCGGGAGCCTCAGCAGCAGCGGCTTCAGCAGCCTTTGCAGCCTCTTCCTCTGCCTTAGCAGCCTCGATAGCAGCCTTCTTCTCGGCTACCTTCTTAGCTATCTCCTCGTTCAATTTCTTCTCCTGAGCCAACTCCTTAGCAGCAGCGTCCTTCTTTGCCTTAGCCTCTTCGGCTGCAATCTTGTCAAGACCCTTCTGCTTGTCAGCCTTCCAAGCGTCGAACTTCTTCTGGGCAGTAGCCTCATCGAAAGCGCCTTTCTTCACGCCACCACGGAGGTGCTTCATGAGATAAACGCCTTCTGCGCTGAGGATGTTACGAACGGTGTCAGTGGGCTGTGCACCGGCCTCTACCCAGTAGAGTGCGCGATCGAAATTCAGGTTCACTGTGGCAGGATTGGTGTTAGGATTGTAAGTACCAATCTTCTCAGTAAATTTACCATCACGTGGTGCTCTAGCGTCAGCGATTACGATGCTGTAGAAAGCATAGCTCTTACGACCGCCGCGCTGCAATCTGATTTTTGTTGCCATTGTAATTGTTTAATTTTTAATTGTTTAAATTGAATTTCATGCTACTATCTCGTAATAGCGGCTGCAAAGGTACGAATAAACGAGCAAAAAACCAAAGAAAAACCCAATTTTATTTGTTTTTTCGAGTGAAAGTACCTTAACTGAGAGGTAAAGGTACACATTATTAATGAGAAATGAGGAATGAGGAATGAGAAATACCTTCTTCTTAATGTTTTTTAACGTTCTTCACTATTCACTAGCGAAGCGTTTCACTATTCACTAGCGAAGCGTTTCACTATTCACTAGCAAAGCGTTTCACTGTTCACTAGCGAAGCGTTTCACTGCTTCCTCATGGTGATACCAGCCTGCATGCCGTTCACGCTCTTCATCAGCGAGGCAACAGTCTTGACGCTCGAATTGCTCGACTTGGCACCGATTGTCTTGAACAAGTTCAACAGCTTGGTGGCATCCGTCACAAACTGCAAGTCCTTGCCGTCTATCTGCGTAGTGATTGAGAGTGCTTTCACACCAGCTATCGACAGTATCAGTTTCGAGTCCTTCACCTCCCAGCGTCCCTTGGTGGTCTTACCCTTCAGCGTCTCCGTAAACGTGCCGTCCTCGTTGAAGGTCATCGTGAAAGAGCCGGGCTTGATGCCGTATTTCGACAACTGCTCCTGCAGCTTACCCTCCACCTTGTTGGCAGCAATCTTCGAAGCCGCCTTGGCCAAGATGTTATCCGATGTGAACACGATGGCAGGTTCCGTATAGTTCCATGTTCCTACAATCTTCTCCGCTGTAGCCTGTTTGCTGCTGGAAAACACGCTAGTCAACCCCTGCGCCACATTACTACCCTGCTGCGAACCGATTGCATTCAGCACATCACCCAAAGTCTGAGCCTGTCCCTGAACCGAGAAAATCATCATCACGCTCAAGGCAGTCACTTTCCATAAATTCTTTTTCATATCTTTCGTTGTTTTGTTTGATAATTCAAAAATTTCGGTGCAAAATTACTACTTTTCAAATAAAACATGCAAATAAAATAGACAAAACCATCATTTATAACTTTTTTTGATTAATTTTGCACACATATTATGATTACGGAACTTTCCATATTGATTCCTTGCTACAACAGCGTCTGCCTCGACACCGTGAAGCGCTTGCAACAGTTATGCGAGCGTGTCGCTTATGATGCACCCGACGGATTCAGCTACGAAATCATAGTGGCAGACGACGCATCTACCGACACCCTTTCCTTGGAACAAAACCAAGCCATCTCATTGCTCCGCAACTGCACTTTCCTTCGCAAGGAGCAAAACACGGGCAGTGCTGCCACCCGCAACTACCTTGCCGACCATAGCCGATATCCCTGGCTGTTGTTCCTCGACAGCGATATGCAGATTCCAGGCATGGACTTCATCATCCGCTACCTGCCATACGACCAGTACGATGTAGTCAACGGAGGCATTGCCGTTGGAGGCAGTCCCAATCCCTCCAACCTGCGTTATCTTTATGAAAAACATAGCGAACCCCGACACACCATCGACCATTGCAACGCACACCCTTATCAGCAGTTCCGCTCTACCAATTTTCTGATCTCACGAGCCTGCTTCACCCATTGTCGTTTCGACGAGCGGTTCACTCGCAGCGGCTATGAAGACGTTCACTTTGGCAAGCAACTCTGCGAAACCAGAGCCACCATTATGTATATTCACAACCCACTCATTCTCTGCACCTTCGAGAGCAACGACGACTACATCATCAAGTGTGAGCGCAACTTGCAGACGCTCCATCGCTTCCGCGACGAACTGAGCGACTATTCCCCCCTTCTTACCCTTGTCCGTCACCTCTCGCCTGTTGCCCCCCTCATCCGCCTCACCCATCGCCTCCTCGGCCCTTTGGAGCGCCGCCATCTCACCAGCCATCACCCCACTCTCCCCCTCTTCCATCTTTATCGCCTGGGCTATTACCTCTCCATCCGTTCCTGACTACCCCTGTCTCACAACATACTCACGCGGCAGCGTTATCACCTTCAGCCGTTCATACCACACGCGAGACGAGCCCACAATATGTTTCTGCGTATGTCCACTGATAATATAATAGCTCGCCGTATATTCATCCATCATATCCAAAAACACCTTCTTGATACGCGAACACTTCTCGTTGATGGCATTGTCCAGCGGATTCACCAAGTGGTCAACGCCCTCTATGATTTTCTCCTTATCCATCAGTTTAGCTGTAGCCATATAGTAGCGCATCAGTTCCTCCCTGTAATCCCCCAGCCGTTTGAATTCAATACCCTCAGGATGCGCCAGGAACAACAGATAAACCGCCTTGTGTACAGGTTGCAGCTCCACTTCCTTCTGATAGTCCGTCAGAATGAACCTATAGTCCTTCGTAATCAGCAGCCTGCTCAACTTGGCACGAGCCGCCTCTATGCGCAACTCCTCCAGCATAGGTGCACCGATAGCCTTCAGCAGCAAGTCCTTCCTACCCGCTGCCTGCAGTTGTCTAGCCAGTATTCTCACCTGCTCAGCCATCTCTTCCGGACTATTCATCACCTCTTCCATCACCCATCTTCCATCTTACATCACCCATCTTACATCTTCCATCTTACATCATACTTCATCACCTCCTCCATCAATCCGACATCTCCTTCATGAAACCATTCAGCCACGTCCTCCATTTGTCGATGATGGTAGGCTGTCTGGGCACATCCCTCTCGTCATCCTCAGCCTCTTGCGGCTCCAGAGTTTTCTCCACCACCTCCGGTTCAGGCTGTTGTGCCACCTCCGGCACTTTGGCAGGCTCCACCTCGAAAGGCAACTCCTTGTCTATAGTTAGCACATCCTTGATAGTCGCATTTTTCTTTGAAGGCTTGTATATCTGAGGTATCAAGTCCTCATAGAAGTCATCATCATTACAATGCACATCCTTCTGCACCTCGCTACGCAGTTCATCCTCCAGTCCCGTAGCCAGTATCGTCACCTTTGCATCCTCTCCCAGCGAGTCGTCCGTTGCCGTACCCCATATCACGTCGATGTTAGGATCCAGCTGGTCAAAGAAATCATCAATCTCCTGCAATTCACGAACCATAATGGGGTGTTCGTCACTACTGTATATATTAAAAAGGATACGCTTCGCCTTACCGATATCATTTCCATAAAGCAGCGGAGAGTCCAAAGCGTCCAGGATAGCCCGCTCCACACGGTGATCACCACTCGCCCTGCCCATCGCCATGATAGCACCGCCACCATTCTTCATCGTAGTCTCCACATCACGGAAGTCACTCTTGATACCACCATCACTTGGCATCGTAATTAGTTCAGAGATACCCTTCACCGCATCCATCAGGATGTTATCAGCACGTTGGAAAGATTCTTTCACTGATAGGTCAGAATCCGAATACACATCACACAGCCGTTCGTTATTCACTATCAGCAGCGCATCCACATTCTTGCGCATCTCGTCAACACCCTTCAGTGCCTTGATAATCTTACGCTTCTTCTCGAAGTTGAAGGGAATAGTCACCACACCCACCGTCAGCAGGCCCAGTTTCTTGGCAACACCAGCCACCACAGGAGCAGCACCCGTTCCCGTACCACCACCCATACCAGCAGTCACGAAAACCATCTTCGTGCCATCACTCAGCAACTTCTCGATATCCTCAATGCCGTTTTCCGCCTCCATGCGTCCCTTGTCAGGGTTGCCACCAGCCCCCAGACCTTCACCCAGCTGTATCTTTACGGGCACCGGCGATCGCAATAGCGACTGACTGTCCGTATTACACACCGCATACGTCACACCCCCTATCTGGTCGTTCCACATGTTGCGCACAGCATTACAGCCACCGCCCCCTACTCCAATCACCTTGATGATGCCCTGCATCTTGTCCTCAATAGGACCGAAATCCAATATATCGCTTCTCATAATCCCTGTTTTTTCTTTATTTGTGCAAAGTTACACAATTTCCACGAAAAACAAAAATCTCCGCAAGGCTTGCGGAGAAATAATGGGTACTTGTACGTCCCTGGCATAACCTATTTGTCTGAATTCATCTTTTTCTTCTTCCCTCAGCCTTCAGCCCTCATACATCAGACATCAGACATCAGCCCTCTTCCATCAGCCCTCAGACCTCATACATCATTCACTTCATCTCCCTTTGGCATTAGTTAAAGCGGAGCAACCTTTCGGTCACCCCGCTTTTTTCACTCTTGATGTTTCACTGTTCACTAGCGTTTCACTATTCACTAGCGTAGCGTTTCACTGTTCACTAGCGTAGCGTTTCACTAGGGCGAAGCCCGCTAAAACGGTCCATGGCCCATGCACGATGTCGTGCCCAGTGCCGTCACAAAGGCGGTGACAGCGGCTACTACAACCTTCGCCGCTATGTCAATAATTCGCTTCCACTTCATAATTTCTCACTTTTCACTTTTCACTATTGATGTTTCACATCGAGCCTGCTTTCGCTCGACAAAGCTCAAACAAGTTTGGCTTTGTTCTCGCTTAACCGCAGCCTTCACTATTCACTATTCACTTTTCACTTTTCACTAGAAAAGAGGCCCCTTGTGGGGCACTCTTTTCGCCTTAGCCTTCGTCACCGCCGCCGGTATTGCCGCCCTGGTTCTCACCGCCCTGGTTATCGTTAGGGTTAGGGT
>CAMIVY010000018.1 GCA_946402275.1 uncultured Prevotella sp.
AGATGATCCTTCAGGCGATCAGTTATGTCATCACCCTGTTGCTGGGAGCTGCCGGTGGCACGATGGTGTAAAGGTAAAAAAGGTAAAAAAGTAAAAAGCCGTGGAAAACCAGAAAGGCTTCAAAATCTCTCAGTATGCCTGTGCGGTGCTGCTCATCGTGAGCAGTATCGCGCTCGTAGCCTACCAGGTGGTTAGCATCGAGGACGTCGCCGGCGGACTGCTCTATTACGTGGCGCAGTCGTTCCTGTTGGCAGGCAGCATCTTCGGACTGGATCAGTATCTCCGTATCATCAAAAAGCACTATCATGAAAAACCAAACGAATAACCCAGAGGCTACGCTTAGCCAAACAAGCAAGCTTGATGGCGTTCGCTTATCGCCGCACTTTAAGCTGAACGAATTCATCAAGGCTCACAATCTGACCGACCAACTACTCACGGGCAATGGCTGGCTCCACATATCGTGGAACCCCTTCGGCATACCTATGCATTACGTCCGCATCGGGTACTACAAATAGAAAAAGGGAGATTATTTGCTTTTTATTAAAGGTATTCTTCGTGGTCGTAGCGGGGCATGGAGCGGATAATCTTGTTGGCGGCGGCGTGTGCCATTGCTTCGTAGGCGCGCTCGCTGGGATGGAGATGGTCGCCGCTATCGAATCCGTCGGCAAAGGCTTTGGGGTTGGTGACGCTGCGAACGGTGGCATCGAAGTCTATGCAGCCATCGAAGAGGGGTGAGGTGCGCAGCCATTCGTTGAACTGCTGGCGCATCAGCTCGCGGTCTTCGTTGTAGGTACGCCATCCGTAGATGGGCAGCAGGGTTCCGCTCCATACTTTCAGTCCCATGGCTTTGGCGGGCTTGACATAGATATTCTCGACACCTTGTTGCATCTCCTCGACTGTGGGCAGGTCGCTCCAGGGTCGGAAGGGGTTGACGTCGGTACCGACGGGGTGGATGATGTCGTTGATGCCGTGTTGGATGATGAGGTCGGTGGCACCTGCTACGTTCATCTCGACGGGGAAGCGTGTGGCACCTTTCAAGCCGTAGGCCTGATAGGTGATGCAGTCGTATTGCCGGAGGATGCGTGTGCCGCTGACGGCGCGGCGGATGACGGCTGTGTTGGAACCGAAGGCCAGCTGTGCCATGTAGTCGGGCCACGACTGGGCGGTGATGGAGTCGCCATAGCAGACTACGGCACGGTTGTGGGAGGCGGTGAACACGTCGATGGTGTTGAGGAAATAGAACCAGTTGGTGTTGCGGCTCAGGTTGAGGGGCATCTCGTCGGCCTCGGCATAGTCTCCATAGGCATAGGTGCCTTTGGAGAGTGGACCGGTGATGAGGGTGCCGCTGTTCATCTGGGTATAGCCTGCCATGTAGAAGCTGACGTCGATGGTGTCGCCACGGTTGACTGGATAGCTGATGGCATCGCTCTGGGTCTCCTTGCCGGGCAGGAGGCAAACGCTACGGGCACCATCGAAGGTGATGGGGGTATGACCGACAAACACTTTGTCGAGGGTGACGGGTTCCGTGCCTGTGAGGTTGGAGAAACGGAAGCGCAGCTGGCTGCCGCTGAACGGCATGCGGACGGGATAGCGCAGGGTGAGGTCCTTGGCATAGACGGCTTCGCGGCGATTGGTGATGGAAGTGGCATTGCCCCAGCAGGCCACCCATTTGCTGTTGTCTGTCATAGCGGTGTGATGGATATGTCCGTCTGGTCAGGTGTAGAGGAAGCGCTTGATGCTGCGCTTTGGCGTCTTCTCGAATTCCTCGGTACGGATTTCTATTTCGGTAAGCTTCTCATAGGCGGGCAACAGCTCGTTGAGTTGCTGACGGTTCTGCTCCATGATGTTCTTGAGGTCGTCATCGTTGAAGCGCATATTCTTGGCTTCGTCGTAGTCGGGATATACCAGTCCGACGAGCTTGGTGTCGCGCTGAACGACCACGCTCTCGACCACCATCGGCATGGAGTTGAGCTTGTCCTCGATTTCCTCAGGATAGATGTTCTGACCGCTGGGACCGAGGAGCATGTTCTTGGAACGTCCGTTGATATAGACATTGCCGCCATAGTCCATGGTGCCCAGGTCGCCGGTATGATACCAGCCGTCTTTGTCGAGGGTTTCGGCAGTAGCCTCGGGGTTCTTGTAATAACCCAGCATGGTGTTCAGGCCCTTGGCAAGTATCTCGCCTGGAATCTCGGCAGGATTGACGGAGTTGACCTTCACCTGCATGTGGTAGGCGGCCTGTCCGCAGGAGCCCTGCACGAAGGTGTGCCAGTCGCGATAACAGATGATTGGTGCGCACTCGGTGGCTCCGTAGCCTACGGTATAGGGGAACTCGATGCGCTTGAGGAAGGCTTCGACCTCCTGGTTGAAGGCAGCACCTCCGATGATGACTTCGTAGAGCTCGCCACCGAAGGCTTTGATGACCTCCTGACAGATCTTCTCGCGAACCTTCTTGGAAATGACGGGCATGGAGAGCAGGAGGCGCATGCGGTTGTTCTGAATCTTGGGGAACACCTTCTTGCGGATAATCTTCTCGATGACCAAAGGTACGGCGATGATGATCTTGGGCTTGATATCGGCAAAGGCCTGTGCGATGATGGCAGGCGAGGGGATGCGGTTGAGGTAATAGACATGGCAGCCATGCAGGAACTCGAAGATGAATTCGAAGGCCATGCCGTACATGTGGGCCATCGGGAGAATGGAGATGATGCGGTCGCCACGGTTGATGGTCTTGCCCAGTACGTGCTCGGCAAAGTCGTAGTTGGACCAGAGGGCACGGTAGGGTATCATGACACCCTTGGAGAAACCGGTGGTGCCGGAGGTGTAGTTGATCATCGCCATTTCCTCGCCATTCTCTTCCTCGTAATAGTGGACATGTTCCTGACGGAAATACTTGGGGAACTTCTTGCCGTACAGCTCGTTGAGGTGCTCACGGGCATAGGTGAGCTTATCGGTACGGGAAACCATCAGGGAATAGTCGGGGTTGTTGATGATACCTTCCAGATGAGGCATCTGCATGGGGTCTATCTGTGTGGCCACATGGTCGCCCACGAAGAGCAGCTTGGCATCGGAGTGATTGACGATGTTGTGAATCTGCTCCGCCATGAACTCGTGGAGAATGGGCACGGCAACGGCTCCGTAGGTGAGGGTAGCGAGGAAGGCTACGGCCCACTGGCTGCTGTTGCGTCCGCAGAGGGCTATCTTGTCGCCTTTCACGACGCCGCTGTTCTCGAACAGGATATGCAGCTTCTCGATTTTTCGTGCTACGTCATGATACTGAAGGGTTGCTCCCTTGTAGTCGGTCAGTGCATCAAGGTCCCAGTTGTTGATGATGCTCTGCTCTATAAGTTTGTTGAAACTGGGTACGTTTTCCATAATATATTCCTTATTTATATAAATATCGTTTGATGCTCCGCTTCGGAGTTTTCTGGAATTCTTCTTCCATCAGTTCGAAGGCTTGTAATTTGCTATAGACAGGCAACTGTTCGTTGAGTTGCTGACGGTTTTGCTCCATGATGCTCTCCAGGTCTTCCTGGGTGAATCCCATGTTCTTGACTTCGTCCATGTCTGGATGAACCAAGGCTACGAGTTTGTCGCCCCGTTGTACGATGAGGCTCTCGCTAATCATCGCCATAGAG
The DNA here is from genome assembly GCA_946402275.1 of uncultured Prevotella sp. Lineage (GTDB taxonomy): Bacteria > Bacteroidota > Bacteroidia > Bacteroidales > Bacteroidaceae > Prevotella. The sequence goes on from CAMIVY010000018.1 coordinate 3,639, forward strand.
TTGAGCTTGTCCTCGATTTCCTCGGGATAGACGTTCTGGCCGTTGGCTCCTAGGAGCATGTTCTTCAGGCGTCCGCGGATGAAGATATGACCATCGGCAGACATGGTGGCAAGGTCGCCGGTATGATACCACCCCTCTTCGTCAATCGCCTTGCGGGTGGCTTCCGGGTTCTTGTAGTAGCCCAACATGACGTTAAGTCCGCGACAAACAATCTCACCTTCCACATGCTGAGGGTCAGGCGACAGAATCTTTACTTCCATGTTAGCGACGGGACATCCGCAAGAGGACGGTACGAAATCATGGTAGTCGCTGAAAGAGATGAGCGGGGCACATTCCGTCGTTCCGTAGCCCACGGTGACGGGGAAGTCGATGCTCTTCAGGAAGGACTCTATTTCCTGGTTGAGAGGTGCTCCGCCGACAATAACTTCGTAGGCACGACCACCGAAGGCGGCATATACCTCCTGGCAGATACGTTCTTTCACCTTCTTCGAGACTACAGGCATCTGCAACAGGATTTTGAATACGTTGCTTTGTATCTTGGGGAATACGCGCTTGCGTATGATTTTCTCGATAATCAAAGGGACGGCTACTATGACGTCCGGACAGATCTCCTTGAAAGCCTCCGCAATGATCGCGGGGGAGGGCAAACGGTTGAGGAAGAACAAGTGATAGCCCGAACAGAAGGGGAACAGAAACTCTATGGTCATACCGTACATATGTGCCATAGGCAGGATGCTCAGTGTGCGGCTGAACTTGGGCATGTGGTTGCCCAGGAATCGCTGGCAGAAATCCACGTTGCTCCACAAGGCACGGTAGGGTAGCATGACGCCCTTCGAAAAGCCTGTCGTTCCACTGGTATAGTTGATCATGCACATCTCCTCGGGAGTGCCCTCGTACCACTGAAGATCCTCCTTACGGTAAGCATTAGGATACTTATGGCCGAACAATTCATTTAAATGTTCGCGTGCGTGCATGAGTGCATCGTTGCGACACGTGAGAAGCGAAAAGTCCGGCAGGTTGAAAATGCCCTCCAGATGAGGCATCTCCTCAGGGGTTATCGTCTTCACCACATAATCGCCTACGAAAAGCAGTCTTGACTCGGAATGGTTGACGATGTTATGAATCTGTTCGCCGTTGAACTCGTGAAGAATCGGTACGATAACAGCACCATAGGTCAGTGTAGCCAAAAATGCTACTGCCCAATGTGCAGAGTTTCGTCCGCACACGGCTATCCTGTCTCCTTTCTGTATGCCTGCTGCCTCCATCATGATGTGCAGCTTCTCAATCTTTCTGGCTACGTCATGATACTGAAGAGTAGAGCCCTTGTAGTCGGTCAGCGCGTCAAGTAACCAGTTGTCTGTAATCGTTTTTTCAATATAGGAATTGAAACTGGGTATGTTGTTCATTGCACAATTTTCAAAATTTTGTGCAAAGGTAATTCATTTTCTGCACATTCGCAAAATTTATGTGCAATTTTTTGTCCGTAACGTAAAAAAAAACACCTTCAAAGAAAAATGAACCAATAGTAGCGAAAATAATTCAATTTTTATTTTGTTATTTGCCTGAATGTTAGTAACTTTGCAGCCGATTTCGAAAAAACAGTTGATGAAGAACGACAAAATGAAGAATCAGTACCGCATTAACGAGCAGATTCGTGTTCGTGAGGTACGTATTGTAGGTGAGGACGGCTCAACAGTTGTTCCCACACGTCAGGCTCTTGAAATGGCGCGCGATGAAGGCGTTGACCTGGTAGAGATATCGCCCAATGCCAATCCGCCCGTATGCCGACTCATCGACTATTCGAAATTCCTCTATCAGCAGAAGAAACGCCAGAAGGAAATGAAGGCCAAGCAAGTGAAGGTTGAGGTTAAGGAGATTCGCTTCGGACCTCAGACCGACGAGCACGACTATCAGTTCAAGCTGAAGCACGCTAAGGAATTCCTGGAGGAGGGCAACAAGGTTCGTGCCTATGTGTTCTTCCGTGGACGTTCCATCCTGTTCAAGGAGCAAGGTGAGGTGCTCTTGCTGCGTTTTGCCAACGACTTGGAGGAATGCGGAAAGGTAGAGGGAATGCCCTCGCTGGAAGGAAAGAAGATGTTTCTCTATCTCGCTCCTAAGAAGGCCGGAGTGGCAAAGAAGAGTCAGCAGGCTCGTGACCGCGAGGCTTCTGAGGTTGAGGCGAAGGAAGCTGCTCACCAGCAAAAAGCCAACTTAGATGTCGATACCCCTGCCAACGGAGGAATGCTGGCCAACGCTAAGATTAGTGCTGATGCGTTGAAGAAGTTGACTGAGACAGAAGACGAGTAAGAAAATGAAAGAATAGGTGGCGCGCCCGGTATATGCGTAGTCGCCGATTATTAATAACAATTTAAATTTTATAAAACAATGCCAAAAGTAAAGACAAATTCCGGTGCCAAGAAGAGATTCTCATTCACCGGTACAGGTAAGGTTAAGAGACACCACGCTTACCACAGTCACATTCTGACAAAGAAAACAAAGAAACAGAAGCGTAACCTTTGCGGTTCTACGCTCGTTGACAACTCAAATCTGAAGCAGGTTCGTGACCTGTTGTGTCTCCGTTAATTCACCTATTGTCAAACATTTAAAGTATTAGAAAACTATGCCAAGATCAGTAAATCACGTTGCATCACGTGCAAAACGTAAAAGAATTCTGAAACTCACTCGCGGTTACTTTGGTGCCCGCAAGAATGTTTGGACAGTAGCCAAGAACACTTGGGAGAAAGGTCTTACCTATGCTTATCGCGATCGTAAGAACAAGAAGCGCACTTTCCGCGCTCTGTGGATTCAGCGTATCAACGCTGCCGCTCGTCAGGAAGGTATGAGCTATTCAGCCCTTATGGGAGCTCTCTCAAAGGCTGGTATTGAGATTAACCGCAAGGTTCTTGCTGACCTCGCACTCAACAACCCCGAGGCTTTCAAGGCTATCGTTGCTAAAGTGAAGTAAGAAAGCGAAAGCAAAAGCAATAAAAAAGAGCTGCATCTTAAGGATTGCGGCTCTTTTTTTTGTTGTTTTGAAAAATAAATTGTAACTTTGCAGGACTAATAAGTTACTAATTATCACAAAAACAAGGAATATATGAAGAAATTGTTATTGGGAGACGAGGCTATTGCTCAAGGTGCATTAGATGCAGGCTTGAGTGGTGTCTATGCTTATCCGGGTACTCCCTCTACGGAAATTACCGAGTACATCCAGATGTCACCGTTGGCGAAGGAACGTGGCGTGCATAGCCGCTGGTCAACCAACGAGAAGACGGCTATGGAAGCTGCATTGGGCATGTCCTATATGGGAAAGCGTGCTTTGGTATGCATGAAGCACGTCGGGTTGAACGTTTGTGCTGACCCCTTTGTCAACTCGGCGATGACTGGAACCAATGGCGGCGTAGTCGTTCTGGTGGCTGACGATCCTTCGATGCACTCTTCTCAAGATGAGCAGGACTCTCGTTTCTATGGTAAGTTTGCCATGATTCCTACGTTAGAACCTAGCAGTCAGCAGGAGGCTTACGACATGATGGCTCAGGCCTATGAGATGTCGGAGCAGTTGCAATTACCTGTACTGATGCGCGTCACCACCCGTATGGCACATAGCCGTGCTGTTGTTCTGTGTGCTGACACTCCGCGTGCACAGAACGAACTCAACTATAATGCCAAAGCCTCTAACTGGGTGTTGCTGCCTGCGTTTGCCCGTAAGCGCAACGATATCGTGACAGGTCAGCAGCCTTTGTTGGAACAGATGGCCGTTGACAGCAAGTACAATCAATATATCGATGGAAAGGATCAGCAGCTGGGTATTATTGCCAGTGGTATTGCCTATAACTACCTGATGGAATGCTTCCCCAACGGATGTCCTTATCCTGTGCTGAAAATCTCGCAATATCCTATCCCCAAAAAGCTGATTCGCCGCATGACCGACGATTGCGAATATGTGCTGATTGCAGAGGAGGGGCAGCCGTTTATCGAGGATCAGGTGCGTGGCGTCATGCCTGGCAATGCTGTTATCAAGGGACGTCTGACGGGAGAATTGCCTCGTACCGGTGAACTGAATCCAGACCTTATCAAGAAAGCCCTGGGCATGGAGATAGGTGAAAACTATGCTCCTTGCGAGGATGTGGCTCCACGTCCACCTGCACTCTGTCAGGGATGTGGTCACCGTGACGTCTATGCCGCCTTGAACGAGGTGCTGCTAAATTACCCCAATGCTCGCGTGTTTGGTGATATTGGTTGTTACACGTTGGGCTTCCTGCCTCCCTACAAGGCAATCCACTCGTGTGTAGATATGGGCGCTTCCATTACGATGGCTAAAGGTGCTTCGGATGCCGGTCAGTGGCCTGCTATCGCTATCATCGGCGATTCTACGTTCACCCATTCTGGAATGACGGGTCTGTTGGATGCTGTCAACGAGAATGCTGACATCACCGTGATTATCTCAGACAACCTGACAACAGCTATGACGGGTGGACAGGATTCGGCTGGTACCAATAAGTTCGAGGCTATCTGTCGTGGACTGGGTGTCAGCGAGGATCATTTGAAGGTGGTTGTTCCCCTGCCAAAGAATATGGCAGAAATCAAGAAGGCCATTGAGGACGAGATAAACTATCATGGTGTGAGTGTCATCATCCCTCGTCGTGAGTGTATGCAAACTTTGCAGCGTCACCTGAAACAGAAAAAGGCTGCTGAAAAGAGTGAAAAGTGAAAAACAAAAGAGTAAAAAATGAAGACAGATATTATATTATGCGGTGTCGGTGGTCAGGGCATCCTGTCCATTGCAACCATCATTGGCGAAGCTGCCATGAAGGAGAACTTGTATATCAAGCAGGCTGAGGTGCACGGCATGTCTCAGCGTGGTGGTGATGTACAGTCGAACCTGCGCATCTCAAGTAATCCCATTCAGAGCGACTTGATACCAAAGGGTGGGGCGGATGTTATCATCTCAATGGAGCCTATGGAGGCTCTGCGATACCTCCCATTTCTCTCAAAGGATGGTTGGATTATTACTTCGAGCACACCTTTTGTGAATATTCCAAACTATCCTGAGTTTGAAAAGATTAAAAGCGACTTAGATAAGCTTCCGAATGTCATTATGATTGATATTGAACAGAAGGCAAAGGATGCTGGTGTGCCTCGCTCGGCTAACGTCATTCTGTTGGGCGCAGCCCAAAAGGCATTAGGCATCGAGTATGAGAAGTTGGAGGATGCCATCCGACGTGTTTTCGGGCGCAAGGGTGATGCTATTGTCGAAGCTAACATCAAGGCATTAGGTATAGGTGCTGCTTATTCTAAGTGAAAAGTGAGCGGGCTTTGCCCTAGTGAAAAGAGAATAGTGAAGAGTGAAGAGTGAAAAGTGAACAATTTTCTACCGTAGAAATGGAGACACCTATTAAGAGAGAAATAATTGACAAATTGATAGCCGACCTTGGCATCAATGATTTTGCAAAAGCCACCATTCGCGAAGTTAAGCAGGTGGCTGCAAAAGCTGAAAAAGAGAGTGGGGTGGAGTTTATCAAGATGGAGATGGGCATACCGGGATTGCCTGCCGCCCAGGTTGGTGTTGATGCTCAAGTGAAAGCATTGCAAGGCGGTATTGCCCATAGTTATCCTGATATCCAAGGTTATCCTGAATTGAAGAAAGAGGCCTCCCGCTTTGTCAAGGCTTTTATCGGTTTGGATGTTGCTCCCGAGGGCTGTGTGCCTGTGACTGGGTCCATGCAAGGCACTTTTGCTTCGTTCCTCACCTGTTCGCAAGCTCAGAAATCGAAGGATGCTGTGTTGTTTATTGACCCAGGATTCCCTGTGCAGAAGATGCAGTTGCAGGTAATGGGCGTGAAGTATGAGACTTTTGATGTATATGATTTCCGCGGTGAGAAACTAGGTCCTAAGGTGGAGAGCTATCTGGAGAAGGGTAACATTTGCGCCATCGTCTATTCTAATCCGAACAATCCTGCTTGGATTTGTCTGAATGAGGACGAGTTGAAGACTATCGGTACGCTAGCTACAAAGTACGACACAATAGTGATGGAGGATTTGGCTTATTTCGCTATGGATTTCCGTCAGGACCTCAGCGTTCCCTTCCAGCCTCCTTATCAGCCTTCGGTAGGTCGCTATACGGATAATTACATGTTGTTGATTTCGGGTTCCAAAGCGTTCAGCTATGCGGGCGAGCGTATTGGTGTGACCTGTATTTCAGATAAGCTGTTCCATCGTCACTTCAAGGATTTGGCAGAGCGTTATGAGGGTTTGCCCTTTGGACTGGTATTCTCTACCCGTATGCTTTATGCATTGTCATCGGGTACCAGTCATTCTGCCCAATATGCTATGGCTGCTATGCTGAAAGCGGCTACGGACGGTGAATATAATTTCCGCAAGGAGGTGATTGTTTACGGAGAACGTGCCCATAAGCTGAAGGAGATTTTCTGCCGTCACGGATTCCATATTGTCTATGACAAGGATTTGGACGTGCCTGTTGCTGACGGATTCTATTTCACTATCGGATATCAGGGAATGACGAGTGGAGAGTTGGCCAAGGAACTGATGTATTATGGTGTTTCTGCTATCTGTCTGATTACTACAGGTTCGCATCAGGAAGGGTTGCGCGTGTGCACCTCGTTTATTGAGGATCATCAGTATGATCAATTGGAGGAGCGCATGACGATGTTCCAGAAGAATAATCCCCGATAAACGGGTCTCGCAACATTGCAAATAAGAAGAAGGCTGGCTCCCTCGTTGGAACCAGCCCTTTTTCTTTCGTGTCTGTTCAGTTCTTTGTCCTTTCTTTAGAAGCTAAAGGCTATCACGTAACGCATACCCCATTTAGGACTAGAAGGCAGGTTGTTATAGCTCAATCTTCTAACATATTCCACATGGAAGAACTTAAAGATGTTATGGATGCCAATCACCAGTTCTGCATAAGGACGGTTAGAGTCCATGATGTGCACACCGTCAGGGAAATGCATCAGTCGGCTATTTCCAGCGTTTTCTGCGAGATAAGGATTATTCTTATCGCTCAAAGCACCCCAAAGCATGCGGACACCAATAATTTCTCTCCAATGGAGCTTCTTCACCAGCGGGATGCGGTTCAGCAGCTTACCATTCAAATCCCATGTTGTCATCAAAGAGAAGAAACGGTCGTTCAGGAACTCCATCGTGTTGATAAGGCTGAACGTCTCAGGAATGATGACGTACGACTGGTTGGCAGCAGGATGAATCAGCAAGGGGTAGGGTACTTGGCTCCACTGGATGCCTCCCTTCAGGTAGAAGTCCAGCTTACCCCAGCTGTTTCCCATCCAGAAACGCTTGTGCAGTCCGACCTCGGTGTAGCTGTAGTTATATTCTCCACCCAGTATGCCGTCAAATCCCATCGTGTGAGAAATGCTGAACACAGGAGCGTCTAGGTTGATGACCCGACGACGTAGCTTGTTGTTGATGTATGTTTCACCAGGAGCGTAGCGCAGCTTGGCTGTTACCTCCGTGGTGCGTATGTGGTCGCCATTGCCGTGCTTGTTGAATTCCGTAGGAATAGGCTTGTCAAGCGTTTGGAATGTCATGTGTCCACAACTCTCGTTTTCTTCCAGTTTACCAATCAAGTTGGCTCTCAATCCCCAGTCGGTTTCATACTCGAAAGAAATCTGCTGGCGGTTGTAAAGCATCATCTTGTTGGTTTCTGCCCACTTAAAGGCAACCATGAAGTTATCCTTATCAGTGTCCATAAAGCGGTCGCCTGGAGAGCAGACGTCTCTCGTCGATTGAATGGTTATGGTACGACGCGGGAATTCGTGGGGCAGGTATTTCTTTGGATTTATCGAATAGGTGAACTCAGCGTTATAGTAGTTGTTCTTGCTGCCCCATCCGCGACCATAGTACGCTGACAAGAAGAAATGCTTACTTAGGTTGGCTGTAGTCTTAAATGACAATCTGGAACGCCATCCGTCCACATAGTTCTTCGTCAGAATGGTATTCACAGGACAGAGGTCGATATAGTTCGGTGTGCTGGTCTCTATAGAGTTCTCAAAGAGGGCCTTCATGCCGAAGATGACATACTTGATGCCCTTCATATTCTCTATCTTATGAATGAACTTATCCATAGAGCCTTCGCTCTTTGTCAGTTCCACCTGTCGATATTGTGCCCAGAATGCGTCATCACGCATCTCGGCATCAGCTTCCGTCACTTCTTTGGCCATTCCCTTGAATAGCTTCTTTGGAATGGGGTTGAAAGCATATTCATTCATACGTGTGGTTCGGGTGACAGAAAGAGAACGCACAAAACTCAACAGTTCTAGGTCCGTTGTCATGTCGTCTTGAGTCAGCACCCATTGTCCATCGGGCAACTTGGTGAATTCTTGCATGATCTTAACGCCCTTCACGAAGTTCACGTTGCTCTGCTTGGGAATGGTCATCTCACAGCGTCTGACGTGGAGCGTAGAATCCTTCAGGATATACAGGTCGCCTCTGAAACCCATATCGTTCTGGTTGTTAGGCAGGAAGTGTAGATGGAAACACGAGTCGCGCTCTATCTGTATCGTGTCTTCTATATAGTAGCGATAGAAGCCGATGCCTTCGCTCGATATTGGAGAGACAAAGGGATACTGCAACAGACGGATATGGTCTTCGTACAGGTTCACGTCCGTAAACACGTCCTTCATCACGGTGTTGATGATGTCGCCAGTTTGGAAGAAATCGTTCACACCTTTTGATGTCTGACCCGTTATGATGGTTTTCTCAGAACGCGGTTCCTTACGGTATATCTTCTGAGATACTGTTTCATCTACACTCACGGGCAGAATCATCTTTCCTGATACGGGGTTCACCTCCACCTGGTCAACCAGCCAGGGGTGGCGCTTAAAGGGACCCTGCTCCAACTGCTCTGGCGTCAGGTCGTTCAACGAGAGAGTAATCTTCTCGTACTTATTGTACTGATAATAGTCGTTCTGGCTTAAGTCCGTCTGCTTCTTGGCTGCTACTACGCGCTTCATCAGCTCTACGGCAGGATTGTTCTTCCTGCTGTATCGTCCGCGCTTTGCCTTCACCGTCACCTCGGCGAGCATATGCTTGTCGGGTTTCAGCTTGATATTCAGTTTTCCTTTCGTCTTGTTGGTAATTGCAACGATGCGCGACTTATAGCCCACGGCGCTGAACGTGATGTTCCAGCCTTCGTGTCGATCTATTTTGTATTGTCCGTTAATGTCCGAAATGGCAGCAATGTTATGCCCTTTGTACAATACGCTGACAAAGGCAATGCTGTCACCCGTCTCATCGTCTGTGATGGTGCCATGAATCTGCTGGGCACTCACCGAGAGGCTAAACAGACAAAGAAATCCTATAATATAATGTCGCAATGAGCTCATTTATTTGCCTTGAAAAGTGTATTCTGTGTAGTCTTCGCCTCTTCCGTTCATGCGGAGCGTGCGAAATGCCGATGTCTTGGCATCAATGGTTAATACGAAAGAGGAGAATAGTTGACGTTTCTTGCTGACAGGAGTGATAGTAATCACTTTCTGTCCCCCTTTTGTAAGAATGGTCAGCTCTTCACTGGCTGGAATGGGCTGGTTGTTGATGACGGCAGTCAGTACCTGTTGGAAGGTTACGAATTGAGCATTCTTCTTACTGTCAGTCACATGCTTGCGCTTGCCCATTGTCATAGTAAACTGGGTACCGTCCATGATGAGCTGGTCCTTGTTGTTATCAACGGAAATGCAAATATAGTCGGGTTTGCGAATAGTCACAGTACCTGTTGTCACCGCATCGGTCTTAACAGCTTTCTTATGCGTTGTCTTGGTGACGGTTTGTGCCTGGGCAGTAAGTGCTAACAGGCAACAAAATAATAAAACAATCTTTTTCATCTTAAATATACCTTTTTCTTAATTATAAATATTGTATTATCTTATTATGTATAGAGACCTCCGTTGATGGAAATCACATTACCGGTGATATATCCTGCATCAGCAGATGCCAGGAAAGCCACAGCGTGAGCCACCTCTTCGGGGTTTCCGAAACGGTTAGCGGGAATCGTCTTCTTCAGGGTTGCCTCGTCCAGACCTTCCGTCATGTCAGTCTTGATAAAGCCGGGAGCGATAGCGTTTACCGTGATGCCGCGACGTGCAACCTCCTGAGCCAGCGCTTTTGTAGCGGCAATGATGCCACCCTTTGCTGCCGAGTAGTTTGTCTGTCCGGGAAGACCTTTCAAGCCACTTACACTCGCCATGTTGATAATACGCCCGAACTTATGCAGCTGCATGGCAGGCAGAAGCGGTTGTGTCACATTGAAGAAGCCGGAGAGAGTGATGTCCAGCACTCTGTGCCAATCGTCCTCAGGCATCAGGGCCATGACGTTGTCGCGACGGATACCGGCGTTATTCACCACGACTTCGATGTATTCTCCGTCGTGTTGCTGTTGCCATTGTTCCAGTGCCTGACGTGTCTGCTCGCTGTTACTTACGTCGAAGCGCATCAATTCACCTTTTCCTCCAATCAGTTCCAGCGTCTTCTGTGCCTCAGCATCATTGCTGGTGTAGTTGATGATGACCTGATAACCTTCTTGAGCCATTCTCTGGCAGATGGCGCGACCAATGCCGCGGCTGCCTCCTGTTACCAATGCGTATTTCATAATTTCTGGTTTATTTCTTTATTTTAATAATAATCTTGTTGTATTCATTGCTGTCATTGCCACACCTTCCAATCCGTGCAGCATCATGTTCTGACCTGTGAACAGCAGGTTGGGGATGGGCGATTGTGGCGACAGCATCGTCAGCATCACACTCCTGCAGTCCTTTCTCACTCCGTAGGCAGATCCTTCAGGTGTCAGCGTATAATCGCGATAGGTCAGGGGAGTGCTGGTATATTGTCTTGTGACCATCTCGCCGAGTCCTGGAATCACAGTCTCTGCCAGCTGGATGCACTCTTGGGCCATTCGTTGTTTCATGTTCATGTACTCGTCGCCCCGATGTCCTATGGTGGTATCCTTCCATGCTTCACACATTCTCCAAGGCATAGGTGTCAGGAGATCTACCTGTTGAGTGTATGTCTGCTTGTCCTCAGGAACTCTGCAGCTTATCATGACACCGCCTATTCCACCGACATCTTCGTAGAATGTCCACACGTTCGGTTTCTTGTAAACGTATTTGTTGTGGTTGAAGTAGGGCAACACGTTGGGTTTCAGTTCCAACGATACGGTAAAGATGCCGAATGTGTTCTCCAAAGCCTTCATTCGTCTGCGATACATGCCCTTGAGCAGGTGCGACTCCTTTATCCAGTCAACAGTCACGGCAGGGTGAGCGTCGCTGATAAAGGTGCTGGCCTCATATTGTTCACCGTTCTGACAGCGTACCGCCGCAATCTTGCCCTCGTGCTCTGTGAGTTCCACGACTTCATGTCTGCAAAGGATAGTACCTCCCATTGCCTTAATGTTGTCAGCCAACTTATTCACGATGAGGTTTCCGTCACCTTTCAGTCGCCAGCTGCTTTGTATATAGCTGCCTGTGGTGTGGGCAAAGCTGTATAGTGGCAGGGAGTCCGTTCGCAGCTCTGTCTTCAAGGCTGTTCCAGACAATACATTCACCAGCAAGGGATCTTTGAAGAGAGTGGAGAGATACTCGTAGGCATTTATCTCCATCATCTTCAGTGCCTCCTCTTGGTTGAAGGTGGCCTGCTCTGCTTCTTGCAGCATTTCCACATATCGTTTCAGCGCGTTCTTCTCATGAGGGAAGTATTCGCTCATTCCTTCCACAAAATGCTGATAGCCTTCGCGGAAATTGTATGTGCGACTGCCTATCGTCACAAGGTCAAATCCCTCAGCATCCAGTTTGTGCCAAGGTAAGTCCATCAGTCCGAGTTCGGTGAACAACACGTTCAGCGGTTGTCCTTCAGCCAATCCGCCTACATAGTGAAATCCTGTGTCGTACTGCTTTCCGTGACGCTGATAGCTCTGTATGCAGCCTCCCAGTTGCTGTTGTCTTTCCAGCAGCAGCACGCTTTTCCCAGCCTTTGCCAGTTGGCGTGCACAAAGCAGTCCTCCGAATCCTCCTCCTATGATACAGACGTCGTACCTCATGATTTCTTCCTGTTAATCCATCTATAGACGGCGGGTTGTAATACGTACGACAGGATGACTGCAGACAGCAGTCCTACCAGTGTTGAGAATCCTACCGACTTGATAGCCGGATGCTGTGCTATGAGCATACTGCTCACGGTGACAATCAGCGTGATTGCTGAGAGTAGGATGGCCGTCTTGTGATAGGCCAGCTTTTTCTGGTCTCCATTCGTTAGGCCGTCCATCACGAATATGCTATAATCGACACCAATACCGAAGATAAATGTCGATATGATGATACTTATCAGGTTGAAACGAACATCGGCAATCACCATTGCACCTAACACGATGAGCCAGCTCAGCAGGATGGGCATGAATCCCAGCAGGGTATGCTTCACGTTGAAATGGAACGAGAAGAGCAATACCATGAATACAAACAACATAGAGAGCCATTGCAGCACGTCAAAGTCGCTGCTCATCTGTAACAATGTGTCTGTAGTATAATAATAGGTGTCAAGTACCAAGAGGTTGGGATTGCTGGCTATGGCGTCGCAGATGCGGATGTAGTCGCTCTCAGCACTTCGTACCGAGTCGTTCAGACAACGCACGCTGGTAAAGCACAGATAGTTACCGTCGTACGATTGTTCCATCAATGTTGACTGGTAACCGGAAGGTATCAGTCCTGCCTCGTATAACTTGTCCGTTTCGTAGTTTCTCGTAGCAGCTTCAAAGAAGGTGCTGAAAGCCTCTGCGTTCAGTCCTGCCTTGGGAGCTGTGGCGTTAATCAGTTGGCGTACCTTGCCTAACCTTTCCTCATTCCAGTAGTTATGCCAGGCATCGATACGTCTTTGTTGTTCTTTCAGAGGAACGAAAATTTGGTTGGTGTGCGTATAGCTCTTTACCATACCCAGTTTTGCCAACGAGTCCAGTTTCTTGTCCAGAATGGCAAAATGCTCAATGGCTTCCTCCATCGTTTTTCCTTTCGAGGCGAAATATTTCTGCTTGTCGCCCGTATATGTCTTTTCGCGAAGCAGCTGTTCCGAGTGCTCCGTCATGTCTTCCAGGTATCCCAGATTATGCATGTCAGCATCAAACCTGGTGCCTTCCTTCAGGTAAGCTCCGGTGCATACGACCGTGATGATGCCGATGATGATCAGCAATGCTTTCTTCTGGTCTAAGGGGTAGTTGTTAATCTTATCCACAAAAGCAGGGAACCCGTTTCCTCCTTTTCTTAATAATGGCGGAAGGAAAGCCAGCGAGAAGAGGGTAGTTCCCATGATGGCAAAGGCAGCAAACAGTCCGAAGTCCTGCAGCAATGCCGTGTTGATGAATATCAGTCCGGCAAACGAACCGATGGTTGTCAGACATCCCAGGAATACTGGCTTCACCTGGTCTTTCAGCAGTTGTGTGCCGTCACTCACATACTGATGGTGTGTCAGGATGTGGAGCACATAGCTGAGCGCTACTCCTAACACCACACCACCAATGCCCAGTGCCAACAGCGAGAATTCTCCCTTCAGCCAATACATCATGCTCAGTCCGAATAACGTGCCGAATACGACGGGCAGGAGGAGTAGGGGGATGGTGTCTATTTTCCGGAAACAGATTAACAGGAATACCAGCACCAGCACCAAAGCCCCTGCAATGGTTGTCGTTAGGTCGTGCTTAATCTGTGATGAGTTGTAATAGCCGCTGGCTGGTGTGCCATGATAGCTGATGTCAATGTTCGGATGACTCTTGGCAAATGCTGCCCTTAGTGCGTTCAGCCTTTCAAATAGTGCCGAGCCCTGTCCGGTGTTTGTCGATGAGAATCGGGGTGTCAGGAAGGCGATGCATACCGTAGAGTCTGGCACAAAGAAGTGGTTGTCTATTGTCTGATAGTTGCCGGCACTTAGCAGGGGCTTCATTTGCTCTGCCAATACGTTGCGCATACCTATCGGATCGACCTGAATCACCTCTGGGAACATCTCGCCTATCTCGCCTGTCAGGTCGTCGCGGTTCTGCTCCATCTGCTGTGCCATGTGTTCTGTGGTAAGCAGCGTGTCGAACCCCTCGTATGCTTTTGTGTCGATATACGCAGGCAGATGCTCCATCATATAGTCTATTCCATCCGGCATGAGGTCTTCGCTCAGTTGGTAGAACACGTCTTCTATGAGTGTTGAGTCCTGTTGCAGCGAGTCAACAAAGGCGTCGCAGGCTGTTGCTAAATCCTCATACCCCACGTCCTTCGTCTCTTTGGCGAAAAGAAGGAATACTTTGTCTTTGATTTTCAGATCGGCAAAGGCCAGTTTAGTCGTGCCGTCCTCGTTTTTCGACGAAGGCATCAGCTTGTCGATATCCTCCTCAAGGTGTATCTGCATGGCAAAATAGCCGAAGAACACAAAGAGGGCAGCCATAGCCCCCCAGTAGGCTAGTCTATGGGTTTGGAAATAATCGAACAACCTGATGAACATTTTCGTCATTACTCTACGTAGATTTTTAAGTCAACCTCGGCAATCTTCTCATCGCCTACGTGGCAGTCGCAGTGGGCCAATGTCATATTGCCGAACGAGAAATTGAAGTTAATGTTAGTCTCCAATGTCTCTTCGGCATTGGGACGGCGACTGCAGTTGAAGTTCTTGACTTCCACAATCATTCCGATGGGTGCTTTCTCACCGTGAGCCAGGCTGCCAGCCAGTGCCGAGCACGACTGTGCCATATGCTCTATAAGTCCTGTGGTGGCCATTGCTCCGTCGGGCAACAGGAAGTAGTTGTCCTTTAGGATAGTGAGTCTGGTAACGGCATGTGTGTCGTCGCCAGACTCAAACTCATCAACCATCATGAACGGATAGCGTTGCGGAATGAGTTTCTTTAAGTCTTCTCCCTGATAAAGCATTATGCCTGATGACTCTCAATGTAATCGTACAGGTCGCTGAAGGTCTGAATCTGCTTCAGGTCGCCTACGGGGATGGTAATTTTATACGTCATCTGCACCAGGGCGATGAGGTCAACCAGGTTGATGCTGTCCAGCTGGAGGGTGTCCTTCAGGTTGGCATCTGGGGTGAATTCACTCTGTTCCACTTCAAACTCTTCAGCGAGCATGCTGTTTACCTGCTCAATAATTTCTTCTCTTGTCATAATTCTTAATTTTATTTAATATGTATAATTATAAATTCTTCACGATGAGTGTCGAGTTGGTACCGCCAAATCCGAACGAGTTGCTCAGGAATGTGTCGAAGTGAGTCTCGATGGTTTCGGGAATCACGTTCACGCACGCCGTCTCCTCGTCAGGATTCTCAAAGTTGATATTGCCTGCAATGAAGTTGTTCTTCATCATCAGCATGGTGTAGATAATCTCCGAGGCACCAGCCATCCACATCTCATGTCCTGTCTGGCTCTTGGTAGAGGTTACGGGAACACGGTAGTCGCCGAAGATGCGTGCAATAGCCTGTGCTTCGCGGCTGTCACCAATCTTGGTAGAGGTGGCGTGTGCATTGACATAGCCAATCTCCTTCACGTTCATACCGCTCTTCTCCAGGCAGAGCTCCAGAGAACGGGCGGGACCTTCCACGTTAGGTGTGGAGATATGGTCACCATTTCCTGAGAATCCCCAGCTTACGATTTCTGCCAAGATGGGAGCACCGCGCTTTACAGCACTCTCGTAGCTTTCCAGTACCAGGGTAGCAGCACCACCGCCGGGAACCAGTCCGTTTCTGTCTTTGTCGAAAGGACGGCTGGCCTTTGTGGGGTCGTTGTCGTCACGTAGGGCAAACGACTGGATGCCGTCGAACGATGCAACGCCATACATGTTAGCCTCCTGGGCACCGCCGCATACTACGCAGTCCTGCAGACCATTCTTGATCAGCAGCCACGCCAGGCCGATAGACTGTGATCCGGAGGCACATGCTGCTGAAGCTGTCAGGTTGATACCCTTCAGGTGGAACAGACATGCAAGATTCATAGTCACCGTTGAGTTCATCGACTGGAAGATGGCACCGCTACCGCAAGCAGCAGTAGAGCCGAACTGGCGGAACTTGTCAAGAGCCACCATCGTGGCTTCAGCTACGGAGTCATTTCCGAAGATGATGCCAACCTCGTGGCTGTCAATATAGTCCTGCTCCAGACGGGCAGCAGCCAGTGCGTCCTTCGTGGACATATAGGCATACTGAGCCTCTTCTGGCATGAACTGACGGAAGTTACGGTTTACAAACGGTTTCAAATCGGCTTTGGGCACATTAGCACAGAACGGCGAACGGAAACCAGCGTCCATGCGCTCCTGACTGTAAATGATACCACTCTTGCCTTCGTACAGCGACTGGCGCACCTCATCAAGTGTCGTGCCGAGACACGACCAGATGCCCATTCCTGTTATAACTACTCTTTTTTCCATGATTTTATGATATTTTGATTTTCTTCGTGTAACATCTTCTGCGTTTAACAAAATCAGGCTTCAGGGGCTTCCACTGCGTAAGCTCCTTCAGGTTGTTTTCCAGCTGTGGGCCCGTTTCAGCCCATGTATATCCACATTGGTTGTAGATAGGAATCAAATCGTCAAAAAACAAGGCGTTCACACCCAGTCCCTGATAGTCGGGACGTACTGCAATCAGCAACATCTCGGCATGATCCTCCTTCTGCCATTTCAGCGATTTCAGCATGTGCCACCATCCGAAGGGCCATAGCTTGCCTTTTGACTTTTGGAGAGCGTTTGTGAGACTGCCCATCGTCACCGCCACGCCTACCATCTCGTCTTTGTCGTTCAGCACGATAGGTATCATTTGCGGGTCTATCAGCTTGATATATTTTCTCAAGAACTCGTCAACCTGTTTTCCTGACAGCTTGGAATATCCGAATATCGGCTTGTATGCCTCGTTCAGCAAGCGGAACACTTCTCTTCCGTATCCGCCTTTTATCAGGTCGTTAGGGCTCTTCTTTACTACTCTCAGACCTATTTGCTCTTTCACGTATTGTGACACGCGGGCATACTTGGCAGGCACCTCCTTGGGAATGTCTATGCGTATTTGCAGCCAGTCGGTTTCTTTCTCAAAGCCTAACTGCTCCATGTACTGCGGATAGTAGGGGGGATTGTAGTAGGTGTTCATGGACCCCGTCATGTCAAAGTCCTCCACCAGCATACCCTCCTTGTCGAAGTCCGATATGCCCATCGGACCCTGTATGGTGTCCATGCCTTTCTCCTTACCCCATTCCTCGACGGCCTTTATCAGAGCCTCCGGTACAATGGGGTCGTCAATGAACTCAATCATCGAAAATCTCACGTTCTTCGATTCCCAGCGTTCGTTGGCTCTGTGGTTTACGATACCTACAATGCGACCTACGGGCACTTCGTCACGATATGCCACGAAAGCTTGTACTTCGGAAAAATCAAGTCCTAGGTTCTTTGCTGGATTGAAGAAGTCAACAATGTCTTCCTTCCAATCAGGTACATACTGCGGACAATTGCTGTATATGTCTTCAGCAACCTGAATAAAATCCTTCATTTCCTGCTTGGTCTTGACGTGAACTATGTTAACCTCGTTTCTTAATAAATCCATCCTGATTTGTTGTTATCAGACTTCTAAATGATGCCTTTTTTAATGCTTTTTATAAATCGGGTGCAAAGTTAAGCATTTTTTTGCAGAAACCCAAACCTATTTTTAGGTTTTTTTTCTTTTTGCACCTTTTCTTTTCGTATGATAGTGTGTTGTGTTCTCCGGTATATCCGCGCATCAGAGTGTTAAATGTTAAAATGTTTTACATCACTTCATAGCGGTAAATTGTCGTATCCGCTGAACATATTCCTTTTTGTGTTTCCCGTACGACTCTGCATGTCCCGCACCCTCTGTAATCCACAGCGATTTCTTGGACGGTTTCGCATCATAAAGGCGATAAACCATCTCGGTCGGTACGAAAGTGTCGCTGTTGCCGTGAATGAACAGCATTGGTTGCCTACAATGCTTCACTTGCTCGATAGCCGAGGCCTCTTCAAAGCTCCACCCGTATCGTATTTTACACAATATGTTGCTGGCGTACAGGATGGGGAATGGTGGCAATCCGAACTGATTGCTCAGCTCACCCTCGAACTCATCCCACGCACTCGTATAGCCGCAGTCGGCAACAAAGCGGATATCCTTTATCCTCTCGGGCAGCGGTTCCGCAGACATCATCATTGTCGTCGCAGCACCCATCGACACCCCATGAACCACCATCGTGTCTGTCAGGAAAATTGATAGCCAATGCAACACGTCCTTCCTGTCGTGCCATCCCATCTGAACCATCTCACCTTCACTCAGACCGTGAGCGTGAAGATCGGGCATCACCACGTTGTATCCCATCAGTTGCTCATAGATACGAGCCAGATACAGGAAGTCTATCGCACAGTCGCGCCATCCATGCACTATCAGCGCCGTCTTGCTGCTGCCTTTATCTACATACAGCGCATGATGCCGCTCGCCGGAAGGCATCGTCACGAAGGTGTCCCGCAGCGCCTCTTTTTCCCTCAGGCTATCTACCCATAGGCGCGTTTCAGGATACGCATCAAACTGCTTCTTAAAGCATGCTGCCGTATCACTTCGGTTCACCTCTGGTGCAAGTGCAAAGTCAACCATATAGAAGCTGCCTGCGACAGTAGCCAACACAACTACTGCCAGTATGCCGGTAATGCTATAGACGATGCCCTTCCTGACTCTTTTCATTCCTATTCGTTTACTTCACCCTCCATACATTGAGCACGATGCCCTTGAAGTCCTGTCTGAACTCCGGAGAGCAGATAAACAGCGCATTGTTCAGCCATCCGTATTTGCTGTCAGCAGGAGCCTCAAACTGTGGAGCGGCCTTAAAGTAGAAAGTCGGCTTCCCCTCCGCATCCTTTCCGTTGGCAATGATGCCGCGGTTCCTCACGTGGATATACACCCCGTCGTCCGTCTTGATGCAGTAGATAGCCTCCAGTTCCGTCCGTCCGTCAGGACTGTTCAGCTGGTAGTCAGCACCACCGTTGATGATAGTACCCTTAATCTGCGGACCCTCAAACGTGCCGCCCGTTATCGGAATCACCGTACGCCGTCCGTGCTGCGTGTTGTCTATGCCAAACGCCTCACCCAGCGTCACCTTCAGTTGCAGGGCGAACTCCAGTTCTGGTGTCGTCTTCGGCATATCGATTTGTGCCTTCATCCCCAGTGTCACCAGGGCGCACACCATTCCAAGCAATACTCTCTTCCTCATATTTCCGATGTCTTTTTTTTCATCTTATGTTTGCGTGCAAAGGTAAACAAAATAAACGAAATAACAAGTAAAAGATCATAAAAAAGAATATGGAGGACTATAATGCCACGGGGACATATGCCTTAATCTTTGCTATTTAACATAACATCCGCCCGAAAGCTGACAGATGACTTTCGGGCGGACGATATGAAAAAGTTTTGTTCCGCATTACATCGGGAAAACCTTCTTGCCCTCGAAGTAGGTGGCTGCGGGCTTGGCAGCGTGAATCTCCATGACAGGGCAGGAGAGCACGTCCTTGTCAACAAGCAGGAAGTCGGCATACTTTCCGGTCTTGATGCTGCCGCGCTCGTCCTCGATGAACATCTGCTTGGCAATGTTGATGGTCATAGCGTTGATGGCCTGCTCGCGGGTGACGAGTTCTTCTGTCCAATAGGGAGCACCATTTTCTCCAGCCATTACACCCGTCACGGCTATCTCCATGATGCCGAAGGGGTCGTCAGGACTGCCACTCGTTGCAGGATAGTCGGAGTGTGTGGTTACGTTAATGCCGTGGTCGAAATACGACTTCATGGGATAAGACTTGTCCTCCATGCCTACAGGAGTAGCACCCTTTTCCCGCATCATTTCAACCAAGCCGTCAGGGGCATGATGCCATAGCACACCCGAGGTGATATTGATATTATGCTCTGCCATACGCTTGTAATCAGCGTCATCAACATTGCGCAAGTGAACCAGCGTATTGCGCATCTCATCCTTTCCACCTTTGATGAAGGCGTTGACAATGCGGGTGACGCCCTTGTTACCCATGACATGTACGTGCATGGTCACCCCGTCGGCATTCGCCTTACGCGTCATTTCGGTCAGTTCCTCTTCTTCCCAGTTGGCCAGTCCCTGGTGACCGTCAGGATAGAGCGGCTCCACAAATCCTGTACCCGTTTCAACCGTGCCGTCCATAAAGAGCTTGATCCAGTAAGGCTTTACGCGGGTGGAAGCGTATTTCTTGACGTCAGCGGCATTTTTCAACGCTGCATCCACATCCGTCCAACTTTCAATTTCGTAGCTCAGACCCAATACCATGTGCAAGTCGCCCGCCTTGTCCATTTGCTGGGCAGCCTTATAGAAATTGGTGTTAAAGAAATAGTTGCCCCAGCCATCGACATACATCGTATAGCCTTCAGCCAACAGACGCTGCTCGATTTCTGGAATAATTCCACTTGCCATGTCAATGGTAAAGAGACTTTCATTGTCCAAGTGCGAACGGGTGAAAGTGCCGGCCTGTTCCTTCAGATAACCGGTAGGAGTGCCGTCGGCACCCATCACAATCTCGCCGCCGCGGATATCCTTATCTTTCTTGAGCACCGTGCCGTCCTCCTTCATAATACCAGCCTTCACCAACATGACGGTATTGACCAGTGCCTTATGACCTTCATCGTCTGCAAAGTAAACAGGAAGATCACTGCAGATAGCATCTATTTGCTGACGGGTAGGCATATTATCCTGAAAATCCAAGAGACGCCAGCCGAAGCCAAAGACAGACGTTGCCCCTGCCTCCTTGGCTTTCTTGACTGCAGCGGGAAGGATTTCCGTCAGGAATTTCTCCGGGCTGGCATTACCGCCAACCGTCGTTCCGGCAACACGCAGGGCATAGGCCATTGAATAATGGGCATGACCGTTGCCGCAGCCAGGCATCACCAGTCCCTTTCCGGTGTAATCAACCACCTCGGTCTTGCCGTTCACGATATACTGCTCGGCACCCTTCTTGTCACCTACATAGACGTACTTGCCGTCCTTCACGGCAAAGGCTTCCACCACCTGATTATTCTCAGAAGTGAAAATCTTGCCAATGACCACCAGGTCGGCACCACTCTTTTCGTCTGTACCCGCGTTGTCCTTGTTCGACGTACACGCCGTGAACACGCTTACGCCGCAGATGAGGATGGCGGCGAGCATCCAATTCTTGTTAAACAAGCGACCAAAGGTCGAGCGCATAATCTTTTTCATTTCATTATTATTTTAGAATGAGTAATTCGGCTAACCGTTTGCAAAAATAAACAGAATTATTGAAATATCGAAATATTCACTTACTTTTTTTGCGTAAAGAGCACAGGGGACTGGTACTTGTCTCGGGAAGAAGTATGATGGCTGATGTCAGATGGCTGATGTCAGCGAAGAAAACAATATGAATATTATCGGAATAAACTATTGACGTTTGAATGAAACTACTTTTGGCCGTAATGAGAGCGCAAAGAAATAACAGCAACATAGACCTCGGCATCGTGGATTTCGTAAATCATGCGATACTGCTTGTTAATGCGGCGAGACCATGTCTCTTCAAAAACATAGTGCTTCAAGTGTTCCACCTGACCAGTACCAGTACGAGGATGCTCCTGAAGTTCCAACAGCATATTTGTGACTTTCTTGATGGTAGATTTGTCACCACTCTTCTTGATGGCAACAATTTCTTCCTTAGCCTGTTCAGAAAGAAGTATTGCGTATGCCATTTCCTACAGCGAATTGATAAATGCCGTAATGTCTTCTTTGCTCTCAAGACGCGTGAATTTTGCCCCAGGCTGATGAGCTTTGGCAATGTCGTCTTCGACAGCCTTCACATTGCGAGAGTCAGCAAAGAAAGTATCGCCAGACGGACTGATCTCATAGGGATCGACGCGATACGATTTCTTTTGGGGCTTACTGATAGTTACGCCCTTGATGGCACCCAAAATCTTTTTCAGACTGGGGATAAGACTTGCATCCTCTATATTAAGAACTAACTGTGACATAAATGGAATTTCTTTATTTCTCGCTGCAAAAATACGAATTAAAAATGAAACGACAAAATAAAACAATGAGAATAATTCAAAGAATGCCACGGGGACAGGTAATGACAACAGATGACTGATGTAAAAATGATGCTCATGGTAATGGCACAACCTTTGATGGTGTCTTGCTCCCCTGCCGAAGCTGCTCACGCTCGGCCATTGATACATTGCAACGCCACACTCTGCACCTTCAGGTCAGAGAAGCATCATGGCTCTCGCTTAACCGCAGCATTGCAGGAAATATTGACAACTAACCCACGCTTATGAAGCACAATTAGGAAAATACGACGAAATAGGTCAATATTGAGGTCAAAATGACTTAAAATAATCAAATATCTTATGCTTTTCCGTCAAAACTCTTGCGGAAAATCTCAAAAAGGTGTATATTTGCACCGTGTAAAATCTCAAAAAGGTGTAAAATATGGGAGTTCAGAAATCGCAAAAAGGTGCGGATGACATCATTATGAAGCGTAAAATATATCAGCAACTCCTTGATTGAGGAGCACAGGGGACAGATACTGTTTTATTATATTATTCTTGGCAAAAGCATTGTCGATTCAGAAAAATATCGTATCTTTGCGCCAAGAATTAGAAAAAGGAGATACAACAATGGCATTAGCAATCAAAGCAATTCCCACACTCTACGGTAACGAAGCTCGTCGTTTCCGTGAGATGGCAGATGAAACGGAACGCAAGTATGACATGCGTCCGAAGCGAGATCTGAAGGCAGATCCTCGCTATCAAGCTATGCGCACGATTCTTGAGAGGTCGAACATCAACTACTGATTCCACAATGGCGTTTCTCGAAGAAAACTGCGTACTTAACATACTGACTGATGACATTCTTGAAGAGTGTCATCCTTTTGTGTGTGGCGATGACGATATGGATGAGTTCTTCCGAAAGGATGCGCTGGACTATACCCGTTATCGCATGGGAAAGTCATACTGCTTCCGCATGAAGGACGATGCTCAAACAATAGTTGCCTGTTTTACTGTTTCTAATGACAGCATCCGTATCTACGACCTACCAAGTAGTCGTCGCAATGCCATGTGGGGTATCACTCATCGAGAAAAGATGTTGACTCGCTATCCAGGTGTGCTTGTCGGGCGATTGGCGGTTGCTTCTCAATTCTCAGGAAAAGGTGTAGGTTCGGAGGTTCTTGATTTTATTAGAATGTGGCTTCTTGATGAATCAAACAAGACAGGATGCCGCTTTGCAATTGTTGATGCTAAGAATGAACCTGACGTGTTACGCTTCTATGAGCATAATGGTTTCAAGCCCCTTTTCCCTCGTGAGATAGACGAAGATTTCTACACGAAGCCACCTAAGGACGATGAGGAACGTGAAGAGCGAATAAAGAATCCTCGAAAGCTCAGGACACGATTGATGTTTAGTGATCTGCTTGATGAATAACAGAGGTATACGGGGAAAAGTATGGCAGCCTGATCACCTGCAACTTGTCCACACGGACAGAAAGTACGAACCTCTATAAAAACCCCGTCCCAATACGAACAGGACTTGCATTCTTGATGTGCAAGTCCTGTTTCTGTTGTCACATGGATCAGATCAGTAGAACCGACCCCATGATCCCTGGAGCCAGCCGGATTCTCAGATGTATCTTATATACGTTGCAAACGTTACAAAAAAATATCGAGAAAACCAAGCGTTTTCTCGATTATTTTCTCACAAAAGTGCCACCAGGCACGAAGAAACGGAATCCCCGCTCAATGAATGGGCGGGGATTCTTCCAGATATTGTGGAATGCGTGAACAAGCTTAGAAACGCTTCGCAATAATCGCTGCGTAAAACTCATCGCCATACCATTTATTCCAACCATACCCTAAGACTTGAGGTACTCCCAAAGTTGTGCTGGTTCCACCATTAGAATGCATCCATACATTATACATTTTACATTCCCTAACGCCGTCCATTTGACAATACATACCAGACAACATCATGACTGGCCCACTAACCCCCGGCTTCTTGGAATACACTGCACCGGCTGATTTATTGCCATCAACCATTATCTTCATCCACCAGAAGTCCTTCTCTTTAGGATAGATTTCTTTTTGATAATAATCGTAAATAACTTTAGCCTCATCTCTGCTAATTAGCTTCCACTTGAGATCTAAGGGATTCTCTATCTTGATAGAGCCTGCCTCATGCCACTCAGCTTTATAAACATCATCAGCATAAAAGAAATCAGGTTGCTTTTTCGAATAGTTATACTTCTGCAACTCCTTGTGCATCACGAAGTGGGCACCAGGGAGCTGGCAGACGACGAACTTATCGGGATTGGCGATTTCAAACATGCAGAAATCCTTGAGTTGTTTCTTGTACTCTTCGAAGTTGTTGCAAATTCCTTTCTTATCGAGGTCGTCCAGACCGCCATATTGTGCGTAGAGACCAATCATGAAGAGACTCCTGGCAATCATGATCAAGTCGAAGGCACGATAGTTCTTGCGGTCGCCGATACCCATGTGCTCCCAGGGATACTTCTCGAATGTAATTCCGTCGTAGATCTTGTCCATGCCCTTGCCGTACTTGCTATGCTGCACGCTGGTGAGGAACTCTATATACTCCCAAGTCAGGTTGATATACTCTTTGTTGGTACCCACCCATTTCTTGCCATAGGCGCCTAACTGGGCGCTCACCTTGCTCAGGTCGCTCTTATTGGCGTCATAGAGCTTGAAGGCATCATTAAAGTGGGCATTGTTTTGCACCTTCAGCTTATTATAGAATTTTTCGTTACGGTCGTTAAATTTGTTCAGGGTCTCGGTCATCTGCAAATGTGTAGCGATGTCGATGAGACGGCTGTTTATCTCGTCGAGCTTCAGATTCATCAACTGCTGGTTCTTCAGTATCTCATCAACCTTCCCGAGAAGGGCGTCAAGTTTGGCATTTATCACCTCATTCGGGTCGGGCTCAAAGAGGGATGAGAATATGTCTATGCCCGTGGAGATACCTTCGAGGACGGCTGCTACCACCGCTCTGTTATTAGCCTTAGGCGCTGTCCCATCATAGTTCCACGTCAGCGGCTCGGCCAGGTCGCCCCAGTCGATGGTTGGGTCTGGGCCCCAATCATCACCTATTAATGAATAGTAGGCCATCAGTTCCTCCCATTCTTCATTTGTGGTTTCCAAGCCCCAGTTGTCTGTATTCTCACAGAGCCATACACAGGTGGCTTTAGTCTTCTGGCCTTCGTAGGTAATCTCAAACTCCATCTTCTCATCGGTGGTCGCTGTGAAGCTGACGGTCTGCCCTGAGAGGGGATTGTCTTTGATGGTGGGGAAGGTAATGCTACCCTTGCCCGTATTGCTGTCATAGCTGATCTTTCCCTCCACGGGCTCGCTTACGTCGTCAGCCGTGTAGGTGAAGAAGGAGGCTTTGTCACCATCGATCTGCATACCGACGGAGGGCAACTGAGCCAGTTGCTCTTCGGTGTACTTGCCTGAGGTTAAAAGCGCCTCGTCATACTCTGTCCAGATACCCTGCTTCAGCTGGGCAGGAGCCACGACGGTTTCTTCTTCCTGTCCTGATGACGGGTTGTCTTCGTTGGTGCAGGCACTCATACCTAATAGGAGCGCTGCAACTGCAAATAATGCAAAAAGTTTTCTTTTCATCATTAATAATTAATTATGTTAATAATAATAATAAATGTAAATGCAAGAATAATTTTCTGCAAAGATAAGTGAAATTTCTTATACAACCTTACTTTAAGGCAATAAAAATCAAATTTTTGCTAATTTTGAAACGATTTTGCTGATTTTGCAACTCGTTTTGCTAATTCTATAGATCAGGGGACTCTGATCTGTTACTACTCTTTGAATAATCCCGTAACTGATGCCCGTTATTCGGGCCAGTTGTCTGAATCCTGCTCCTTGGTCGCATATCTCTTTTGGATCATGGGGTCGGTTCTACTGATCACTTTTTGAAGTTTCTGTATTACACATCGTTCTTAACTCCCCATGATCCAACATCCAAATTTTCAACGAAATGATCAGTAGAACCGACCCCCATGATCCTTAACAGTATGGCAAGAGCGAGAGTGAGGCGAGGCAATGTATTACTGATAGATATGTGCTTGCATATCGAAAGAACTTTCGCTCGACAATTAAAATTTAAACAACCTTTGTTTTGCATTGTTCTTGCTTATTCGTACCTTTGCAAGTGATATGAGTAACATCAAGATAAAACGGGGTGTGTTCGACACCAAGCTGGAACTGCAGCATGCAGGGGTGAGGGCAGGATTTCCTTCACCTGCAGAGGATTATATGCACGAAACGCTGGACTTCAACCGCGACTATATCCGACACCCGGAGGCTTCGTTCTACGGCGATGTGGAGGGTGACTCCATGAAGGATGCCGGCATCTTTGACGGTGATCGCGTCATCATCGACAAAGCAGTGGAAGCGCATAACGGCTCCATCGTTGTGGCTTTCTGGAACGGGGAGTTCACGATGAAGTATCTCGACCTGACGCACAAGAAGGATGGCTACATCGAACTGCGACCCGCCAACCCCGATTACCCTGTCTTCAAGGTGGAAGCAGGCGACACCTTTGAGGTATGGGGCGTGGTGGTTCACCTCATAAGAACCTTCGAAAAGCTCTAATTCTCACCTCTTACTTCATACTTCTTACTTCTTACCTCTCATCAATGTACGGAATTGCTGACCTCGATAACTGTTACGTTTCATGCGAGCGTGTCTTCAGGCCCGACCTGAAAGGCAAGCCTGTCGTCGTGTTGTCGAACAACGACGGATGCGTGGTGGCACGTAGCAA
Organism: uncultured Prevotella sp.; assembly: GCA_946402275.1. Classification (GTDB taxonomy): domain Bacteria; phylum Bacteroidota; class Bacteroidia; order Bacteroidales; family Bacteroidaceae; genus Prevotella. Next base: position 30,472 of record CAMIVY010000018.1, read on the forward strand.
CGAGGCGAAGGCTCTGGGCGTGAAGGAAGGCACACCGTACTTTCAGCTTGCGCAGCAGTTCCCAGGGCAGAAGATAGCCGTGTTCTCGTCGAACTACGAACTCTATGGCGAACTGACAGGTCGTGTGGTGAGCATCATCAGAAAGGAGACTCCCGCGTATTTCCGCTACTCCATCGACGAGTGCTTCATGTATCTGGACGGCATAGAACTCGACCAGCTGCAGCAATGGGGCTGGAATCTTCACAAGCGCGTAAAGCGTGAGGTGGGAATGCCTATCAGCATCGGACTGGCACCCAACAAAACACTGGCAAAAATCGCCTCGAAGTTTGCCAAGAAATACGAGGGCTACCACCATTGCTGCATGATAGATACAGACGAGAAGCGTATCAAGGCACTAAAACTCTTTCCTATCGAGGACGTTTGGGGTATCGGCAGACGCTATGCTGCCAAGCTGCAAGCACTAGGTTGCAGGACGGCCTATGACTTCGTCCAGCATCACAAAGACTGGGTGAGGCTCACCTTCAATAACATCAATATCGTGCGAACGTGGCAGGAGCTGAACGGCGAGGATGCCGTGCCCAACGAGGAGTTGGCCAAGAAAAAGAGCATCTGCACCAGTCGCTCGTTCAATGGTATGATATCCGACATCGACACCCTACGCACGCATGTGTCGAACTATGCCGCCCGCTGTGCTGAGAAGCTACGCCAGCAAAATACGGTAGCCACGATTGTTGGAGTGTTCGTCAATACCAACATGTTCCGTGAAGACCTTGCCCAGTACTGGAACTTCCAGGAGGCGCGGCTCATCACCCCGACAAACAGCACGATTTCTATTATCAAAGCCGCCTGCGACGTGCTGCAGAGCATCTACCGACCGGGTTACCAATACAAGAAAGCCGGAGTGATTGTCATGGGCATTTCTCCAGACTCCCCCATCCAGCAGGATCTGTTTGACGTCAATGCCGAGCAGATTCAGAAGATGCGCCGCCTCGACGAGGTGATAGACCGCATCAACCGCCTGCACGGCTCTGAGACCATCGTCATCGGTGCTCAGCAATACACCCAAAAAGATGGAAAAGGCAAAGCCAACGTGTTTGCCAACGCCATCAAGCATGATTTCAAGAGCAAGAATCCCACGACGAGGTGGAGCGACATCATCAAACTAAAATAATTACAAATTCTGTAGAAATAGTTTGGTGCATTCCTTTTTATTTTATACTTTTGCAGGAAATATTGACAACTAACCCACGCTTATGAAGCACGTAAATACACGGAAATTCAAGGCGGTGGGGGGGGGGGTATTTTCTAAAGCCTACGGCTTTGTTGCTCCCCGCACATTACCCCTTATTTTCTCTATACTGTTCCCTCCCGCTTCGTGCTGGAAGGCACTGACTTGCCGTCCTGTAGTCCAGGCCTATCATGCCGCGTGGGTACTTAAATGCCAGCGGAGATGAGCGACACAGTGGCGATGAAGCGAGCTATCAAGTTCGTACAGAAGTACATGGCAAAGGCCGAGCTGCCCCTGACGGAGGCAGACCTGACCCATGCCTTCTTCGAGGGTAAGAACTTCGGGCTCTCCCGTGCTTGGCACAGAATCGAGGAAAGCTCCCCGTCGCACGAATACGCCAACGAGCAGATTGTGGTGATGTTCGAGATAGCCCGCGACACTTACGACATGAAAGTCATCCGAATCGAGGACTACGACACCTTCATCGGCAGTCGCACGGACAACACCATCCCCCTGTTCTGGGCCTACCTCCGCACCCTGTTCAAAGAAAGATTAAAGCTACCTTCTCGGCAGAGGGTTAAAAAATAAAGTAAGATATATGGAAACGACAATTGACGACCTGATGAAAGAAGAGCGCGACACCGGCGTTGCTGCCGAGCTGTTGCGTCAGAAGCTGAACGACCTCATAGCCCGTTATCAGCTCAGCGGTGCAGCAGTCATCCACATGCTAGCCCGTCTGTCGGCAGGCTACATCCACCAGTTACAGCAAGCCTACGACCAGCAGGGTGCTGATGTCGTTGTCGAAGAGGACTTCCAACAGATGCTCACCGCCTACCTCACCAGTCTCGACATGAGTGATGTGGCAGGCGAGATGGAACGAATGAGAAAGATGGAATTGAACTAAGAATAACGCACACGTGGTATTCACGTGACGCTTTTAATATGTAGAAAATGAATATAAATTAAAACAACTCTAAAACTTTATGAATATGAAAAACTTATTCCTGACACTGTCACTTCTTTTAATCAGTTTTAATTCCAATGCCCAAAACGACTCAATTGCCGTATCTCAAATGAAGGAGTTAGGGGTTTATTATATCGAAAACTCCAACTTAAAACAAATCTCCCCAATTACACCTGAGGGAGCAAGGGGATCTGTTGGCTTCATGAAAGTCAAGGGGTCACTTGAATACTTAGGAGAGAATAGCGATAATATTCTTCCTGGCAACATTGAACTTTATGTTTTCATCCCAACAATGTACAAGAATAATATTAATGCTAAACAGTTCCGGCTGGTAGAACTAACAGCTAAAAAGGGAATGAGAAGACTTAAAACAGTTTCTGGAAAACTCTTTAGCAGTAAAGCAGGTACAGATAATTCGGTAATGCAGATAAAACAACTCGATGACAATTGCTACAAGATGTTTTTGAATGAGCCATTAGAAGAAGGACATTACGGTGTGTTCTATAATTATGGTGGTGGAGTTCCTGCAAAACTATACGATTTTGATGTGGTGAACAAGTAAAATTTGCGTCACACGGTGCCAGGCACGGTATGATAAAATTAAAAAAGAATACAATCATAATAAATTATGGATAGAACTGTTATAATAAACACCATTGGTGTAGAATACCATACACCAAATATTGAGAATGGTGAATATAGTTATATAAAAGCAGCAGGTTCGAAAAAAAAGCTAAAAGAAAAACTTGGTCGTGATTTTGAACATGTCAATTTAGATATTAGATTTCAATGCAAAGATGTTGTCATTCTTGTCGAGACAAAAACGGAATTTGTCGCAAAAGATGAATCACAGTTGTTAGAGTATTATGAAGAAGAACTAGTAACTAATAAAACTCGTAATATTATTTGTATTTTAGCAAACACTAATAATGATATTATAAAAGTCTGGAAAGGACGTGTAAATGACAAAAACATTCTGCCTAACGAAACTATCATTCAAAATATGTCACATTATGTGCAGTTGTTTGATGTTAACAAACAAAATGATAGAGAAAAAGTCCTTAAAAATACATATGATTTAAATGAATTACTCCATAAAAAAGACATTGATGAAGCAAAAAGAAGTCAATTCGTAGGAACTTGCTTGCTTTATATAAAAGATTTAGTAAAAAGATTTTCTCCTAAGGGTATTGATGACGAACTCATCAATAAAATGGAAGAACATTGGAGCAGAATGACAACAGCAAGTATTATAGGGGATATTAAAGCAACTTTAGAAAAACTTCTTGATGGTTCAGAAGAGAAGGAGATAAAAATCAAACTTTTAAAATCAAGTGTGCTAGAAGACCAGAAAGTTAGAAACTTATCACTTGAAGATTGGCAGGATATCCTCGTTGATATATTAGCTAACATCTACAAATATATAAATACCGACAGTTCAGAAGGACAAGACATCTTAAATCTCTTCTTTATTGCGTTTAATAAATATACTGGAAAGGCAGATAAGAATCAAGCGTATACACCAGATCATATTACTGATTTTATGGCGAAACTTACTCAAGTCGATAGGTCAACAATAGTCTTGGATCCTACATGTGGTAGCGGTTCTTTTCTTGTTCAATCATTAGTAAAAGCAATTGCAGATTGCTATATTGGAACGGCTGATGAGGAAGCAAAAGAATTAATAGCCATTGTTAAAGAAAAACATATTTATGGAATAGAATGTGAAGAAAAAGCTTATGGCCTATCCACCACGAACATGCTAATACATGGAGATGGAAATTCAAATATAACATATAAAAGTTGTTTTGATGACAAATCGAAAGAGTTTATTCAAAATGCTGCACCAGACATAATATTGATGAATCCCCCTTATAACGCAAAACCAAAAAATATACCTAAGAAGTATAAAGTTGGCTGGGCAAAAGACAAAAAAGAAGACCCCACAAAAGGTTTGGTATTTATTCACTATCTTTCAGATGTTATTAAGGATATGAATAAAAAAAGAGAAAAAAACAAACTATCAAAAAAATATCCCAAACTAGCAGTGCTTCTACCCGTTTCAGCAGCAATCGGCTCGAAAGAAGTAATAGAAAAAGAAAAAAAAGCAATGTTAGAAGACAACACGCTTGAAGCTGTATTTACACTTCCTGATGAAATTTTCTATCCTGGTGCTTCAGCATGTGCTTGTTGTATGCTTTTCACTATGGGGAAAAAACATCCCAAAGACCACAAAACTTTCTTCGGTTTCTGTAAAGATGATGGATTCAAAAAGAAAAAAAATCTAGGAAGGGTAGAACAATTTGATGATGAAAACAATAGTAAATGGAAAGCCATTGAGGAAAAATGGCTGACTTCATATAATAACAAAACAATTGAAGATGGTTTTTCAGCTATGGTTCATGTCGATGGTGATAACGAATGGCTCTGTGAAGCATATATGAAAACTGATTTCTCAAAATTATGTCAACAAGATTTCCAAGCCACTCTTAATAATTATTTGTCATATTTAGTTAAGGAGGGAGAGATTTATGAAGAGTAATAAATTAATGTATAAACTCTTTGTGGTAAACAAAATCTTTACTTATATAAGCGGTACAGGTATTACAAAAGAAGAAATAGAGTTAAATCCAGGAACCCTGAATGCTGTCCAAAGTGGTGAGGGTAATAATGGAGTTTTAGGTAAGATTAGCCTTGATTATGTTATATCGAAAAATTATAAATACGTTTTAGGAGAATGTTTGACAGTTGCTCGCACAGGTTCTTCAGGTTTTGTATCCTTTCAACCACATGGATGTGTTGTAGGAGATTCTGCTAAGATTATGACTTTACCTAAAGATATTGCATGCACTAATGTGTATTTATATTTACAGACAGTCCTTTTAAAACATAGATATAAATACGCTTATGGAAGGAAGGTGACAGAAGAAAACTACTTTAATGATTCTATTAGACTTCCTATTTTAATTTCTAAAGATGGCGATCCAGTATTAGATAAGAAAAAAAGATTTTCAGACGAAGGTTATATCCCCGATTGGGATTATATGAACAAATATATTCAGAAATTAAAGAACAAGCCAATAAAGACAAAAAATAAAATATCGGAAGTTCCAAAAATAAATTTTGAATTTTGGAGAGAATTTCGTTTTGGCAACTTAATTAATGAACCTTATAAAGGACATGCTTACACTAAAGAAGATTTAGATAACTATTTAGCTTTTGATGAAGGCTGTGATAGTATTTCATATATTACGAGAACAGCCGAAAACAATGGCTGTGAAATGAAAACTAGTGCTGATGGGTTAGATAATATTGAAGAAGGTAATGCTTTAACTATTGGCGATACAACTGCTACTGTATTTTATCAGAAAGAACGTTTCATCACTGGTGATCACATGGTGATAATTAGAGCGGATTGGTTAAATGAAAAAACTGCTCTGTTCGTTCTTAGTGTCTTAGCAAAAGAGAAGTACAAATACTCTTATGGAAGAGCCTTCATTATTGATAAAATAAAAGATACCATATTATTACTACCAATAGTATATAATCAGAATGGCAAACCAAAGATTGATAATGAACGAAAATATTCAACTGAGGGTTTTATACCAGATTGGGATTTTATGGAAAAATATATTTCCTCTCTCCCTTATGGTGACAGAATATAAAGTTTACAACGAATCTCTCATTATGCGGAAGCAAATCAAAACAAAATAGTATTATGAAGAAACTGAAGGTTTGGAGCATTATGATGCTCATGATAATGGTAATGCCACTGATGGTGGCATGTGGCAGTGATGGTGACGACGTGAAGACTATCAACAAGTCGGAACTGATGGGAACTTGGTACACCCTTGAAGATGATTGGGTGATAGTGATTGGCAATAGTTCCGTCGTCCAATATGAATTATGGAAATCAGGGGGAAGCTATACTCTTAATCCGCAAACCTACACTTGGAACTATACCATTGAAGGTAACAGGATGATTAGTGATGATGGTCAATGGGCTGAGGTTTCAGTCAACGGGAATAAGATGACGGTTTCTGCTAATGGACAAACTATGAATTATACGAAATACAATGGTACACCACAACAGCTGCTGGATTATCTGAATAAGAAATAGACGGGTAGGGAACATGAGGGACTGGCACCTGTCTCGGGAAGAAGTATGATGGCTGATGTCAGATGGCTGATGTCAGCGCGAAAAGCAGTATGAATATTATCGGAATAAACTATTGACGTTTGAATGAAACTACTTTTGGCCGTAATGAGAGCGCAAAGAAATAACAGCAACATAGACCTCGGCATCGTGGATTTCGTATGCCATTTCCTACAGCGAATTGATAAATGCCGTAATGTCTTCTTTGCTCTCAAGACGCGTGAATTTTGCCCCAGGCTGATGAGCTTTGGCAATGTCGTCTTCGACAGCCTTCACATTGCGAGAGTCAGCAAAGAAAGTATCGCCAGACGGACTGATCTCATAGGGATCGACGCGATACGATTTCTTTTGGGGCTTACTGATAGTTACGCCCTTGATGGCACCCAAAATCTTTTTCAGACTGGGGATAAGACTTGCATCCTCTATATTAAGAACTAACTGTGACATAAATGGAATTTCTTTATTTCTCGCTGCAAAAATACGAATTAAAAATGAAACGACAAAATAAAACAATGAGAATAATTCAAAGAATGCCACGGGGACAGGTGAGTGACAACTGATGGCTGATGTAAAAAGTAAATATAAACAAAACAATAATAGAAACGCTATGAAACAACTGAAGATTTGGAGCATCATGATGCTCAATGACACATAAAAAAAAAAGGGATTTTTTGGTGCATTGGGATGTTTTCATTACCTTTGCACCTAGATTAGCAAAATTTATAGAACACAGCTTGAAAGCTTCGTTGCAGGCCAAATTACCACAAAAGATCATGTAACAGCGAGTCGATAGCTGCCAAGTTCACGTTTGCAGAAGCGTGGGCATTGGTGGTTTCCGCTGTTGGGACGTGGTAATCCTGGCCTGCGTAATTTCTGCTGGTGTCCATAGCTTCTGTTCTTGCGTGAGGTTAATCTAAAAAACAAACTATTTATGATACAAACAAGTTACGTTCCGTTGGAACACCCGTACCAGATTATTGAATATAATGGTATGTTAGGAATACAGATTGGCACACTGATTGTGACCAAAGACATGTCGGTTGACGAGAAAGGAGGATATGCCATAGAGACACATAGTCATCCTGTAGTTTCATACTTCAACAAACAAGAAAGCCTTAATCAAAGAAAACAGAATTCCATGTCGGTTCAAAGACCATTTGAGGGCGTCGTTTGGGATAAGGTTGAATTGTATGAGCTAAGTGTTTTGGCAAGAGAAGGCGAAAGGATGTCATGGCGTAACTATATGTCGTATTGCAGGAAACTAAGGCTTGGTGAGCTCGAAGGCACTATTAAGGATGCAGAACTTCTTATTACAAACACTTACGGTCAACTGTTAGACTGGGGAATTGATATGTTAGTGCCTGAATTGTCGAAAGACGGTGAATACATTTTGAATGTAGAAGTAGATGAACTTGAAAGAAACGGTAAAAATTATCTTTACACAAGTGGAGATATGGGAATTATCGTTGAAAAGGACGACACCTTTATGATGATTGGGAATATAAAGATGCAGGCGAAATGCTATCTGTCAATTATCAATTATTTCTATAACTGTCGCTGTAAGGTTGTCTTCTGGACAGAAAACCTTTTTCTGCAAGATTTTACCGATGAACTTAAAAAACATTCAGGATCACTGACTCAGGACGATTATTGGGATGAAAACGAAGAAGGTGGTATATGGATGGCAGCTGAAGATTTGCCTGATGTTGATGATAATGATTTGAAATGATGGAAGATTCTATAAATGATTATGTCTTCATTGACGGTGTTCATCTTCTAAAAGACAAACTGCTAGTAATGGCAAAGAAAGTAGGTATTCCAAACGTTGCTGAGCATTACCTGTATTTCCTGACTCATCATGCATTCATGTATAAGATGAATGATTTGATGGAAGAGGTGTCTGAGATCAGGGATCAATACCAGTTTGCACCGATACCTAATCCCAAGCCTGCACCTGGTTCTGACAAGTATAACTCAAACTATACACCCTTGTTTGAAAGTCGGGATGAAAAAGCAAGGAAAGCGTATAAGAAAATGAGTTTAGATGAAAAGATAGAAGTGTTGCGCATTTCTTTACAGCTTCTACGATTAAAGAACAAGTTGTTATTTCCCAAACAGAATTGCTGGATAGGAATCTATTTGGTAGTAAGAGACAGATTGGATAGCATACTGAAACCAAAGGATTTCTATGAGATATTTGCTAAGAATTGTATGCCTTCTGATTGGCCGGAGAAATTGAAAATCACAGATTCGACTTTAAGCACATTGAGTCGTTATATAAAAGCCGAAGATAGAGAATTCGTTTACTATGAAATGGAAGAAAACCCATTCAAAGATTTATGTAATGAGTTCTGGAAAAAACTTTCGGATATTATTCTGACGAAAGATTGACGAGCAAAAGTCAAATTTGACGAGAAATTGACGAGAAATTGACGAACTGACGAATTAGCCAGTTCGTCTTTTTTTTTGTCCCTAATTTTGCCCTCAGAAAGTTGGCCGACTTTTTTGAGAACAAGTAAAACCAAAAAACAAAAAAAATTATGATTGCAAAGAATAATATCTTTAACATCCGCAAAGGATTGGGACCGAAATGGAAGGGTGAGACGGGAGTCTGCAAGGGCTTCGTGGAGTTTGAAACGCGCGAGCACGGCATCAGGGCTTGGATCGTGCTGATGCGCACATATCGCGTGAAATACCGCTGTGCCACGGTGCGTGCCATCGTTACGCGCTTTGCGCCACCCAACGAGAATAACACGCAGGCGTATATCAAGTATTGCCGTGAACGGGTGTATAAGTCGGAGATAACATGGCTGAGCACGACAGCGGACTACGTGCGCCTGGGGTGTGCGATGGCGAAAATGGAAACGGGAACGGAACTCACGGCGCATGAGATTTACGAAGTAATGATAAAAAACAAAGTAAGTTTTTTAAGTGAAAAGTGAAAAGTGAAAAGTGAAAAATTTTCTACCGATGTAGAAGTTAAAAATGAAAGAAATGAGCATTGTGACGGAGAAGCGGCAGCTGCTGAACAGCTGGACGCTGGAGTTAGCAAACTGGTTGATAACGGAGCATAGCTTGAAGCGCAGCGAGGCTTTCCACAAGGCGCACCTGACACGCCAGCTGCTGGGCATGCTGGGCGAGGGCGTGGTGACGTTCTGCTATAAGAAGGCAAACGGTGAGGAGCGACAGGCACGGGGCACGCTGTGCCACGGCATCTCTGACGACTTCGACCATTATGAGTATAAGGCGGAGGACGGCGACACGTTCGCCAATGTGCTGAGGCGCGGCGTATATGTGTACTTCGACCTGGACTGCCGGTCCTTCCGGTCGTTCTCGGCGAAAAACCTGATAGACGTATATAAATGAAAGAAATGAAGGAAATGAAAGAAATGAAAGAAATGAGTAATCGACGAAGTCGCTTTGACCTTCAGGTCAAAGAAATGTAAATGAAAAATGAGAAATGTAAATGAGAAATGAAAGATGGAGAACGAATTTGAAGTGACGGTGAGGCAGACGCTGGTGAAGACAGCGAGTGTGTTTACGGACGCTGTGCACGAGTGCGTGGAGCGTGACTACGACGCAACGACGGGCGGCTACGCATACACGTCGTCCTTGGAGCCAGACTGCGACCTTAACGAGCTGTTCGCAGAGCAGTACCGGTCTGCACTGGAGATTATCCGCTGTTGTGAGCAGATATGCAAGGAGCTGCTGGACGAGGGACGGCGAAGGTGTGCGAAGGTAGATCTGGCGGAGTTGCGCCAAGACTGCGAATATTGGGAAAATGAGGATTTAAGGGAAAAGTGAAAAGTGAAAAGTGAAAAATTTGCTTCCGCATGGAGAATTATGAATTGATACAATGAACAAGAAAAATTTGACTGAAGCGCAGATGCAGGAGCTGCTGCTGCGCATGAAAAAGAATTACACTTACGATGCTGCCACAGGCAGGCTGACCAGCAGCCGATTAGGGCGAGCGGTAAGGGGTAAGAAGTGTACTAAGAATGGGTACTTATCCGTGCATTGCAGTTTGGACAAGCGACAGTTCTTTATTTATCTGCACCATGCCGTCTGGGCGGTCTGCAAAGGCTGTTGGCCTACACAGCAGATAGACCACATCAATGGTGACAAGACCGACAACCGCATTGAGAACCTGCGCGAGGTGTGCGGCAGTGAGAATAAGATGAACATGCTACTCCCGTGGAAGCCGAATACACAAACAGGGTTGCCAGGGGTTTGCCCAAATGGAAATAAGTTTGAGACACGAATACATGGTAAAAGAATCTTTTTCCACGACCCATACGAGGCGTTCTATCATGCAACAATGTGCGGGAAGAGATACAAAAGCGCCCCTTGCGGGGCTAGTGAATAGTGAATAATGAATAGTTAAGAATTATGATGAAGAATATTTTGAATTTTAAGGACATAATGGAGGAGTTTTGCTACATCTTCAGAGACACGGACGACGTGAAGGACGTGAAGGAGGTGATTGGCATGGTGGACAACTATTTTGCGTTGCAGGAGAAGGTGCAGCAGATGTCGTTTCGCCTGCGTCTGAAGTACTGGGCGTGTACGACGGCTGTTTACTTCTATCTGCAGATGAACAAGCAGCTGGGAAGGACTGTCGGGCCGTTCAGCGACAGCGTGCGGGAGACGGTGAAGGAGGCGTTTCATGCAATAATCTGGAAGTATGATGAACATTGACGAGATTAAGTGCAACATCAGTCATCTGCTGGAAGACAGGGGACTGACAAGGGAGTACAAGGAGCAGGCAGTGCGCCTGCTTCTGTACCACCTGTACGTCGCCTTGGACATCTACCGCTACATGACGCTTTCGGAGAAGAACAAGGCGGGATTCTGGTACCGCACGTTCAAGAATTCATATCGCCTCACTGGCTTCTTAAAAGAGCGAAAAAGAAAAAGAGACAAAGAAAAATCCCCCCTGCACCCCTCTTATAAAGAAAGAGAGACGGAGGTGAAAGAAAAAGAGGAGAAAAACCCACCCACCGTTGCAGACGAACACGAGACTTTTCGAAAGGAATGTCTGGGTTATATCGGAAGGTATGAAGAGCAGCAGGTGGCCGACTTTTTCTTTTACTGGAGCGAGGCAGGCAGCGACGGCAGGATGCGATTTCAGAAAGAGCGTTACTGGAACATTGAAACTCGGCTGAAAAGATGGGTGAAGAATCAATATTCCGTTGCCGACGCTACTTCTGCCATCCGCCTGAAGCGTCTGACGAAGAAGGAGCCGGAGCAGAAAGCTGTAGCCGCCAAGCGCGAAGAGGACAATGCACGGCTGGAACAGGAAATCGAGGCTCGCAAAGCCGGTGCTGTGTCGTATGAGGAGTGGCTGAAAATGAAAAAATAATTAGGCACGGATGGACACGGAAGACACGGACTGCGCGACCTTATTATTAGGCACGGATGGACACGGATGGCCACGGAATTTTTAGATTAAAAATTAAATTTCAGTGCATAAAAACAGTGTCCATCCGTGCCAAAAAAAAAGAAGAAGTATGAAAGCAATGACAAGAGAGGAACTGGCCTATAGGGCCGGGGTTGACAGAAAGACGTTTTACAGTTATCTTAGTCGTCACAAGGACGAGCTCTGCGCTATGGGCATGAGGCCGCGCGAACGACTGCCGCCCATCGTCGTGAAGTGGATAGCAGACAACTATGGCGTCAGCATCGACGATGAATAATGTCCAATAATGGGGAATTTTGTCCCATAATGTCCAATAATGGGGAAACACCATTCTTCGGCTTTGTAATTTTGCAAACGGATTTGAGAAAGAGCCGCGGAGAATTCCGGATAATCCAAGAGTAATTTCAAATAGTCCAAGAGTAATTTCGATTACTCCGAAAGTAACAACAGTATTAACATTTTAAAATTTAAAGGAGATTAAAATTATGGCATTGGAATTGAATTTGACAAAGAACACCAACGACACCATTCAGGGCACGTTGGGCAAGTACTACGCTCGCGTAGAGTACAAGGGAACAATGGGTTTGCGTGAACTCGCCAGCCACATGCACCACCACAACACCGCCTTCTCGAAGGGTATCATCCTCGGCGTGCTGAACGACATGGTGGACTGCATCAAGGAGCTGGCCCTGCTGGGCTACGTGGTGAAGATTGACGACCTCGGCCTGTTCAAGGTATCGGTCGATGCTAACGGACTGACCCTGGAGCAGGGCGCGAAGATCACAGCAGGACGTGGCTCACAGCGCACCGACGAGGAACTTTCCGAAAACATCGCCATCCAGCAGTTTGCCGTAGGTGCCGTGAAGCTCATCATGCAGGCAACGGGCGAGACCACCATCGAGAACATGAACCGCGACGCCACACTGGCCTTCACCTCGAAGACCAAGGCGATGGTCAAGAGCCTGACAGGCTCGGAATCGACCGACGGCAGCGGCGCTTCGGATTCTAACGACAACGTTAACCCTAACCCTAACCCTAACGATAACCAGGGCGGTGAGAACCAGGGCGGCAATACCGGCGGAGGTGACGAAGGGTAAGTAAAGAGTGGCGCCATTAGGCGCTACTCTTTAAATGAGTAATGAGAAATGAGAAGTGAGAAATGAAAATGAAAAATGAAAAATGACCTCGGTCAAAGAAATGAGAAATTATGAAGTGGAAGCGAATTATTGACATAGCGGCGAAGGTTGTAGTAGCCGCTGTCACCGCCTTTGTGACGGCACTGGGCACGACATCGTGCATGGGACACGGACCGTTTTAAGGGAAAAGTGAAAAGTGAAAAATGAAAAATTTTCTACCGATGTAGCGGGCTTCGCCCTAGTTAAAAGTGAAAAAAAAAGCGGGGCAACCGAAAAAGGGTTGCTCCGCTTTAACTATTCTGTTAGAACAGGTTTTTGGAATGCCGTAAAGGAAAAGTTCGGTTTTTCTTGCATGTCTCAATTTTATTACGTAATTTTGCAGAAAGTATTTGGACAACTAAAACTATAAAAAGAAAATGAATAGCAGCGAACATCTTATTCTGAATGCCAATCCGCTGGTTGTGGCATTGCAAAAACCCGCGGCTGAGTTTACAAAGGCCGACATCATCAGCTATATTGTGAAAAACGACATCCACATGGTCAACTTCATGTATCCGGGAGGTGACGGGAAACTGAAGACGCTGAACTTTGTCATCAATGACCTGGCCTATCTGGACACCATCCTTACCTGTGGTGAAAGGGTTGACGGCAGTAGTCTGTTCTCTTTCATTCAGGCTGGCTCGAGCGACCTCTACGTGCTGCCTCGTTTCCGCACCGCCTTTGTTGACCCCTTTGCCGAAATTCCTACTGTTGCCATGCTCTGCTCTTATTTCGACAAAGACGGTAACCCGCTGGAGTCGTCGCCTGAGCACACGCTCCATAAGGCTGCCACGGCATTTAGGGAGATTACGGGATTTGAATTCCAGGCTATGGGTGAACTGGAGTATTATGTCATCAGTGACGACGAAGGGGTGTTCCCGGCTCAGGACCAGCGTGGCTATCACGAATCGGCTCCCTATGCGAAAGCTAACGAGTTCCGTACCCGTTGCATGCAGTACATCGCACAGACGGGTGGTCAGATTAAGTACGGTCATTCTGAGGTGGGCAACTTCAGCCTTAACGGCAAGAACTACGAGCAGAACGAGATAGAGTTCTTGCCTGTACCTGTCGAGCAGGCTGCCGACCAGCTGATGCTTGCCAAATGGATTATCCGTAACTTAGGCTACCAGCTGGGCTATGATGTCACCTTTGCACCCAAGATTACGACGGGCAAGGCTGGCTCTGGTTTGCATATCCACATGCGCATCGTCAAGGATGGAAAGAACCAGATGCTGTCAAATGGTGTTCTCAGCGAGAGTGCGCGCAGAATGATTGCCGGCATGATGGAACTGGCTCCTTCTATCACCGCTTTTGGCAACAAGAATCCAACCAGCTACTTCCGTCTTGTGCCTCATCAGGAGGCTCCTACGAATGTCTGTTGGGGTGATCGCAACCGTTCCGTATTGGTTCGTGTGCCCTTGGGTTGGGCTGCTGATGTGGATATGTGTCATGCTGCCAATCCGTTGGAAACAGAAACCAGCTACGATACTAGCATCAAGCAGACCGTGGAGATGCGTTCTCCCGATGGCAGTGCCGACCTCTATCAGTTGCTTGCCGGACTTTGTGTTGCCTGTCGGCACGGCTTCGAGATGCCTGATGCTTTGGAGGTGGCTGAGCGTACCTATGTGAATGTCAACATCCACGCTGCCGAGAATGCCGACCGGCTTGCCACATTGGCACAACTGCCTGATTCGTGTGTGGCTTCTGCCGAATGTCTTGACCGCCAGCGTAAGGTGTTCGAGGAACATGGTGTGTTCTCACCTGCCATGATTGACGGCATCATCGCCCAGCTGCGAGCTTTCGACGATGTGACTCTCCGCAAGAATATCTCTGGTTTCCCGGAGGAAATACAGAAACTCGTAACTCAGTATTTCCACTGCGGATAGTTTAGGAAAAAAATTGAAGTCGTGAACTTTTTTCACGACTTCAATAAGACTATTTTTCTTCACGCTCTACGGGTGAGAAACGGAACTCGGAGGGTAGGGGGGTGAGCTCCTTGTATTTCTTGCGGAGCTTGTGGATTTGCTTCTCCAGCTTCTTCTTACTGGTGGCATAGAAGACAACGCAGACGCGGTCGGGTTCCAGATACTGGTTTGCCATGTGCTCCTTCAACTGATAGGAGTAGTGTTCACGGTCCAGGAGGAACTTGGTCTTGGAGTCTATCCATGCGCCTTGCACGTCTTGTATCTCGGTGATATAGACCACGGAGTCCTTGAAGGAGGCTGTGAAGCCGAGCATATAGACGTGGGCTGGCTGTATAGGCTTTGCCTGTGATGACACGGCAAAGGCTGTGAGCACGACGGCAAGGGTTAAGAGCTTGATAATCTTCATTGTCCTAAATATGATTTTAATAATTTATTCTTTGTATTGTTACGCAAATGGCGGATGGCCTTTTCCTTAATCTGGCGTACGCGCTCGCGGGTGAGTCCGTATTTGTTGCCTATCTCTTCGAGGGTCATCTCGGGTTGTCCGATACCATAGAAGGCGCTGACGACGGAACGCTCGCGGTCGTTGAGCGTCTGAAGGAAGACGGCAATCTCGTCACGGAGCGACTCCAAAACCAACTGGCGGTCGGCCATAGGGGCATCGTCGTTGACAAGCACGTCGAGCAGGCTGTTTTCTTCGCCATCTACGAAGGGCGCATCTACGGAGACGTGGCGTGCATTAGCCATCATGGCTTCATCGACCTTGTCTTCAGGGAGGTCGATACGCTCCGAAATCTCATCGGTTGAAGGGCGTCGCTCATGCTCCTGTTCAAACTTGCTGAGAATGCGGTTGATCTTGCTGACGGAGCCGACTTGGTTCAGCGGTACGCGAACGAGACGGCTTTGCTCGGCAATGGCCTGCAGGATGCTCTGACGAATCCACCAAACGGCATACGAGATGAACTTAAAACCACGTGTCTCATCGAATTTCTCAGCAGCCTTGATGAGGCCGACATTGCCCTCGTTGATAAGGTCGGGCAGGGAGAGACCTTGGTTCTGGTATTGCTTGGCAACAGAAACCACAAAACGGAGATTAGCTCTTGTCAACTTCTCAAGGGCCTTGCGGTCGCCCTTGCGAATACGTTGCGCCAATTCCACTTCTTCATCCGTCGAAAGGAGTTCCTCTTTACCTATCTCTTGTAGATATTTTTCAAGTGACTCGCTCTCGCGGTTGGTTATAGATTTCGTGATTTTTAGTTGTCTCATGTGTACCGTTTTTTAGTTAGCCGGATGCAAAAGTAAGGCATTTTTTCGGAACTACCAAAAAAACGCCTTACTTTTTTCACGTTAACCAATAACCGTTAACCAATAACCGTTACTTACTCATTCTGCAGATAGACCACGAAACCGCCACGCTTGCCAGTGGGGAAGATTCCCTTGATAACCAGCATCTGGTCTTGGGCATCCTTCACGGCCTGCTGCAAATCGTCGAAGCTGCGCATGGGCTGGTCGTTAACCACCTGGATGATGAATCCACGGGGAACACCGGCTTCCTTCATCTTGCCGCCGCTGACTTTCAGCACTTCAAGACCATAGGATATTTCGAGCTGCTTCTTCTGGGAGTCGGTAACAGGACGTACGTCAATACCTAATACATCGACATCCGCATTCTTGACCACCTTGGTGTTGCCTTGTTCGTTCTTCAGGGTGAGCGTAGTGGTCTTCTCCTTCTTGTTGCGCAGGTAGGTAATCTTCACCTTGTCGCCGGGACGCTTCTGGGCAATGATGGCCTGCAGCTCACCAAACTGCTTGACCTTCTGACCGTCGATGTGGGTCAGCACGTCACCCTCCTGGAGTCCTGCATCAGCAGCAGCACCGTCTTCCACAACCTTATCGATGTAGATGCCTTCCATCGTTCCGAAGTCCTGAACGTCCTTGTCCTGGTCCTTCATGGCGTCCACGTAGTTCTTTACGTCCATACCCTGTATGCCGATCATGGCACGCTGGTAAGAACCGTATTTCTTGAAGTCGTCCACAGCCTTGTTGACGATGCTAGTAGGAATGGCGAAACCATAGCCTATGTTTGAACCCGTCTGCGAGTAAATCATAGCGTTGATGCCAATCAGCTCGCCGCGTGTGTTGACCAGTGCGCCACCTGAGTTACCTTGGTTGATGGCTGCGTCGGTCTGGATCATCGAGCTGACGCCCTGTCCCATTGAGCGGGCCTTGGCTGATACAATACCAGCAGTCACGGTGTTGTTGAGGCCCAGCGGATTGCCTACGGCGAGCACCCATTCGCCTACCTTCACGTCGTCGGAGTTGGCAATGGTGATGGCGGGCAGGTCCTTGGCGTCAATCTTGATGAGTGCCAGGTCTGTCGTTTTGTCAGCACCGATGATGCGTGCGGAGTATTCCTTAGAGTTCTCGTTCAGCGTTACTGTCAACTCGTCAGCTCCATCCACCACGTGGTTGTTGGTGACGATATATCCGTCAGCAGAGATAATAACACCGGAACCGGCTGCAGCCCGCTTCGGAGTCTGCACCTGACGCTTGCGAGTTCCGTTGTTGCCTCCCTGTCCACGTCCGAAGAAGCCTCCGAAGGGGTCAGAGAAGAAATCCTCGAAAGGATCGCTGTACTCTACGGTCTGCGTCTTCGAGTTGATGACGGACTTGATGTAAACCACAGAGGGAAGGGACTTCTCTGCTGCGTAGGTTAAGTCAACGGGTTGACCTGCAGGAGCGGAGGCTGCTGCAGGAGCTGCTTGTGTCTTGTTGCACGATGCGGCTGAAAAGGCAACTACCATGAGGTAGAGTGCCGGCAGTAAATTCTTTACCATTCTTTTCATTGTACTATTCATTTTTAATTATTATACATTCGTTTTAATTCGTCTCGTTACGAAAACTGGTGCAAAAATAGGGCAAAGAATGGAAAAACTGACAGAATGTCGTAATTATTTGTCGCAATTTAACAATTACGCCTAATGGCTTAACGGGAATTAGATTTTAACGGTTTAATTCTTAAAATACTGACAAATTTAACGATTTGGTGTGTTTTTAGTTCAAAATACGAAAACATGATGTCTTTACCCTTCTTTAAAAGAGCGGATGAAGAGGTGGAGGATGAAAAAATCCCAGGAGATTAGTCCTGGGATGTTCGAAAAGAATGCTGAATGTTTATCTGGCATAAACGTATTTATGCAACGTTTTGCGCACAGCCCCTACGCCAGCATAGAGTTCTTTGACGTAACCCTCAATCTGTTCGCCAAGACCTGCTTCGTAGAGGTCCACGCCAAAGACATCCTTACGGCTGTAGAGTTTCTTCAGCGGACTCCAGTCCTGATCGGGCTTGCCAATCTCCAGCGGAGCCACGATAGCCTGCAGTTCTTCAAGCATCGGGTCGGGAGAGGGCTCGAAGGCTGTGCCATCATCCTTAATACCTTTCAGGTAACGCGCATAGCCAGCGAGCGTGAGGGGGATCAGCACGAGGTTGCTCTTGTCCAATCCACGGGCCAGGTACTTCTTGATGGTCTCGCCAAAGCGGATGGGCAGTTTCTGGGAAGTATCCATTGCGATACGCTGGGGAGCATCGGGCATGAAGGGGTTGGGCAGACGACGGTTGATGACGGCACCAATGAACTCGTAAGGGTTCAGCACACCCGGGTCGGTCACTACGGGCATGGCCTCGATATATCCAATCTTCTGGATGAAGGAACGCAGGTCTTCATCGGCCATCTCGGCAGAGATGAGCGTATAGCCCAGCATACAGCCGTAGATGCTCATGGCGGTATGGAGCGGGTTCAGACAAGTGGTTACCTTCATGGTTTCTACCTTGTCAACGGTCTCACGTGTGGTGTAGAGCGCACCACCCAAGTCGAGGGGAGGACGTCCGTTGGTGTAGTTGTCCTCAATAACGAGATACTGCACTTCCTCGGCATTCACGAAAGGAGCCGTGAAGGTGTGCTTCTCCGTCTCGATATAGTTGTTGTCGTCGAACCCGTCGGCAGCAAGGAGCTCCTTGACTTTCTCGTGGGGACGCGGCGTGATCTTGTCAATCATAGACCAGGGGAAGGTAATCTTCTGCTCGTTCTTCAGATAGGCGAGGAATGCCTCAGGAACCAGTCCGTCCTTCACCCAGCGCTCAGCATAGGCAAACACACCAGCCTTCACCTTGTCGCCATTGTGCGAGCAGTTGTCCATAGACTGTACGGTGAGAGGCAGTTCGCCAGCCTTGAAGCGTTCGAACAAGAGGGCGCACACCTTACCCATGGCAAATAGGGGCTTCATGCCACGAGCCAGGTCTGCCTCGTTATAGGTATAGCCCTTCTCGGTGATGGTGAATGAAATCATCTGGAGGGATGGGTTCTTGAAGATTTCGACTAAGCGGTTCCAGTCTTCGAACTGCGGGTCGGCTTTCAGCGCTTCCGTTACGCTGGCAATGACCTTCTTCTCGATAGAACCGTCTGAGCAGAGGTTCACGCAAAGCGACAGGTTGTTATAGGGGGCGTAAGCCTTGTCGATGACTTCAAAGTCGAAGGTTTCTGCCACAATGACACCCCGGTCGTACTTACCGGTGTTCAGGGCATCGTTCAGGATGGCGGCGGGAAAAGCACGGAAGATGTTACCTCCACCAAAATGAACCCATGTAGGTTGCTTGGCAGTCTTTTCGCGTACCTTTTTAATATTGTACTTAGGTAGTTCATACCCTTTTGCTTCCCATTCAGCAGCAACGTAATTGCCGCTAAAAATATCGTTCAGTTTCATAATAGATAATAATAAGTATAAAATTTAGATGCAAAGGTAATGAATAAAAGTCAATATCAATTTTATTTATAAATAATTAACTCACCTCTTACCTCATACCTCATACCTCTTACCTCTATTCATAATGCATCGACTTCGCCGGGCTGATATGCGATACCAGGAAGCTGGGCGCAATGAGCACGAAGACGCAGATGAGCAGTGTTCCGATGTTCAGTGCCAGAATAACGGGGATGTTTAGCTCCATAGGCGCTGTATCGACATAATAGCTGGCGGGGTCCAGGGAGATGAATCCCGTATGTTGCTGGAGGAGTACCAAGCCGATGCCGATGATGTCGCCCAGCAGCATGCCCTGGCTGATGATGAAGGCGGCAAACCAGAGGAAGGTGTGGCGCACCGTGCTGTTCCGTGCTCCCAGGGCTTTCAGCAGTCCAATCATCTGCGTGCGCTCCAGGATGATGATGAGCAAGCCGCTAATCATGGTGAAGCCTGCCACACAGAGCATCAGCACAAGGATAACCCATACGTTAATGTCCAACAGGTCGAGCCACGTGAATATCTGAGGATAGCTCTCTTGAATAGTCTGCGAGGTGAGCGTCTCGCCATAGCGGTCGGAATCGTGGTTCACCAGTTTTTGCACCTTCTTGGCTGCGACGTCCATCTGGTCGAAGTCGCGAACCAGCAGCTCAGCACCGCTGCACTGGTCTTTTTCCCATCCGTTAAGCTTCTGCGGAGTGGGATAGTCGGTGAAACAGAACAGTTGGTCGAACTGGGCCATGTTGGTTTCGTAGATTCCCGAAATGGTGAATTTGCGCACCCTGACATTATCGTTAATAAAATAGGCAAACACACGGTCGTTTACCTTCAGGTTCAACTTGTCGGCCATCGTGCTGGAGATGAGCAGCTGGTAGCTTGATTTCTCTGCAGAGAAAGCAGGCATCTTTCCTGCCTTGAGGTTCTGTTGCAGGAAGTGTAGGTCATAATCAGGTCCTACACCTTTGAACGCCACACCTAGAAAGTCTTCATCCGTTTTCAGAATGCCTTGCGTAAGGGTATAGCGCTCGACATGACGAATCTCGGGCATGCTTTTCAGCTTGCGGAATAAGGTGTCGCTGATGCAGACTGGTATAGGATTGGTGGTCTGCTGCGTCATGAAACTCTCGATGCGGATATGTGAACCAAAGCCAACGACCTTGTCGCGGATGGTGTGCTTGAAGCCCAGAATCACCGAGACGGTGATAATCATCACGGTAAGACCAATAGCCACACCAATTGTAGCAATACGTATGGCAGGAATGCTCACGTCATGTTCGCCCTCCTGTCCGTAAATGCGTCTGGCAATGAAAAGCGGGAAAGTCATATTTATTCTTCTGTTCGCCCCGGATAAGCTTCCAATGCCTTACGAAGGATGAACAAGGCCCGCTCAAGGTCTTCTTTCTTCAACACATATGCGATACGCACCTGATTGATGCCGGCACCTGGAGTGGTATAGAATCCGGCAGCTGGCGCCATCATCACGGTTTCGCCTTCGTACTGAAAGTCGGCGAGACACCAGCGACAGAATTTCTCGGCATCGTCAACAGGCAACTTAGCTACGGTATAGAAAGCGCCCATAGGGATGGGGGAATAGACGCCAGGGATGCGGTTCAGTCCGTCAATCAGGCACTTACGGCGTTCCACATATTCGTCATAAACATCGCGGTAGTATTCCTCTGGAGCGTCCAGAGAAGCCTCTGCTACAATCTGACCAATCAGGGGAGGAGAGAGACGGGCCTGACAGAACTTCATAACGGCCTTGCGAACCTCTTGGTTCTTGGTGATCAGTGCACCGATGCGGATGCCGCACTCGCTATAGCGCTTGGAAACGGAATCGATAAGGATGACGTTCTGCTCGATGCCTTCCAAATGGCAAGCGGAGATATAAGGAGAACCGGTGTAGATATATTCGCGATATACCTCGTCCGAGAAGAGGTACAGGTCGTACTTCTTCACCAAGTCGCGAATCTGGTTCATCTCACGACGGGTATAGAGATAGCCCGTGGGGTTGTTGGGGTTGCAGATCATGATGGCGCGTGTGCGGTCATTGATCAGCTCCTCGAATTTCTCCACCTTGGGAAGCGAGAATCCTTCGTCTATCGTAGTTGCTATGGTGCGAATCTTGGCACCTGCCGAGATGGCAAAGGCCATATAGTTGGCATAGGCAGGCTCAGGAATAATAATCTCGTCGCCAGGGTTCAGACACGACATAAAAGCAAAGAGCACCGCCTCAGAACCACCCGAAGTGATGATGATATCGTCGGCTGTTACGTTGATGTTGTATTTCGCGTAATAGCCTACAAGTTTCTCGCGATAGCTGAGGTAGCCCTGCGAGGGAGAGTACTCTAGGATTTCACGGTCTATCTGTTTCAGAGCATCAAGTCCTACTTGTGGCGTTGGCAGGTCTGGCTGTCCGATGTTCAGATGGTAAACCTTTGTGCCGCGCTTCTTAGCGGCTGCGGCCAGAGGTGCGAGTTTTCTGATAGGTGACTCAGGCATCTCCAATCCGCGTACTGATATTTCTGGCATTTTCCTTAATTTACATAAATCGCCTGCAAAGGTAATAAAAAAAGTGAAAAGTGAAAAGTGAAAAGTGAAAAATTTGCTACCGCGCTAAAATAATTTGGAATATGATTCGGAAATTACAATTTATTATGTACTTTTGCCCATCCAAACAAAAGAGCAGTATGAATTACGAAGAACTGTTGGCTTCCAAGAATCAGGGTAGGATGAATGCCACAAGGCTGCCTATCGGTGACTACTACCGTACACAAGTGGATGGGAAATATAGAGGTGTGGTTGACATCCGTGAAGAGATGTTGCAGAACATCGTGTTCACCAAGGCGCTGGAAAAGGAATGCGAACAGAACAAGCTCTTGATGAATCCTCACCAGTTGCACTTTGAACCTCTGGGTGATGGTAGCGAAATCAGACAGCTGCAGGTGGAGATAGGCACGTTCCTCTCGATGAAACAGCTGCTGGACGAGCAACCTGCCGTAGTAGCAGAAAAAGGGTTTATCGACCAGACGCTGGAAGCTTTGGTGAATATCACGACCTACCTGCACGAACAAGGCATCAGACATATTTGCTATTCACCCAGTAGTGTGTTGGTAAGGAAAGGCGACAACAAGGTGATGCTGCTCTCGCATGGCTCCAACTACATTGGAATTTCCGATCAGCATGCTTTATACGGAGACGATGCGAGATTCGTGGCTCCTGAGGTGTTGGAACATGGGACGGTAGATGACCGTTGCGACGTGTATGGCATCGGCAAGCTGATGGAGGTGCTTTTTGAGCGGGCAGAGATGCCTTTGGAGTATAAAATGGCTCTCAAGAAAGCGGTCAGTCCATTGCCGGAAGACCGTTTTGCCACTCCGGAGGATATGCTGCAAATGGTTCAGAATAGGCGTAACACCAAGAAATCGGTCATCACGTTTGCCGTTGCTGCTGGTATTGCCTTGTTGTGTGTCGGCATATATTTCGAGATGTTCCCTGAATCGCATCAGGTGGAGTTCGTGAAGCCTGCCGCACAAACTTCCGAAGACGACATGCTGGATAAGGGATTCTCGCCTGACGAGATCGGTGTGGGACAGACAGACAGTCTGGACACAATGACCGTTGTGGAACACGAGCGCGATTATCAGGCCAAGGCCGAGCAGATATTCCGCAAGAACTATGAGAAAGAGGCTGAGCGCATTCTCTCCAAGATATATAATAAGGATTATATGAGCAAGTCGGAGAAGCGATTCCTCGCCGAAAACCAAGAGACGCTGAAAGAACTGATGGAACTGCAGCAGAAGATGGGCGAGGAGGCTAGTCTCACTCCAGAGCATGCACAGGTGATTGCCAGCGAGATCATAGAGCGCATCACCAATGAGAAAAAGAAAGCTTTAAAATAATTTAGAATAAGAACAATGAGATCAAGAACAGCAACATGGTTTGAATGCAAGATCAGCTATGAGAAAGTCATGGAAGATGGTCTGCAGAAGAAAGTGATAGAAAACTACGTGGTTGACGCTCTGAGCTTTACAGAGGCAGAAAAACGTATTATGGAAGAGATGTCCAGCTATATCAGCGGTGAGTTTAAGGTGAAGGACATCAAGATTGCTCCTTATGGCGAGATATTCTTCAGTGACGAAGAGATGGCCGATAAGTGGTATAAGGCCAAACTGCAGTTTATCACTATCGATGAGAAGACGGAAAAAGAGAAGCGCAGCAATGTGAACTACCTGGTTCAGGCCGGTACGCTGAACGGTGCCGTGAAGAACATCGACGAGGTAATGGGTGGTTCCATGATAGATTATGTCATTGCCGCTGTAGCAGAGACCACCTTAATGGATGTGTTCGAATATGGGAAAAGTCAGCAGGTTGACGCCAAGCCTGAATTCGAAGGATAAGAACTATGTACGACGTCAAGGGAAATCTGAAAGCGGTGCTTGCCAAGTTACCACAGGGTGTTCGCCTTGTGGCAATCAGTAAATATCATCCCAACGAGTATATCGAGGCCGCCTATGAAGAGGGACAACGCATCTTCGGGGAGAGTCATGAACAGGAATTACGCCAAAAGGTGGATTCGCTACCCAAGGATATCGAGTGGCATTTCATCGGTCATCTGCAGACGAATAAGGTGAAATATATTGCCCCTTATATCAGTATGATAGAAGCGGTTGACTCCTTAAAGCTTCTTCGTGAGATAGACAAGCAAGCCGCTAAGAATGAACGGGTTATAGATGTGCTGCTGGAGCTTCATATCGCTGAGGAAGAAACCAAATACGGACTGGTGCCAGAGGCCTGCCGGGAACTCTTGGCAGATGGGGAATGGAGGTCGTTGAAGCATGTGCGCATCTGCGGATTGATGATGATGGCTTCTTATGTCGATGACGAGCAGCAAATCAGAAATGAGTTCCGGATTGCAAAAAAACTCTTCGACGAGTTGAAAGCTCGGTATTTCGCTGATGCTCCTTGGTTCAAAGAGCGTTCATGGGGTATGAGCCACGACTATCCGATTGCCGTAGAGGAGGGGAGTACTATGGTACGCGTCGGCACGAGCATATTTGGACCAAGAGTTTACTGATATAAATGAGAAATGAGAAATGAGAAATAAGAAATTGTGATATGTTTATTCTCGGATTTACTCTTGATGTTTTTCCGTTAATACTGCGATTGATAGGTAATCATAATTTCTCATTTCTCATTCCTCATTTAAAATAGTATTGTCCTCGCTGCATCGTGCCCCAATGGATGGCGTGTTGAGGACAGTGGTGATAACAAGCCAGACAGTTGGTACAACTGCCATCATGCTTCCAGTGTGGTGGCAGTCCTTCTATATCGTCCACAGGACATAGCTTAGCACACAGCCCGCACTGTATGCACGCTTCTTCGTCCACCCAGAAATGCTTGTCGGTGATGAGATGCTTGTTGTAATAGCCCCCCAGTACATAAGTATAGGTAAACGGAATGGCACCTTTCACCAAATCTTCAATACCTCGTTGCCGGTTCTTGATGATTTCGCAGATTTTGGCCACTTTTCCCTTGGCAGCCTCTATTTTCTGCTGTTCCCGTTCGGGCGTATCGAGGTGGAGGAAAGAGAAACAGACATTCGATTCGGGCATCACCACAGCAAACCTGGCATCCGTCTTCATGCCTTTCTTGCCAAGTTCCTTGTCCAGAATGCGCATAGCATGTCCCATATTGTCACCACAGGTCGTTGCCGCATAGACGTAGCTCGATGGGGGAAGGATGAAAGAAGCGTTACGGATAAATGTGCGGACGATGCGGGGTGGTTGCCAGCCGTGAGTAGGGAAACAGAACCCCAAACGCTCGCCTTCCTGAAGCGTATATTGTAACTTACCCTTACGAAGTTCGTCAGGGATGTAAAGAAGCTGTTCGCCAGTGGCTTGAGCCAGTTGCTGAGCCATCCATTTGGTGTTTCCTGTACCTGAAAAATAGAAAATCATACGATGTCTGTCGTTATTTCGGGTGCGAAATTACGAAATTTTCCCATCATTTCTCTCTTTATTCCAGAAAAATGCTCCTTTATCATATTTTTTTGCTACCTTTGCAGCGTTTTTTAGAAACATCATAATAAAAGAAGATATGAAAGCATTTGTTTTTCCCGGACAGGGAGCACAGTTTGTAGGTATGGGCAAAGACCTGTACGACAACAATGAGAAGGCAAAAGAATTGTTTGAGAAGGCTAACGAAATTCTCGGCTATAGGATTACGGACATCATGTTTGAGGGTACCGATGACGACTTGAAACAGACCAAGGTGACTCAGCCTGCCGTATTCTTGCATAGTGTTATCAGCGCCATTTGCCTGGGTGACGCTTTTGATCCCAAGATGACTGCTGGTCACTCACTGGGTGAGTTCTCCGCGCTGACAGCAGCTGGTGCCTTGTCGTTTGAAGATGGTTTGAAACTGGTGTACGCTCGTGCTATGGCGATGCAGAAAGCTTGCGAGGCTCAGCCTTCTACAATGGCTGCTATTATCGGTCTGCCAGATGAGAAGGTAGAGGAAATTTGTGCCGCCATCAACCGCGAGGGTAATGTTTGCGTATGTGCTAACTATAACAACCCTGGTCAGCTGGTAATTTCGGGTGACATTGACGCCATCAACGAGGCTTGCGAGCAGTTGAAGGCTGCTGGTGCCAAGCGTGCACTGCCTTTGAAGGTTGGTGGTGCTTTCCACTCTCCACTGATGCAGCCTGCCAAGGACGAGTTACAGGCCGCTATCGAGAAAACTGAAATCAAGGCTCCTAAGTGTCCCGTTTACCAGAACGTAGATGGAAAGCCTCATACCGATCCTGCTGAGATCAAGCAGAACCTGATTGCCCAGCTGACAAGCTCTGTTCGTTGGACGCAATGTGTACAGAACATGATTCAGGACGGTGCCGACGACTTCACGGAGTGTGGTCCTGGTAAGGCTCTGCGCGGCATGATTTCAAAAATCAACAAAGAGGTAAGTGCTCACGGAATAGAAGAAGAATAATCCATAAAACGATAAAACTGATGGAGAAAGTAATAGTCTATCAGGTATTTACCCGTCTTTTCGGCAATCGCAACCTGTCTCGTAAAGAGAACGGGACGGTTGCCGAAAATGGTTGTGGGAAAATGGCTGATTTCACACCTCAGGTGTTGAAAGAGATAAAGGAAATGGGCGTAAGCCATGTTTGGTACACTGGTGTGATACGTCACGCTACTCAGACGGACTATACCAGTTACGGAATCCCTAGGCAGCATCCTGCCATCGTGAAGGGTAAGGCCGGCTCGCCTTACGCTATTACGGACTATTACGACATTGATCCTGACTTGGCTACGGATGTGAAGCAACGCATGAAGGAATTCGAGGCGTTGGTGGAGCGTACTCATCAGGCGGGTTTGAAGGTGATTATCGACTTCGTACCCAATCATGTGGCACGTCAGTATCACTCTATCTGTAAACCCAAGAAGGTGAAAGACCTGGGTGAGACGGATTGTCAGGAACATGGCTTTGACCCTCAGAACAACTTCTATTATTGTCCTGGTCAGGGATTTGCTCCTTATTTTGACCTTTATCAGGGGGAGACGGAGCCTTATCATGAAATGCCAGCCAAGGCAACGGGAAATGACCATTTTGACAATGCACCAGGTAGAACGGATTGGTATGAGACCGTAAAACTGAACTATGGCGTAGATTATTATGCTGGCAAGGTAGGTTGCTTCGACCCCATTCCCGACACCTGGCTGAAGATGACAGATATCCTCCTGTTCTGGGCGAAGAAAGGCATTGACGGTTTCCGGTGTGATATGGCGGAAATGGTGCCTGCCGAGTTCTGGCAGTATGCTACGTCGATAGTTAAGAAGAAACATAAGCACCTTGTCTTTGTGGGTGAGGTGTATAATCCTTATGAGTATCGTCACTATCTGGCTGCTGGTTTCGACTGGTTGTATGACAAAGTAGGCATGTATGACACCATGCGTGGTGTGATTTGTGGAAACGCTTCGACACACTCCATCACTCATGCTTGGCAACAGACGGACGATATTCGTGACCACATGTTATATTTCCTGGAAAATCACGATGAGCAGCGTATTGCCAGCGATTTCTTCGCTGCTGATGCCAGGAAGGGTGTGCCCGCTATGATTGCATCACTGCTGATGCAACAGAATCCCTTTATGCTATATGCCGGCCAGGAGTATGGCGAGCGTGGTATGGACAAAGAAGGATTTAGCGGACATGATGGTCGTACCACCATCTTTGATTATTGGAGCATTGACACACTATGCAGGGCTGCCAGCAAGGAACTCACCAGTGAGGAAAAGGCTTTGAAGGACATCTATACCAAGACCATGCAGTTGGCTTGCAAGGAGAAGGCCGTGTCGGAGGGTGTGTTCTTCGACCTGATGTATGTGAATCCGCAGCTGCAGCGCCAGTATGCTTTCCTTCGTCATGTGAAGGACGAACTGCTGTTCGTGGTTGTTAACTTCGACAGTGCTGATGCAACGATAGATGTGCATATTCCAGAGCATGCTTTCGACTATTTGCAGATGAAGGAGAAAAAAGCCATTGCCGTTGACTTGCTGACGAAAGAAAAGCTGGCAATGTCGCTGAAGAAGGACGGAGGAATCCGCATGGAGGTAAATGCCAACAGCGGGCGGGTGTGGAAAATCAAGCTGTAAAGATAAGGCTAACCAGTAAACTGGATGATATGAGTGACGATTTTATCTTAAACGAGCACAACAAGGAGGAATTCCCACCAGCTCATACGGCGGAACACCTGCTGAACCAGACGATGATACGACTCTTCGGATGCGAGCGTTCATATAATGCCCACATCGAGCGAAAGAAGAGTAAGATGAGCTTCTATCTGGATCATAAGCCCGCAAGACAAGAAGAGAAACAGATAGAGAAGGAGATGGAAAGGCTGATAGAAGAAGACTTGCCCGTAACTTTTGAGTTCTGTAAAATCAATGAACTGCCCGAGGAAATCTCGCTCGACCGTCTTCCTGACGGAGTGTCAGATACCATCCGCCTGGTACGTATTGGCGATTACGACGTGTGTCCTTGCATTGGCAAGCATGTGCGTTCCACTGCTCAGATAGGCCGCTTTGAGATGCTGGGCACTAATTGGGACGAACACGATAAGTCATTCCGGGTTCGCTTCAAAATCATCGCTCCGTAAACGTCTTTTAGCTTAAAAGAATATCTTTGTTGCTTAAAAGGATTTTTTTTCTGGCTTAGAAAGATACCTTCATAAAGACGGGAAGGTGGTCTGAGTAGGTAAGGTCGGACGTGTAATAGGACATGCCCTTGAAAGCCTTGTCGTGGAAGATATAGTCGATGCGGACGGCTTTCTTCCCGCCACGGAAGGTGCGCATCCATCCCGAGCCACACTCCTTGAAACCATCGACCATGTTGCCCAGCATGGTGTTATAGACGTATGAGTAAGGCACGTCGTTGAAGTCGCCGCAAAGAATAACGGGCTTGTCGCTATTCAACCTCTCTGTCGCTACGATGTTCGCCTGTGACGCACGGAACATCATTCCCAGCGTATAGTTGCCGAAAATGGCACTGAGCAGACGGCTTCCGCTGACATCGTAATTCTGATTCTCCAACTTTGCCGCACGATGCAGTGTGCCGTTGATGCCTGTAGTCTGGAGATGGACGTTAAACACGCGTATCATATGACCTTTCACGTCAATATCGGCCCACATGGCACTATTGTTGGTATAGTCAAAGAGAATAGGCTTACTGTTCTTGATGGGATAGCGGCTGTAGATGACCATATCGTCGCTCCCCACAGCCATATAAGGGAAGTAGTCCTTGTAGCTGTCGGAGTTTTTCTTGTCGCCACTGACATTCTGATACTCCTGCATGCAACAGATATCCACTTTCTGACGACGCATCTCTGCTAGGATGTCAAGAGCCATGAAGCCCGAAGTCTCGCGATTGAATGCTGCCACGTTATAGGTGGCAATCTTCAAACCGGCACTCGCCTCTACGTGTTCATCGATGGAGCGAATTTGGACGAGTGTTCCTATATAGGGAATACAGCATGCAATGGTGGTAACGGGGATAATCAGCATCAGCCAACGACGACGAATCATCCAATAGAAACAAAGCAGGATGTTGGCAATAATCAGTAAAGGGAGTACATAGACCAACATGGCACGTGCAGTATTGCCAATAGGTGACACGTCGCCTCCGTAAAGGGCTACTATCGTAAATATGGTGACGATGATCTGAATGACGAGAAACATCATGGCCATATACTTGTAAACAGCTAATTTTCCCATAGTGTCTTGTCTGTGTTATCTAAGTTTACTCATGAACGTATCTTTGAACAGTATCCAACAGGTCTTCCACACGGAAAGGCTTTGCCATAAACTCGTCGCAACCGGCTTCGCGGGCTTCACGGATGTTGTCGTCGAAGGCATAGGCGCTAAGTGCTACCACGGGAATATCCGGATTCACTTCCTTGATGATGCGGGTGGCATCCAGTCCGCTCATGTCAGGCATACGAATGTCCATTAGTACCAAGGCAGGATGCTCATCCTCGCTATAGGTTACTGCCTCAATACCGTTCTTGGCACGTAGCAGGCGATAGCGCTTGGCAAGTACTATGCGCACCAGTTCGTAGTTGGAATCTTCGTCTTCTGCCACTAGGATAAGGGGAGCTTTTGTCATATCCGTCTTCGTATCCACACGAATGGTACGCGAATTGGTGGTGACACGGCTGTCTTTCTTCATGCCTCCTATAGTTCCTTGGAATGGGAGGATGAATCGGAAAGTGGAGCCAGCACCTAATTTGGAAGTACAGCTGATGGTTCCTCCCAGCTTCTCTACGATAATCTTACACAGAGCGAGTCCTAGTCCATAACCGTTCTGTTTTTCTGCATCGCGTGAAACATAAGTTTCAAAAATATGCTTCTGGTCTTCGGGGGAGATGCCAGAACCTGTGTCAGATACATAGAATTCTACCTCCTGACCATCGTTTATCAGGCGGTATCCATAGGTGATAGTTCCTCTTGATGTATGTTTTAGCGCATTACTAATAAGATTTGAAAATACCTGACTGAGACGGTTGACATCTGTGTTTAGCGTAACATTCATGTTCGGCTTGGTCCATTGCAACTGAACGGTTTCTGGACAGCGGAACTTGAAGATGTTCTGCATGCTGCGACACAACTCATTCAAGTCGGTCATGTTTTTCTTGATAGACAATTCACCGGCCTCTACACGTGACAGATCCAGAACCTCGTCGATAAGGGCCAGCAGACGGGCATTGTTGCTCTCAACAATTTCCATATACTTCATGCGTTCCTCTGCCGAGTCTGTTTCAGCCATAATGCGTGCAAAGCCTTCAATAGCATTCAGTGGTGTGCGGATTTCGTGGCTCATGTTGGCAAGGAAGAGAGACTTCATACGACTGGCCTTCTCGGCCTTGTCGGTTTTCTCTTCGTATTCTGAGAGCTTCTTCTTAGCCACACTTAGCTCTAATTCTACAGCTTGTCGTCTTGCGTTGGCTTCTGCAATTTTTTGCAGCAGTGTTTCTCTTTCGTTCGAATTCATTGTTGAAATTCTCTTTGAAAAATATGTAATCCTTCTAAAAAGTACAAAACCTTGGCAAAGATAACAAAAAAAATCAATATAAGGATATTTTTTAGAAAAAATAACGAAAGATTTTTTGAAAACAAAACATAGGTCAAGCGCGCTTCGCTTTCTCCCATGTTCCTGCGTGTTGGTGGCTTTTCAGATAAGATATTCCATAAAAGACGTTCAGGTTCATGAATAGGAAATAGTAGGGCACATAGAGCAGTTTGCTCTTCTTGCCGTGTTGTTCCATATAATATCCACAGAATGCTGCAAGATAGAAAATAACCTGTAGAATCCAGAGTAGGGTATAGATGGTTCCTGCGTTCATAAATACTAACAATACATTCAGTGGTATTAATGCCATAAGGGCAAATGGGGTGATGGTCCATCGTAACACCCGATGGGACACAAACTGGAAAGCTACTATGAATCTATGGAAGGGATTCATCATATTACGTAACCACCATGAGCTTTGGAGTCCTCCGGCTGCTATGCGACGCTTGCGTTTTGATTCCTCGTGAAGGTCTGCTGAACCATATTCCATAGCGTAGGCTTCTGGTGCATAGGCAATACGATATCCTTGATCAACCATTCGCATTGACATGACAAAATCATCCAATAATGCGTTTTCCGGCATCGGGGTGTACAAGGCTGTTCGGATAGCATTCAACTCGCCTGCGGCACCCATTGTTGAGTAGAGTTCGCTGTCAAGCATTTTCAAAGTGCTCTCGTAACGCCAGTAGAGTCCTTCTCCCTGAGCTGCCGTCTTGCCGTCTTTCCGTACCAGGATACGTTTTTCCCCAGCTACACAGCCTACTTTCGGATCTTGGAAAAGAAGAATGATGTTCCGCAATGACTCCCTGTTTACCAATGTGTTAGCATCTGTCATTACAGTGATTTCCGAAGTTACTTTGCTGAGGCCATGATTCAGTGCCGCCGTCTTTCCACGACGCTCTGGGCGATAGACAATCTCTACATCTTCGTATGTCTTCAACAGGTTGTTGGTGTTGTCTGTTGACCCGTCGGTCACCCACATAATGTGAAGTTTGTTCTTCGGATAATCCAACTGTCGGGTGTTCTCCATTTTCATCTCTACGACGTCTTGCTCGTTGAACGCGCAGATCAGGAACGTCACGTGGGGTAGGGAGTCTTCCTGAGGCATAGCCAATGGAGCGGCTTCCCCCTTGAAAAGTCTTTTGAGTTTAACGAGCAGCCATAACAACACTCCGTATCCTACATAGGTGTAAACAACGAGGAACAGGCAAATCCAGAAAAGGACTTTCAGTGTTGTCATGACTGCCCGATATTATGCATTTGTTTCGATCTCCTTCTCCTCCTGCATGTCTATGAATTGACGGTCTTTGTCGTAGAATTCATATTGCAGGAAGGCAAGTTTCTGCGATGGTACGATGCGTACGCCCATACCATATTTCATCTGCCATTTGAGTTTCAGCGATACGAGGCCTTGGTTGATATAGGCGGCCACGTAAGGATGAACGTGCAAATAGAACTTATGAATGCCTATCTTGTTGACTAGGTTGTCAATTTTGCTCTCTAACTGATCCGTAAATAGGATAGACGACCTGATTTTGCCCTTTCCAAAGCATGTAGGGCATGTTTCTTCTACATTGACATCCATTGCCGGACGTACGCGTTGGCGCGTAATCTGCATCAGTCCGAATTTTGATAGTGGCAGGATGTTATGGCGTGCTCTGTCTTTCTCCATGTTCTTACACATGCGTTCATAGAGCAGTTGACGGTCTTCTGCCAGATTCATGTCGATAAAGTCAACTACGATGATGCCGCCCATGTCGCGCAGTCGTAACTGACGGGCTAATTCGTCAGCAGCACCGAGGTTCACTTCTAGTGCGTTGGCTTCCTGACCGTTTTCTGAGCGAGTGCGATTCCCTGAGTTCACGTCAACAACGTGCATGGCTTCCGTGTGTTGGATGATGAGGTAGGCTCCACGTTTGTAGTTGACAGTCTTTCCGAATGAAGACTTAATCTGCTTCGTGACGTTGAAGTTGTCGAAAATAGGCACTGTTCCCTTATACAACTTCACAATGTCTGTCTTGTCCGGAGCAATCAGTGATACGTAGTCGCGAACCTGTTGGTAGATGCTTTCGTCATTTACATGAATACCGTCATAGGTCGGGTCAAACAGGTCGCGTAGCATCGCTACGGCACGGCCTGTCTCTTCAAAACACAGCTCTGGTGTCTTGGTGGCTTTCTGAACCTTTGTGATAGCATCTTCCCAACGTTTTACCAACACTTTCATTTCTGCATCCAGTTCTGCTACGCGCTTGCCTTCGGCACTTGTACGTACTATCACGCCGAAGTTCTTGGGGCGTATGCTCTGGACGAGTTGTTTCAGTCGGGTGCGTTCCTCGCCTTTTTTGATTTTAGAAGAAACCGAAACTTTATCTCCAAAAGGCATAAGCACCATGTATCGTCCAGCAAAACTCAGGTCGCACGTCAGACGGGGACCTTTGGTGTTGATGGGCTCCTTTACTACTTGCACCAGTATTTCCTGGTCTTTTTTCAACGTGTTCTGTACGCTGCCTTCCTTGGGGAGGTCGGGTAGTCGGGTGGCCTTGGAAATGGGGTAAAGTTTCTTTTTGTCGCTCTGTACCTGTTTCAGATACTTTTCATACGAGCTGAATTGAGTTCCTAAGTCCAGATAATGCAAGAAGGCATCGCGCTCAGAGCCTACCTCGACGAAGCAGGCGTTCAGTCCAGGCATCAGTTTTTTTACCTTGCCCAGATAGATGTTGCCGACGGAGTAGCTTGCCTCTTCGCGCTTCTCGTT
This sequence comes from uncultured Prevotella sp., assembly GCA_946402275.1. Lineage (GTDB taxonomy): Bacteria > Bacteroidota > Bacteroidia > Bacteroidales > Bacteroidaceae > Prevotella. Next base: position 64,519 of record CAMIVY010000018.1, read on the forward strand.
CTGGTATTCCACCAGGTTCTTGTCTTCGAGAAGGGCAATGGAAATCTCTTTCGGCTGCACATCGATAATTACTTCGCTTGTCATTTCTTCTTGTCTTCTTGACGTTAGGGTTACTAAAAAAGCAAAAGGGGTGTGCCGATTGACTCGGCAACACTCCTTTCATTTCTCTCTGCTTGCGTCACCAAGAGCTTACTTGCTCTTATGACGATTCTTGCGCAGTCTCTTCTTACGCTTGTGAGTAGCCATCTTGTGGCCCT
>CAMIVY010000019.1 GCA_946402275.1 uncultured Prevotella sp.
CAGGTGTAAAGACGGTGACGTCAAAGCCGAGCCTTACTAATTGCCCGAGAGCTTTTGCCGCAGTCATCTTTTCAGGTGTTGGTTTTGATCGACATCGACAGCTTGCTTGTGAAGATTGTCACCTTATAAGCGCTTGGTGATGTCGGGAGTATGATATGAGTGGAAATACTCTGGAGATTCATTTCTCATTTTTAATTTCCAATTTCTCACTTCTCATTACTCATTTCTCATTTGAGCGTAGCGATATTCAGGTGGTTATTGCGGCGGGGTCCCACCTCTTCCCATTCCGAACAGAGAAGTTAAGCCCGCTTGCGCCGATGGTACTGCAATGCAATGCGGGAGAGTAGGAGGCCGCCACTTTTTTCTGAGAGCACCCTGTTTCAGCAATGAGACAGGGCGCTTTTCTTTGTTCCATGCCTTAACTGTCGGGGATATCGTATTATTTTCGTAACTTCGCATCCATGAGACGAATATATCAGGCGACGGTTCTTGCTTTGGCAAGCGACTTTGTCGATTACTCTGATCTGTTATAAAACATTAAAGGTTTACGAAGTATGCTGACATATTACAATAATTATGTACCTTTGGTGCAGCTTAAAACAATAAATATGCCCAGACAAGCGCGCAAGACAAGCGGCACAGGTATCTACCACGTAATGCTGCGTGGTATTAACCGGCAAGACATCTTTGAGGATGATGAGGACTACATGAGGTTTCTACAAAGTCTCCATCAGTTGGTGGAATGCTATGACGAGCGCGGCTACAGGATACCGTCATTGTGCCATTTCTACGCCTATTGCCTAATGCCCAACCATGTTCATTTGCTCATTCAGGAAAAGACGGCAGCCATTGGCGAGATTGTTAAGCGCATCACCATATCGTACGCATACCATTTCAACAAGAAGTATCAGCGCAAGGGTCATTTGTTCCAAGACCGTTTCAGAAGTGAGCCAGTGGACGACATCGGCTATTTCAAGACGCTGTTGCGCTATATTCACCAGAACCCTGTTCATGCTGGGCTATCTGTAAACGTTGGCGAGTATCCATGGAGCAGTTGGCATGAATTCGAGAAAAGGGAAGCGGTTATGGATAAACTGTGTGATACGGATGTTGTATTGCGTCGGATTCTCTGGGAGGAACTTTGGGATTTTGTCCTTGAGCCAACAGATAACGATGGAGGAATCTTGGAAATGGACGATGAACCTCCACGCTCCATATCAGATGCAGGAATAAAGGACTTACTGAGATTACAGTATGGCATTGTTAATGTAATGGATGTCCAAAACTTAGAGAAGAATCAACGAAACAAAATCATAAAAGAGTTATGCGACCAAGGAGCAGGATTCAGACAACTGGCCCGAATAACGGGCATCAGTTACGGGATTATTCAAAGAGTAGTAACAGATCAGAGAACCGTCCCCTGATCTATCACGTATGTACGACCCGATCCTGCTGACATGGAACGGCATTGACCCATTGGCGGAAAAATACTATTCCATCAGTCCCTATGCGTATTGTCATAATAGCCCTATTAATAGAATAGATCCTAATGGTATGGATGATTATTATAATAAAGAAGGTGTATATCTTGGAACGAACAAAGCAGAAACAGATTATATCTATATCATAGATGAAGGTCAATATTGGAAATTAGGAAACGGAAAATACGTAATAAAAACAGCTTCTAGAATAGCACTGAATGACGCAGAGTTAGATGCTGACGCTTATTCCAAGATATTTACTAATTGTTTCAAATTGGGAGGAGGTAATTGCAGTGAACTTGTTGATGGTAAAATCCAAGTAACCATATGGCAAAGGGAAGGTGGTTCCAAAGTGTCTTATAGCCATACGGAAAAAGCCAGTTATGAAGGTAATGCAACGGCAAGCACAATTGCAGATCATACTAATGGAGCAGGGATTACTGTATATATATGGCCTATAGGTGAGGAGGAAAGAGAACTTTTTTCAACAAGATCAAATATTGTTAGTACAATTATAGACCATGAATTCAAAGGACATTATAAAAATGGTTTTGTACATGTAAATGGAGTTTTAGATCCTACTTTCAAACTGCAGAAGAAATCTATTAATTGGAACAAGACAACATTACAATTTAAAGAATATTATAATAAGGTAATAAAAGAGTATGGTTGGGAATAAATCATTTTTGTTAATAATTGTCTCTTTGTGTTTTTGGGGATGTACAAATGATGCAACAAAAATAGTAAAGGGAGAATTCCTTTGTGTGACAGATTCGAAACATAGTTCAGACTCTATATATGCCGAGTGGCCAGAAGATGGATATTTTACTAGTCCACGATACATAGAATTACAATATATAATTCATAATTATACTCAAGAAAAAATGTATATTCCTATTCAGACTTTATCTGATAGTACAGTAAAATCGTCTATTAATGTTTATTTTATGGATAAAACAGATACCATACACCCCTATTTTTACGTAAAAAAGAGTCCTTATAACTCAAATTATATATATAAAGGGGATTCAATAACGCTATTTATAACAATTAGTCAATTCCAAAAGTGGGGTAATAATGAAATAGATGTAAGTACTAATCTTGATACACTCTTAAAGAAATTACATGTGGAGTATCTTTTGAATCTGAGGGATGTAAAAAGGAACTTCGATATTCCAGATATAAAATTCGGTAAATCGCCACAATTATATTATAAGATACCACAAGATAAATCTATATTGAAGCAGGTTCATCGGGATAGAATTTTGATTCAAAATCACGATTGACCCACTATCATGGGGTCTTCTGATTCTTTATAGAGAATATAATTTGAGGCAATCACGGGGTCTCTAAGTTTGGACGGATTAAACTCGATTATGGGGTCGGTTCTACTGATCATGTGACAAAACAAAATAGATCAGGGGACGGTTCTCTGATCTGTTATAAAACATTAAAGGTTTACGAAGTATGCTGACATATTGCAATAATTTTGTACCTTTGGTGCAGCTTAAAACAATTAATATGCCCAGACAAGCGCGCAAGACAAGCGGCACAGGTATCTACCACGTAATGCTGCGTGGTATTAACCGGCAAGACATCTTTGAGGATGATGAGGACTACATGAGGTTTCTACAAAGTCTCCATCAGTTGGTGGAATGCTATGACGAGCGCGGCTACAGGATACCGTCATTGTGCCATTTCTACGCCTATTGCCTAATGCCCAACCATGTTCATTTGCTCATTCAGGAAAAGACGGCAGCCATTGGCGAGATTGTTAAGCGCATCACCATATCGTACGCATACCATTTCAACAAGAAGTATCAGCGCAAGGGTCATTTGTTCCAAGACCGTTTCAGAAGTGAGCCAGTGGACGACATCGGCTATTTCAAGACGCTGTTGCGCTATATTCACCAGAACCCTGTTCATGCTGGGCTATCTGTAAACGTTGGCGAGTATCCATGGAGCAGTTGGCATGAATTCGAGAAAAGGGAAGCGGTTATGGATAAACTGTGTGATACGGATGTTGTATTGCGTCGGATTCTCTGGGAGGAACTTTGGGATTTTGTCCTTGAGCCAACAGATAACGATGGAGGAATCTTGGAAATGGACGATGAACCTCCACGCTCCATATCAGATGCAGGAATAAAGGACTTACTGAGATTACAGTATGGCATTGTTAATGTAATGGATGTCCAAAACTTAGAGAAGAATCAACGAAACAAAATCATAAAAGAGTTATGCGACCAAGGAGCAGGATTCAGACAACTGGCCCGAATAACGGGCATCAGTTACGGGATTATTCAAAGAGTAGTAACAGATCAGAGAACCGTCCCCTGATCTATCCGGGATTATTCAAAGAGTAGTAACAGATCAGAGTCCCCTGATCTATTTGCTGGGTATCGGCTGCGAGCTGAACTTCTAAACAGTTTCTTCATCTATCCGCAACACAGAACATGTACGATCAGACACGAGGTGATATTCTCTTCACTATTTTATATTCAGTGGTGATGGCCATCACCCTGCTGTCTGGTTGTTATCTGCTGTTCAGCAAGGCTAATGCCTTTGTTCCACGTATCACGCCCCCTGTGCGCTTGCGCCGATGGACGGGCGTGTTCTTGGCTTCCATTGCCGTGAATCAGATGTGGTGCATGCAGCTGTTTTTCTTGTCCTCAAGCGAAGACATTGAGATGGCAGACCTTATAGGCGGACTGATTCAGAGTGTGACGATTCTTCCTGTTGCAATCGTCGTATTGCTTGCCATGCTGCAAGACCGCAAGCGTCCGTTATGGCCTTTTGCCGTGATGATAGCACCTGTAGTGTTAGGTTTGGCAGCCTGTGTCGTCAGTCGCAGCAAGGCACTCTACCCTTTGATTTATGCCTACGACCTGCCGTTGATCATAGGCATTATCTCATATATGGTACGCGCATTAAGACAGTATGGACGTTGGCTGCGCGATAACTATGCCGACTTGGAGCACAAGGAGATCTGGCGCAGCTTTATAGTACTGGCAATCATACTGTTGGCATTCACCATCAATGAGTTTTGCGACAAAGCCCCGGTTTATGAATACGCCATGCTGGTTGTTACCGCCACACTTACCTGCTATCTCCTGTGGCGTGTAGAGACACTGAGCGATCTGAGCATCCAGAAAATCTCAGGTCCAGAGAAAACCTCACAACCTAAAGACCTCACCTCGCTGCTGCAACGCCATTGCATAGACGCGCAACTATACCTGCAGTACGACCTGAACATTACCCAGCTTGCCAAAGCTATCGGGACCAACCGTTTCTATCTCAGCCAGTATTTCTCCACCCAGGGCATCACCTACAATACCTATATCAACAACCTGCGCATTAATCATTTCACGAGACTCTATCGTGAGGCTATGGCTGAAGGCCGCTCCTTCACGGCCCAGCAGTTGGCAGGCGAAAGCGGCTACCACAGCTACAGCACCTTCAGGCTCGCCTTCAAGCAGCGGATGGGCCAAAGCGTCAGGGAGTGGATGAACGAGATGCCCCCAAACTCTCAAGATTAGCAAAAATAGTGTCAAAATCAGCAAAACCTTTTGTTGCTGGCATTTGCGATAAGGCTATTATGGGAATTTTGTCATAACTTTGCAAACGGGTATGACACCCGGATTCCTTATGACAAGTTTCACTCAAAATAATAGCGTATAAAAATGACAGAAATGAAAAAGTGGATGCTTGCCGCCATCCTGACTTGCGGCACGACAATGGTCATCACATCATGCAGCAGCAAGAACGACAATCCGACTCCTGTGAAACCCGAAGACGAGACAGTGAAAGCTGTCGATTACAGCGACGAGGACAACTGGATGCATCAGCCCGAAGCAACCAAGGATGTTGACTGTTTCTATGTCTATCCGACGGAGTATGTCGATGACTCTGAGGGTGCGCCCATATTTGCCGACATCAACGAACCGGAGATGCGCCTGCCAGCCATGCGGACCTATCTCGTACAGGGAACGGCTTTCGAGGAGGTCGCCAACGTGTATGCTCCTTTCTACAGGCAGTGCAACATGGCAGCTCTGGCCAAGATGTCTATGGAAGAGCGTGAAGCAGCCTTCACCTCTGTCCCAAAGACAGATGTGTTTGCAGCCCTCGACTACTATTTTAAGCACCTCAATGGCGGACGCCCCTTCATCCTCGCAGGACACTCGCAGGGCTCCATCATGCAGAGCTTTGTACTTGCAGAGTACATGAAGGCGCATCCAGAGTATCTGAAGCGCATGATTGCTGCCTACGTCATTGGTTTTTCCATCACTGAGGATTATCTCAAAGAAAACCCGCATCTGAAGTTTGCAGAGGGCGCCGACGACACAGGCGTCATCATATCGTATAACACAGAGGCGGCTGGCAACACGGACAACATCGTGGTACGACCAGGTGCCATCAGCATCAATCCTATCAACTGGAAGCGCGACGAGACATACGCCTCGGCAGAGGAAAGTCTGGGCGGCTATATCTTCAACGAAGAGACTGGACTGCCCGAGGACTATCCTCACGCAGCAGACGCCAAGATCGACCTGAAGAGGGGCGTAGTCATTACAACGTCCAAGGCCGTAGCACCTGAGACATATCCTCTCTTCGGACCTGCCAGCTTCCACGAGAACGACTATCCACTCTACTACTATAACATCAAGGCCAATGCAGCCACGAGAGTTGCAGCTTATAAGAAAAATGCGAAATAACTGTTTTTAGTCCGTCTCGACGGACTGCGAGCTCGATAGTTACGGACTGCCAGTCCTTAGATCAGGGGACGGTTCTCTGATCTGTTATAAATCATTAAAGGTTTACGAAGTATGTTGACGTATTGCAATAATTGAACCGCAAGGACGGGCACCTGTTCTGCGTCCTGCAAAACAGCGAAATAACCTATCGGCCTCACCGCTCGTTTCAGGGCGGTGGGGCTTTTCTATATGTTAAACTTAAAAAAACAAAAGCAATGAAAAAAACAACAACGATTGACCTGAAGAAAGCTTTAGTGAAAAAAACATGAGTGAACAACAACTGGCAGATAAGTTAGGGATGAAGCGTCCCTATCTGAATGCTATCAGCTGTGGACGCAAGAACGTCAGCATAAAACAATTGGAGCGCATCGCCGAAAGTCTCGGAATGGCGCTCCATATTTCGTTTGAATAGGGGGCTGTTAACCCCACGGGTTTCTATTTTACGCTGCGGACGAGATTCGTGGCGGAAATGCTTGTGCGCTCGCCTGAAAAGCTGTAACTTCGTGGCAGAAAACCAATCATTTTTGCCAATGGAAGAAGCGAAACCTAAGAAGAACAAGAAGAAGGATCCTGGGCGGGAACACAAGAAGAGCTGGCAGGAGCAGACGGCGACGGTGGACGACATCCGCGCGTTCCTGGACGAGCGCATCCTGCTGCGCCATAACGTGGTGACGGGGCGCGTGGAGTGCTGCTGGCCTACGGAGTATTCCGATGAAGCCCCGTCGGCATGGGAGCCGATTACCGACCGTGCGGTGAACTCGCTGTGGGCGGAGATGTCGAAACAGAAACAGGTGCGGGTGCAGGACATGCAGCGCGTGATAGAGTCGGACTATGTCGCCGACTACGACCCGTTCCGGTTCTACCTGACGCGCCTGCCGCCGTGGAGCGAGGACAGGGGCGACTATATCCTGGAGCTGGCGATGACGGTCGTGGTGAAGGGTGGGGTGGAGGAGCAGCTGCTGTTCTGCCAGTGTCTGAAGAAATGGCTGGTGGGTATGGTGGCAGGGTGGCTCGACGCACAGGTGGTGAACAACGTGATACTGGTGCTGATCGGTGCTCAGGGCTCGTACAAGACGACGTGGTTCTCCTACCTGCTGCCGCCCGAGCTGCGTCCTTACTTCCGCATCAAGACGAATGCCAGCCGCATCACGAAGGACGACCTGCTGTCGCTGACGCAGTACGGTCTGCTGTGCTACGAGGAGCTGGACACGATGACGGGACGTGAGCTGAACGAGCTGAAGTCGGTGGTTACGATGCCTTCAATCGATGAGCGTCCTGCCTATGGCCGCTACCATGAGCACCGACGGCACCTCGCCTCGTTCTGCGGCACGGGCAATAACGTGCAGTTCCTCTCCGACGCCACGGGAAACCGCCGGTGGCTGCCCTTCGAGGTGGAGAGCATCTCCAGTCCGCGCCAGTTCCCCCTGAACTATGCGGGCATCTACGCCCAGGCGTACCGTCTGTGGCGTGACGGTTTCCAGTACTGGTTCTCACAGGCAGAGATCCAGCGGCTCAGCATGCACAACGAGCAGTTTGAGACGCCGCGGCTGGAGCGTGAACTGGTACAGCTTTATTTCCGTCATCCCGTGGGGGCAGAGCCTGGCGAGTTTATGCCTGTGGCTGTGGCCATGCAGATAGTGGGTGCTGGTATCACACAGAAACTCAACACGGTGTGGCTGGGTCGTGCGTTTGTGGAACTGGGTTTCCAGAAGCGTACCTACCACAATGTGCGCGGCTATGTGGTGGTTCGCCGCTCTGCCGAGGAGATGCGGTCGCTGCAAAGCCAGATGGCTCATGGTGATGATACAGAAGATACAGTAAATACAGTAATATTCTAAGACTTCCTCACGCGTACCGCGCGCATATGCGGTACGCGTGACAATTTTTTATAATTATAGTGTATGTAGTGTAATAAAGATTAAAGATTAAAAATTAAATATTAAAGATTAAAAGGATTTATGATAGAAGAACGCAGATATAGCAAACGTGAGCTGGCACGACTCTACTGGCCCGAGACGCAGAACATCAAGTCGGCACTGAAGAACTTGCGCCATGACATCAAAGGGTGTCCTGAACTGGTGGAGGCGCTGGCGCACACCCATTGGAACATCAACCGCCATTCTTATTCGGCGGAGCAGGTACGGCTGATCGTGAAGTTTCTTTGTGAGCCGTAGGTGGGGTACTGGGGATGCGGACGCTAAAAAAAGTTAACGCGCAGAAGGACGGCAACCAACGGCGACCAACGGCAACAAAGTGACCTGCGCCATATAGTACCTTTGCATTGTCGTCCAAGTGGTACGGATTGCGAGCATTAATACTTGCAATTGCTGGGGTTAATAGTAACAATTGCGGCGATTAATACTTATTATCAACTATTTTAAAAACAAACAGTTATGGCTATTAAAGTGATTGCTCAGCGCCGAGAGCTTAAAATCGGCAAGAATCCGGGAGTGAAGAAGTTCGTGATGCGTCCCGATCTCTACATCCCCATCAGCGAGAAGAAAGTGTTCAAGGAGGCAGCCGCCCATACGGGTGTGTCGGAAGCCGTTCTGAAGGCGGCATGGGATGCTGCCGGTGAGGTTATCCGTGCGTGGGCCACCGAAGGTCACTCCGTGCCCCTGCCTGGTCTGGGTACCATGCGCTTCGGTGTTCGTGCCAAGGCGGTGGAGGACCTGGAGGACGTAAAGACCGGTCTCATCAGTACCCGCCGCATCGTGTTCACTCCCTCGTCGGAAATGAAGGACGTACTGAAGGAAACCTCCATCCAGATTACTTGTCTCGACGAGGATGGTAACGTGCTGAAACGCGTGACATCGGGCGATAGCGGCGAGATTGAGGACAGCGAGAACCCCGGAAGCACGGGGGATGGAAGCACGGACAACGGATCTACGGGTAACGGAAGCACGGATAACGGATCTACGGGTAACGGTGGTGGTGACGAAGGGTAAGTAAAGAGTGGTGCACTCTTTAAATGAGAAATGAGTAATGAGAAATGAAAATGAAAAATGAGTAATCGACGAAGTCGCTTTGCACCTTTAGGTCAAAGCGACCAAAGGTCGAGCGGAAGAGGAAAAGATTATGAAGAAGGAAACATGGAAGAGCATTGTGCAGATCATCATTACGATTCTGACAGCTATTAGTTCAACAGTATTAGTACAGTCATGCGACGTATTACCCTGTTTGTGATTCACTGCTCGGCAGTGCGCCCCGACCAGACCAGTTCGGCAGCCCAGATAGATACGTGGCACCGCCAGCGCGGCTGGAAACTCGGAATAGGCTACCACTACGTCATCCGTCGTAACGGAGAGATTGAGGAAGGCCGACCGGAATGGCTCACAGGCGCCCACTGCCAGCACCATAACGCCCACTCCATCGGCATCTGCTATGAGGGCGGGCTGGACATCCGCGGCAGACCCGCCGACACGCGTACCGCAGCCCAGCGGATAGCCCTGCGCCAGTTGCTGGAGAAACTGCACCAGCGATACCCCAGCGCGCTGATTGTCGGTCACCACGACCTGAACCCGCAGAAGGCGTGCCCGTGCATCCCACATGTCGCAGTAGAATATGCAGACCTGCAGCCGCGGTGAACATAAACGTTAAACCAGAAAACTGCCGAGACATCCAGTATGGTGTCTCGGCAGCTTTTTATTGTGATATAATAATTATAAGTTTGTTACGTTATTGTATTGTATGCAGTGGACTGACCAGATACGACGAATCAAGATTATCTTGGTGGTTGCCGCAGTGATGATAGCTGTTGCTTCCTTGTTGGTGTCGCACTTCCTGGTGCGTGACCTCTCGACAGAGGAGCATAACCGTATGGAGGTATGGGCGCAGGCGCTTCATGCCCTGAATGCTGCCGACGAGACGACAGATCTCACACTGGTGCTTAACGTCATGGAGGGTAACAACACCATTCCTGTCATCGTCATGAATGAGGATGGTCAGATTACGGACTACCGTAACATAGAAGACACTACTCTTTTGGAAAGTTATGCACGGCGCATGATACAGGCTGGTGATACTATCCGTGTGGATGGACAGCTGGTGTGCTACGATGAGTCGCTGATGCTGAAGCGTCTGTCCGCATGGCCGTACGTACAACTTGGTATCGTGCTGATTTTTGTGGTAGTGGCCATCTTTGCACTTCTGTCATCGAAGCGTGCAGAACAGAATAAGGTGTGGGTGGGATTGTCGAAGGAGACAGCCCATCAGCTGGGAACCCCTGTGTCGAGCCTGATGGCCTGGGTAGAGATGTTGAAGGAGCAATATCCCAACGATGACCTGTTGCCGGAAATGGATAAGGACGTAAAACGCCTGCAACTGATAGCCGAGCGTTTCTCGAAGATAGGTTCGCTGCCGGAACCTGTGGAGGCATCGATGAATGAGGTCTTGACGCATGTCGTTGATTATATGGACCGCAGGACGTCCAGTCAGGTGCAGATGGTTAGCCTGTTGCCCGACCATGACGTAAAGGTTCGCATGAATGCCTCCTTGTTTGAATGGGTTATCGAGAATCTTTGCAAGAATGCTGTTGATGCGATGGAAGGAAAAGGTACTATCACGCTGAGTTTGTTTGACGCTCCCTCGGATATCATTATAGAAGTACAAGATACGGGCAAGGGTATCAAGAAGAAAGACCTTGGCAGTGTCTTCACTCCAGGATTCACCACCAAGAAGAGAGGGTGGGGTCTGGGCCTTTCGTTGGCAAAACGTATCGTGGAGGAATATCATAAAGGCCGTATCTTCGTGAAACAGTCAGAGATTGGCAAGGGTACTACCTTCAGGATTGAGATGAAGAAGTAAATTATTGCACATAACTTGGGAGGTGTGTGCAATAATCGCCTCTTCCATAGGGCGTTTTTCAATAAAATACGAAATTTTTCTTAATTCTTAATTCTTAATTCATAAATTCTTTGTACCTTTGCAGCCTAAAAGTGTGACTATGTGTAGTTTGGATGCTTTGAAGATTGACTTGAAGGGGTTGAAAGCGGAGGAAAACCTCCTTGATTTCGACCTTACGGACAGTTTCTTTCAAGCTCTGGACGGCTCGCAACTGGAACACGGAGCATTGCATGTGTCGGTGTCTATACGCAAGATGGCCGGCTTTTTCGAACTCCTGTTTCATACCGAAGGCGAGGTGACTGTCAGTTGTGACCGCTGTTTGGACGACATGCAGCAGCCTATAATTGCGGACAATCGCCTGATGGTAAAGCTGGGCGACACATACAGCGAAGAGGATGACACCGTGACTATTGACGAGAACGAAGGAATGCTCGACATGTCGTGGTTCATTTATGAGTTTATTATGCTGGCCATACCCATCAAGCACGTTCATGCACCTGGAAAATGCAATAGTGTGATGACGCAGAAACTGGAAGAGTTGAGCGGCGCTGTCCGAAGCAGCGAAGAGGAGGAAGAGCAAATAGACCCACGCTGGGAAGCACTGAAGAAGTTAAAAGTGAAAAGTGAAGAGTGAAAAGTGAAAAATTTGCTCCCGCTTGAAAATGGTAAATTGTAAATTTTAAAATAGTAAATTATTATGGCACATCCTAAAAGAAGACAATCAAACACTCGTACCGCAAAGCGTCGTACCCATGACAAGGCAGTAGCTCCCACATTGGCAGTATGCCCTAACTGTGGAGCTTATCACATCTATCACACAGTATGTCCTACTTGTGGATACTATCGTGGCAAGATCGCCATCGTTATGGACGAAGCAGCTGAATAATGAGTAAAATCAATGCTATAATCACCGGTATTGGTGGCTACGTACCTGATTATGTTCTGAATAATGCAGAGCTGTCTCGTATGGTTGACACCAATGACGAGTGGATTATGACTCGTGTCGGCATCAAAGAACGCCGTATTCTGACGGAGGAAGGACTCGGTACCAGCTATATGGCTCGCAAGGCTGCCAAGCAGCTGCTGCAGCGTACTGGTACAGATCCTGATACCATCGACGCAGTCATTGTCACTACTTCAACGGCTGATTATAAGTTTCCTTCTACGGCCAGCATCGTGCTAGGCAAACTGGGGCTTAAGAATGCTTTTGCCTTTGATTTCTGGGCCGCTTGCTGTGGATTCCTCTATACGCTCGATGTCGCCGCCTCCATGATACAATGTGGACGCTATAAGAAAATTATAGTAATAGGCGCAGACAAGATGTCGTCGGTCGTTGACTATAAGGACCGTGCCACCTGTCCGTTGTTTGGTGATGGTGCTGCAGCAGTTCTGGTAGAGGGTACCGAAGAAGAGAACATCGGTGTGATGGATTCCTATTTCCGCGCAGACGGAAAAGGACTTCCTTTCCTTCACTTAAAAGCAGGTGGCTCCGTATGTCCTCCCAGTCATTTTACGGTCGATCATCGGCTGCACTATCTGTATCAGGAGGGGCGTACCGTATTCCGGTATGCTGTGACCAATATGAGTGACGACTGTGCGCTTATAGCAGAGCGCAATGGCCTGAACAAGGATAATATCCAGTGGGTAGTTCCTCATCAGGCAAACATGCGCATCATAGAGGCCGTAGCCAAACGCCTGGAGCTTCCCATGGAGCAAGTGATGGTCAATATCGAGCATTTCGGTAACACATCAGCTGCCACGATACCTTTGGCGCTTTGGGAGAATGAACACCTGCTCAAGAAGGGTGATAATGTTATCATGACTGCCTTCGGTGCTGGTTTCGTTCATGGAGCAAGCTACTACAAGTGGGCGTATGATGGAAGTGAAAAGTGAATAGTGAAAAGTGAATAATGCATAAAGCAGGATTTGTAAATATCGTTGGAAATCCCAATGTAGGTAAAAGTACGCTCATGAACCAGTTGGTTGGTGAGCGTATTTCGATTGCGACTTTCAAGGCGCAGACCACGCGCCATCGCATCATGGGTATTGTCAACACGGACGACATGCAGATAGTTTTTTCTGATACGCCAGGTGTTCTTAAGCCCAATTACAAGTTGCAGGAGTCTATGCTGGCCTTCTCAGAGTCAGCGCTGCAGGATGCCGATGTGTTGCTGTACGTTACTGATGTGGTGGAGAATCCAGAGAAAAATATGGATTTTCTGGAGAAAGTGCAGAAGATGACCATTCCTGTGCTGCTGCTCATTAACAAGATTGATGAGCTTGGGGCTAATGGGGCCAATGGGGCTCAACAATTGCTGGCAGCAATTGTTGAGAAGTGGCATGCGCTGCTGCCCAATGCGGAGATCCTGCCTATCTCGGCCAAGAACAAGTTTGGCATAGATATGTTGCTGAAGCGCATCCAGGAACTTCTGCCTGAAAGTCCCGCCTATTTCGACAAAGACCAGTTGACAGACAAACCTGCCCGTTTCTTTGTTTCAGAGATTATCCGCGAGAAGATACTTCTCTACTATGACAAGGAAATTCCTTATTCTGTCGAGGTGCGCGTGGAACGCTTCAAGGAAACGGAGAAGAACATTCACATCAATGCCATCATCTATGTGGAGCGCGACTCCCAGAAAGGAATTATCATCGGTCATCAGGGCATTGCACTGAAAAAGGTATCTACTGAGGCTCGCAAGTCGTTGGAGAAATTCTTTGCAAAACCGATTTTCCTAGAGACTTTTGTCAAGGTCGATAAGGATTGGCGCTCTAGTCAGCGCGAACTGGATTCTTTTGGATATAACCCGGAGTAGGCGCTTTCGCTAGTGAAGAGTGAGCGGGCTTCGCCCTAGTGAATAGTGAACAGTGAAGAGTGAATAGTGAAGAGTGATATATGGGAAATTTAGTAGCGATAGTAGGACGCCCGAATGTCGGCAAGTCCACCTTGTTTAACAGGCTAACGAACTCACGCCAAGCTATCGTGAGTGACGAGGCCGGCACTACGCGTGACCGTCAGTATGGTAAATGCGAGTGGAATGGTCGTGAATTCTCCGTAGTTGATACAGGAGGCTGGGTTGTCAATAGTGACGATATCTTTGAAGAGGAAATCCGTAAACAGGTTATTGTTGCTACGGAAGAAGCCGATTTAGTGCTTTTTCTGGTAGATATCAAAAACGGGTTGACTGACCTCGATGAGGATGTCGCCCTGATTCTGCGCCGTTCGAAACTGCCTGTTGTGCTGGTGGCCAATAAAGCCGATGACGGCAAGGACCTCTATGGGCAGTACGAGTTTTATAAACTGGGACTTGGTGACCCCTATTGTGTCAGTGCGGCTACGGGTTCAGGTACAGGCGATCTGTTAGACTATGTTGTTAAAACGCTGAAGACCGATGAGGTGGATGACGTAGAGGACGGCACCCCTCGTTTTGCTGTGGTCGGACGTCCGAATGCCGGTAAGTCGAGCATCATCAATGCCTTTATCGGTGAAGACCGCAATATCGTGACCGACATCGCAGGTACGACGCGCGATAGTATCTATACCAAATACGATAAGTTCGGATTTGACTTCTACTTGGTGGATACGGCAGGAATCCGTCGCAAGAATAAGGTTACTGAAGACCTGGAATTCTATAGTGTGATGCGCAGCATCCGTGCTATTGAAAACAGCGATGTGTGTATTCTGATGATTGACGCTACACGTGGTATAGAGTCGCAAGACATGAATATTTTCCAGCTCATTCAGAAGAATAACAAGTCGTTGGTGGTTGTCGTCAATAAATGGGACCTGGTAGAAGAAAAATCACAAGAAGCCATCAAGACCTTTGAGAATGCTATTCGTCAGCGTATGGCTCCTTTTGTCGATTTTCCCATTATTTTTGCTTCTGCAGTCACCAAGCAGCGTATCTTCAAGGTGTTGGAAACGGCCA
Organism: uncultured Prevotella sp.; assembly: GCA_946402275.1. Taxonomy (GTDB): domain Bacteria; phylum Bacteroidota; class Bacteroidia; order Bacteroidales; family Bacteroidaceae; genus Prevotella. Next base: position 15,004 of record CAMIVY010000019.1, read on the forward strand.
AGCAGGTATATCTGAACCGTAAGATAAAGATTGGAACATCTAAGCTCAATGAAGTGATGTTACCCATCATTGAGGCTACACCACCACCCTCTATTAAGGGAAAGTATATCAAGATTAAGTATGTGTCGCAGGTTCCGGATACACAGATTCCGACCTTTGTGTTCTATGCTAATCTGCCTCAGTATGTCAAGGAGCCCTATCGACGTTTCCTGGAAAACAAAATGCGCGATAACTGGACGCTTACAGGCACACCAATTAATGTATTTATTCGGCAGAAGTGAAGAAAATATTATACATAGCCATCGTTTTTGTGCTGCTCTCTGCTTGTTCGCAAGGAGCTACACCAGAGGGAAAAGCAGCCCAGGCCGCTCAGGAATATTTCACCCTTTTGAAGGATAATCCCGAGGCGTTTCTGGATGCGCGGGTAGGAGCAGACAGTCTGCCAGCCATCTATCGTGCCCAGATGAAGAAAGTCTATGAGCAGTTCGTCAGTGAGATCAACGAGAAACATGGAGGAATTCGTGAGGTTCGAATCTCAGAGAACGTAGGTCGTCGGGATACGGTACAGGGCTTTACTTATGCTTTCCTGACCCTTTGCTTCAATGATTCCATACAGGAAGAGATAGCCGTCCCTATGGTTGAACAGGACGGGTTATGGCTCATGAAATGATAGCGCTTGATAAAGGAGAAAAGAAAAACGGATTGAATTCTTAGTGAATCAATCCGTTTATTTAATTTGCAGCTCTGTAGTTATACATTCTTGCCATATTCAAGCAATACTCTGTGTAAGCTTCACTCTTGAGCCATTTGCTTATTAATCTTTTCATCATTGTTTTTCCTTTCTTTACTTTAATAGTTATCCTTTTTCATCTTTTTGTCGATGCAAAGGTACTATCTTTTTTGTACTTGTGCAATAAAGGAAACCGTTTTGTGTGCGCAAACAGTCTAATTTTTGATATTTGTCAATCTGATGGATGCTGGTTGGTAACAGCTTCGCGCATTTCTTTCAATAAATCGCTGGCAAAGATAAAGTCGGTCAGCCTTTTATTGGTAGAATTCATAATCTGGCTGCTCACCCCCTGCCATTCCTTTATGCCTTCGTAGATGAAAATGATATTCTCGCCAATACCCATCACCGAGTTCATGTCGTGCGTGTTGATGATGGTTGTCATGTTAAACTCTTGCGTAATGGAGTGCAGCAGCTCGTCGATGACAAGTGAAGTCTTAGGGTCAAGTCCTGAGTTGGGTTCATCGCAGAACAAATATTTTGGGTTTAAGGCGATGGCACGGGCAATGGCTACACGTTTCTGCATGCCACCGGAGATTTCCCCGGGATATTTTTCTTGCGCACCCACCAGGTTCACACGGTCCAGACAGTCCATAGCCCGCTGTTGCCTCTCTCGCAGGTTCATGGATGAAAACATGTCCAAGGGGAACATCACATTTTCGAGTACGGTCAATGAGTCGAACAGTGCTGCGCTTTGGAAAATCATTCCCATTTCACGGCGCATGTGTACTTTCTCTTGTTTCGACATCTGTACAAAGTCGCGTCCGTCGTAGAGAATCTGTCCGCTGGTAGGCTCTAAGAGTCCTACGAGGTTTTTCATAAGCACCGTCTTTCCACTACCGCTTTGTCCGATAATGAGGTTCGTCTTTCCATCCTCAAACACTGTATTGATGTCTTTCAATACTTCGAGCTGGTCGAAACTTTTATATAGGTTCTTTACTTCTATCATGACAGCAGTTGTGTTAGGAATACGTCACTAAAGAGAATGAGTACGCTCGACGAAACGACAGCATCTGTAGATGCCTTACCCACATTTACGGAACCTCCCTCCACGGTGTATCCGAAATAGGAAGGTACTGCAGAGATGATAAAGGCAAAGAAAAGGCTTTTTATGATACTCATCCATACGAACCAAGGCTGGAAAGAGTGTTGCAGTCCCAGTGTCAGGTCGTCAGGAACTATGATTTGCCCGATATAGGCAGTCCCATAAGCTCCCACAATACCCATCGCAGAAGAGAAAATAACCAATAGTGGCATGATGGTCAGCATACCCAGAATCTTAGGCAGAATCAAGTAGCATGCTGAGTTGACACCCATAATGTCGAGTGCATCAATCTGTTGTGTAACACGCATGGTCCCAATCTCGGAAGCAATGTTAGAGCCAACCTTTCCTGCGAGAATCAGGCACATGATGGAACTGGAAAATTCCAGCAACATGATTTCACGCGTCGTATAGCCGCTGACCCAGCGGGGCATCCACGGACTCTGAATGTTAAGCTTCATCTGAATACAAATGACGGCTCCAATAAAGAAAGAGATGAGCAATACAATGCCGATGGAGTCAATGCCCAATTGAGCCATCTCTTTGACATACTGCTTCCAGAACATTCGGAAACGCTCTGGAACGGAAAAAGTACGTCCCATCAGGATGAGGAACTTACCGAATATCGTCAACCAATTTTGTATCAACCTAATCATTTCGGCTGCAAAGGTAGTGCAAATCGGGCGGAATGCAAAATAAATTTGAATTTATTTGCATTCCATGAACGTCGCTATCCTGAGAAGTAAAGCCTTCAATGTGAAATTTATAATTAATAAATCATAAATCATCAACCATTATTTGAATATATTTTGTATTTTTGCAGGCAATATGGACGAAACAGCAAATATACAGGTAGCAGAGCCGGATCGTATGGTGCTGCGAACAGAGGGACTCATCAAGCGTTACGGAAAGCGTACCGTGGTGAATGACGTCAGCTTTGACGTGAAGCAGGGTGAGATAGTCGGTCTGCTCGGACCTAACGGTGCGGGCAAGACGACATCGTTTTATATGACTACAGGACTCATTGTTCCCAATGGTGGACATATCTACCTTGGGAATGAGGAAGTGACAGAATATCCTGTTTACAAGCGAGCTCGTGCAGGTATTGGCTATCTGGCCCAGGAAGCTTCTGTGTTCCGTAAGATGTCAGTGGAAGACAATATCCTTTCCGTTTTGGAAATGACAGGCAAGCCCCGTGACTATCAACTGGAGAAATTGGAGAGTCTGATCAGCGAGTTCCGTTTACAGAAGGTGCGCAAGAATAAGGGAGACCAGCTGTCTGGTGGCGAGCGCCGTCGTACGGAGATTGCCCGTTGTCTGGCTATTGAGCCTAAGTTCATTATGCTGGACGAGCCCTTTGCGGGTGTGGACCCCATTGCCGTAGAAGATATTCAGCAGATTGTATGGCAGTTGAAATACCGTAATATCGGTATTCTGATAACAGACCATAACGTACATGAAACGCTGAACATCACCGACCGTGCCTACCTGTTGTTCGAAGGTCGTATCCTGTTTAAGGGAACACCGGATGAACTGGCAGTAAACCCAATTGTGAGGGAGAAATACCTTGGATCTAATTTCGTGCTGCAAAAGAAAGATTTTGCCAAGATGGCTGAGCAGCGAGCTAATAAGTGGGGCTTTGAGGAAGTTGACAACCAACCACAATAAAACGATGAACAGACTTATTGCTTTTTTATTTGTGATGACCGGGACGCTGGCCCTGCATGCACAGCCCTTAAAGGCATTCCCTTCAGCAGAGGGATTTGGAAAATATGCCTCTGGTGGCCGAGGTGGAAAAGTTGTGGAGGTGACAAATCTCAATGACAATGGTGAGGGCTCTCTGCGATGGGCTTTGACGGAAGCAGGTCGCGAAGATGCGACGATTGTTTTTCGTGTCAGCGGGATTATTACCCTTGAGAAAGATATCCGTGCCAAACTGCATCATGTAACGATAGCTGGGCAGACCGCCCCAGGCGACGGCATCCTGTACCGAGGTGGGAAACTGAATCTCGGAGGCTCCAGGAATGTAATCATGCGTAACCTTCGTGGTCGTATAGGGTTGCGTAATGACAAGGATTTTATCAAAGGCGGCTCCATCGGAATAGAGAATGCTGACACCATTATCATTGACCACTGCTGCTTCGGATGGAGTGGCGAGGAGAATATGACCATATACGACAATCACTTTACTACCGTGCAGTGGTGTATTGTCCATGAAGGACTTTATAATGCAGGACATCAGAAGGGTAATCGTAGCTATGCCTGTCAGTGGGGAGGCTCTCCGGCTACGTTCCACCATAATTTGTTGGCACATAATTATAACCGTAGTGCCCGCTTGAATGGAGCAACCAATCACAGTCAAGACCGTAATGTATTCATGGAATACCAGAATAATGTCAATTATAACTGGGGCAAGACCAATAGCTGCTATGGAGGCGAGAATGAGGCAGGTGAAGGAAGTACTCATGAGTGTAACTTCGTGGGTAATTATTATAAACCCGGTCCTGCAACCCCTGCGGGGAGTTATTTTATGCAGTTGTCTAAGGCCCGCAAAGGCAAGACCCTTACCGGTCCCTCTTTGTGGTTCTTCTCTGGCAACAAGATGGAGGGGGACAAGGTAGCCACCAAGGATAACTGGCAGGCTGTTGACAATCAGACCGGTTTTGATGTCAAATCCATGCAATCTTCTAAGACCGTCTATCCTTCGGCATTTCATCCAAAACAGAATACCTTCGACTATAAGAAATACAGGACGCCAGTGGAAAGTGCTGATAAAGCCTATAGGCACGTCCTTTCAAAGGCAGGCACCATACACCGTGATGCTATCGAGCAGCGTATCGTGGAAGAAGTGAAAAACGGAACGGCCCGTTATCACGGAACTCAGGGGAGTGCAGGATTTATTGACTCACCTGCCGATGCGGAAGGGTGGCCTCAGTATGCGGCTATTGCTGCTGTTGCAGACAACGATCATGATGGTATGGATGATGCATGGGAACTGAAGAACGGTCTTGATCCAAAGGATTCTGCCGACCGTAATAAAGTATTCTCAAAAGAGGGCTATACCGCTTTGGAAGTCTATTTGAACAGCCTGATGGGCGAGTAGAAACAAAGGGAAATACTTATAATAAGTGAAAAAATGAGGCTGTCGTTTGGTGGTCACGTTTTTTATTCGTACCTTTGCGCCCTAAACCGCGAAGATGGGCTGCGCCTCAGCAAAAAAACAAGTTTTTCTGCATTCGGTTTACACCCTCTTTGCACACTCAAAAATAGAACATATAATATAAATAAGGTATAAAGAGATGAATATTTCATTTGAAGCTCCCGACAAAATCAATGGTTTGATGACCATTACGCTGGAGACGGCTGACTATCAGCCTGAGGTTGACAAGACCTTGAAAGATTATCGTAAACGTGCTAATATTCCTGGATTCCGTCCGGGTCAGGCTCCTATGGGCATGATTAAGCGCCAGTTCGGCCCTTCCGTGAAGGTGGAGGCTGTGAATAAGTTGCTTGGTGAGAAATTGTACGAGTATGTACGTGAGAATAAAATTCAGATGCTGGGCGAACCCCTTCCTAGTGACAAACAGGAACAGATTGACTTTGAGGGTGACCAGCCTCTGACCTTTAAGTTTGATATTGCCGTGGCTCCTGCTTTTGAGGTGAAATTGACTGAAAAGGACAAGGTTCCCTATTACAATATTACTGTTGATGACAAGCTGATAGACCAGCAGGTGGAGATGTATCAGAACCGTGCAGGACAGTATGAGAAAGTAGAGCAATACGACTCTAAAGAGCGTGATATGCTGAAAGGTGACCTTCGTGAGGTCGGCAAGGAAGGCGGTATTGAACTGTCTGATGTGGTACTGATGCCACAGTACATCAAAGCAGATGACCAGAAGAAACTCTTCGATGACTGCAAACTGGGCGACATCATTACTTGGAATCCCCGTAAGGCTTATCCTGACAACGATGCAGAGGTAAGTTCTATGCTCAAGATTCAGAAGGAAGAGGTGAAGGACCATGAGGGTGACTTTACCTTCCAGGTAACAGAGATTAGCCGTTATGTAAAGGCAGAAGTCAATCAGGAATTGTTTGATCAGACCTTTGGCAAGGATGCGGTGAAGAATGAGAAGGAGTTCCGTCAGAAGATTGCCGACCAGATTAGTCAGCAGTTTAAGGCTGACTCTGACTATAAGTTCCTGCAGGATATCCGTGCCTATGTAGAGAAGAAGGTTGGTAAACTGGAGTTCCCCGAGGCATTGCTGAAGCGTGTTATGATGAATAACAACAAGGACAAGGGTGCTGACTTCGTTGAGAAGAACTTTGATGCAAGCATTAAAGAACTCGGCTGGCACCTGATGAAAGAACAGCTGGTTGCTGCCCAGGGTATCAAGGTTGAGGATGCAGACCTGAAGGATGTTGCCAAGGAGGCTGCCCGTATGCAGTTTGCCCAGTATGGCATGTCTAATGTGCCCGACGAGTATCTTGAGAACTATGCCAGTGAGATGCTGAAGAAGCGTGAGAATGTTGACGGACTGGTGGACCGTGCTGTTGACGTGAAGCTGACTGCTGCTCTCAAAAACGTAGTAAAACTCACTGAGAAAGACGTCACGATGGAGGACTTCCAGAAGATGTTACAGGAAAAATAAGTTTTTTTAAGAAAAAAAACCTCATTCTATTGCGGGGTTACCAACTTTTTTCGTAATTTTGTATCTACAATTTTGCAAAAAGGTTGGTAACCCTCTTTATTTGCACTTAATCGATAGTATGAAAATGAATAGTGATTTTAGAAAATATGCTACCAAGCATTTAGGAATTAATGGCCTCGTCCTTGACGAAGTAATGAGTGCGCAGGCCCAGTATTTGAATCCTTATATTTTGGAGGAGCGTCAATTGAACGTTACCCAAATGGATGTGTTTTCCCGTTTGATGATGGACCGCATCATTTTCTTAGGAACACAGATTGACGATTATACAGCAAACACTTTGCAGGCTCAGTTGTTATATCTCGACTCTGTTGACTCAGGAAAAGATATCAGCATCTATTTGAATTCGCCTGGCGGTAGTGTGACTGCTGGTTTGGGCATTTATGATACGATGCAGTTTATCTCCAGTGATGTAGCCACTATCTGTACAGGTATGGCGGCGTCAATGGCTGCCGTGCTGTTGGTGGCAGGTACGGAAGGCAAACGCTCGGCTCTGCCTCACAGTCGTGTAATGATTCACCAGCCTTTAGGCGGTGTTCAGGGTCAGGCTTCTGATATAGAGATTGAGGCTAAAGAGATTATGAAATTTAAAAAGGAACTCTATACCATTATATCAGAACATTCGCATACTCCTTATGATAAGGTGTGGAATGATTCGGACCGCAACTACTGGATGACAGCGGAAGAAGCAAAGGAATATGGTATGATTGATCAGGTGTTGGTGAAGAAATAATGAAGAAACAGTGTAATTTTTGTGGAAGGACAGAAAAGGAAGTAAGGCTCTTGATAACAGGTGTGAACGGCTGCATCTGTGAGGATTGTGCCGTACAGGCTTATCAGGTTGCTACGGCCAATGGCTATGGGCCTGATGCTAAAAAATCTGCTGCGCCATTCCAACTGAAACGTATTCCCAAGCCCAAGGAAATAAAGGAACATTTGGATCAATATGTCATAGGACAGGATGATGCCAAGCGCTACCTTTCTGTAGCTGTATATAACCATTATAAACGTTTGCAACAGCCTACTGACGAGAATGGGGTGGAGATAGAGAAATCGAATATCATCATGGTAGGTTCTACGGGAACGGGTAAGACGCTGCTGGCCCGTACTATCGCCAAGATGCTTGATGTGCCGTTTACGATAGTTGATGCTACCGTGTTTACTGAGGCAGGTTATGTCGGAGAGGATGTTGAGAGTATCCTGTCGCGACTGCTTCAAGTGGCAGACTATAATGTGGAGGCTGCCCAGCGCGGTATTGTCTTCATTGACGAGATAGACAAAATAGCCCGCAAGAGTGATAACCCCAGCATCACCCGTGATGTGAGTGGTGAGGGTGTGCAGCAAGGATTGCTGAAACTGCTGGAAGGTACTATGGTTAATGTTCCACCTCAGGGTGGCCGTAAGCACCCCGACCAGGAATATATCCATGTAGATACACATAATATATTATTTATATGCGGTGGAGCCTTTGATGGTATTGAGCGTAAGATAGCCCAACGCCTGAATACGCATGTTGTCGGTTACAACTCGGTACAACATGTGCGTAAGATTGACAAAAACGATTTAATGCAATATATCCTGCCACAGGATTTGAAGTCGTTTGGCTTGATTCCGGAAATCATAGGACGTTTGCCCGTACTGACATACCTTAATCCTCTTGACCGTGAGGCACTGACTAGGATTCTGACAGAGCCCAAGAACTCTATTGTCAAGCAGTATGAGAAGCTGTTTGAAATGGATGGCATAAAACTTACTTTTACTCCAGATGCCCTGAAGCTTATCGTTGACAAGGCGGTAGAGTATAAGTTGGGAGCTCGTGGGCTACGTTCCATTGTTGAGAGTATTATGATGGATGCTATGTTTGAAATTCCTTCTAAACGAATAAAATCCTTTGAAGTGACCGAAGAGTACGCCCAGAAGCAGCTCGACAAGTCCCACTTAAACTAAGGAGTGTGAACCCTAATAAGTCTATGACAGCAAAGAAACAGAATCTCTCGGAAGCATTAAAAAAGTATTTCGGCTTTGATAAGTTCAAAGGCGATCAGCAGGCTATCATTCAGAATGTCCTCGATGGTAGAGACACGTTTGTATTAATGCCTACTGGTGGTGGGAAATCATTATGTTATCAGTTGCCATCGTTGCTGATGGAAGGCACGGCAATAGTTATTTCACCATTGATTGCCTTGATGAAGAATCAGGTGGACATCATCAGTTCCATGAGTGATGAGGGAACGGCTCATTACCTGAACTCTTCACTTAACAAGGCTGCTATAGATCAGGTAAAGGCTGATATCTTGTCTGGGCGAACCAAACTGTTGTATGTCGCCCCGGAATCGTTGACGAAAGAAGATAACGTAGAATTTCTGAAACAGGCCAAGATTTCATTCTATGCTGTTGATGAGGCGCATTGTATTTCTGAGTGGGGACATGACTTCCGTCCGGAGTACCGTCGTATCCGTCCGATTATCAATGAGATTGGAAACGCTCCAGTTATTGCGCTGACGGCAACGGCAACGGATAAAGTACGCACGGACATCAAGAAAAACCTTGGGATCTTAGATGCTGATGAATTCAAGAGCTCGTTCAATCGCCCTAATCTGTATTACGAAGTACGCCCAAAGACCAAGGAGGTTGACAAAGACATCATTAAGTTCATAAAACAACATCCGGGTAAGAGTGGTATCATCTATTGCCTCTCTCGAAAGAAGGTGGAAGAACTGGCAGAGATTCTAAGGGCCAATGACATCAGGGCAGCAGCCTATCATGCGGGTCTGGAGTCAGCCCTCCGTTCTCAGACACAGGATGATTTTTTGATGGAGCGTATTGAGGTTATTGTGGCTACGATAGCCTTTGGCATGGGAATTGATAAGCCTGACGTACGGTTTGTCATCCATTATGACATACCGAAATCACTGGAAGGTTACTATCAGGAGACAGGACGTGCTGGTCGTGACGGTGGAGAAGGCATGTGCATCACTTTCTATGCCCAGAAAGACTTGCAGAAGTTAGATAAGTTTATGGAAGGAAAGCCTGTGGCAGAACAAGACATTGGCCGCCAGCTATTGGCCGAGACTGCCGCTTATGCTGAAACTTCCGTATGCCGACGAAAGATGCTGCTTCATTATTTTGGCGAGGAATATCATGAGGAAAACTGCCATAATTGCGACAACTGTCTTCATCCCAAGAAGAAGATTGAGGCCCATGAGCAGTTGTGCATAGTCTTGAGTGCGATACAGGCCTTAAAGGAAAATTTCCGCTCTGATTACGTTGTAGATTTTGTTGCAGGGCGTGAAACAGAAGAGATCCTGGCCCATAAGCATCAAAACCATGAACTTTTTGGTGCTGGTGAGGACTTTGAGGAAAAACATTGGAATCCAGTCATACGACAAGCATTGATAGCAGGCTATCTGAAAAAAGACGTAGAGAACTATGGTTTGCTGAAACTGACCGCATTAGGAAAGAAGTTCATGAAGAAACCTACGTCGTTTATGATTGTGGAGGACAATGAATTTGCAGAGGATTACGAGGCTTCTGGCGAGCATGAAGGTGTTACCAGCGCTCTTGACCCGACACTGAATGCCATGTTGAGAGATCTTCGTAAAAAGGTCAGCAGACAGCTGGAGCGTCCTCCTTATGTTATCTTCCAAGATGTATCCCTTGAGCAGATGGCAACGGATTATCCTGTGACACTTGAGGAGTTGAAGAATATCCAAGGGGTCGGCGAGGGTAAAATCAGACAACCTTATGCCAAGGAGTTCGTGGATTTAATTAAACGCTATTGTGAAGAAAACGATATTGTTCGACAGTCAGACCTCCGTGTACGTACTGTTGCCAAGAAATCCATACTAAAAGTAAAGATTATCCAGGCAATCGACCGACAGGTAGCCCTTGATGATATTGCAACGGCTCAAGGATTGGAATTTGAGGATCTGCTCAGTGAAGTAGAGGCTATTGTATATAGCGGCACAAAACTGAATATAGACTATTTCCTGGATGAGGTGATGGATGAGGATCATATCGATGATATCTATGATTATTTTGCTGAAAGTGAGACTGATTCACTGGAAGCAGCCATAGATGAATTGGGAGGAGAATGTTCTGAGGATGAGATTCGCCTAGTGCGTATTAAGTTTATCTCGGAAATGGCTAATTAAATGAAAAGCGAAAAGTGAAAAATTTGCTGTCGCAATAGTCACTGTAAGTGAAGAGTGGTTAAAAAAGAGGGTGGCAGCAAATTTTTCACTTTTCACTTTTCACTTTTCTCTCTTTTTTTTGTACCTTTGCACGCAATAAAATTTAAAGGAGTATTTTTATGTCATCATTTATTGCAGACAAGATTGTTATGGATGGACTGACCTTTGATGATGTCCTGTTGATTCCCGCTTATTCTGAGGTACTGCCAAAGACGGTAGAGTTGAGAACTCGCTTTTCTCGTAATATCGAGTTGAATGTGCCTTTTGTGACGGCAGCAATGGATACCGTTACAGAGAGCCAGATGGCTATTGCTATTGCCCGTGAAGGCGGTATTGGCGTGATTCACAAAAACATGTCTATCGAAGACCAGGCACGCCAAGTGGCTATCGTTAAGCGTGCGGAAAACGGTATGATATATGATCCTGTGACTATTCGCAGAGGCTCTACGGTAAAAGATGCCTTGGATATTATGGCAGAATATCATATCGGTGGCATTCCAGTAGTTGACGAGGAAAACCGTCTGGTTGGCATTGTTACCAATCGCGACCTTCGTTTTGAACGCCGTCTGGACCGCAAGATTGATGATGTAATGTCAAAGGAGCGTTTGGTGACTACGCATCAACAGACAGACTTGACTGCTGCGGCACAGATCCTGCAAGAAAATAAAATTGAGAAACTGCCAGTAGTAGATAAGGACAACCGCCTGGTAGGTCTGATCACTTATAAGGATATCACCAAGGCCAAGGATAAGCCCATGGCGTGCAAGGACGAGAAAGGTCGTCTGCGTGTGGCTGCAGGTGTTGGTGTTACTGTCGATACGCTTGATCGTATGCAGGCACTGGTTAATGCAGGTGTTGACGCCATTGTCATCGATACTGCTCATGGACACTCTAAGAGTGTGATAGAGAAACTGCGTGAGGCTAAGGCCTCTTTCCCCAATATTGATATCGTGGTAGGTAACATCGCTACTGGCGAGGCTGCCAAGATGTTGGTGGATAACGGTGCCGATGCTGTTAAGGTGGGTATTGGTCCTGGTTCTATCTGTACTACCCGTGTCGTAGCAGGTGTTGGCGTTCCTCAGTTGAGTGCTGTCTATGATGTCTATAGCGCCTTGCAAGGAACGGGTGTCCCCTTGATAGCTGACGGTGGTCTGCGCTACTCTGGTGATATTGTTAAAGCATTGGCAGCAGGCGGTTCTTGCGTGATGATTGGCTCTTTGGTAGCAGGTACAGAGGAAAGTCCTGGTGATACCATTATTTATAATGGACGTAAGTTTAAGAGCTATCGTGGAATGGGCTCGCTGGAGGCTATGGAGCACGGGTCCAAGGATCGTTATTTCCAGGCTGACACCAAAGATGTAAAGAAATTAGTTCCAGAGGGTATCGCAGGACGTGTGCCTTATAAGGGAACTGTCCAGGAAGTAATCTATCAGATGGTAGGTGGCTTGCGCTCTGGCATGGGCTATTGTGGTGCTTCGACTATTGAGAAGTTGCACGATGCCAAGTTTACTCGTATTACCAATGCAGGTGTTAACGAGAGCCATCCACATGATATCACAATTACCAGTGAGGCTCCTAATTATTCTCGTCCTAACGATTAATCGAATGAAGAAAACCATCCTAATTCTCTTTCTTGCTCTTATACCATATATTTCGATATGGTCGCAGCCTAAGAGTGATCCCATCGTGATGACCGTGGCAGGTGTTCCTGTTCCCCGTTCTGAGTTTGAATATTCTTACAACAAGAATAATACAGATGGTGTCATTGACAAGAAAACAGTGGAGGAGTATGTTGACCTTTTTGTGAATTACAAGCTGAAGGTACAGGCTGCCCTGGAAGCCCATATAGATACTACGCAGGCCTTTCTAAAAGAGTTCTCCCAGTATCGCGACCAGCAGGTTCGTCCTACATATGTCAGTGATGACGATATGTTGGCAGAGGCACATAAGGTGTACGACCAGACAAAGGAGCGCATCGGTTCTCGTGGACTGATCCTTCCTGCTCATATTTTGATGCTGATTCCTCAGAAAGCCACGCGTCAACAGCAAGATGAGGCCAAACGTAGAATAGATTCTGTTTATAAGGCTTTGCAGGATGGGGCAGATTTTGAGAAACTGGCCCGTGAGGTGTCGCAAGATCCCGGGTCTGCCAGAAATGGTGGCGTAGTGGGGTGGTGCAGCCAAAATCAATTGGTGAAGGAATTTGAAGACGCCGCTTTCGCTTTAAATCCAGGCGAGATGAGTCGTCCCGTTCTTTCTCCCTTCGGTTGGCATATTATCTTCATGAAAGAGCGTAAGCAATTAGAACCTTTTGACTTTCACAAGGAGAATATCCTGAAGTTCCTGGAACAGCGCGATGTTCGCAATAGCATCACAGAGCGGAAGCTTGATGCGATGGTGAAGGCTTCAAATGGTCAACTGACCAAAGAGCAAATCTTAGAACAGCGTGCAGACTCTATGGCTGCTTCGGATACAAATATTCGCTATCTTATCAAGGAGTATCATGATGGATTACTGCTTTATGAAATCAGCAATCGCCTGATATGGGACAAGGCAGCTAAGGATGAACAGTCGTTGGAGCGCTATTTCAAGAAGAATAAGAAAAAATACCAATGGGATGAGCCTCGATTCAAGGGAATGGCTTATCATGTGAAAGAGCAGGCTGATGTGAAGGCAGTAGCTAAATGTGTCAAGAAACTGAAGTTTGATGACTGGAACGAGGCGCTTCGTACTACCTTCAATAGCGATTCTGTATTGCGTATCCGTGTAGAGAAAGGACTTTTCAAGAAAGGTGACAATGCACTTGTTGACCGTGAAGTCTTTAAAGTCAAAGATGCTAAGGTGGATAGTGTTAAGGGTTATCCCATTGATGCCACCTATGGCAAACTGCTTAAGAAGCCGGAAGACTATACTGATGTGCGTGCTCTCGTGGTGGCTGATTTGCAGGACGAGTTGGAGCGTATCTGGGTAGAGGACCTCCGCAATCGCTATTCAGTGGTTGTAAATCAAGAAATATTAAAGACCGTAAACAAGCATGAGTAGAAAATTTGTCGTATTACTAGTTATACTAGCATCTGTCATATCATCAGTTAAAGCCCAAAAGGCGGATAGTATAGCCACGTCTGCTCCTACGGGAACCACGGTTGACGAGGTTATCTGGGTTGTTGGCGATGAGGCTATCTTGTTGTCTGACGTTGAGGCAATGCGTATTCAAGGACAACAGGAAGGCCTGCGCTGGCATGGTAACCCCGACTGTTCTATTCCTGAGCAAATAGCAGTTCAGAAGTTGTATCTGAATCAAGCCATTATTGATAGTGTGGAGGTTACGGAATCAGAAATCTCCCAAGGTGTGGAGCAATATCTGGAGAATATGATTTCAATGATTGGCTCTCGTGAAAAATTAGAGGAATATCATAAGAAGTCTATTTCTCAGATCCGTGCTGACTTACGTGAATCATATCGTGAGCGTCAAATGGTTCAGGGTATGCAGCAGAAGCTGACTAGGGATATTACGGTATCTCCTGCCGAGGTGCGTCGCTATTTCAAGGATATGCCCCAAGACAGCCTTCCTTTTGTTCCGACGGAAGTGGAGGTGCAGATTATTACACAGCAGCCAAGGATAGAACAGGAAGAAATCAATCGTGTCAAAGAGGAGTTGCGTGACTATACGGAGCGTATCAATAAAGGGGAATCCTCTTTCCAGACATTGGCACGTCTGTATTCCGAAGATCCAGGTACGGCACGCCGTGGCGGAGAACTGGACTATACGGGTCGTGGTATGTTAGACCCCGCTTTCGCCAATGTAGCCTTTGGCTTGACTGATCCTAAACGAGTTTCAAAGATTGTGGAGTCAGAGTTCGGCTTCCATATTATCCAGCTTATTGACAAGCGTGGTGAGAAGATTAAGGTACGCCATATCTTGCGTAAACCTGTTGTCAGCGAGGAGTCTATTAGCAAGGCCCTTGCCCGTTTGGACTCTATCCGAACGGATATCGTAGATGGAAAGTTCTCTTTTGAAGCCGGTGCCTCTGTTATCTCAGATGATAAAGACACCCGTAATAATCATGGCTTGATGGCCAATGTCACACAGGAAGGTCGTACTTCTCGTTTTAAAATGGCAGACCTGCCTAGCGAGGTGGCAAGGGCAGTTGATACACTATCTGTTGGTAGTGTCTCCAAGCCTTTCACCATGATTAATGAGCGTGGCAAGACGGTATGTGCCATTGCAAGGTTAAAGAGTCGTACGGAAGGTCATAAGGCGACGATTACCGAGGACTTCCAAGTGTTAAAGAATCTGGTTTTGAATAAACGTCGTAATCAGGTGTTGCATGATTGGGTTGTTAAACGCATCAAGTCAACCTATGTGCGTATCAACGACCGCTATCGCGATTGTGATTTTGAATACGAGGGTTGGGTGAGATAGATGGAAGACAGTGGTAAGACAGTAGTAAGATAGTGATAAGATAGTAGTAAGAGGTGAAAAGGCTCCTGTCGATAGTCATTGCTTTCGTGGTGTTGGCTTTTGCATTTGCTGCTCAGCCAGCCAAGAAACGTGCTCCTCGAAAGAAGGTTGAGGATAAGAGAGTGTATCTTGTCCATTCCGACAATCTTCACTACGACCAGTATCGTAATGGAGATGCGCAGGTCCTTCATGGCAATGTGCATTTCCGGCATCAGGGAGCTGACCTGTATTGTGACAGTGCTCATTTCTATGAGACCTCCAATTCGTTTGAGGCCTTTGGGCATGTAAAGATGATTCAGGGCGATACGCTCCGTCTTACTAGCGACTATGCTTATTACGATGGTAACGACCAATTAGCTCAAGCCAGGTATAATGTTATCCTCAAGCATCGCAAGTCAACGCTTTATACCGATTCGCTGGATTACGACAGGATGTACAGTTTCGGAAATTTCTTTGAAGGCGGAAAGCTGGTGGACGGCTCGTCTGTGCTGACTTCCGACTGGGGAGAGTATCATACAGACACCAAGATGGCGATGTTCTATTATGATGTCCGTCTGAAAGACAAGAAAATGTATCTTACCACGGACTCTCTCTATTATGACACGCAGACATCTCGTGCCCATATTGTAGGGCCCTCAAATATCATATCTGGTAATAGCCATATTTATAGTGAGGATGGCTATTATAATACGAAAACGAAACAGTCGGAACTCTTCGGACGTTCTGTCATCCGGGACGGAGGGAAGACCTTGATAGGCGATAGTGTCTATCATAATGCCACTGACGGCACCAATTATGCCTATTGGAATGTTATCTACAATGATTCTGTCAACAAGAATATGCTGACGGGAGACTATTGCGAGTATAATGATTCTATAGGTTATGCTATGTCCACGAAAAAAGCAGTAGCCATTGATTATTCACAGCGTGACTCATTATATATGCATGCTGACACTTTTAAGATTTTTACTTTCAATATCCGGACGGACTCTGTTTATCGTAAGATTCATGCATATAATAAGGTTAGAGCCTTTAGGCGTGATTTGCAAGCTGTATGTGACTCGCTGGTTTACAATTCAAAGGACTCCTGTATGACCATGTACAAGGATCCTATAGTGTGGAACATGAACCAACAGCTGTTCGGAGAGGAGATTAGGGTCTATATGAAAGACTCGACTATTGATCATGCTCATGTCATCAATCAGGCTTTCTCTGCAGAGCAGATGGCTGACTCCGTCCACTTCAATCAGGTATCGTCCAAGGATATGAAGGCTTTTTTCATCAAAGGAGAGATACGTGAAACCCAGGCTATTGATAATGTCTTAATAGTGTATTATCCCGTAGATGATTCGGACAGTACCCTTATTGGCTTGAATTATACAGAGACTCCGCTTATGAAGATGTTTCTGGAGAATCGTAAGATGAAGAAAATATGGATGCAGAAGCCAACGGGTGTGTTATATCCCATGTCCCAGATTCCTCCAGACAAGTATTTCCTTCCCAAATATGCATGGTTTGACTATGTGCGCCCTCTCAACAAGGATGATATCTTTAACTGGCGTCCAAAGAAGGCGGGTTCTGAACTGAAGGAACAGAAGCGCAGAGAGTTACCTAAACGTACAGGCAATGACAGACGTAATCCAGCTACTTCCCGATAGTGTTGCCAACCAGATTGCTGCTGGTGAGGTTATTCAGCGTCCGGCTTCTGTTATCAAGGAGTTGGTGGAGAATGCTGTGGATGCTGGGGCTACAACCATCAATGTGTTGGTGGTTGATGCTGGTCGTACCTCTATTCAGGTGATTGACGATGGTTGTGGAATGTCGGAAACAGATGCCCGCTTGGCTTTTGAGCGCCATGCGACATCAAAAATCCGCCAGGCGTCAGACCTCTTCTCGTTGCAGACAATGGGTTTCCGTGGTGAGGCTCTCCCTTCAATAGCTGCTGTTTCTCAAGTGGAGTTACGTACCCGTAGGGCTGCTGACGAGGTGGGCACCTGCCTGCAACTTTCCGGCTCGCGAGTGGAAAGTCAGGAGCCTTGTTCCTGTGCTGTAGGCAGTCGGTTCACGGTTAGTAATATATTCTTTAATGTTCCAGCACGTCGTAAGTTCTTGAAGAGCAATGCTACAGAACTGAACAATATCCTGACGGCTTTTGAGCGGATAGTACTGGTTTATCCTGCTATCAACTTTACGCTGCATAGTAACGGGCAGGAACTCATGAACCTTCGTAGTGGCTCCTTGCGTCAGCGTATTATAGATGTCTATGGTCGTCGCTATGGGCAGGATCTGTTGCCAGTCAATGTGGAAACGGCTATGTGTAAGATTACAGGTTTTACGGGGAAGCCGGAATCGGCCCGTAAGAAAGGGTCTCACGAATATTTCTTCGTGAATGGTCGATTTATGAAGCATGCCTATTTCCATAAAGCGGTGCAGCAAGCCTATGAACGATTAATTCAAATAGGTATGCACGTACCTTATTTTATATACTTTGATGTAAGCCCTGCTGACATCGATGTGAATATCCATCCTACGAAAACAGAGATAAAGTTTGAGAACGAACAGGCAATCTGGCAAATTCTTGTTGCAGCAGTCAAGGATGCTATCGGGCAGTTCTGTGAGATTCCTCAGATTGATTTCGACACGGTGGGCAAACCGGATATTCCTGTGTTTAATGCTGCAACCTCTTCTAATATGCCGCCACCTGTCAGTCATGCCAATCCCCAGTATAACCCGTTCCGACAGAAACCCTCACAAGATTGGCAAAAACTCTATGAACATCTCCCCAAGGAACAACCAGAGGAGGTCCCTGGACTCTTTGATGGCGATACTACTCTTGATGTCAGCTCTGTTGCTCCAAGTAGCAATGCTTCCTTGGGTGCAGATCTTCCTATAGATATGGCTCCGACCCACTATCAATACAAAGGACGGTATATTATGACTGCCGTTAAGTCTGGATTGATGGTTATCGACCAGCATCGTGCCGATGTCAGGGTTCGCTATGAGCGTTATCTCCGTCAGTTGGCTGACAATCCTGCTGATAGTCAGCGACTGCTTTTCCCCGAAGTGGTCGAACTGTCACCTGCCGAGGCTGTTTTGGTGGAAGACCTTTTGCCGGCTCTGACCAGCCTTGGCTTTGAACTCACACCTCTTGGACCTTCCAGTTATGCAGTCAATGGTATTCCTGCGGGCATTGAAGGCTTGCGGCCTGCTACGCTTTTGCAGGAATTGCTGGCTTCACCGTCGGTTCCTTTGCCTGCTAATGTCTCTGCTAATCAGAATCTGGCTCTCACCTTGGCGCGTCATGCAGCTATCCCCTATGGGCAACTGTTGTCTAACGACGAGATGGATGTGCTGGTTAATGACTTGTTTGCTTGTGAAAATGTCAATTACACTCCCGATGGAAAGACGATATTAAACATACTTCCTCAGCAAGAATTAGAACATTTAATGGGGTAATTATGGGTGTAAAATCAAGAAATTTGCATTTTTTATTAAGAAAAAACAACTTTTTCTTGTTTAATTTGAAAAAAAATTCTAATTTTGTCGCGGTTTGTAGGCTTTAGGCTTATACTTTCCGTATGTTAATAGGTTTGAGAGAAGAAAAAACAATAAAGAAACAATAAATTTTTAATATTAATTTAATTCTAAGTTCAATGAAAAAGAAAATCATTAATGGTTTGCTCTTCGCAGTTGCTTTAGTAGCTGCAACGAGCTCGTTTGTGTCTTGTAAAGACTACAATGGCGACAACTATGCTGAACTACAGGAAAAGTATGCTACGCTTCAGGATGCTTTTGACAAGCAGGTTTCTGCTATGAAGGATTACGTCCTGACTTCACGTTACGATGCTGAGACAGGCTACAGTGCTGCTGAGCTTGCTGCTAAGGGTACTATTAAGAAGCGTCTGGACGACCTGGAGAACGATTACACAATTCTGAATGGCAAGTTCAATAATGAGCTGGATCCAACTAAGGTTGGTTCTTTGGCATATCAGATTGCTCAGAACGACATCGCTATCGCTACTGCACGGGGTCTTGCAGAGAGCGACTCTATTTATCTCCGCAGCTTGCTCGCTGGTTGGGATAACGGTGGTACACTGGGCGACATGGTTACTGAAGCTGCTCAGTTGCTGACCGCTCTGAAGTCAGATACTGCTAAGTACAACTTCGCTTATGACACTCTTTCTACTTATTATAAAAAGTGGAATGAGGCTGTAGAGCTTGCTAATCAGGCTTCTCAGTTTGTTGGTACCAGCGTTAAAGCTCAGGGTAAGGAATTTAACAACCTGCAGGATATGGCTAACGCTTATGACGATGCAATTGCTGGTCTTCAGGATCAGATTGATGCTTTGAGAGCAGATGTTAATAACATTTTCAAGCTCATCTCACAGCAGGTAACAGGCATTGAGATTCAGGCTACTGAGAATCCTTTGTTCGGTTCTTTCGCTTATCCTATTGGCGTACAGAGCAACATCCTCGCTCTTTACTTCGGTCAGTTCGATACTCCTGTTCAGTTCCCTGCCGGTGACGAAGGCGCTTCAAAGAGTGAGTGGGTTGATCCTAACTCTCCCGCTGTTCTGACTAGCGAGCTGAAAGCTATCGGTGCTCCTTTTGAGACATATGCTCCTGGCATCCAGATGGTAGAGGGTGCTGGCAATGCTGGTTATCTCTATCTGACTGTTAACCCATCTGACGTTATTATGGAAGGTAAGGAGTTCACTCTCCGCACTTCTGACAATCAGGTTTCAAAGGTTATTCTTTCTCCGTTGGCTGCTAGCGACAAGCAGTTGAAGTGGGGTTACAAGCGTGCTGGTGGAAATGGTTTCTATGTAGCTTCTGCCGAGATTAAGAAGGACGATGTTAAGGACGTTGCAATGAGCTTTGATATGAAGAGTATTGCAAGTGATGTCAAGACTATCGTACAGACAGGTATCAGCGCTTCTAATATTGCTAAGATAGCTTTGGACGTACGTGATGCTATGAAGTTTGATATTCCTCGTCTGGGCGTTCAGGCTCAGTGGAAGGATACTCTTGGCTGGAAGAACTATGTTTCTAAGTACGAGCTCGCTGCATTCAGCGTTAAGCCTCTTGGCTATGACTTCCTCTACAATACCGATTTCTCTCCTCGTATCGTGAAGTTCCAGAACAACCTTATTGCTAGGGAGAAGGCTTTTGCTCAGGACTTAATCAAAGAGATTGCTGACGTTATTAAGATTCAGATTGGTCTGCCCGAGTCTTCAGGTGACATCGTTGTTGATTCTAATACGGGTAAGATTTATTTGGTAGTTAATGTTAATACTTTGGTTACTATTCCTTCTGTTAATTTCTCTTCTACTGATCCTGCCGCAACTATTACAATTAAGAAAGGACAGTTCTATCCTGGTGAGGGAGGTACTTTAGCTCCTGGAGAGCAGTATATTCCAAAGGAAGATACACAACTTACAGTTTCTCAGATTACAGGAAGCACTAAGCAGAATTATACAAATGTTAATATCTATCGTCAAATAGACATTACTTCTCTGTTCGGTGCTATTAAGGGTGGTATTGAGAAGTCTATTGCAGGTATTGATGAAAAAGCGTCTGGTATTGTAAACAAGTACCTTAACAAGATTATCAATGTTGAGAACAAGATATTCAGCAAGGTTATTTCTGTAGCAAAGAATCCTAACCGCTTCATCCAGCCTGCTTTGGTAGCTCGTTCTGAGCAGCTTGGTTACTTCTATCCCAGCCGTACCCACCTCGCTCCTACAAAGGTTAAGAATGGTCAGAAGATTATGTTCTACCCAACCACTCTGACTGGTGAGGTTGTTGCTCCTGCTTACAAGAAGTACGTTGCTGTAACTGGTGCTTGGAAGACCGACAATGCCGATTTCAGTAATATTATCAGCATGGAGGATGCTAAGCAGTACAATACTGGTGTTTTGAACACTGTCTTTGAAGGCACTGCTTACAACATCGACACTCCATTCGAGTTCACTGTTGATGCTCCTGCAGGCACTGTTCTCGAGTTCACATTCGAGTGCTTGGGCTACAATGGTAAGGTAGCTGGTAAGAAGTATTACATCGCAGTTTACGAGTAAGTCAACATTTAGAAACGTAAAAAACAAGATAAGTTTTATGAATATCAAGAAAGTATTGTTATCTTGCCTGATGCTGGCTGGCACCCTGTCTGTTTCTGCACAGGAGGCTAAGACAGAGTATGTACACAATCCCTATTGGTACATACAGCTTCAGGGCGGTGCCCAGTACACCCTTGGTGAGACAGATTTCAAAGATCTGATTTCTCCCAACGTACAGGTATCATTAGGTCGTCAGTTCTCTCCAATATTTGGCGCACGCCTGTCTGTTAACGCTTGGCAGAGCCGTGCTGGTATTGATTTGACCTCTTTCCAGTACTATGATGTCGTAAGTTTGAATGGCGGTCATGCAGCAGCCTTGAAGACTCGCGATGGCGGTCAGGTAAAATGGAAGTGGATGTATGTTGCTCCTGGCATCGATTTCACTGTAAATCTGTCAAACATCATCTGTGGCTACAATCCTAATCGTTTATTCAACGTAAGTGCTTTCATCGGTGGTGGTTTGAACATCGGTTGGGGTATGGATAAGGAGAGCAACTGGGAGAATGCAGCTCTTGCTCAAGCCTATTATAAGAATACTGGTAACCCAGAGAATATTTCTTATGCTTGGACTGGTACTAAGGTTCGCGGTTACGGTCGTGCAGGTATTGCTGCCGACTTCCGTGTCAGCGAGGCTGTAAGCTTGGGTCTGGAGGTTAATGCCAATACCCTGAGCGACCACTACAATGGTAAGAAGGCTAAGAACTGGGACTGGTACTTCAACGCACTGGCTGGTGTGAAGATCAACCTCGGTAAGACTCACTCTACTCGCACCATCGAGGCTCCACAGCCTGTTGAGCGCGTTGTTGAGAAGGTTGTCGAGAAGATTGTCGAGAAGCCATGTCCTCCTGTAGTAGCTACTCAGGCTGTTGTTGAGAAGCAGGAGCCTTTCCGCCGCGACGTATTCTTCAAGATTGGTACTACCAATATTACCAAGACTGAGGCTGTTAAGGTGCAGGAAGTTGCTGAGTATTTGAAGGCTAACCCCAATGCAAAGGTTGAGGTAACTGGTTATGCTGATATTGGCACTGGTAACCCCCGCATTAACATGAGCCTGTCTAAGCGTCGTGCTAATGCTGTGTTCAACTCGCTGACCAAGAAGTACAAAATTGCTGCTTCTCGCATCAAGGTTGACTTCAAGGGTGACACCATCCAGCCATTTGCTAAGGAGGCTGACAACCGTGTAGCTATCTGTATCGCTGAATAATATAATTCAATAACTCAATAAGGAGCCTGGCCTTACGGTTGAAGTAGGCCAGGCTCTTTTTGACTAAACAATAGGTATATGAAGAGAATTTTACTTTATTTGTTAGCAATGACTCCATTTTCTGCCTTTGCGCAGTTTAATGGTTCAGGATACTATCGTGTGCAGAATACTGAGACCAAGCGTTACATCTCTATTGTGGATACAAGAGCTAGCATTGGTGCGTCTAATGCAGACCTTCAGGCTCTTCACATGTTAAAACCCTTTGAGGATTCTGTGGCTTATAATCCCGCAACAATCTGCTATGTGGAACTTATCGGAAGCAATAGTTGTAATCTCAAAGGTCAGGGTATGGATTTGCAAGGTGCTACTGGTTATCTTCTGAATTATGTTCAGCGTCCTAATGGAACGTATTGGTTGTATGGTCGTGTAGGTTCTGGTGGTACCTTTTATACAAAATATCTCGCTGATGAAAGTTATGAAGACTTTGGTCCACAATATACTATTTATTATCCTAATATAGATGGAGCAAATAGAGAATGGAATGTTTATCCAGTAGATCAGGATCCATCACGCTATTTCGGTGTGAAGCCTGATGTGACATCTACTGACGGAACCAACTGGGCTACGATGTATGCTGGCTTTGGATTCTTCCCTTCTTCCACCACTACGAAGGCCTATACCGTTTGTAGGGTGGACAATACCAGGGGTATCGCTGTTATCAAAGAGATAAGCGGTGATGTACCTGCACAGACTCCAGTGCTGTTCCTTTGCGCTTCAACCGATCCTGAGAGCAATAAGTTGACACTGCTGCCTCCTTCAACTTCCAATGATGTAGGTACTAATTATTTGCAGCTTAATTATTATTGCAATGATGTTCCTAAGAGTTCAGGACACCGTAATGTGAAGGAATATAATGCTAGCGGTATGCGTATGCTTGGTCTCGATGCTGACGGTAAGCCTGCTTTCGTAAAGGCTAACATCTCATACATACCTGCCAACAAGTGCTATTTGGCTGTTTCTTCTTCAGCTCCCGATGTGCTGAAGATTATGACAGAGGAAGAATATGTTACAGGCATTGAAGAGATTGCTGCTCCTGTGAAGAATGCAGAAAAGGTTATCTACGACTTGCAAGGACGTCGCGTTCAGGCTCCTGCCAAAGGCCTTTATATTGTCAATGGCAAAAAGGTCGTGATTAAGTGAGATTTAATTATTTAAATTGCTACCATTAAATCTTGCAATTGCGAGCATTAATGGTAGCAATTTTTTTTCCTTAATGGTTTTTGAACGCTTAGAATATCGTACGGGTGATTCTAAGGTTTACAACCGGGAAGACCTTACAGCCTTTCACCAGATCCACATAGTCACCAACTTTACCTCCGATATTCTCCACATCTTTTGCCAAATTAACCCCTTCGTGAGTCATGATGCTGGGTGTTCCTCCCCAGAACATGACACCAGCATCGAACCCAATGTGGTATTTGTCGTTGTTCTTAATCAAGCGTCCCTCGTAACCAAAGCCCAGATAGGGCTTGAAGCTGTTGGTGCGCGCATCGGCATAGACCATACTATACTCGTTGGGTTCCATATAGTAGGTCTCGCCTTGCTTGTGTTCCTCCCCATAGGCATCTGTCATGTCGTGGGTGAATTTGCCAAGGGGAATACCCATACGACCCATATTCACGAGTCGTTTTTCCAGTAGTGGATCCAAATAGACAGAACCTGTGGTCTCTGTGGTAATTATGGGGGTAGGAATGCCCTCTATCCAGTCTCGGTAGGCAACATCGTACAAGTGGTTATACATGCCTACGGCAAACAGTGAGGGTGAGTCCTCCTGGGCATTGACGGCCTCGGCAATCTTTGAGGGGCCCCAGTGGAAGCCGGCAGTCACGTGCCAGTGCTTGTTTTTAAAAGGATAGACATCCACCAGGAATTTGAAATTCCACATCGTTGGCTTTGCCTTCATGGTGATGTTCTGGTCAACCTTGAACCCCGTCAGGTCATACAGTAACTCCGACATACGGTCAAGGGTTGAACTGGTTGGCATTCCGGTGTTGTCGAACGACTCGACATTGAAGTGCATATTGTAGTTGAAGCGAGGCATCACCTCGAACCCTGTGCGTAACTTCACGATATCGTGAACAGGCATAGATACGTCGAATCCCAAGCCGGTAGTACCCAGCGTTACACCGAAATCGAGCTGTTTGAATGGTTTAAACGTTTTCTCCTGTGCTTGGGTAGCGCATAGACAGCAAGTTAAAGCTATAGAAAGTGCTATTCTTTTCATGTTCTTCTTATATCCTTGATTTATTTTCGCTGCAAAAGTAGGACAAAAAAGCGAAATATCCAATAAAATGCTTTGTTTTTCTATTTTATTTGTTTATTTTTGCATGTCAAAGAAGTTAGTTCGATATGAAAAGAATGAGAAAATTCATTTTGATGCTGGTCTTCACAGGCCTTTCAGTCCCTGTAATGGCACAGGACAGCCAGTGGTTTGTACAGACAAACTTTTCGTGGAATGCATGGTATGCAGTAGGGCAGAAGTCGTTGGTGGCTCCTTTCCATAAATTTCCCGGTGGCGGTGGTCATACTGGTTGGGGACTGTCGTTGTCGGGAGGACGCTGGATGACCTCAGCGCTGGCTTTGCGCACTAAGCTGAATATGTGGCAGATGGGTACGAAGAGTGACGACGGGCAGAAGGCAGATAAGTACTGGACACTGAATGAGCAGTTGGTGTTCAACCTGAGTAGTGTGCTGATGGGACATAATCCTTATCGCTTTTGGAACTTTATGCCATATATTGGAGCTGGTATCTCCCGTAACATGTCTGCTGCCCATTATACCAGTAACCTGAGTTTTGGCATCTTGAACACATTCCGCTTGACACCCAAGTTGGCTGGTAACTTCGAGATAGGATGGAACAGTTATGAAGGAAATGGAGGTATTGCATTGAAGGACCGTCTTCAACAAATAACCTTCGAGTTTGGTGTGACTTGGTGTTTCGGTACGTCAAAAGCCAAAAAGAAAGCAGAAGCAGATGCTATGGAATCGCTTTCGGAAGGTGAGATTGATGCACTGAATGCTCAGCTGTCGGATTTGGAAGCAGAGAACGAACAGCTTCGCAAAGAGCTGGAAGAAGCGAAGAAAGTGAAAAACGAAAAGTGAAAAACGAAAAATTTGCTGCTGTCTTTGAAGAATTTCTTAAAAAAGGTTAAGATGTGGCACATTTCTCATTTCTCATTTCTCATTTCTCATTTTTCTTCGTACCTTTGCAGTCGATTTCAAAAAATCGTCTGCGAAGATGGGTTTCGCCTCAGCAAAAAACAAGTTTTCTGCATTCGGCTCGCACCATCATTGCACTCGCTTTCAAAAAGCAGGGGCGTTTAGCTCAGCTGGTTTAGAGCATCTGCCTTACAAGCAGAGGGTCGGCGGTTCGAATCCGTCAACGCCCACTAAAGAGTTTCAACGAGACATGTTGGAACTCTTTTTTTTTGTGTAAAAATGAAAATTTCTCATTCTTTGACCTTGGTCAAAGCGACCAAAGGTCGAGTCCTCATTTCTCTTTTCTCATTTTTCTTTGTACCTTTGACCTTCGGTCTTAGGTAGGCTGCATCTTGGAAATGAAAATAAATCTAAATTTATTTTGCATTTCGCTCGATTTGCACTACCTTTGCATCAACACAACAACTTAACACAAAAGAAAAACAGAAACGAAGAATGATTTGGAATGAAACTGTGGAATGCATGGATCGAGAGCAACTTCGCGAAATCCAGAGCATCCGACTGAAGAAGATGGCGGAGTATGTGTATCATAACACGCCGTTTTACCGTAAGAAGTTCCAGGAAATGGGACTTGAACCCGGTGATATCAAGTCGATTGACGATATCACCAAGTTGCCGTTTACCAATAAGCTTGATTTGCGCGACAACTATCCTTTCGGATTGGCTGCCGTACCCATGTCGCAGATTGTCCGCATTCACGCATCAAGTGGTACAACTGGTAAACCCGTTGTTGTGTTGTACACACGTAAAGACCTGGCTATGTGGGCAGAAGCCATCTCGCGTGCCTTCACCTCTTATGGAGCTACGAAAGATGATATCTTCCAGGTAGCCTATGGCTATGGACTGTTTACCGGAGGACTGGGCGCCCACGATGGAGCCACGAATATCGGTGCTTCGGTAATTCCAATCTCGAGTGGTAACACGCAGAAGCAGATGACGCTGATGCACGACTTCGGGACTACCGTGCTTTGTTGTACGCCTAGCTACGGACTCTTCCTTGGCGAGGCGATGCAGGAGAGTGAATGGAGTAGGGACGAGTTTAAGCTGAAGATAGGAGCCTTTGGCGCAGAGCCCTGGACGGAGGAAATGCGTAAGAAGTTGGAACAGTCGCTGGGTATCAAAGCCTATGATATCTATGGCCTTTCGGAGATTGCCGGACCTGGTGTGGGTTATGAGTGCGAGTATCAGTGTGGCACGCACCTGAATGAAGACTATTTCTATCCTGAGATATTGAACCCTGAGACAGGTGAGCCTATGCCTGAGGGACAGTTGGGCGAGCTTACCTTTACTCATCTTACCAAAGAGGGTATGCCGCTATTGCGTTATCGTACCCACGACCTGACAGCGTTACACTATGACAAGTGCAAATGTGGACGTACCTTGGTCCGTATGGACCGTATCCTAGGCCGTTGCGACGATATGCTCATCATCCGTGGTGTCAATGTGTTCCCGTCGCAGATTGAGGATGTCATCTTGAAGCAAGAGGAGTTTGAACCTCACTTCTTCCTGACGGTAGATCGTGTGAACAATACCGATACCTCTGAGTTGAAGGTGGAGGTGAAGGAAGAATACTTCACAGACGATATGGCCACGATGGTAGGCTTGCAGAAGAAACTGGAAGGTGAGCTGCGTAGCGTGATAGGATTGGGCTTTAAGGTTAAATTGGTAGAGCCCAAGGGCATAGAGCGCTCAGAAGGCAAGGCCAAGCGTGTGAATGATAAACGTAAATTATAAGTTATATCTATGTTAGCAAAACAATTATCTATTTTCCTGGAGAATAAATCGGGAAGACTTACTGAAGTTACCGATGTGCTGGGGGATGCTGGTGTAAACCTCTCAGCGATGAGCGTTGCAGACAATTCTGATTTCGGAATCCTGCGTTGTATCGTGAGCGACCCTGATAAAGCCTATCAGGTGCTGAAAGCAGCTCACTTTGCCGTGAAGATTACAGATGTCATTGGATTTGTATGTCCCAATACCAGTGGTTCGCTAGCCAAGGTTCTGAAACATCTGTCAGAGAATGGTGTGTTTATAGAGTATATGTACTCTTTTGCCAATGGTGATGTGGCCCATGTGGTTATCCGTCCTTCTGACTTGGAGAGCTGCGAGCGTATCCTTGCAGAGAAGAAAGTGGACCTGATGGCAGCGAGCGACTTATATCGGCTGTAAAAGTCTCAAATGAGGGATGGGCTATGAGAAAATGAAGGAATGGAGGTGCGATTGTTAAATAATGCAAACAATCGGACGATTTCTCATTGCTCATTACTCATTTCTCATTTATTCTTAGTACCTTTGCAGTCGATTTCAAAAAATCGTCTGCGAAGAAGGGCTTCGCCTCAGCAAAAAACAAGTTTTCTGCATTCGGCTCGCACCATCATTGCACTCGCTTTCAAAAAGCAGGGGCGTTTAGCTCAGCTGGTTTAGAGCATCTGCCTTACAAGCAGAGGGTCGGCGGTTCGAATCCGTCAACGCCCACAAGAGAGTTCCGGTATCAATCGGTACTCTTTTTTTTGTTTACTATCAAAGAATAGTATTGCCGGCAGTAAATGAAAATAAATCTATATTTATTTTGTATTTTGCTCACTTATTCGTACCTTTGCAGCACATTTGAGAGAATGCTTACGTATATAGTATTAATAAGGTATAAGAGAAACAATGGAATTGGATGCACTGACCGCCATTTCGCCTATTGATGGTCGTTATAGAAACAAGACAGAACAACTGGCAGGATTTTTTTCAGAGTATGCTTTGATTCGCTATCGTGTACGTGTGGAGATAGAATATTTTATCACCCTCTGCGAATTGCCCTTACCCCAATTGGAGGATTTTGACCATAGCCTGTTTGAGACCCTTCGTGATATCTATCGTAACTTTACAGAGCAGGATGCTGCCCGCGTAAAGGAAATAGAGAAGACTACCAATCACGATGTGAAAGCGGTTGAGTATTTCATCAAGGAGAAAATTGATGGAAGTGAAAAACTAAAGGAGAATAGTGAAAAATTCAAGGAGTTTATCCATTTCGGCTTGACCTCTCAGGATATTAATAATACTAGTGTGCCTTTGAGCATTAAGGAAGCATTGGAGCAGGTGTACTATCCGATGCTGGAGGAACTGATAGAACAGTTGAACGACTATGCAGAACAGTGGAAAAACGTGCCCATGCTGGCCAAGACCCACGGACAACCCGCCTCTCCCACAAGATTGGGTAAGGAGATTATGGTATATGTCTATCGCCTGGAGGAGCAACTGCGTGGTCTGAAGGATACGCCCATTACCGCTAAGTTCGGTGGCGCTACGGGAAATTACAATGCACACCATGTGGCATATCCTCAGTATGACTGGCGTGAGTTCGGCAATCAGTTCGTCACCGAGAAACTGGGACTGGAGCGTGAACAGTGGACTACCCAGATCTCGAACTACGATTGGCTGGGAGCTATCTTTGATGCCCTGCGCCGCATTAATACGATTATTATTGATTTAGACCGCGACTTCTGGATGTATATTTCTATGGAATATTTCAAACAGAAGATCAAGGCTGGCGAGGTGGGTTCTAGTGCTATGCCTCATAAGGTGAATCCTATTGACTTCGAGAATTCAGAGGGAAACATGGGTATGGCCAATGCCGTGCTTGGATTCCTGGCACAGAAATTGCCTGTTAGCCGATTGCAGCGTGACTTGACCGACTCAACGGTATTGCGTAATGTGGGCGTTCCTATGGGACATTCCATTATCGCCATCCAAAGTACCCTGAAAGGACTTCGCAAGTTGATACTTAACGAAGCGAAACTGCAGGAAGACTTGGACAATACGTGGGCTGTGGTTGCCGAGGCCATCCAAACCATTCTGCGCCGTGAGGCTTATCCCAACCCCTATGAGGCATTGAAGGCTTTGACACGTACTAATCAGAAAATGACCGAGCAGACCATCCATGAGTTTATTCAGGGCTTGGAGGTCAGCAGTGAGGTGAAAGAAGAGTTAATGGCTATCACGCCAATGAATTATACAGGAATTTAATATTTTTACATTATCAACAACACAAACAGAGAGCCGTGAGGCGCTCCTTAAAACGTACAAGATTATGGAATTGGAAGAAAAGAAGAATGAAGAGCTGACTAATGAGCAGCAAAACACAGCAGGTCACGAGAGTGGCTATCAAGGTTATCGTCCGGGACGCTCACCACGTCCACGTATTCATCAGCCACGTCCTTACACAACACAGGGCGGGTATAATCGTAATCAGAATCAAGACGAGGGAGGTTTCCGTCCAGAGGGCTTTGGCGCAGGCTTGCAGAGTGCAGCTCCTCAGCATGGTGGCTATCGTCCTCGTAATAATTATAATAACGAGGGTGGATATCAGCCTCGTCCTCGTCAGCAGTATGGTCAGCAGCAAGGCTACCGTCCCCGTCCACAGTATGGTCAGCAGCAAGGCTATCGTCCTCGCTATAATCAGCAGGAGGGTGAAGGTGGCTATCAGCCCCGTCCTCAGTATGGTCAGCAGGGCGAATACGGACAGCCTCGTGGTGGCTATCAGCCCCGTCAGCAGGGCGGTTATGCTCCCCAGCGCGGTGGCTACCAACAACGTGGTGGCTATCAGCCCCGTCAGCAGGGCGGTTATGGTCCTCAGCGCGGTGGTTACCAGCAGCGCGGTGGCTATCAGCAACGTCCCAACAATTATCGTCAGCATACTCCTGGCTACGATCCCAATGCTAAATATAGCATGAAGAAGCGTATTGAATACAAGGAGGAGAACTTCGATCCCAATGAGCCCATTCGCCTGAACAAGTTTTTGGCTAATGCCGGTGTCTGCAGCCGTCGTGAGGCTGATGAGTTTATCCAGGCAGGTGTTGTCACCGTCAATGGTGAGATAGTAACGGAGTTGGGCACAAAGGTGCTTCGCACTGACGAGGTGAAGTTCCACGATCAGCCTGTGATTATGGAGAAGAAGGTTTATGTATTGCTGAACAAGCCCAAGGATTATGTAACGACAAGTGATGATCCTCAGCAGCGTAAGACCGTGATGGACCTTGTGAAGAATGCTTGTTCTGAGCGTATCTATCCCGTAGGTCGTCTGGACCGCAACACGACAGGTGTTCTGTTGCTAACCAACGATGGTGACCTGGCTTCTAAGCTGACACACCCGAAGTTCCTGAAGAAGAAGATATATCACGTATATCTCGACAAGGCTGTTACGGCTCATGATATGCAGCAGATTGCAGAGGGTATCACGCTGGATGATGGCGATATCAAGGCTGATGCTATTGAGTATGCAAGTGATACTGATAAGAAACAGGTAGGCATTGAGATTCACTCTGGTAAGAATCGTATCGTACGCCGTATCTTCGAAAGTCTGGGCTATAAGGTCGTAAAACTCGACCGTGTACAGTTTGCTGGTCTGACCAAGAAGAATGTGCGTCGTGGTGACTGGCGCTATCTCACCGAGGAGGAAGTTGACCGCCTGCGCATGGGAGCTTACGAATAATGATTAATTAATAATATGAAAAGAACAAAGATAATTGATGTGTTGAAAAGCACAGAATATGGCAAGGAAGTCTGCGTAAAAGGCTGGGTGCGCACGCATCGCAGTTCAAAGGCTGTTGATTTCATTGCCCTCAACGACGGTTCTACCATCAAGAATGTGCAGATTGTCGTTGACCCTGCTAAGTTTGACGAGCAGGTGCTGAAGGATATCACCACGGGTGCCTGCATCTGTGCCGAGGGTATCTTGGTGGAGAGTCAGGGCGCAGGTCAGTCATCAGAGATCCAGGCCACTCAGCTAGAGGTTTATGGTCTTTGTGGCAACGACTATCCCATGCAGAAGAAGGGTCAGAGCTTTGAGGTGATGCGTAAGAACGCCCACATGCGTCTGCGTACCAATACCTTTGGTGCTGTGATGCGCATCCGTCACAACATGGCGATGGCTATCCACACCTACTTCCATGAGCACGGCTTCTTCTATTTCCACACCCCGCTGATTACCGCCAGCGACTGTGAGGGAGCTGGAAACATGTTCCAGGTGACGACCAAGAACCTGTATGACCTGAAGAAGGACGAGAACGGTAAGATTATCTACGACGACGACTTCTTCGGCGAGCAGACCTCGCTGACCGTCTCTGGTCAGCTGGAGGGTGAGTTGGGGGCTACTGCGCTTGGTGCCATCTATACCTTCGGACCTACGTTCCGTGCAGAAAATAGTAACACGCCACGCCACTTGGCTGAGTTCTGGATGGTAGAGCCTGAGGTTGCCTTCCTCGACCAGGAAGAGCTGATGGACCTTGAGGAAGACTTCATCAAGTACTGCGTACGTTGGGCACTTGACAATTGTAAGGACGACCTGCAGTTCTTGAATCAGATGATAGACAAGACGCTGATAGAACGTCTGGAGGGTGTGTTGAAGGACACCTTCGTTCGTCTGCCATACACCGAGGGTATCAATATCCTACAGGAGGCTATCAAGAATGGTAAGAAGTTTGAGTTCCCCTGCAACTGGGGCGACGACCTGGCATCAGAGCATGAGCGCTACCTGGTAGAAGAACACTTTAAGAAGCCAGTCATCATGACCGACTATCCACGTGCCTTCAAGTCGTTCTACATGAAGCAGAATGAAGCACAGGGCGAGGGTAGTGTAGGTTATAAGGGTGCTGTGGCTCCTGGTCCTACGATGCAGGGCACCGATGTGCTCTTCCCACAGATTGGTGAGATTATCGGTGGTTCTGTTCGTGAGGAGAGCTACGACAAGCTTATGGGCGAGATTAATCGCCGCGAGATGGATAAGACCCACTTGTGGTGGTATATCGACACTCGTCGTTGGGGCTCATGTCCACACGCAGGTTTCGGTCTTGGCTTCGAGCGTCTCATCCTGTTCGTGACGGGAATGCAGAACATCCGTGACGTGATTCCGTTCCCACGTACTCCAAAGAGTGCTGAGTTTTAAACGAGGGTGATACCCTCATCAGAAATAGTTATCAGTCGGCGGCGGTATAAGTCGCCGACTGCTTTTTTATAGACTTTCTTCGATACTTTGAAACGCTCTGCTATGAGGTCTGCATCGCTTTTGTCGCCTAGGTCACAGTGTCCACCATTTTCTTGCAGATATCGCAGCAGTTCGTCAGAGAAATCCAGAGCCCTCTCATAGCCGGTATGCTTCTGGTAACGTTCCACCTTGGCGGTAGCCATCAAGCGATGGGTCTTTTCATCCTCCAGTACATAGACATAATACCTTTCGCCTTTCTTCATGCGCTGCTTTTGTTCGCGGAAAGGACAGAACAGGTCCTTCATCAGTCCCCAGTTCAGAAAGGCGCCATACTCGTTAGTCCAGGCGCACTCTAACCATGCAAACTCTCCCACTTTGACAAAAGGATGTAGGGTGGTGGCAATCAATTTCTCGTCTTGATCCAAGTAGATGAACACCTCTATCTCTTGTCCCACTTTAGCACCTTCCGGTACATAGCGGGAAGGGAGCAGTATCTCACCGTCGTCGCCTCCGTCTAAATACATTCCGAAGTCAACGCTCTTTACTATTCTGAGGGTATTGTAATCGCCGAGGGTAATCATAGGGCTGATGGGGCTAATGAGTCTGATGGGGCAGATGGGTCTGATAGGGCAGATGGGAGTTCCAACAGACCGTCACGCATGTGGATGGTTCGGTCTGTGATGGCTGCTAATTGTTCATCGTGTGTCACGATGATGAAAGTCTGTCCATATTTGTCACGGAGTTCGAAGAACAACTGGTGGAGTTCTTCTTTATTCTTTGAATCCAGCGAACCACTGGGCTCGTCGGCTAATATCACAGAAGGATTGTTCATCAGAGCACGTGCCACTGCCACACGCTGTTTCTCGCCACCACTCAGTTCGTTGGGTTTATGATGCCCGCGATTGTTAAGTCCCATGAATTGCAGCAACTCTTCTGCACGCTGTCGTGCCTCTTTCGTTGAGGTGCCTGCAATATAGGCAGGTATCATAATGTTTTCTAGTGCTGTAAATTCGGGCAACAGCTGGTGAAATTGGAATACAAATCCGATGTGGCGATTGCGGAAATCCGCCAGTTTCTTCTGCGATAGTTTAGTGACATCGATATTGTCGAAGCAAACCGAGCCGCTGTCAGGATAATCCAAGGTGCCGATAATCTGGAGTAGGGTGGTCTTTCCTGCACCGCTTGGTCCGACAATGCTAACCACCTCGCCCTTGTCAATAGTGAGGTCGATGCCTTTCAGCACCTCCAATTCTCCAAAGCTCTTGCGTATATTCTTTATTTCTATCATATTTCTTCCTTTTTCCAACTTTTACATTTCTTACCTCCTTTTTGTTATGCTTTCAGTTTTGCTGGGCCTTTTTAGAATGAATCCAACGCGCTATCATCGTATAGATACTATTCTCTTCCTGGTGCTGAGCAGCCGTGAAGGTCATGCTTTCTTCCTTCTGTGTACCATATTGGTCAGGGAAGATTATCATGAGATTCTTACCGGAAAAGTGTTTCATCAGCTCGTTAGGTAGCCTTTCCAGGGCCGTTTTGTACGAGATAGTTCCTTTACGGGCTGTAATCACTACGAACATGTGGTCTTCACTGACCTGTTCGGCTAGTTTGGGCAATTCGTTCCAGTGAGCCATAAACGTGTATTCTGCTCTTACGCTGCTATGGTGGTTGTTGATATATTCTTTAATCAGTACCAATGACTCCTCCCGTCCATGAAATTGTATCCTGCAATCCAGGTTGCTGGCCATCCTTGCCAATCGCTCTAGCCAACGGCGGAAGCCTGGCTCAAACTCTGCTCTACTTGGCACAACGACTTGTATGCGACGTAGCGTATTCAGAGGTTGCACGAAGCGGGTCAGCACTATCTGCCGGTTTAGTCCGTTGTAAAGACTTTGGATGAAGTCACCCCAGAATTTGGGATTCACCTCTGTATGGACATGCATACCCATGATGATTTCCGAAGCACCAAACTCACGGAATGCGTGCTTGATGCCGTTGGCAATGTTGGTAGCCAGTCTCACCTGTGTCTGCATTCTTACATCTATAGAACTTGCACGCTGTTGAAGCATTTCCAGCAGCCTTAACCCCTGCATGCGGTGCTGGCTGGCAGCATGGTCGTCATAAACCACGTTCAGTGCTACTATTTCCCTATCCTGTTTCTGATTTCGCATCATGATGGCTAATTCCAGCAGTTGCGGCGCTATATCAGGATATTTCACGCAAAGCAGTATCTTTTCATCATCGTCCCTTTTCTTGTTTGACTGTAATTGTGCACTCTCTTGCAATATGATTTGCTTGGCCGCATGTTCCGTCATCATCGTGCTGATGATGCAGGTGATGAGAATCATGATGATGACGCCGTTCAGCATCTCATTATTCACCAGATATACTCCAGGACTTATTTCCAGTCGCATGCCTACCATCACCATAGCAATGGCTCCCGCTGCATGGGCGCAGGTCAGTCCGAACATCATGTGGCCAGAAGACTTCGGCAGTCGGAACAACAAACTTGACAGGTAGGCAGCCACAGCTTTGCCGAAGGTTCCGAAGAAGGCTATTAAAGCCACAACCCACAGCATGTGAGTGCCCTCAAACAAGGTTCTTATGTTGATCAGCATGCCCACACCAATCAGGAAGTAGGGTATGAACAGAGCATTGCCGATAAACTCGATGCGATTCATCAGGGGTGACACATGTGGAATATACCTATTTAAAATAAGTCCCGAGATGAAGGCACCGACAATGCCCTCCACACCAATGGCTTCTGAGCATGCTGCAGACAGGAACATCACCGAGAGTACAAAGATATACTGCATCACAGCGTCACTATATCGGCGTAGGAAGTAACGTGTTATCTTGGGTATCAGCCATACGCTTCCTCCGCAAAACAAGAGGAACTTCAACAGAAACCCAACCCAGAACCCGAAGCCTACATCCTCACCATAGGAGGCGGCAAGGGCGGCCAGCATCAGTAGAGCCATAAAAAGCGACAGCATTGACGATCCAACGCTGAGCATAACGCTGGAGTCGCGTTGCAGTCCGTAGCGACTGATGATAGGGTAGGCTATCAGCGTGTTTGATGCCATGATACATCCCAGCAAGAACGAAGCTGTGGTCGAATAGTCCAATAGCCAGCTAGCCATCACGTAAGTCAGTATCAACGGTATCATGCATGTCATGATTCCGAAATAGAGAAAGCGCTGCGAATTCTTCTTCACACTCTCCATGTCCATCTCCAGTCCTGCCAGGAACATGATGTAAAGCAGTCCTACCTTTCCAAACAGTTCAAACGAAGAGTCGCGCGACAGAATGTTCAGTCCATGTTCGCCAATCAGCACACCTGCCAACACCATGCCGATGATGTGCGGGATGCGCAGCTTACCCATGATGATAGGGGCCAGTAGGATGATGAGCAGCACCACAAAGAATATCAGCGTGGGACTTTCAATGGGGAAATATGTACTTAAAATCTGCATTTCTGGTGCAAAGGTACGAAAATAATTATGAATTATGAATTATTAATTATGAATTATTTAGTACCTTTGCAGCCGGAAATTAATTGATCAAGAAAAATTAGACTTATGAAAGTAGCTATTGTGGGCGCCTCTGGTGCCGTAGGTCAGGAGTTCCTGAGACTCCTCGACGAGAGAAATTTCCCCATGGACGAACTGGTGTTGTTTGGCTCTGAGCGTAGTGCCGGCACCAAATATACCTTCCGTGGTAAGGAGTTGACAGTAAAACTGCTCCAGCATAACGATGATTTCAAGGACATTGATATTGCCTTTACTTCTGCTGGTGCCGGCACTTCTAAGGAGTTTGCCGAGACCATCACCAAGTATGGTACTGTGATGATAGACAACTCATCAGCCTTCCGTATGGACGACGATGTACCCTTGGTCGTTCCAGAGTGTAATGCAGAGGATGCTCTGAAGCGCCCCCGTGGCATCATTGCCAACCCCAACTGCACCACTATCATGATGGTTGTCGTGCTTCAGCCTTTGGAGAATATCAGCCACATCAAGCGCATCCACGTCAGCTCTTATCAAAGTGCCTCCGGCGCCGGTGCCGCTGCTATGGCAGAATTGCAACAGCAGTATAAGGAGATGGTAGAAGACGGCGAGGTGAAGACCATCAAGAAGTTCCCTCATCAGCTGGCCTATAACGTCATTCCTCAGATTGATGTCTTCCAGCCCAATGGCTATACCAAGGAGGAGATGAAGATGTACAATGAGACGCGTAAGATTATGCATACCGACGCCAAGTGCTCGGCTATGTGTGTCCGTGTGTCTTCCCTGCGTTCTCATTCAGAGTCCGTTTGGATTGAGACAGAGCGCCCCATCAGCGTGGAAGAAGCCCAGAAGGCGATTGCCGCTGCTCCCGGATGTACGTTGGTCGATGACCCTGCCAACCTCGTCTATCCTATGCCGCTGGAGACTGCTGGCAAAGATGACGTCTTCGTAGGTCGTGTCCGTAAGGATCTTAGCGACGAGAACGGACTGACCTTTTGGCTCTCAGGCGACCAGATTCGCAAGGGTGCTGCCCTCAATGCTGTTCAGATTGGTGAGTACCTGATTAAGGTAGGTAATGTGAAATAATCGTTTTTAAACAGTGTACGATATGAAGAAATTGGTTTTTGTCCTGGTGGTTATGATGGCTTTCGTGGCTTGCTCAAAGCAACCGAAGGCTCCTTTTAACTATCGTGGTTTGGCTTTCACAATGCCTGTCGCCGAGTTTGTTGACTCGATGAATGCTCGTGGATATGCCGTTGACAGTGCCGCTTCCGACAGTGGTCGTACGGTAGTCTTCGCCAATCCGCAGGAACCCATCCGTGTGCTTGCTGCCTTTTCGGGTGACAAGCTGCAGGTTATCCAGGAGAGTTATCTGGCTAGCAGCAATGACAGCACTCGCATGTTGTGGCAGCAGATTCGTGACGGACTGGAGAAAGACTTGGAGGCATGGCCCGACTGCCCTATCTTGAAGGACGACCACAAGGTGGCTAACTTTGATACTTCCGATGGCTTCATCTCCGTTATCTTGGAGAATACTTATACCCCAACGCTAACAGTACGTTACGAGCCTAAGAAGGAAGAGAAGTAGAAAAGCGAAGTGATAAAAGCAAAAGAGAGCCTGCAAGCTCTCTTTTTTCGTGTGTCGACACTTGGACTCGAACCAAGGACCCCCACCATGTCAAGGTGATACTCTAACCAGCTGAGCTATGCCGACCTTTGTGCGCCTGACAGGACTCGAACCTGCACGTCGCGAGACACTAGATCCTAAGTCTAGCGCGTCTACCAATTCCGCCACAGGCGCTAAAGTGGGTGCAAAGTTACGAAAAAAAAGTGAATAATGAAAAGTGAATAGTGAAAAAATTTACTTCACGAGTAGTTTTCTTGCCGTTTCTATGATTTCATCATCTTCGGATGTGCCTATGGATACCTGGATGTCGGGGACTATGCCGAACTCCGTCTGTTGGCGGTCTCGGTCGTACATCGGACAGGCAGAATAGCGTACGCTCCATCCGTTGGGCAGCGAGTTGCTCATAGGCATTCCGCTACCTCCTCCCGTGTGGTCGCCAACTATTTTGACATTAGGAAGGGCGCGCATCATGACGGCAAATGTATTGGCAGCGCTAAAAACACTACGGTTGGTCAGCACACAGACGCCCTTGTGCCACCGAATATTCCGTGAAGGTTCAAGGTATTGCGGTTCCATATCCGAGAAGTCGCTATGCCCTGTTCCCGTTTTATGCTGCATATAGCCTACGAGTGTTTTCTCATGTACAAAGCGTGCTGTCAAGAGCTCTGCAGTGGTCAGGTCTCCGCCACCATTGTTTCGGATGTCGATGATGAGTCCTCTGCAGAGAGCCAGATATGCTAAGACGTCGTCCAGATTACCTTCGCCAATAGGCTGTTGGAAGGATTCATAGCGAATATATCCGATGTTGTCGTCGAGTATGCGGTAACGAAGTCCGCTGGCTATCTTGTAGTCTGTACCCAGATAGCGTCGCTCCAGCGAGTCGTTGAAATTCTTTGGGTAAGCCTCTTGCCACGCCCAATAGCGTCCGTAGTCCATCGAGTAAGTGAGGTTCACGTGTCCGTCGCGCAACTCGCTCAGCATGTTGCACAATACTTCGAACAACTGGTCTTCGTTCATCTTGTCATCCACGCGTACCTTATATTTATGATATACCTCGTTCCAGTCGAGTCCGTATTCATGCTGCTTATAGTCAAAGAAGCAATAGTGCTCGTCCAAGATCTGCCATAGCGCCTCGAAATTTCCCGTTGGACTGTTCTGACGTTCTTCGGCATCTACGCAGGATGTTAGAAGGACAAATGAAACCAAATAGACTAGATACTTTTTCATAAGGCGTGAGAAATGAGAGAAAAACGTTTGGTAAAGCCGATGATGAAGCGGTGGGTATAGATATGCTGGCGTAGTCCGTTGACTTTTGACTGCTGCATGTTACCCAGATAGCCTATTCGGATGGAATACTTACGGTTGATGGGAGTGTCGAGGGTGAACAGGTGTCGCCACTCGGGGGCACATACAAACGTGGTAGGCACGATATTATGGTCGTAGTTTCCACGTGAGAAAATCTCGTAGTACGACTGTCCATAGTTGGGCGAGAACTGCACACCCGCCAGTGGCAGGTTTGCCTCATAGCGCGCCAGCACCTTCTTTCCGAATAGCTGGAAGCGATAAGCCGCTGCTACCGTGGGCATGATGTTCAAGTGGGCACGTGCCTGAGCGGGGTTGTTGGAATTAGATGTGTTATAGATAAATCCCAAGGAGGCATTCAGTACTCCACCAGCCTGCAGACGCAACTTTCCGTCCATCAGCTGCCAGCTATATAACTTTCCCCAATAGAGGTTATAGGCACCCTCCAGCTCGCTTTTCTTGTTAACACGGTCCTTGACGGTGGAGAGGTTTGCCTCATGCTCCACGATGGTTGACCATCGGCTTGCCGTGCGTTGCCGTTCTGTGTGCGAGAGATAGCTTGCTCCAAACCCTTTGAAGTGTTCTGCTGACAGATAGGTGTCGAGCACATTCGTGCCACCAATGCCTATCATCTGACTATTGGTGATCACCTTTATACTATCGTCAGACTGGGCATTGCAAATGAGAAATGAGAAATGAGTAATGAGTAATGCCAATGAATAATGAAGAATAGTACTATGCCAAAAAGAGCTTTTGGCATTTCTTATTCTTCGGCCTAAAGGTACGAAGCGACCAAGGTCGAGTTTTTCCATTTCAATATTACTCGTCTTCATCGGGGAAGAAATTAATGGTAAGCTGACCCGTCAACTCGTCTATCACCTGTTGCTGACTCTTACCTGCATCGGGATCCAGGTTTTCCTCTTCCTCTTCATTGTCTGCGTTCTCCGTGCTTTTAGTTGGCTCAGGGAATCGCAATGGTTCCAGCTCTTCTATCTTTTCCAGCTGGAAAGTGGTGAGTCGCTTACCCTTGGCCTTGAATCCTTTGACGGAGATAAACTGCTCAGCGTCAATCTCTTCTGCGCCTCGGAATGCGTCATTGCCACCATAGGTTATCTGCAGGCGGGGGTAGAACGTGTCGGTGAGCAGCAACTGCAGTGAGTTGGCATTCTCGCCGATGAAATTCTGCTTGCGTTTGGTAGCCTCCATGAGGAATCGTTTGATGTACGGATATCCTTGATTGTCAGCGTCAAAGAGTACGCAGGTCCATACCTTATCGGCTGCATATTTCTCGATGTGCTGGATGTTGTCCTCGAAGTGGTTGTTGGGATCGTAGTTGGTAAGGTAATAGTCACCATTCTTGAGGATGACCAATATCTGGTCGCCGTCAAAGAATTCGCCCAGCAGTTGTCCGTGCTCATCGTAGTTCAGGCGGTTTACGTCGGGGTCGTACCATACCTTTCGACCTCCCAGTGTGGAGTGTCCTCGGCTCTTCATGCCGATGCGGTGTATCTGATACTTCGTCAGCAGATTACCCTTTGCACTACGTCCTTTGATCATTACCTCGGAGAAGTCTTTGTCGAAGAACACTTTCTTCATCTTGGGTGCGGGGTCTAGTGTTACCTTGATAACCTCTGCCTCGCCATTGGGATTGGATGTGAAATAGACCACACGCGAACCCTTGGTGCCTGCCGTGATGTCGTATTCACGGTCGCGAGTGACTGACGATACATTGAAGCGCTTGATGTAGTAGTAGCCCTTGGGACCGTCACGATAGACGGCATTGTATATGGTACGCTGGTCGTTCTTCTTGAACACATCCACCCAGATAATGTTCTTGCCTACGAACAGCTTGTCGGCTACGCGTACAATTTTGAACTTACCGTCTTTGTAGAAAATAATCAGGTCGTCGATATCTGAGCAGTTGCACACGAACTCGTCCTTCTTGAGACTAGTACCGATGAAGCCGTCCTGACGGTTGATGTATAGTTTCTGATTGGCTTCCACCACCTTGGTAGCCTCGATGGTGTCGAAGTTGCGTATCTCAGTCAGTCGCGGATGGTCCTTGCCATACTTGTCCTTCAGGAACTGGAACCACTGTGCCGTCACCTCCACGAGGTTGGCCAAGTCGCGGTCTATCTCCTCTATCTCGGCCTTGATGCGTGCCATCAGTTCGTCGGCCTTGTCCTTGTTGAATTTCAGGATACGCTGCATCTTGATTTCCAGCAATTTCAGAATGTCGTCTTTGGTAACCTCACGAATCAGTTGCGGATAGAAGGGAGTCAGTCGCTCGTCGATATGTTCGCAAACGGCATCAATGGTGGGTGCCTGTTCAAATTTCTTGTCTTTATAGATACGTTCCTCGATGAATATCTTCTCCAGCGAGTAGAAATGCAGTTGCTCCATCAACTCGCCCTTGCGGATTTCCAATTCCTGGCGTATCAGGTCCTTGGTGCGGTCTGTGGAATGGCGAAGCACGTCACTCACCGTGAGGAATTGCGGTTTGTTGTCCTCAATCACACAACAGTTTGGTGATATGTTGATTTCGCAGTCGGAGAAGGCGTAGAGAGCATCCAGCGTCTTGTCGCTCGACACACCAGGAGCCAGTTGCACCTGTATCTCCACCTTCGAGGCGGTAAGGTCTTCCACATGGCGGGCTTTAATTTTCCCCTTGTCAATAGCCTTCAGGATGGAGTCAATGATGGTTTCCGTAGTCTTTGAGAACGGAATCTCGCGGATTACCAGTGTCTTGTTGTCCAGTTTCTCTATCTTGGCACGTATCTTCAGCGAACCACCTCGCTGTCCGTCGTTATATTTCGAGACGTCGATGGAACCGCCGGTGGGAAAATCTGGATAGAGGTGGAACTCCTCGCCGTGCAGATAGGCGATAGCGGCGTCGCACAACTCCACGAAGTTATGGGGAAGAATCTTCGACGACAATCCTACGGCAATACCCTCTGCCCCCTGTGCCAACAGCAGCGGGAATTTGACGGGAAGTGTGATAGGCTCCTTGTTCCGGCCATCGTACGACATCTGCCATTCCGTAGTCTTTGGGTTGAACACGGTGTCCAGCGCAAACTTGCTGAGGCGTGCCTCGATATATCGTGGAGCAGCAGCCCTGTTGCCTGTCAGGATGTTACCCCAGTTTCCCTGCGTGTCTATCAGTAGGTCCTTCTGGCCCATCTGCACCAATGCGTCACCGATAGAGGCGTCGCCGTGGGGGTGAAACTGCATGGTGTGTCCCACGATGTTGGCCACCTTGTTGTATCGTCCGTCGTCCATGCGCTTCATCGAGTGCAGGATACGGCGTTGCACGGGCTTCAGTCCGTCCTCGATATGAGGGACGGCACGCTCCAGGATGACATACGATGCATAATCCAGAAACCAGTTCTGATACATGCCGCTCAGGTGGTGTACTGCTGCTGCATCGAAGCGGTTCACGGGTGTATAGTCTGAATGCGCCTCGACACCTTCGGTGGTTTCGGTGTTCTCAGCACCTTCTGTACCTTCTGTGCTTTCTTTGCTCTCAGAAATCGGGTCTTTTATTTCGTCGTCCATTTTTATGTAGTTATCGGGAAAAATTCGTGCAAATATACGAAAAATCTTCGATTCGTGCAAATTTTGAGCCAAGCTTTTCTCATATTTCAAAAAATAATAGTATCTTTGCAAGCAGAGACGATGAACTAAGAACAGTTTATTTTCGAGGATATTACCTTTACATAACTATAAATATTAGCATTATGAAACAGACTATTATTCTCGGCAACATCATTACGATTGATGAAAAAAGGCCTTTTGCCAAGGCTGCAGTAGTTAAGAACGGCATATTCTCATATATCGGAGACGTAGAGGAAGCAAAGAAACTTGCTGGTGCCGACGCAAAGGTGCTGGACTATGGCAACAACTTTATCTATCCAGGTTTTATTGAGTCCCACTGTCACGGCAGCTTTGCCGGAGAACGTGCTATCGGACAGGCGAACTTGATGGCGGCAGGCTTAACAAATTATCCGAAATATCGAGAGATTATCAAAGAATTTATTGCGAAGAATCCGCAACGCGACTTCTACGTGGCTGCCGGTTGGGTTGAAAATGAAGAATACGTCACCAAGTCATTTCTGGACGAGATTTGTTCTGACAAACCGCTCTTTATGCAAACTGGCG
Organism: uncultured Prevotella sp.; assembly: GCA_946402275.1. Classification (GTDB taxonomy): domain Bacteria; phylum Bacteroidota; class Bacteroidia; order Bacteroidales; family Bacteroidaceae; genus Prevotella. The sequence continues at coordinate 58,359 of CAMIVY010000019.1, forward strand.
GCGGACACTCTATTCTTCTCAATACAAAGGCGATGGAATGGGCAGGAGTTGATGCAGAGTATGCAAAAAAATGGGGTTATGACTTGGTACATGTAGATAAGAATGGTGAACCTGACGGCTATCTCTGCGAAGGTCCTGTGTTTGAAATAGTACCGAAGTTGCCTACTACGGTGAGAGACATCAAGGATTATCTGCTCTCTTGGCAGGAGTTTGCGTTTAGCAAAGGTTATACTGCCGTTGGTGATGCTGGTGCGGATGTTATACATCGCGCTGCTCCACAGGCATACGATGAACTACAGAAGGAAGGCAAGCTGAAGCTGCGCACCTACGCCTATATGTATGTCACCGACAACATTGAGAGCCCCAAGGCAGAGATTGCCCGCATTGCTGCCCAGCGTGCCCAGATGAGCGGCGAATACTTCCACATCGTGGGCGTCAAGGCGTACCTCGATGGTGTGACGGAAGCACATACCGGTTGGCAGAACCAAGATTACCTTGACACACCTGGATATCACGGAGCAGAGCGCTTCAACGACCACGACAAGATGGTACAGATGATTGTGGAGGCCAACAAGGAGGGTATGTCCGTACACGTTCACTCTGAAGGTGGTGGTGCTACACACTATATGTTGGGATGTATCGAGGATGCTGAAAAGATTACCGGCAACAAGGACCAGCGCAACGTTCTGGCTCACCTGCACTTCGTAACCGATGAAGATGTCCGTCGTATGGCAGAAACCGGTTCCGTAGCAGCAGTTCCACCACTATGGACACCAGCCGTTCCGGGCATTTATGACCAGGAAATAGTATATGTAGGTAAGGAATTGGCAGATCAGGCATATCCTATCAAGTCATTCTATGATGCAGGAGCCAACGTAGTGTTCCACTCCGACTATCCTGTATCTCCGATGATGGACATCAAGTTCAGCATTTATATGGCAGAGAAGCGTAATGCTCCAGCAGGATTCATGGGAATTGAAGGCGTCAAGGCACGTAATCTAAAGGAGGTTATCACCCGCGAGCAGTCGCTGCGTGCTATGACCATTAATGTTGCACGCCAGTTCCATCAGGAGCACCGCCTGGGTTCTATCGAGGTCGATAAGATTGCCAACATGACAGTATTCGACTGCGACTTCCTGCATGACGACATCGAGAAGGTGGCACAGGCTAATATCGTAGCCACCATAGTCGATGGCGAAGAAGTCTTTAAAGCATAAAAGAGTACGATAGCGGACGACATAAAGCGGAGCAACCATTTTTGGTTACTCCGTTTTTCACTTTTGACATTTAATTTAAAGAAATCAGGGTATCTTTTGGGAACCGAAGGCGTATTAATTTCAAATGGTAAAGGTGTGAAGCGACCAAAGGTAGTGCGGAAGAGGAAAAAAGGGGGCGCTCCCTTTTTCTCTTTTTTTTCTTTGTGTTTTGCGAAAAACTTCGTATCTTTGCACTCATCTATCGAAATACAACAGAAATAACTAAAAAATAATGCTATGAGTGCGATTGAAGAGAAATTGATGGCTAAGTACGGTGAGAACAAGCCGATTGCCGACCATAATTATGATGCATCGCTGGCCACCAAGTGTGTGAATGGCATCTTTGTGGGCAAAAAGGTGGAGAACATCATTTCCTATAAGGGTATTCCTTTTGTGGGTCAGCAGCCCGTGGGCAACATGCGTTGGAAAGCTCCTGTGGATGTTACGCCGAACGACGGGGTCTATGAGGCCTATTATTACGGAAAGAGCCCTGTTCAGGCACCGGGCGACCCTGCAGCCCTTTATCCTATGGGTGAGGACTGCTTGTATCTGAACTTGTGGAAGTCGGACGATGATGGTGCAAAGAAGCCGGTCATCGTGTGGATTTACGGTGGCGCTTTTGAGGTCGGCGGAACGACTGACCCTCAGTATGACTGTCATAAGCTCGTGAAAGAGAACCCCGACGTGATTGTTGTGACTATCACGTACAGGGTCAGCTTCTTCGGTTTCCTGCATCTGTCGCACCTGTCGGACGGTAACGACTATCAGGATGCTGCCAATCTGGGACTCATGGACCAGATTAAGGCGCTGAAGTGGGTTCACGAGAATATTGCAGCCTTCGGCGGTGATCCCGATAATGTGACCATCTGGGGCGAGTCTGCTGGAGGTGGAAGTTGTACGCTACTTCCGCTGGTCAAGGGCTCTCATCAGTATTTCAAGCGTGTCATCTCACAGAGTGGTGCTCCTGGTCAGACGAGATCACCGGAGCAGGCCATTGCCGTTACGGATAAGTTGATGGAAAAACTCGGCTGCAAGACCGTTTCCGACCTTATAAAGGTTAGTGCAGAGAAGATTGCGGAAGTGTGGACGGACCTGTTCGGATTTTATCAGACACTCGGTATGCCTACGTTTCCGGAAAGGGACGGCCGTTTCCTGCCACTGGACACGTGGGAGGCATACGCCAACGGAGCGGCAAAGGACATAGCGTTTCTGCAGGGCTGTAACAAGGACGAGATGAATACTTTCCTGGGAGCAACCGGTGTGGATGTCTGGAACGCATGGGCCAAGAACCGCATGGAGGGTGAAATGGCCCGATTGACGGACAAGGAGAGGGAACTGGTGATGAGCTGGTGTAATGACATCAAGGGCGAAAGCTACGAACCTTCCGTCCAGCTGTTCAGCCAGATTATGTTTGTCGCACCGCAAATCAGACTGTCCGAGCTGCAGACCCAGGCGGGTGGCAAGTCATATACCTACTACTACAGGGTGGAATCGTCTCAGCCATTCATCAAAGCCGGTCATGCCTCAGAGTTGTCAGTGGTGTTTGCCCATCCGGAACTCGACGACTTCACGGGAAGATTGTATGACGAGACATTCTGCAAGACCGTGCGTAAGATGTGGATACAGTTTGCCAAGACGGGCAATCCGTCGCTTACTGCCGACCAGTCTCCTGACGGTAAAGCCAAGGAGTGGCCACTGTACGACCTTGAGGACAAGAAGGTGATGGTGCTCGACGAGAACGACATCCATACAGCCAAGGAATCCGAGCTAAAGATAGTGGATTGGGAGAGAACCTATTTCCTGACCAAGTATTATATGCCTTAACTGTTTATATCGATTCATTAATTTAAAACGACAAAATAATATGGTACAGGATTTATATGTTTTGATGATTACAGCAGCTGTAGTCAGTATTCTGTTTAAGTTGTTAAAGCAGCCTGTGGTTCTGGGTTACATTGTTGCAGGTGTATTAGTCGGTCCTCATCTGTTTGGTAAGTCCCTTGTGAATCCAGACAACGTGAAGCAATGGGGCGACATCGGCGTGCTGTTCGTGTTATTCTGCATCGGTCTGGAGTTCCGTCTGAAGAACCTCATCAGTAGCGGCAAAGTGGCGGCAATAGGCGCTTTGACAATCATTGTGGGCATGATGGCGCTGGGCTACCTTGTAGGATGGGATGCTAAGTTTGATATGGTCAACTCACTCTTCCTGGCAGGCATGCTTTGTATGTCGAGCACCACTATCGTGATGAAGGCCATAGACGAGGCAGGCTTGAGCAAAGAGCGTTTCGTCAAGGGAGCGACCAGCATCCTTATCGTGGAGGATGTGGTGGCAGTGGTACTGATGGTATTGCTCTCCAGTATAGCCATCCGCCATCAGTTCGAAGGTGCCGAATTAGCCGGCAAAGTTGTTGATTTGGCCATTACGCTGGCTGGATGGTTCGTCTGCGGAATACTGATTATACCGACGCTGATACGCATATTAAAAAAACATTTGAACGACGAGACGCTTATCATCCTCGCCTTGGGTCTGTGCCTGGGTATGGTGCT